>NZ_JBIBKX010000001.1:803529-992773 GCF_042959425.1 Streptomyces sp. NPDC007896 | reverse complement strand
GTCCGGTCCGTCCGGTCCGTCCGGTCCGTCCGGTCCGTCCGGTCCGTCCGGTCCGTCCGGTCCGTCCGGTCCGTCCGGTCCGTCCGGTCCGTCCGGTCCGTCCGGCTCGCCCGGCCCGTCAGATCCGCCTGGTCGGCGCCCGCGGGCTCGTGCAGCAGGTCCAGCGTCAGCGCGGCCGTCCAGCTGAAGCCGAGCGCGCCGCAGGCCTCGCCGGTGTACGGATCCACGTACTCGGCGAACCCGGACGCGTCTGCCGTCTCCAGGAGCGCCGCCCGCAACTCCTCCGCGCGCCCGTGCTCCCCGTGCAGCCGCAGCCCGCGCTCCAGCAGCCAGTTCGTGTTGAACCACGCCGGGCCGCGCCAGTAGCGGTGCGGGTCGAAGGCGTGCCCGGTCAGGTCGTAACTCGGCGCCAGCCGGGCGACCGAGCCGAGCCCGAAGTGCGGCCCGCCCGCCGTGCGGACCAGGGTGGCGGCGATGTCGCGGGGGAGTGCGGGGAGGATGAGCGGGAGCAGCCCGGCCACGCTGCGCTCGGGGATGAGCGCACCGGTGCGGGAGCGCTGCTCCGAAGAGTGAGCACTGCTCTCGGCAGAGCGCCGCTCCGAACTGAGAGCACCGCTCCGAGAGCCTCGCTCCGACCCGTGAGCACCGTTCTCGGCAGAGCGCCGCTCCGAACCGAGAGCACCGCTCTCGACCCCGTCGCGCGCATCCCCGCCGTACACGTCCCGGCAGAAGAACATCCCCTCCGCCGGGTCCCACAGGCGCTCCACCAGCGCTGCCGTCAACCGTTCCGCGCGGGCGTGCCGCGCCGTCCCCGCCGCGCCCAGTTCCTGCGCGATCGCGGCGAGCGCGTGCTCGGAGGCGATCAGCAGCGCGTTGAACGCCGGGTCCTCGACGGCGAACTCGCCGGCGCCGTCGGCGTACCCGCCGTCCCGGTAGTCCGTCGCGAGTCGCACGTACCGCCCGTAGTCGAGGTCCGTCGGCCGGTCCTCCGCGGACCCGTGGTCGAGGTCGGCGCGGCGGAAGGAGCGCGGCGCGGCCGGGGTGACACGGCTGAGCGGGGCGTCCCAGCACGGGCTGTTGTCCATGCCCTGCTCCCACGGGTGGACCACCGAGGCGAGCCCGCCGCCGCCCAGGTCCCGCCGGTGCAGCAGATAGCGGTGCCAGGCGGCCAGCCGGGGATACATCCGGGAGAGGAAGGAGCGCGACCGGGACAGACCCGGGTCGGCCTGGTGCACCAGCCAGGCGGCGAGCGCGTGCACCGGTGGCTGCACGATGCCCGACGTCTGTACGGTGCGCGGGGCGCCCGCAGCGCGCCCCGCGGTCGAGGAACGCCAGAAGTCGGGGCTCGGGAAGTAGGCGTCGAGCGGAACGGAGGGGTTGAACACGATGTGCGGGATCCGCCCGTCACCCCATTGGGCGCCGAGCAGCGTCTCCAGCTCCGTCTGCGCCCTCAAGGGGGACAGGTGGCGCAGGCCGATCGCGATGAAAGCGGAGTCCCAGGACCACTGGTGCGGGTACAGGCCGTGCGAGGGAACCGTCGACGTTCCCGTCCAGTTGCCTTCGAGTACCCGGGCGGCCCTGAGGTGCAGCGACCCGGCGGGCCGGTCGGGATCGTATACATGCGCGCCGGAGTGGGTGATCTCGTGCGAACCGGGCGGAGCGGGGGAACCCGAGGTGCGCACGGGGACGGTGATCCCCGTGCGGCGGATGGTGAGTTGGGTCGTGCTGTCCACTCAGGTCTCCCCGAAGACGTCCGGCCGATCGGTTCGGCACTAGCTACCGTAGGGTTACGTCTATTTAACACGCAAAACTCAATATGTAATGCAGAGTTGGTGAACGCAAGGGGTTGGGCATGACAGGCATGGCGGGGACGGCAGGAAGGGCGGCGAAGGCCATGAGGGCCGGGCATCAGGCAAGCGCCGGGGAACTGCTCGAACTGGTGCGCAGCGGGCGTGCCACGACGCGCGGCGCGCTGCAGCAGGCCACCGGTCTGTCGCGGGCCACGGTCGGCCAGCGCCTCGACCGGCTCTTCCGTGCGGGCTGGCTGCGCGAGGGCGCGGGCGGCCCGGTGGACTCCCCGCAGGGCGGCCGGCCGTCGATCACCCTCGAGTTCGACGACGAACACGCCGTCGTCCTCGCCGCCGACCTCGACACCCGGCACGGACGGGCCGCCGTCGTCTCGCTGAGCGGCGAGATCCAGGCCGAGCACCACGGAAGCCTGCGCATCGAGGACGGCCCGGACGCCGTGCTGGGCGAACTCGGCCGCTGGTTCGCCGGGCTGCTGGAGAAGGCCGGGCAGCGCGCGGACGCGGTGTGCGGGATCGGGATCGCGGTGCCGGGCCCGGTGGACACCGACACCGGCAAGGTGGTGCAGCCGCCGATCATGCCGGGCTGGGACGGTTACGACATACGTGGGCGCCTGGGACGCGCCTTCGCCGAGCACGCCGGCATCGAGAGCGCGAGTGGCGCCGGTACGGCCGGTGGCGCCGGTGGCGCCTGGAGCGCCGCGATCAACAGGAGCGGCGCCCGGATCCCCGTACTCGTCGACAACGACGCCAACCTCATGGCGTACGGCGAACAGCGCACCGGTTATCCGGACTGTTCGGCGTTCGCCCTGGTCAAGGTCTCCACCGGTATCGGTGCGGGCATGGTCGTCGGCGGCTCCATCTACCGGGGCGTCGACGGGGGCGCAGGCGACATCGGGCACATCCGGGTGGGCGCGGACGCGCTGTGCCGGTGCGGTTCGTACGGCTGTCTGGCCGCCGTCGCGAGCGGTGGCGCGGTGGCGCGCAGACTCGCCGAGTCCGGCGTCCCGGCCACCTCCGGATCGGATGTGCGCGACCTGCTGACGGCCGGACACCCGGAGGCGATGGCGCTCGCGCGGGAGGCGGGGCGCCAGGTCGGGGACGTACTCGCGACCGTGGTGACCCTGCTGAACCCCGGCGTGCTGATGATCGCCGGGGATCTGGCCGGAACCCCGTTCCTCACGGGTGTGCGCGAGCTGCTGTATCAGCGGGCGCTGCCGCGTTCGACCGCTCATCTGGACGTGGTGACCTCGCGGCTCGGGGAGCGGGCGGGGCTGGTGGGGGCCGGGGCGCTGGTCGTGGAGTACCTGTACGCGCCGGAGCGGGTGGAGGAACGGCTGGCGGCGCTGGGTGTGTGACGCCTGTGTGACGCCCATGGACGGCGGGGTGTGTGACATCCATGTGTCGCGTCCGCGTCGCGTCCACATCGTGGTTCGCATGATGAAATTCAGGCTGTCTTTACTGCGTGATTCTCGCCACCCTTGATAGGGGTGGTGCTCAGATGAGCGGATCTTGAGCGACTGCACTTCCCTAAGGGGTGGCACTCAGTGCCACCCCTTGATCGTTCATCGATTAAACTCAGACGTGTCAGTGACCGCTCATCTGAGCGTATACTGCTCTCTGAGGGTGTTGATTCGTTCAAGAAGTGAAAACATCTCGCCGTGACCGCTTGCCAAGGCTTGACTTTCAATCGAGTGGCGGACGGGTGGTTACAGGCGCATGACGTGCAAGTAGACGTACCCAGACGCCTTCGATCTGGGTATGTTCCTGGCCGTCAGGGCAGCCACCGCGACGTCGAGGAGTCGAGACTCGTGTCGGAAAACAAAGATCCCCACGTAGCTGAAAGCGGCGACAGCGGCGTTGAGGGGGCGAAGTTCGTTTATGACTTCACCGAAGGCAACAGGGACCTCAAGGACCTCCTCGGTGGCAAGGGTGCGAACCTCGCCGAGATGACCAACCTGGGCCTTCCCGTCCCTCCGGGCTTCACCATCACCACCGAGGCGTGCAAGACCTACCTCGACAGTGGCGAGGAGCCGGCGGCACTGCGTGACGAGGTGAGCGCGCACCTCGATGCCCTCGAAGCGACGATGGGCAAGAAGCTCGGCCAGGCCGATAACCCCCTCCTCGTATCCGTCCGTTCCGGGGCGAAGTTCTCCATGCCGGGCATGATGGACACCGTGCTGAACATCGGCCTCTCCGACAAGTCGGTCCAGGGCCTCGCCAAGCAGGCCGGCGACGACCGCTTCGCCTGGGACTCGTACCGCCGTCTCATCCAGATGTTCGGCAAGACGGTCCTCGGCGTCGACGGCGAGCTCTTCGAGGACGCGCTGGACGCGGCCAAGACGGCCAAGAAGGTCGCGGTCGACACGGAGCTGGACGCCGCGGACCTCAAGAAGCTGGTCACCAAGTTCAAGCGGATCGTCAAGGCCGAGGCCGGCCGGGACTTCCCGCAGGAGCCGCGCGAGCAGATGGACCTCGCGATCCACGCGGTCTTCGACTCCTGGAACACCGACCGCGCCAAGCTCTACCGCCGCCAGGAGCGCATCCCGCACGACCTCGGCACCGCGGTCAACGTCTGTTCGATGGTCTTCGGCAACCTCGGCCCCGACTCGGGCACGGGCGTGGCGTTCACGCGCGACCCCGCATCCGGCCACCAGGGCGTGTACGGCGACTACCTCCAGAACGCCCAGGGCGAGGACGTGGTCGCGGGCATCCGCAACACGGTCCCGCTCGCCGAGCTGGAGTCGATCGACAAGAAGTCGTACGACCAGCTGATGCAGATCATGGAGACCCTGGAGAACCACTACAAGGATCTCTGCGACATCGAGTTCACCATCGAGCGCGGCCAGCTGTGGATGCTCCAGACCCGCGTCGGCAAGCGCACGGCGGGTGCGGCCTTCCGTATCGCCACGCAGCTCGTGGACCAGGGCCTGATCGACGAGGCGGAGGCCCTCCAGCGCGTGACGGGCGCCCAGCTCGCGCAGCTGATGTTCCCGCGCTTCGACGACCAGGCGAAGGTCGACCAGATCGGCAGGGGCATCGCGGCATCGCCCGGCGCGGCGGTCGGCAAGGCGGTCTTCGACTCGTACACCGCGATCAAGTGGTCGCGTTCGGGCGAGAAGGTCATCCTGATCCGCCGTGAGACCAACCCCGACGACCTGGACGGCATGATCGCGGCCGAGGGCATCCTGACCTCGCGTGGCGGCAAGACCTCGCACGCCGCCGTCGTGGCGCGCGGCATGGGCAAGACGTGCGTGTGCGGCGCCGAGGAGCTCGAGGTCGACACCAAGCGGCGCCGGATGACGGCCCCGGGCGGAGTGGTCATCGAGGAAGGCGACGTCGTCTCCATCGACGGCTCCACGGGCAAGGTCTACCTGGGCGAGGTCCCGGTCGTGCCCTCCCCGGTCGTCGAGTACTTCGAGGGCCGGATGCACGCGGGCGCCGACGACGCGGACGAACTGGTCGCGGCCGTGCACCGGATCATGGCGTACGCGGACCGGGTCCGCCGCCTGCGCGTGCGCGCCAACGCGGACAACGCGGAGGACGCCCTGCGTGCCCGCCGCTTCGGCGCGCAGGGCATCGGCCTGTGCCGCACCGAGCACATGTTCCTCGGCGACCGGCGCGAACTGGTCGAGCGCCTGATCCTGGCCGACACGGAGACGGAGCGCGAGGAATCCCTCAAGGAGCTCCTGCCCCTCCAGAAGCGGGACTTCGTCGAACTCTTCGAGGCGATGGACGGCCTCCCGGTGACGATCCGTCTCCTGGACCCGCCGCTGCACGAGTTCCTGCCCGACGTGACCGAACTGTCCGTACGGGTGGCGCTGGCCGAATCGCGCGGCGACGCCAACGAGAACGACCTGCGCCTGCTCCAGGCCGTGCACCGCCTGCACGAGCAGAACCCGATGCTGGGTCTGCGCGGCGTACGTCTCGGCCTGGTCATCCCCGGCCTGTTCACCATGCAGGTACGGGCGATCGCGGAGGCGGCCGCCGAACGCAAGAACGCCAAGGGCGACCCGCGGGCCGAGATCATGATCCCCCTCGTCGGTACGGTCCAGGAGCTGGAGATCGTCCGCGAGGAGGCCGACCAGGTCATCGCGGAGGTGCAGGAGGCCGCCGGCACGAACCTCAGGCTCGCCATCGGCACGATGATCGAACTCCCGCGGGCCGCGCTGACCGCCGGTCAGATCGCCGAGGCCGCCGAGTTCTTCTCCTTCGGTACGAACGACCTCACGCAGACCGTCTGGGGCTTCTCCCGGGACGACGTGGAGGCGAGCTTCTTCACCGCGTACCTGGAGAAGGGCATCTTCGGCGTCTCCCCCTTCGAGACCATCGACAGGGACGGTGTGGGTTCCCTGGTGAAGTCGGCCGTGCAGGCCGGCCGCGCCACCCGCCCCGACCTGAAGCTCGGAGTCTGCGGCGAACACGGCGGCGACCCCGAGTCCGTCCACTTCTTCCACGAGGTGGGACTGGACTACGTGTCCTGCTCCCCCTTCCGGATCCCGGTGGCACGCCTGGAGGCGGGCCGCGCGGCGTCGACGGCGAAGGGCAGCGACCACCGCTAGCGCGCTGGAACTCCGGGGCCGCCGACGGTCAACCCTGACCCTCACCGACGGCCGACGGCTCCGGCGTACGAAAGAAACGGGGCGGCACCTTGTGCGGAGGTGCCGCCCCGTCGTGCATCATCTGCGGAGACTGTCAAGCTACGTCGCTGACCAGGCAAGTTGGCGTTTGCTGGCGTTGGTTGCCGTTGAACCCGCGCGAAGCTGTTGTGCCCTCGTTGTGCCCTCCGGGTGCGGCTGGGTCCCGTTACGCGTCGTCACCACAGAGACGCCGTTTTCTGAAGGCTGTGAGGTGGTGCTGGTGGTGTTGGGGAAATTGTTGAAGATCAAGACTGCGGCCCCAAGGACGAGGAACACGACGACCAGGGCTTTGCCCGCGCCGCTGAGTAGCAGCGGGCGGGTAGCTGAGCGGGGTTGCTCGGTGGGGGTGGGCTCGTCGCCGAACAGCCGCTTGGGATAGGCCGCGGTGAGCATCATCTGATAGGCGTACAGACGCATGGTGTATCGGGCGGTGGCGGCGGTCGCCTCGAACAGCGGGCGCGGCATCCGGCCGCGGATCAGCACCAGGAGCCAGAAAATGAGGCAGATCACGAACCAGCCGTAGAAGAGCAGCTCCACCACGAAGGCGGCGGGGATGAGCAGAATGATGCGGAACAAGACGGCAAGGCGGTTGAGCTTGCCGGGGTGGACCTCGACCTGGACGGGGTAGCCGGGCGCCAGGAAGGCGAACGGTGGGTATGTGTCGACCAACAGCATCGCGTAGGCGGCGACGCGGGTGGAGTAGACGAGGTAGCCGGTCAGGAACGAGGCGATCGGTTCGGGCAGTCGTCCGGTGATCAGGGCGGCGAACCAGCCGACGACCATGACGACGAACGCGGCGATCCCCAAGAAGAGCAGTGCGATGTATTGGGGGATCAGCAGGAGCCAGCGCAGCAGCACGGTCCAGCGACGCTGCCGGCCGGGCTCGGGGAGATCCAACCCCGGGAGTACCTCGGGCAGGGGACTGGGAAGCGGCGCCCACGTATGGTCTGTCATGCCAGTTCCTGTCAGTTCCGCGACTGTAGCTCGGCTCAGAGCTTCAGGATCACGCCCGCCGGCCCGGTGCACGCGCGGTGAGGACCAATCGGGTGACAACGGCTTGCTCGCGGTTCAGGGTGCGAACCGCCCCGGCGGGTCGGGCCGGCCGCGGGCCTTCCGGCGGAGTCGTGGCCCCACACGTGGTCCACGAGCCGTCAACTCGCCGCCCCTTGGGAGCAGGGGCGACAGTCACTGCCAGCGCGGGCCGGGGCTGCAGCAACGTCTCACCGAGACCGTGTCGGGTTTCCTCAGCCTCGTCGAAGCGGACGTGCGCTATGTCTGCCTGGAACGCCGGTGGTACGAGTTCCTTGGAGACCGCACCGAGGCAGCCATCACCCAATGGGCCGAGGTGTGACGCCGGCATGCAGCGTCGCCCGAGCCAATGTAGAAACCCCAGGCCGGATACTGTCCGACCTGGGGTTCAAGAAGAGCCGCCTTCGGGATTCGAACCCGAGACCTAACGCATTACGAGTTGTCCGATCTTGATCCGGGGGCGTCCATAGGCGTCCACCGCAAGCCTTGCGCACCTGGTCAGCCGCCATGTCGGACGGCCATGGATGGAAGCGAGCGGCCCCGGAACCACGCGCTAACTGAGACTGCAACTGAGACCGGGGCCCGTGCCCCTGGGCCATCTACGCGGTCCCCCGAGGAGGGCACTCTGCTGGCAAGCCCACTTATGACCCTCGCCTTACAAGTTCCCCCCAACAGCCCAACGACCAGCGGCGATGCCGTCCAGCCTGGCTTGCGAGGTGCGCGGCTGCTTCTCCCGATACGGCGATGTGCACCGGTGTTGCCGTCAAAGGTTGCCGTCGGCCGCTGTGATCGCGCCGAGCGCATTCTCGGCGTGCCAGCGCCGCGACTCCCCGGTGCTGGAACGCCCCGCAGGCACGATGCAGTGCCTGCGGGGCTCTGAGCCATTTAGCGGCGGCCCTGCCACCAGATCAGCAGCAGGCTGACGGCGCCGCTACCAACGCCATACGCGGCGCCACGCAGCATCTGATCGCGGACCGTGCGGCCATGACGCGTCGCCCAGCTCCGCAGGTAGTCAAGCGGCTGGCGTCTCGGGTTGCCTTCGGGCAGGCCCTTCTTGTTACTGTGCAAGTGGTGTTCCTTTCGTTTCCAGACAGGCAGGGCACCACGTGAAGAGCCGACTCAACGGGGTTCCTACGCCAACCGTTGAGGAGGCTCTTTCATGTGCTGGAGACGCTACGAGTGGTCTCTTTGCGGTGCAACATGGCAGGCCACAGACCGCTACTCGCACCCCGGGAAAGTCCGCACCGGGTGGCAAAATGGCTGTGGTGACGGTCAACGGACCCACCGAAGCAGCAAAATCGTAATTCGGGTCTCCACCCGTCCCAGCCACCATGCTACGCCTGCGGAGCCATTCCAGATCGGCGCGTCCTTGGTTCAGCACGGGGCGATGGCCAGCACGATGCCGCGTACGCGAACCTGCTCGCAGTAGACGTCATGGCCGTAGCCGCAGGCGGCTGACGAAGGTGCGGCGCGCAATGACTGCGCTACAGAACGCCCAGAACAACTCCGATCCCCCTCGGTCTCCCCGTGACCGGATGAGGGACGTACTGATCGGTGTCTTGGTCTCGATCATCGTCGGGTTGCGCGCGGGCATCATCCACCGCCTGGCGGCCGAGAAGGTCACCTTCCGGGACGCGGTGGAGACGGGATGCACAGCGGGAGGCTGGACGGCTGTTTTCGCCGTAGCAGTCCTGGTGTACGTGTGGCACGGGCGGTGAGGCCGTCCCCCTAGCCAACACATCGCGCGGCTGCAGGCCAGGAACACCCGGCCTGAACGCAGCTGCTGACTAGACGTGAGGTGGCACCCCCGCCGTCGCCTAGGGGCACTTGAAGGGTCCGACGGAGAAAACGTCGGACCGTTCAAGTCTCAGCAAACCCACGCAAGAGGCCCCGGATCATCTCCGAGGCCTCCTTTGTACGGCACGTCCGACAGAATTCGAACACTGTGGGGGGTGCCGCTCTGGGATCACACGCCAGGACGGGCGGCAACGTCAGCCGGCAGGAGGCGGGTGATGAAGCCCTCGGCGCAAAGGCGCTTGTAGGCGGCCACGACGGTGTCCGGAACATCCTGCTCGATGGCCAGGCCCCAGCCTGGGAAGACGAGCACTCGTTGTAGGGCTCCCACGATCATGTCGATCACCATGCGAGCATCCCCGATGGAGTCGGCGTACTCCTCCAAGCCCAGCCTGGATGACAACACCGTTCGTGTTCGCAGGAGGTGGAGTATCCGTGCAAAACCACATGTCGCGCACCGGAAAACTGCTGAGCACTGCCGCGGCTGCCGCCCTGTCGGCCACGCTCTTCCCTGTCGTGGCGGCTCCGCCCACGGCGGCCGTGACCTGCGACCCGGCCGCCGCCAACCGGGCCCCGACTGCCGGGACGGTCACCCAGGCGAGGGCTGCCGTGATGTGCCTGATCAACGCGCAGCGCACACAGCGCGGGCTGCCTTCCCGCACCATTAGCCAGGCCCTGACGAACGCGGCCCAGCAGCATGCTGTCGCGGCCGTCCAGCTGAAGTGGTGGGGACCGGGCAAGGACCCGCACCGCAACCCTCGAACCGGCTCGACACCGCAGAGCCGCATCCAGGCGGCCGGATACTGTCCCAACCCCCGCTCGTTGGAGTTCAACGAGATCACGTACACCGGCTGGGGCGGATCGGGAACTCCGCAGGCCGCCGTCAACTGGTGGATGAACAGCCCCGCCCACCGCGCCATCATCCTCAAGCCGTCGCTGCGCGAGATAGGCCCGTGGGCCCAGCCCAGCCCGGCTCGGCGGACCGGGCCGGGGCCTCGTCGCCCAGCGCCGGTACCTACGTCGTGACGTTCGGACGCTGCCAGCGGTGAATCCCCCAGCGTGGTCTCTCGCATGTGCAGAACCGCGCCAGATCTTCGTACGGCACGACGGGGCGGCGCCTCCGTGGCGAATGCCGCCCCGGTTGTCGCGACTGCCCCCGCCAACGCCCCCAGCACGGCGGCCAAACCTGCATCCGTGCAAGAGAGTTTGAATGAGGGGACCTCGTTGTGGTGGGTGCACAGGAAGGCGTCGAGCCCTCCGTACGGTGCCGCGTGCAGCTCGGCCTCTCCGCCACCGGCGCGGGCCGGCCTCGGAGACCTGCGCCCGCGAGGACCCCGCACCGCGACACTGCCCCGTCGCCCTGCCTGCCCCGCCCCCGTGGAGGACTGGGCCCAGACCGGCGCACCATCGGCCCCGATGCCGGGCCCCACCGCCGAGTGGTTCCACCTGGACACCCACCCCTTTCCGTACGACTACGCAACGCCCTGACGCCGGTCGCCGAGATCGGCGCCCGCTCGTGCGTCTCGTGCTTCCGGATCACCTGATGGGATGGCGATTCGTAGGCCAAAGGATTCAGCACGTTACTGATCCATTACCTTCTGTAACTCCTGGGGCCGACGGGGTCTTCGGGAGGTAGAGGGGTGACGGATGAAGACGGCGATGGTTGGCGTGGTGGCGGCCGGGGTGTTTCTCGTTGGGGCTGGGACGTCGATGGCGGGGTCTTGGCACAAGCTGCCCCGGTTGACGCCGACAGGTGTGCAATTCACCCAGGGGCAGTACAGGTTCAACGACGCAGCCCAGAACCATGGCTCCTTCGAATGGAGCGGGCAGCTCAAGGATGCCTTGCCTGGTGACAACAACAACGTCTACGTGCTCGTTCGCGTCGAAGGACATAGTTGGGTTCGCTACAACGGCAAGCAGCGGCAGACGGTGTTCTTGCACCACTCCAACTGGGATGGAGCTCAGCAGTACACGGACGACGCGGATCTACGGGCCTGTCGCGATCGAGGCACCCTTCGGCCGGACAACTGCTCACCGACGCGCCACTTCAGGCCGTAGGCGGACTGTCCGACGCCCAGGACCCGGGCGCAGGCCCGGGTTCCTTCCTTTCCGCTCTCCTGGAGGCTCGCATCACTACGTCAGAAGTCCTGTCGGCCAGAGGAATCGACCTCTTTTATGGGCAGTCGCACGCTGTCAGGGGCGCCGCGATTGCAATCAGCCAGGGCGAGGTCGTGGCCATCACGGGACAGAGCGGTTCGGGCAAGTCGTCTCTCCTGTATTGCCTGGCCGGAGTATTGCCCGTCGCAGGCGGCGAAGTCCGCTTCGAAGGACTCCCGCTGGGTGCACTCGACGACGACGAACTCAGCGCCCTGCGCCGTGACCGCTTCGGATTCGTCTTCCAGCACGGCGAGTTGCTGCCCGAACTGACCGTGGAGGAGAACGCCGCTCTGCCGCTGAGGCTGGCCGGGCAGGGCAAGGCCACGGCGCTCGCTGCCGCTGGGGAGGTACTGGGCCGGCTTGGGCTCGCCGAACTGCGGGAGCGGCGCCCCTCACAGGTGTCGGGCGGTCAGAACCAGCGGGTCGCCGTAGCACGCGCCCTCGTGCATCGGCCAACTGTGGTCTTCGCCGACGAGCCGACCGGATCGCTCGACAGTGCCAACGCCGACACCGTGCTGGAGGAATTCCTCGCCCTTGCAAGATCGCAAGGCACGGCGGTCGTCCTCGTTACCCACGACCAGAAGGTCGCGGGCCGCGCGGACAGCCGGTACACGATGTCCGACGGGGTGCTTGCTCGAGAACAGGACGTGGCGTGAAGGAACTCCTTCTGGGGCTTCGGCTGTTGCTCGGCAGTGGGCGTGGCAACCGTGCGCGATTCGTACTCATGGCAGTCGGTGGCTCGCTCGGCGTGTGCTGTCTGGCCATCGTGCTCGCCATTCCCGGAATCCTCGCGGCGCAGGACGGGCGCATCGCGGCCCGGCAACCGGTCGTTCCGCGGGATCAGTCCGGCCAGAGGATCAACATCGGCTTTCCGCTGAGTCTCAGCCGCACTGATCCGTATGGCTCGGCTCCTCTCACCCGGATCTTCGTGGCACGAGGGACGAAGTCGATCGCACCGCCGCCCGGTCTGAAGTTGCTTCCACGGGACGGCCAGGTGTTCGTTTCTCCGCGTCTGCATCGCCTACTGCGAGACCAACCGGACTTGGCTCAGCGTTTCCCGGGCGTTGAAGCAGGGCTGATCGGAGCCCAAGGGCTGGCCCGTCCGGATGAACTCGTCGCGTACGTAGGCATGAGCCGCGCCGAACTGTCCGACGGGTATCCCGTGAAACAATGGGGCAAGGACTACGCTCCGGATCCCACAGTGGAGCCCTCCACACTCAATATCGTCCGATTCACGATGGCCGGAGTTGTGCTGCTCCCTCTCGCAGTCTTCCTCTCCGTGTGCGCACGGCTCTCCGCCGCAGAACGGACACGCCGATTGGCGGCCCTCCGCCTGTTGGGGCTGAGCAGGAAGGGCACTCAACGGGTGAACGCCGCAGAGACGGTCGCGGCGGCTGGCGTGGGTGCTGTTCTGGGTCTTGCCGAGTACGAGATCGTGAATCAACTTGTCTCGCGAATCGGCCTGCCGGGGTTCAAGTGGTACCCGGGTGACGGAGCCTTGTCTGTTACAACCCTTCTGGTGTGCCTCGTGGGCTGCCCAGCGCTCGCCTGGTTTGTAGGCCGTGCCAGCGCACGCAAGGCAGCAGCAAACCCGCTGGCTGTCCGGCGCGGCGCGGTGGAGAAGCCGCCGTCAAGGTGGGGATTCCTGCCGCTGACCGCAGGCATGGGCATTCTGACGGGGTACTGCATCGCCGGAGCCTCCGGGCATGCTCCCACGAGCACAGCACTGTCCTCGGTACTCGTGCCATCAGCGGTCGTTCTGGTCGGCGTAGGGCTCGCGTTGTCGTTGCCCTCGCTGTCCAGGTTCCTGGCTCGACGGACGGCCCGCTCCACGCAGTCGCTCTCCCTCGGTCTTGCGATGAGGCGGAACGAAGCCGAGCCGGGTGGCGCGCTCCGGGTGGCGACGGGTCTCGTTCTGCTGGTCTTCGTGGCTTCTCTCGCACAAGGGGTGCTCATTGAGTTGGAGCAGGTCACCAAGAGCAACTCTCCCGTTCAGCTCTACGACATCATGCTTGAGGAGATCAACGCGTCTCAGCAGCACGCTCTCGAAGAGCTGCCAGGTCTGCAGGCGCACCTCGTTGCTTTGCAGCCGAAAGCTGGTGGCAGTGTGCCGACGAAACCGGGCGTCGACGCAGTCGTGGCCACGTGCGACCAGTTGCGCAAGGCGGTGCCGTCGGTCGAAGGGTGTGTAGACGGGCAGCCTCTATGGCTGTGGGATGCCGCGCAGGTCCAGGCCAACATCCAGGCCGGCGAGACCATCCACTTCGCCGTTCGCGGCGGGCGGCACACCCACGACCTGAAGCTCACAGTGCCGTATCAGAAGATCCGGTTCCACAACCCCGTGGACGCCCAGGTGGTCGATAGCGGGTCGATCCTCCTGCCGCCCTCCATGGTGCCCCGGCACACCCGCCCGGAGGACGCCACTCTCAGCCTGATCAGCGGCTCCGGCCCAGAAACCGTACGCCGTGTCCTCGACGCCATCGGCGGGGCAGCCCCCACCGCGCAGGTCGAGCCTCAAGGCCTGGCAGTCGAGGCACTCCAACAGATCACCGTCGTAAAAACCCTCCTGGCCGTAGGCATGATCCTCGGACTGATCATCGGCGTAGCCGCGTACCTCGTCGCGGCCACCGACCGGGCCGTCGAGCGGCGGCCGCAGGTTACTGCGTTGGCCTTGTTGGGGGCTCGGGCGCGGACGTTGCGGGCTGTGCAGGTGGTGCAGGTGGTGTTGCCGTTGGCTGTGGGGTTGGTGTTGGCGGTGGTGGTGGGGAAGATGGCCGAGTCGAGCTATCTGGTCACCGGGGGTGGGGCCGTCTTCTGGGACGGGGGCGGGGTTCCGCTGCTGCTCGCGTGTGCTCTCGGGGTGCTGGTCGTCGCCGCCGTGGGCGCGTTGCCGCTTGTGGGGCGGAGGATTGATCCCGAGCTGATCAGGCGAGACTGAGCGTACGGTGTGTGACGGACAGTGGTGGAGAGGGGTTTGGGCGTGGCTGGGTGGAATGTGAGTGACATCCCTGATCAGCATGGCCGTACGGCCGTCGTCACCGGGGCCAACAGCGGGATCGGGTTCGTCACGGCGCGTGAGCTCGCGCGGCGCGGCGCGCGGGTCGTGCTCGCCTGTCGGAGCGAGGCGCGGGGGAGTGAGGCGGGGGACCGGATCACCTCCGAGGTACCCGGCGCGGACGTGGAGTTCGTACGGCTGGACCTCGGTGATCTCGACTCCGTGGCGGAGTTCGCGGCGACGTTCGACCTTGTGTACGGCGAGCGGCTCGACGTGCTGGTCAACAACGCCGGGGTCATGGCTCTGCCGTTCGCGCGTACGTCTGACGGGTTCGAGACTCAGTTCGGGGTCAATCATCTGGGGCACTTCGCCCTCACCGGGTTGCTGCTTCCCGCGCTGCTCGCCACCCCTGGCGCCCGCGTCGTGACCGTGTCGAGCATGTTCCACGTGCTCGCCAACATCGACATCCGCGACCTCGACAGCGAGCGCGGCGGGTATCGGCCCTGGGTCGCCTACGGGCGGTCCAAGAGCGCCAATCTTCTGTTCACCCATGAGCTGGCGCGGCGGCTGGCCGGTGTCGGGTCCGGTGTCGTCGCTGCCGCCGCTCATCCCGGGTACGCCTCCACCAACCTCCAGACCGCCGGGCCGAAGCTCGCGGGGCGCAAGGGCGCCGAGCGGGTCATGGAGATCGGGAACCGGCTCCTCGCGCAGAGCCCGGACGCCGGAGCGCTGCCCACGCTGTACGCCGCCACCGCTCCCGGCGTACGGCCCGACTCCTTCACCGGACCCTCGTTCGCGATGTGGCGCGGCGCGCCCGCGAGCTCCTGGCGGGCCGGGTGGACGCGCAACGACGCCGTCGGCGAGCGCCTCTGGAGCGCCTCCGAGCAACTCACCGGCGTGACCTACGACGCTCTCGCTCTGAAGTGACCTGAGCCCCGGCCTGCGAACGGCCCGCCTCCGGCCCGCGTCCGGCCTGAGCCCCGGCCCGCGTCCGGCCTGAGCCCCGACCTGCGTCCGGCCTGAGCTCCAGCCTGCGTCCAGCCCCCGTCCGGCCCGCGTCAGAGGGCGCTTCCGCTGTCCACCACCAGGTCCGTGCCCACGATCGACGCCGCGTCGTCCGACGCCAGGTAGAGGACGGCCGCCGCCACCTCCTCGGTCTTCGAGACGCGGCCCAGTGGCAGTTCGTGACGTACCCGCTCCACCCGCTCGGCCTCCGACTCGCCCGGCCGCAGCGACATCGTGGTGGCGGAGGCACCGGGGCTGACGACGTTGATCCTGACCCCGTCGGCGATGTGGTCGAGGGCCGCGGCGCGGGACAGCGCGGTGACGGCGGCCTTGGCGGCGGCGTAGGCGGCGACGCCCGGGCGGCGGGTGTGCAGGCCGATGGTGGAGGCGAGGTTGACGATCGCGCCGCCGGACGGCTGCGTCCGCATCTGTCGGATCTCCGCCTGAAGGGCGAGGAACACGCCGGTGACGTTGATGTCCAGTTCGGCGTGCCAGTCGGCTTCCGGGAGGTCGGCCAGCGGTGTTCCGCCGTGGAAGACGGCCGCGTTGTTCACCGCCACGTCCAGGGAGCCGAAACGGTCGACGGCCGCCTCGACGAGGGCGCGCACCTCGTCCGAGCGTGACACGTCCGCGGTCACTGCCAGCGCCTTTCCGCCCTGGGCCTCGATCAGCGCGACCGTCTCGTCGAGCGATGCGGCGGTGCGGCCGGCGACGACCACCTGCGCGCCCTCCGCGGCGAACGCCAGGGCGGTGGTCCGGCCTATGCCGGAACCGGCGCCCGTGACGAGGGCGGTCTTTCCCGAGAAGCGTGCGGTCATTCCGGATCGTCCCCTTATTTGACCGATCAGTTCAGTAAGAAGGTGTGCGCGGGCCTTGGAAGGTGGTCTTCAGTCGAGCAGCGTCAACGCCTGTTCCGCCGCGTCCTGGACCCGGGCCGGGTCCGCGGACGCCTTGCCCACCACCCGTAGGCCCTGCATCAGGACCAGCAGCATGCGGGCGAGGGTGAGCGGGTTCCGGTCGGCGGGCAGTTCGCCCTGGGCCTGCGCGCGGACCAGGGCCGAGTGCAGCAGGGTCTCGATGTGGTCCCAGTTGTGCTCGACGCGGCGGGCCGCGGCCGTGTCGTGGGGTGCCAGTTCGGCGGCCGTGTTGGTGACGAAGCAGCCGCTCAGGCGCCTTCCCTCGGTCGTCGCCTCGGTCGCGAAGCGGCGTACCACCGCTCGTACGGCGGGCAGTGCGGGACCCGGCTGGGAGAGTTCCCGCAGGAGTTGTGGATTGCGCGCCTGCTGATAGCGGTCCAGTGCCTTCAGGTACAGCGCGCGCTTGTTGCCGAAGGTCGCGTAGATGCTGGCGCGGCCGACGCCGAGGTGTTCGACGAGGTCCGTCATCGACGTCGCCTCATAGCCGCGCCGCCAGAACAGTTCCAGGGCCGACTGCAGTGCGGCGTCCGGGTCGAATTCCTTGGTTCTGGCCATGTGGGCGACCGTAGGGCAATCGAGAATGATCGGTCAAGTAAGACCGGGGTGACCGGCGGGCGCGAGGAGGTCCCGGTCACCCCGGCCGTCTGGAAATGGCCGTCAGGAAATCCGGACCTCGTACGTCGTCACCCGTACCGTCTCGTCGTCCAGGCACCGGCCCGACTCCAGGTCGAACCGCTGCTTCAGCAGAGGCGAGGCCACGAACGGGCGGCCCTGGTGGGAGCCCATCAGGCCCCGGGAGAGGACCGCCGCGCCGCTGAACGGATCGCGGTTGTCGATGGCGTACATCCGGCCCGCGCGGTCGAGGAAGACGGCCGCCTGGCCGCCGTCCGGGAGCAGGGCGGCGACTCCGCGGCCCGGCGTCAGAGCGGACAGGTCGCACAGCGCCAACCAGGAGTCCGTCAGGCGAAGTTGGACGGTGAGGGCGGTCGTTTCGGGTGCCAGGGTCATCGCTGTGCGCTTCCTTCCAGGGCTTCCAAGGGGCGGCGGCCGATGCTCAGCAGCGGCAGATCCGGCTTGATCTGGTCGCGCTCGGGGACGAAGCCGACGA
Source organism: Streptomyces sp. NPDC007896 (assembly GCF_042959425.1). Lineage (NCBI taxonomy): Bacteria > Bacillati > Actinomycetota > Actinomycetes > Kitasatosporales > Streptomycetaceae > Streptomyces > Streptomyces sp. NPDC007896. Next base: position 975,323 of record NZ_JBIBKX010000001.1, on the reverse strand, counting down.
CCGGGTCGGGGGTGTCCGGGGCGTTCACGAAGGACACGAACCGGGCCAGTTTCTCGGGGTCGTTGATGGTCTCGGCCCACTCGTCGCGGTAGGCGGCGACATGCGCGGACATCAGCGACTCCAGTTCCTCGCAGATGCCCAGCGAGTCGTCGACGACCACGTCGCGGATGTGGTCGAGGCCGCCGGGAATCCGCTCCAGCCAGGTCGACGTGCGCTCCAGGCGGTCCGCGGTGCGGATGTAGAACATCAGGAACCGGTCGATCAGGCGGACGAGTTCGGCGTCCGAGAGGTCCTGTGCGAGCAGGTCCGCGTGGCGCGGGGTGGCGCCGCCGTTGCCGCCGACGTACAGGTTCCAGCCGGCGGCCGTGGCGATGATGCCGAAGTCCTTGGACTGGGCCTCGGCGCACTCGCGGGCGCATCCGGAGACCGCCGACTTGAGCTTGTGCGGGGAGCGCAGCCCCCGGTAGCGCAGCTCCAGGTCGATCGCCATGCGGACGGAGTCCTGGACGCCGTAGCGGCACCAGGTCTGGCCGACGCAGGATTTGACCGTGCGCAGGGACTTTCCGTAGGCGTGGCCCGACTCGAAGCCCGCGTCCACCAGCCTTGCCCAGATGAGGGGGAGTTGCTCGACCCGCGCGCCGAACAGGTCGATGCGCTGGCCGCCGGTGATCTTCGTGTAGAGGCCGAAGTCCCGGGCCACCTCGCCGATCACGATCAGCTTCTCCGGGGTGATCTCGCCGCCGGGGATGCGCGGCACGATCGAATACGAGCCGTTCTTCTGGAGGTTGGCGAGGAAGTGGTCGTTGGTGTCCTGGAGGGCCGCCTGCTCGCCGTCCAGGACATAGCCGCTGGCGCCGATGGTCGGGGCGAGGGAGGCGATGATCGAGGCGACGGCCGGCTTGCAGACCTCGCAGCCCTCGCCGCCCCGGGCGCCCTCACGGCCGTAGCGGTCCAGCAGGACCTGGAAGGAGGGGATGCGCAGCGCGAGGGCGATCTCGTACAGCTCCTCGCGGGTCTGGGAGAAGCAGCCGCACAGGCCGTGGTCGACCTCGACGCCGCTCGCCTCCAGCTCCTCGTTGACGAGTTGTCCGAGGACCTTGACGCAACTCCCGCAGCCCGTACCGGCTTTGGTGCACTTCTTGACCTCGGGCACGGTGGTGCAGGAGTGCTCGGTGACCGCGCCGCGGATGGTGCCCTTGGTGACGTTGTGACAGGAGCAGATGACCGCGGAGTCGGGGAGCGCGGAGGGGCCGAGCGTGACCGGGGCGCCCGCGCTCGCCGGGAGCACCAGCTGCTCGGGGGCGATCGGCGGCACGGAGCCGGTGAAGGCCCGCAGGGTGCCGTACGCCTCCGCGTCGCCGACCAGGATGCCGCCGAGCAGTTCGCCGTCGCGGCCGATGACCAGCTTCTTGTACGTGCCCGAGCGCGCGTCGGAGTAGACGACGTCGAGGCAGTCGGAGGTGGCGCCGTGCGCGTCGCCGAAGGACGCGACGTCGACGCCGAGCAGCTTCAGCTTCGTGGACAGGTCGGCGCCCGTGAAGCTGGCCTCGTCCGCGGCGATCGTCGCGGCGGCCGTCTCGGCCATCTCGTAGCCGGGCGCGACCAGGCCGTACACCCGGCCGTCCGAGGCGAGGGCGCACTCGCCGATCGCGAACACCTGCGGGTCCGAGGTGCGGCACTGGTCGTCGACCGTGATACCGCCGCGCTCGCCGACCGTGAGCCCGGTGTCGCGGGCGAGCTGGTCGCGCGGGCGGACGCCGGCCGAGAACACCACGAGATCCGTGGGCAGTTCGGAGCCGTCGGAGAGCTTCATCCCGGTCACGGCGCCGTCGTCGCCGGTGACGATCTCCTGGGTTCCCGTGCCCGTGTGCACGCTCAGGCCCATGTCCTGGATGGTGCGCAGAAGCGCCGCGCCACCGCCCTCGTCGACCTGTACGGGCATCAGACGCGGCGCGAACTCCACGATGTGCGTGGTCAGTCCGAGCCCCTTCAGCGCGCCCGCGGCTTCGAGTCCGAGCAGGCCGCCGCCGACCACCGCACCGGTCGTCGCCCTCGCCTTCGCGTACTCCTCGATGGCGAGCAGGTCCTCGATGGTGCGGTACACGAAGCAGCCCTCGGCGTCCTTGCCGGGCACCGGCGGGACGAAGGGGTACGAGCCGGTGGCGAGGACCAGGGTGTCGTACGTGATGACCAGACCCGAGCGCGCCGTGACCTGCCTGGCCTCCCGGTCGATCGTCTCCGCCGGGTCGCCGAGGTGCAGTTCGATGCCGTGCGCGGTGATGAACTCGGCGTCGGTGAGGGAGAGTTCCTTCGGAGTGCGGCCCGAGAAGTACGAGGTGAGTTGGACGCGGTCGTACGCCGGGCGCGGCTCCTCGCACAGCACGACCACACGGTGCGTGGCGGTCAGGCCGCGTTCGGCCAGCGCTTCGAGGAAGCGCTGGCCGACCATGCCATGGCCGACGAGCACGATGGTGTGCGCGCTGCCGTCGGTGGCGTTCGCCGCCGTCGTCATCGTCGTGTCCGTGGACATTCAGGAGCCTCCGTCGTTGGTGAGCAGGTGGAGCAGCGGGGCGCTGTCCGCGGGGGAGCGGTGCGGTTCCCTCCCGGGCCGAGGGTGAGGGCCGGCCGGGTCAGGGAGCGGGCGCATTCGAGGTCATGCACCGCAGCCTGCGACGCCGGTGTTACCCGGTCGCATCACGGCTGTTTCCCGGGAGGAACGCTGCCCTCAGCGGGAGCGGCACCCGGTTGTGAGGGTTTGGTGGGGTCAACCGAACCGTTCCTATGGACTGAGCGGGAGTGAGTCCTGTTGCCAGTACTCATGCTCAGCCGAGCGCCTCGAACGGTGTTGGGCGCTCTGGTTGCCCGCGTTCGCTCCATAGTCCGGCGGCACGCATCGTGTGCGTGGTCCGGGAATACGGGGGCGGGATCCCTCACGCCCAAGGGTGCCTGGTCCGGCCTGGACGGTCCGATGCCCCTGTACATCGCTCTGGTGTGCAGGGGGCTGTGTCGTCCGTCGCCGGACGGGGTGGCCTTGGGCGCGCCGTCCGATCGCCACGGCGGCAGCCTCGTGGCGGGTCGTCTTCCTGTTTTCGTGGGTGAGGGGCTTCTGCCAGTGCTGGGCGCCCCACTTCGAGGTATAGGCCGGGTCGACCGCGATGACCGCGATGCCGGTCCGGTCGGCCATGGAGGCCAGGCGGGCACGGAGTCTGCCGGTGGGCATGCCGGAGATGAGCTGCCGGAACCGGCGCTTGCGGCCGTGTTTCTCGCGCGTCTTCTCCGCTGTGAAGTCGAGGTCTTCGACGGCGATCGCCTTGACGCCGCAGGCGCTGGCCCAGTTCAGCAGCCGGATGAGGGCATGGCGGACCTGGGCGTCACGGTGGCCGGCCGGTCCGGACAGGTCGAAGGGGAAGCGGCGCGGGTTTCCGATCGGGTTGCCGTGGACGTCGAGGCGCCAGGCGGCGAGATGGTCGGCGTTCATGTCGACGCCGATCACGCCGTCCGCCAGGACCGCAGTCAGGGGGACGGTCCGGGACACCGGGATCTGCCAGGAGGCGGTCAGGTACCAGCGCCCGCGGGCCGTGTCGTAGTGGATGCGGTAGGCGATGGCCCGGTTCGCCTCCACCCGGTCCGCCCACTCCTCCCCTCTGTGCGGGAACCGCACCTGGCAGGCGAGGACGTACCGGCCGTGCGGGGCATTGGCCAGCTCCTTGAGAGGGGCTGGGAGCTTGATGCTCACCTCACCGTCCGCACTGACGCGGATGGTCTCGTTGCCGAACCGCTTCCCGGACTCACCGTCGGCCTTCAGGAACCAGCGCTCGGCCTCCCACCGCTGCCGCCACTCGGCCCCGGTGAGCTGTGCGGAGGGGAGGTGGTGACGGGTGCGGGCCAGGTGCTTGCCGCCCCGTACGACGTGCACGACCCCGACATCACGGTCCGTGCGAGCCTGCTCCAGCCGGTCTTGAAGGACGTGCAGGCGGCGGGCCTTGGCGTGCCACTCCTGCTTGCTGTGGTAGCCGCCCGGCGTCCGCCTGCCGCCCTTCTCCCGCAGAGGCAGAGACAGCCGGTGCCTGATCGTGCTGATACCGGCTTCAAGACTCTGGATGTGGGCGAGCCGGCAGCGGCGGGACAGGGCCCACTGGTCGTGGCTGGCCTTGGTGATTGCTCCCGCCCACCGCGAGGAGGACAGGGGTGTCAGTTCCCGCTTGCGCGCCGCCCACGCCTCACCGTCGTGTGCCAGAGCGTCCGCGCAGCGCGCCTTCAGATCACGGGAGGCCAGCGTGCCCAGATGTGCGCCTACCCGCCGCAACGCCTCCTCATCAGCAGGCGCGAGCTGCTTGAGCCGGGTACGGACCGCCACCCCCGAAGGACCGGACGCGAGCAGCGCCCAGCCCCGCCCGGGAGCGTCAGGGCTCACTCATGCACGCCAGAACACGCTCGTACTCAGGCAAACGCCAGCAGTTCCCAACCCCAGGGACCCCGGGGCCCCGGGCCGAACCGCAGAAGACGCCGAACCGCAGAAGACGCCGAACCGCAGAAGACGCCGAACCGCAGAAGGCGCCGAACCTCAGAAGACGCTCAGGCTTCATAGAATCCATGGACGGCACATCTACCCCGTCACATAGGGTCGCGATCATGCCCGACATATCGCTGACCGTCGTCGTTGTGCTCTGCCTCGCCTCCCTCGCGGCGGGCTGGATCGACGCCGTGGTGGGCGGTGGCGGGCTGCTTCTGCTCCCCGCGATGCTGCTCGGACTGCCGGCCGGCACACCGGCGGCGTACGCGCTCGGGACGAACAAGGCGGTCGCGATCGTCGGGACGACCGGCGCGGCGGTGACGTACACGCGCAAGGCGCCGGTGGATGTGCGGCTGGCCGTGCGGATCGGGCTCGCGGCGCTGGCCGGCTCCACGGCCGGTGCCTTCGTGGCCGCCGGGATGAGTACGGACGTGCTGAAGCCGGTCGTCATGGTGGTGCTGCTCGGCGTAGGGACCTTCGTCATGCTGCGGCCCGCCTTCGGTACGGCGCCCTCGACCGAGCCCGTCTCCGCGCGGCGCGTGCTGGCCGCGATCGGGCTCGCGGGCCTAGGGATCGGCTTCTACGACGGACTCATCGGGCCCGGCACGGGTACGTTCCTCGTCCTGGCGCTGACCGCGCTGCTCCACTTCGACCTGGTGACCGCCTCCGCCACCGCGAAGATCGTCAACTGCTGCACCAACGCGGGCGCCCTCGCGACCTTCGCCTGGAAGGGCACGGTGTACTGGCAACTGGCCGCGCTGATGGCCGTGTTCAACCTGGTGGGCGGCACGGTGGGGGCGCACACCGCGCTCAAGAGGGGCAGCGGGTTCGTCCGGGTGGTGCTGCTGACGGTGGTGTTCGCGCTGGTGGCGAATCTGGCGTACCAGCAGTGGATCGCGTAGGCGCCGCGGATGCCGGTCAGCGGCTGCCGGTGAGGTGGGCGAAGACGACCACGTTCCCCTGGTACCCGGTGGCCTTCGAGTAGTCGCCGCCGCAGGTGATGACGCGCAGTTCGGCGCGGGACGCGGCGCCGTACACCTTCTCGTCCGGGAAGTCGCGGGCGGCGTACACCTCGACGGCGTCGACGGCGAAGAGCGCGGTGCCGCCGTCGCGGCGTGCCACCTCGATGGCGCTGCCCTTCTTGAGGGCGCCGAGGTTGTAGAAGACGGCGGGGCCGTTGGCGTTGTCGACGTGGCCCGCGACGATCGCGGTGCCCCGCTCGCCGGGGGTGGTGCCGGCCTGGTACCAGCCCGCGAGGTTCTTCTGCCCGGCGGGCGGGACGTCCAGGCTGCCCTGCGGGGTGAGGCCGAGACCCATCAGCGGGGCGTTCACGCCGATGGAGGGGATGCGGATGCGCTCGGGCGGGGAGTGGCGGAGCGCGGGGGCACCCTGCGGGAGGGCGTCGCCGGTGCCGGCCTGGGCGGCGGAGGGCTGGGGCGGTGGGTGGACCTGGGTGCCGTTGTACAGCAGCCAGGTCCCTGAGCAGAGGGCGACCACGGTGACGGAAGCTATGACGGTGTTGCTGACCCGGCGCATGTGAGCCTCCTCTCGGGGTCAGGGGTTGTGCGGTTGTGGTCGTGACGGTGGTCGTGGTCGGGGCGGGTCCCCTTCCCCCCTGGGGTGGGTCCCCTTCCCCCTCCGGGCCGCGAGGGGCGTCGGGCCACGGAGGGGGAGGGGACGGCGGTACCGGCGGACGGACAGCGGAGGGTGTCCGTCAGATCCCGTCGCCTCTCGCCCGGCGATGCAGGAGCCAGGTACCGCCCGCGGCGGCGACGGCCAGGGCCGCCACTCCCGCCGCGGTCTGCACGGGGTCGGTGCCGAGTGCGCCGCCGACCCCGGTGTTCACATGCCCACGCGGCAGATGGATCTGTTCGCGTGTGGCGGTCAGGTTCACGATCAGGTCGCCGGTGACCTGTCGGCCGTGGGAGCACTTCGCGACGATCTCGTACGTCCCCGGCTGGGCGCTCGGAGGCACCTTGAACTGGCCGATCGCGTCCTGTTCGTGGGCGCTGGCGGCGAGCATGAAGATGCCCGCGCCGACCGCGCTGGCGTCACCCGTGGCGGTGCCGTCCGCGCCGCACGCCGCCGTGTTGACGGTGACGTCGGTACCCGGGATGACGGTGGAGGGAAACACCTCCAGGCTCTCCGTGGACCCGCCGTACGCGGGCGCGGTGGCGAGGCCCACCGCGGCGACGGCGAGCGCGGTACCGGTCAGCAGACGGGCTGTGCGTCGCATGGCTGTGCTCCTCCGAGGGGGCGCGGCCGGCGGCACCCCCAAGTGCCGCTGTGTCGGTCGTGCCCCTGCCCTTCCGAGGTAAGTGGCAGTCGGCTCGGTCCGCTTCCTGACAGAGCGTCACAAATGCTGGGCAAGGGCGCGGGGCGGGAGTGTCCGAGGGACCGGATCGATGGCGTTCCCGCAGGTCAGCGGCGTACGGCTGGTGTGTCGCGGCAAAGAGCCCGAAGAGCGCAGGGAGGGGGTGCGAACGGGTGACGGGGGCGGGTGGGAGGTGCCTTGACCTCAAGGATGGTTGAGCCTTTCCCCGACCGCTCCCGCTGCCCCGGCGCGAGCGTGTGCCGCACGCGCCGGGGCTGCCGGTCGAGGCCCTGCCGGGCGCCCGACGTTCAGCTCACGGACACCGCGGACCAGGCCGCCGCCACCGCGTTGTACTCCGTGCTCCCGGCCCCGTACAGGTCCTTCGCCGCGTTCAGCGTCGCCGTCCGCGCGCCCGCGTAGTTCGTCGAGGACGTCATGTAGACCGTCAGCGCGCGGTACCAGATCGCACCGAGCTTGTCCCGGCCGATGCCGGTGACCGTCGAGTTGTTGCAGGTGGGGGAGTTGTAGCTGACCCCGTTGATGGTCTTCGCGCCGCTGCCTTCGGCGAGCAGGTACGCGAAGTGGTTCGCGACACCGGACGAGTAGTGGACGTCGAGATTGCCGACCGAGGAGCTCCAGCAGTTCGCCGAGTTGCCGTCCTTGGAGGGCTGGTCCATGAACCGCAGGGCCGCCTTGCCGAAGCCGGAGCGGACGATCTTCTCGCCGATCAGATAGTCCCCGGGGTCGGTGGAGTTGTGCGCGTAGAACTCCACCAGTGTGCCGAAGATGTCGGAGGTCGCCTCGTTCAGACCGCCGGACTCTCCCGAGTACGTCAGCGCCGCCGTCTTCGACGTGACACCGTGGGACATCTCGTGACCGGCCACGTCGAGCGCGACCAGCGGCCCGAGCGTGGTCCCGTCACCGTCCCCGTATGTCATGCAGAAGCAACTGTCGTCCCAGAACGCGTTGTTGTAGTTGTTGCCGTAGTGGACGCGGTTGAACGAGCCCTTGCCGTCGCCCGCGATGCCGGTGCGGCCGTGGACGTTCTTGTAGTAGTCCCAGGTCTCGTTCGTGCCGTACTGGGCGTCGACCGCGGCCGAGGAACGGTCCGAAGCCGCCCCGGTTCCCCAGTGGTTGTCGGCGTCCGTGAAGAGGGTCGCCGGAGCGCGGCTGACGCAGACCCCGAAGATGCACAGGTCCGTCTTGTTCGCCGCGTCGCCCGTGTACGTGTTCCCGCGCGTCGGGTCCTTGAGCTGGTACGTCGATCCGGAGAGCGTGGTCTCCAGCGGGACCGTGCCGCTGTAGAGGGACTGACCGTCACCCGTCGCCGTCTCGATGCTGTCCCACGCGTCGATCTGCCGGCCGGTGCGGGCGTCGGTCAGCACCGTGCGGGCGACCGGGTTGCCCAGCGAGTCCTGGCCCACCGCGTTGGTGCGCCAGGCCAGCCGGGGCGCGCCGTGCAGGGCGTCCACGACGAGCTGGGGCTTGGCCGTCACCTTCTTCAGCGTCTCGCCGAGGTGCGCGGCGCGCAGCGCGGCGGTGGCCAGGTCGGCGGCCTCGGGGGCGGCGAGCGCGGGCCTGGTGGTGGGGACGGAGAGGTCGCGGGAGGTGGCCCGGTTCGCGCCGCGGTAGGAGCCGTCAGGGGCGAGGTGCACCACGAAGTCGCCGCCCAGGACCGGCAGGTCCCGGTACGTACGGTCGTAGCGCACATGCTGGCCGCCGTTCGCGTCGACGACCACGTCACGGACGCTGGTGCCCTCGGCGGAGGTCAGGCCCAGCCGGGCGGCCTCCTTCACCAGGGCCGCGGCGGCGTTGTCGATCGCGGTGGCGCGGCTGGGCCGGCCGACGGCGCCCGCGGTGGGGGTAAGCGCGGCCGCCAGCAGGGCGGTGGCGGCCGCGGCCACACCGGCCGCGGCCAGGCGGGAGCGTCGGGTGTGCGGTCGGGTACCTCGGGTCTGCCGTATTCGGATCCGACTCATCGGTCTCCTCGGGGAGGGGCGCTCAGACGCGTGGGGGCGCTGATGTCGAATCAGAGTTAAAGGTCCATGACATGTCATGTCCATAGCGCGTGCGTGATGTGCGCGAGGTGCGGCGAGAATCGTTTCTGCACCCTCACGAAAGGAGACGATCATGGAGATGGCCGCCGGGGTGGGCACCGGAACGGCCGCTGGGACGGCCGCTGGGACGGCTGCCTGGCTGACCGTGCTGACCACGACCGACGCCCCCGAGAAGGCGGAGGCGCTCGCATGCGGCGCGGTCGAGGCACGGGCCGCGGCATGCGCGCAGATCACCGGGCCGGTGACGTCCGTCTACCGGTGGAAGGGGGCGGTGGAGACGGCGAGCGAGTGGCAGGTGCTGTTCAAGACGACGGGTGCGCGGTACGACGCGCTGGAGGCGTATCTCCTCGCGGCGCACGACTACGACACCCCCGAGATCATCGCGACGCCCGTCGTCAGGGGGAGCGCGGACTATCTGCGGTGGGTCGAGGAGGAGACCGTGGCGGAGGAGAGCATGGAGGAGGAGAGCGTGGCGGAGGAGACCATGGAGGAGGAGAGCGTGGCGGAGGAGAGCGTGGCGGAGGAGACCGCCGAGTGACCGTCCCCTTCTTCGTCTACGGCACCCTGCGCCCCGGCGGGCACAACCACGACCTGTTCCTCCGCGGACGTACGGAGTCGGAGGAGCCCGGACGGATGCGAGGAGCCGTGCTGTACGAAGGGCCCGGATATCCGTACGCCGTCGAGGAGCCCGGAGGTGTCGTGCGCGGGGAGTTGGTCACCGCGCTCCCGGAGGCGTACGGGCAGTTGCTCGGCGCGCTCGACCGGCTGGAGGAGTATGTGCCGGGCGACCCCCGCAACCTGTACGAGCGGGTGGCGCGGGAGGTGACCCGCGCGGACGGCACGGCCGTACGGGCCTGGGTGTACGTGGCCGCCCCCGCCGTCGCCGCGCGGCTGCGGGCCGGCGGCACGCTCATCGAGGGCGGGGACTGGCACGTCCGTCCTCGAGGGCACGGGCGCACCTGTCCTTGAGGAGCCCACTCGTGCGGGTGGCGAGTCCGCGTGACTCCGCGCGCCCCCACGGCCGCGCCCAGGGCCTAGGGTCCCGCCATGACCGACAGCGGCATCACCCGGCGCCGTCTCCTCGCGCTGGGCGGCGCGGGTGCGGGGGCCGCTCTGGGGCTCGGGATCAACTCGTGCTCGTCGAGTCCCTCGAACTCCCTGTCCCCGACGAACTCCCCATCCCCGGCGAACCCCTCGTCCCCGACGAACTCCCCATCCCCGGCGAACCCCTCGTCCCCGGCCGGCACCGACTCCTCGCCCCGGACGAACGCCTCGGTCCCGCCGCACGTGTCCCGGGAGACAGGAGGAACGCCCTCGCCCAGGTGACCGCTACACGGTGAGCCGCGTCAGCAGCACCGCCGGAGCCTGCGGCAACGTCACCCGCAGCGCCGACCCGTCCCACACCACCGGCCCCGCCGACCCGTGCAGTACGTCGACCCGCACCTCCCGCCCCGCCAAGTGCGCCACAGGCAGGGCGACTTCGGGACCCTCGCCCGCCCTGCGCCACACCAGCACATACGTGGTGTCGAGGAACGGCACCCGCATCCCCAGCGCCACCCACGCGTCCCGCCACCCCGGCAGCCCCAGCGGCCAGAGCGGCACCGACTGGCACAGATCGCCCCGGACGGCCTTGTACGTCACCAACGCCTCCTGCACGAGGCTCAGTTGGTGCGGTGTCATGCGGTCCAGACGCCCGGAGAGGTGAACCCGCCCCAACAGTGCCGAGCCGAGGGTGAAGACGATCTCCTCGTCCGTGAACTCCGGCTGCGGGTACGCCCACACGGCCCCCTGCTCGGGCGGCACCGCGGTCGGCGCGGCGGCCGCGATGGGCGGGTAGCGCAGCGGGTCCTGCTGGTCGGAGGTGGACTGGAGCTGGGCCACGGCCAGTGACGCGCCGTCCATGCGCAGGCCGCCCGAACCGCGGTTCTCGACGACCAGCCCCGGGTGGCGGTCCAGGACGGCCGACAGCCAGGACAGCCAGGCGCGCGTGCGGTCGAGGAGCCCGGGCGCGGAGGTGGTGATGTGGTGGTCGAGCTGGAGACAGCCCACGCCCCACTCGCCGACGAGCCGGTCGACCGTCCGGTCGAGGTGCGCGCGGGCGGCCGGATGCGTCAGGTCCAGCTGGTGGCGGTCCTGTTCGGTGACGCGCGCACCGCCTTCGTGGCGAAGGAAGGCCTCGTCCGGCAGCTCGGTGGCGAGCGGACTGCGGACGCCGATCACCTCCGGTTCCAGCCACAGCCCCGGCACCATCCCGCGCTCCCGGATCCGGCCGAGCACGGCGTGGAGGCCGCCGGGGCCGGGGAAGCGCCGCGCCGACGGCAGCAAGGCGCCGACACTGTCCCGCCAGCTCCCGCCGCCGTCTCCGCCGCCGTCCCCGCCCATGTCCCCGCCCATGTCCCCGCCCGTGTCCCCGTCCCCGCCCTCGTCGTCGTACCACCCGGCGTCGACGCAGAAGTACTCCGCGCCCGCCTCGGCCGCCGCGTCGATCAGCGGCAGCAGCCTCTCGGTGGTCGGGTCGCCCATGAGGGTGTTCATGCGGTCGTCGAAGACGACGGGGAGCCGGTCGTGGTCGGGGTGCGGGCGACGGATCCGGCGGCGGTAGTCGGTCAGCGCGGTGAGCGCTCCCTCGAAGCCGTCGCCGAGCGCGAGGGCCGCGTACTCGGAGACGAACTCCGCGCCGGGGGACAGGACGTGACGCCATTGGTGGTCGTCCGCGGTCGGACCGCTCAGGGAGAGGTACGTGTGGTGGTCCGCCTCGCCCGCCTCCCACAGCCAGCTCGCGGCGGACTCGATCTGCCAGAGCCAGCAGCGCCCGTCGGTGCGGTCGGTGAGCGCGCCCATCGCCAGATGCCCGTCGGTGGGCCGGCTCCCGCGCCCGGCGAGCCGCAACCCGGCCCGCCCGTCGTGCCCGTGGAACGCCCGGCCGACGTCGGGCACGGACTCCCGCAACTCCTCGGCGTACCAACGGCATTCGGCACGCCAGTCGTTGCGCGCCCGGTGCACGTCGAGTACGTCGGGTGAAGGCAGCGCGCCCAGCAGCAGACTGCCCACGGAGCGCACGGTGACGGGCGTGTCGCCGTCGTTGCGGAGTCGGACGCGGGCACGCAGCACGGGCACCGCGTCCGGTGAGGAGTACTCGACGAAGACGGTCAGACCGCCCCGCCTGTCCCGGAGTTGGACGGTGAGGTGGTGCCAGCCGTCGCCGTACGCCGCATGGTGGGCGCGGTGGGTCAGGTGCTGCCCGAGCGCCGTACCGGTGAAGTGCGGCCCGGACCAGCCGGTGCCCTGTCCGAGGAGGGTCACGTCGACGAGCGGCAGCGCGGCCCCGGCGGCCTCGGCGGCGTTCTTGGGTTCCGGTTCACCGGGCACGGTCAGCCGGACCAGGCGGGGTGTGCGGCCGTCCAGATCGAAATCGGCGGTGAGTGCGGAATGGCCCCAGCGGTAGCTGAACTCCTGCGTCACGCGATCCCCCGCCGCCGAGTCGTTCCCGCACCGGCCCACAGCCACGGCACGGTGGTTGGCAGGGGTTCATGCTAGTGCCAGGGGCACCTGCCAACGGGCGTATTCCCAGGAGTCGTTCACCGTACAAAGGCCGGGCCGGAGGCTACTGGCGGTTCAGGGAGCGGGTGGCGCCCGCCGGTGAGCTTCAGGCCGGCTATCTCGCCGTCGTGCGCCGGTCCGTCGATCATCAGCGCCCGCAGCACCTCGGCGCGCACGGTCCGCTCGGGGCCCCAGGAGGCGCCGGCCGCGGGGTCGTCGGCGGGGTTCCCGCCGGGGTCGGTGGAGGAGGCGGAGGCGGGTTCCTCGCGGAAGTCGACGCCCTCACCGAGCGGAAAGGCCTCCCAGACACGGCGCTCCGCGGGCGTCAGACCGGCGGGATCGATGACCGTCCTCACTTCCGCGCCGCAGCGAGGGCCCGCGCCACCCCCGGCTCCTTCGGCCCCAGGAACTGCGGATCGGGCTTGAACACCGCGTCCAGCAGGGCCTTGCCCGCCGCGAACACCTCGCGGGTGCCCCCGTAGTACCAGGTGACGTCGTGGGTGGCGTCGACCCCGATGCCGTACGACCGCACGCCCGCCGCCCGGCACAGCGCGACGGCCCGCCGGATGTGGAAGGTCTGGCTGATCAGCACGGCCTCGTGGACGCCGAAGATCTTCCGGGCCCGCACGCAGGAGTCCCAGGTGTCGAACCCGGCGTAGTCGCTGACGATCCGCCGGTCCGGCACCCCACGCTTCGTCAGATAGGCCCGCATCGCGTCCGGTTCGTCGTAGTCCTTGCGGCTGTTGTCCCCGGTGACGAGCACGGCCTCGATCCGCCCGGCCCGGTACAGCTTCGCCGCCGCGTCCAGCCGGTGCGCGAGGTACGGGGACGGCTCGCCGTTCCACAGCCCGGCCCCGAACACCACCGCGACCTCGGTGCGCGGCGCGTCGGCCGTCGTGCGCAGCCCGTCGGCCGTGCTCACGTACAGCCAGGTCACCGGAAGCAGCGCCAGCACGCACAACAGCATGACCGTCTGCACGGCCCGCCGCTGCCCGGCGCGGGTGCGTGGCAGGCGGGGCAGCCGCGGTCTGAGGATTCTCGGGTGCGGCAGGCGCGGCATGGTTGTTCGTCCCCCCCGGTGGCGTCCGATCGCGTCGGTATTCGACAGATGGGGACGCAGCGTAAGACCGTTCGGTTCGCCCGGGTACCGTGACCGGGCTCACTCGGCGCCACGCAACCGCAGGTGGGAGGCGCTCACACCGCCACCGCACCGGGCCGTGAACCCCCGGAAAACACCTGACACGCCCGTGCAACCGCGCGGCAACCTCGTACCGTCACCATCGGTTCATGACGGCGTCGAAACCCTCTCACGACGAGTCCAGGACCCTCTCCCACGCTCGGCTCCGCCCGAGCGGGGGGACCCCCACCGGCGGGCAGCCGCTCGGTGGCGCCCACCTCGACAGTACGGCGCAACTCATGAACGCGATCACCAGTCAGCTCGGCAGTCAGCTCAGCCTCGTCTCGCTGAACGGGACCCGCCGCCCCGCGCCGCCGCCGCTCGTCCTCGTCGCGCACGGCAGCCGCGACCCGCGCGCGCTGAGCACCGTACGCACCCTGATCGAGCGCGTCCGCGAGCTGCGCCCGCACCTGTCCGTGCACCTCGGTCACATCGAGCTCAACGAACCGCTGCTGGCCGACACGCTCGCCTCCCTCGACACCGGCGACGGCGCCGACGGTGCCGTTCTCGTGCCGCTGCTGCTCAGCCGCGGCTACCACGTCAAGCGGGACATCCCCGAGGCCGCGGCCGCAATCCCGGGACTGCGGGCCCGTATCGCCGCCCCGCTCGGCCCGCATCCCCTGCTCGTCGAGACGCTGTACGCACGGCTCGTCGAGGCCGGCTGGCGGACCGGGATGAGCGACGCGGCCCGGCGTGCCGGCGGGGTCGTGCTCGCCGCCGCGGGCTCGCGCGACCCGGAGTCGATCACCGACACCCGCCGCACCGCCCAACTGCTGGCCGAACGCCTCGGCGTGCCCGTCGTCCCCGCGTACGCCTCCGCCGCCGCGCCCACCGTCGCCGCCGCCGTGCGCGCCCTGGCCGCGCGTGGCCGCCACCGCATCGCCGTCGCCTCCTACTTCACCGCGCCCGGCCGCTTCGCCACCGAGTGCGCCGCGGCCGCCCCCTGGATCGCCGCCGCTCCGCTGGGCACCCACGCCGCGATGGCCCGCCTGGTCCTGCACCGCTACGACCAGGCCGTGGCGACCCCCGAACCGGCCCCGGAACGCGAGCTGGCCTCGGCCTGATCCACGCCTCCCGGCGGTAGGCCGCGCCCCGTTTGTCACTGCCTGCGTTTACTGTCGGGTACATGGACGGCACCGCACCCCTCTCCGACGAGTACGACCCGACGTCAGTCGAGCGCTGGGCCGTAGAACCCGACAAGCGTCCCGGCCGCACCGCCTTCCAGCGCGACCGCGCACGCGTGCTGCACTCCTCCGCGCTGCGCCGCCTCGCGGGCAAGACCCAGGTCGTCACCCCGGGGACCCGCAGTCAGGCCTGGGACGCCAGCGCCCGCACCCGCCTCACCCACTCCCTGGAGTGCGCCCAGGTCGGCCGCGAGCTCGGCGCCGCCCTCGGCTGCGACCCCGACCTCGTCGAGGCGGCCTGCCTCTCCCACGACCTCGGCCACCCGCCCTTCGGGCACAACGGCGAACAGGCGCTGAACGAGTTCGCGGAGGACTGCGGCGGCTTCGAGGGCAACGCGCAGTCGCTGCGCCTGCTGACCAGGATCGAGCCCAAGCGCTTCGTCCGCTCGGACGCTGTGACATCGGCCGCCGCCGCGGCGGGGGGCGAACTCGTCAGCGTGGGACTGAACCTCACCCGCGCCGCCCTCGACGCCGCCACCAAGTACCCCTGGCCGCGCGGCGCCCACCCCACCGACCCCGCCTCGCCGAAGTTCGGGGCCTACGAGGACGACCGGCCGGTCTTCGACTGGATCCGCAAGGGCGCCCCCGGCACCCGTACGTGCTTCGAGGCCCAGGTCATGGACTGGTCCGACGACGTGGCGTACTCGGTGCACGACGTCGAGGACGGACTGCACGCCGGCCACATCGACCCCAACTGCCTGCACGCCGAACCGGAGCGTGAGGAGATCTTCAAGGTCGCCATCGGCCGGTACGTGTCCGCAGACACCGACCCGACCGAGCTCTCCGAGGCCCTCGACCGGCTCCTGGAGCAGGAGTGGTGGCCGCACGGGTACGACGGATCGGCCGTCGCGCAGGCCCGGTTGAAGGACGCCACCAGCCAGCTCATCGGCCGCTTCTGCCTGGCCGCCGAGGGCGCGACCCGCGCGCGGTACGGCGCCGGCCGCCTCACCCGGTACGCGGCGGAGCTGGTCGTCCCGCGCGCCGCCCGCCACGAGTGCGCCGTCCTCAAGGCCGTCGCCGACCGGTACGTCATGCAGCGTGCCGAGCAGGAGCGGCTGCGCGCCGATCAGCGGATCGTCGTCGCCGAGCTGGCCGAGGCCCTCACCGCCCGCGCCCCGGACGGTCTTGACCCGCAGTTCCGGGCGCTGTTCGACGAGGCCGGGGACGATCGCGCGCGCAAGCGGGTGATCGTCGACCAGATTGCCTCGCTCACCGACGCCTCGGCACGTTCACTGCATCTCAGGTTCACCACCCGCCCCACAGGCGGCGGCGGAGTGTGACCCTGAGTGGCCTGATCGGGCCACACCCTCTTCCCGCATCACGCTGCGTGCGGGACGCTCGCTTGGCGACAACGTTACGAGGAGGCATCAAGTGGTCGACGCGGATCAGACATTCGTCATCGTCGGAGGAGGCCTGGCCGGCGCCAAGGCGGCCGAGACGCTCCGAGCGGAGGGTTTCACCGGCCGCGTGATACTGATCTGCGACGAACGTGACCACCCCTACGAGCGCCCGCCGCTCTCCAAGGGCTATCTGCTCGGCAAGGAGGAGCGGGACAGCGTCTTCGTGCACGAACCCGCCTGGTACGCGCAGAACGACGTGGAGCTGCACCTCGGCCAGACCGTCGACGCCATCGACCGCACGGCGAAGACCGTCCGCTTCGGCGACGACGGCACCCTCGTCCACTACGACAAGCTGCTCCTGGCGACCGGCGCCGAGCCGCGCCGCCTCGACATCCCCGGGACGGACCTCGCGGGCGTCCACCACCTGCGCCGCCTCGCCCACGCCGAACGCCTCAAGGGCGTCCTGGCCGCGCTCGGCCGTGACAACGGCCACATCGTGATCGCGGGCGCGGGCTGGATCGGCCTGGAGGTCGCGGCGGCGGCCCGCGAGTACGGCGCCGAGGTCACCGTCGTCGAGCACGGGCCGACCCCGCTGCACGCGGTCTTCGGCCCCGAGCTGGGCCAGCTCTTCGCCGAGCTGCACCGCGAGCACGGCGTCCGCTTCCGCTTCGGCGTCCGGCTCACCGAGATCGTCGGCCAGGACGGCATGGTGCTCGCCGCCCGCACCGACGACGGTGAGGAGCACCCGGCCCACGACGTACTCGCGGCCATCGGGGCGGCGCCGCGCATCGGCCTCGCCGAGGCCGCGGGCCTGGAGATCGCCGACCGCGCGCACGGCGGCGGTATCGCGGTCGACGACCGCCTGCGCACCTCCGACCCCGACATCTACGCCGCCGGTGACGTCGCCTCCTTCCCGCACGCCCTCTTCGACACCCGGCTGCGCGTCGAACACTGGGCCAACGCCCTCAACGGCGGACCGGCGGCGGCCCGCGCGATGCTGGGCCGCGAGACGACGTACGACCGTGTGCCCTATTTCTTCTCCGACCAGTACGACGTCGGGCTCGAGTACTCGGGCTGGGCGCCCTCGGGGACGTACGACGAAGTGGTGATCCGGGGCGACGCGGGCAAGCGCCAGTTCATCGCCTTCTGGGTGAAGGACGGGCGGGTGCTGGCCGGGATGAACGTGAATGTGTGGGACGTCACGGAACCCATCCAGCGACTGATCCGGTCCCGGGCCCAGGTGGACACCGAGGCGCTGGCGAACCCGCACGTACCGCTGGAGAGCCTTGTCCCCTGACCGATCAGAGGTCCCTGCGACGAACGGCGGCCATCGACTGTCACACCACCCCCGGCTGCGATTCCCCGGGGGGCAACCCCCGGACCCCCGGCCGGGGCGTTCGCCTCGCCCCAGGAGTGTCAGTCCGGCCCCGTAGAATCACCTCGTGGCTGGAAGGATCAACGACGAGGACGTGAAGGCGGTTCGGGACGCGGTCCCGATCGACGCCGTCGTGTCCGAGTACCTCCAGCTGCGCAACGCGGGCGGCGGAAACCTCAAGGGTCTGTGCCCCTTCCACGACGAGAAGTCCCCGTCCTTCCAGGTCAGCCCCAGCAAGGGTCTCTTCCACTGCTTCGGCTGCCAGGAGGGCGGCGACACCATCACGTTCGTGATGAAGGTCGACCACCTCACCTTCTCCGAGGCCGTCGAGCGCCTCGCCGGACAGGCCGGCATCACCCTGCGCTACGAGGAGGGCGGGTACAACCCCTCCCACCAGCGAGGCGAGCGGATCCGCCTGGTCGAGGCGCACAAGATCGCCGCGCAGTACTACGTGGAGCAGCTCGATATCAGCCCCGAGGCCGACGCGGGCCGCAAGTTCCTCGCCGAGCGCGGGTTCGACCAGGCCGCCGCCGCGCACTTCGGCGTCGGTTACAGCCCCCAGGGCTGGGACCACCTCACCCGCCATCTGCGCGGCAAGGGCTTCACCGACAAGGAGCTGCTCCTCTCCGGCCTCTCCCAGGAGGGCCGCCGGGGCCCCATCGACCGCTTCCGCGGCCGCCTGATGTGGCCGATCCGCGACATCGGCGGCGAGGTCGTCGGCTTCGGCGCGCGCAAGCTCTACGAGGCGGACAACGGCCCGAAGTACCTGAACACGCCCGACACCGCGATCTACCGGAAGTCCCAGGTCCTCTACGGCATCGACCTCGCCAAGAAGGACATCGCCAAGGCCAGCCGCGCGGTCGTCGTCGAGGGCTACACCGACGTCATGGCCTGCCACCTGGCCGGCATCACCACCGCGATCGCGACCTGCGGCACCGCGTTCGGCAGCGACCACATCAAGATCCTCAGACGCCTCCTGATGGACAACGGCTCGGCCCGCGTGATCTTCACCTTCGACGGCGACGCGGCGGGCCAGAAGGCCGCCCTGCGCGCCTTCGAGGACGACCAGAAGTTCGCCGCCGAGACGTACATCGCCATCGCGCCGGACGGCATGGACCCCTGCGACCTGCGCCTCGCCAAGGGCGACGAGGCGGTCGCCGACCTCGTCGAACCCCGCACGCCCCTCTTCGAGTTCGCCCTGCGCCAGATCATCCTGCGCTACGACCTGGAGACCCCGGCGGGGCGCGCGGCGGCCCTGGACGAGGCGGCGCCCATCGTCGCCCGCATCAAGAACAGCGGCGCCCAGCACGAGGTCGCCGTGCAGCTCGCCGGCATGCTCGGCATCCTCGACACCCAGTTCGTGGTCAAGCGGGTGGCCCAGCTGGCCCGTTGGGCCCGCGACCGCGGCGGCAGGGGCCCGGCCCCCGCCGACGGGCAGCGCCCCCAGCAGACGTACGCCACGGTCCGGACGTCCGCGGGCGGCCCGGCGCTCAACCTCCGCAACCCCGTCTACGCCACCGAGCGCGAGCTGCTCAAGCTCGCCCTCCAGCGGCCCGAGCTGGTCTCCCCGGCCTTCGACGCCTACGGGATCGACGAGTTCACCGCCGCGCCCTACGCCGCCGTACGCCTGGCGATCATGGAGTCGGGCGGTGCCGAGTACGGCACGCAGGACCCCCAGGAGTATCTGGTCCGGGTCCGCGAGGCCGCCCCGGACGACGTGGTCCGCTCCATGGTCACCGAGCTGGCCGTCGAGGCGATCATGCGCAAGACCGTCGACGAGACCTACGCGGGCGACCAGCTCGTCATGGTCCGCCGCCGCGCCGTCGAGCGCCGCGTCGTGGACGTCCAGGGTGCCCTGGCCCGCGCGAGCGCCCACGGCGACCCGGCCCAGCTGGCGGCCGTGCAGAACGAGTTGTGGGTGCTCCAGCAGTACGGACAGGCGCTGCGCGAGCGGGGCGCGGAGGCGCTCTGAGGCCGCCCTGCCCGGATGGGCCCGGCGCACATGCCAATCCCGTACGCCCTTCAATCGGTTTCGCGCGCGCTGAGCTGCGCACTCGGACGGCACGGTAACCACCGGGTCACGGACCGGAAGCAAAAAGTCACCGCACGCCCCTCGTGGCGGCGATGTGTCGTACTCCACACTGGGTTCCGGTGCCTGAGTCCTCGGAGCGCGGCCGACCCGCACGCGACGGGTTTCCGATTCCCGCGGTTCCGCCAAACGACTACGGGATGGACAGCGGCGAGGCCGTCGACCCCATCCCCGACGTACCGCTGCCGCACGCCTCAGCAGCGACATTCCTGGAGGTCGCCCCCGTGCAGACCCAGACCCTCACACAGACCGACAACCTCACGGACACGGATACGGACGCCGAGCCCGACGCCGTCACGGCGGTGCCCCCGCAGAGGGGTGCCGCGCACCACCCCGAGACGGAGCCGGACGGGCCGGCGGCGGACGCCGTCGAGGCCGAGGCCGAGCCCGTGGAGGTCGAAACCGAGGCCGAGGTCCCGGAACCCGTCGAACCGCCCCGAGGACGCAGTACGGACACCGGAGGCCCCTCCTCGGACCTGTTCCGCCAGTACCTGCGCGAGATCGGGCGCATTCCGCTGCTCACCGCGGCGGAGGAGGTCGAACTCGCCCGTCGCGTCGAGGCCGGACTCTTCGCCGAGGAGAAGCTCCGCCTCGCCCCCGACCTGGACAGTCAGCTCGCCCTCGACCTCGACAAACTCGTCGTCATGGGCCGCATGGCCAAGCGCCGCCTCATCGAGGCGAACCTGCGCCTGGTCGTCTCGGTCGCCAAACGCTATGTGGGCCGCGGGCTCACCATGCTCGACCTGGTCCAGGAGGGGAACCTCGGTCTGATCAGGGCGGTGGAGAAGTTCGACTACGCCCGTGGGTACAAGTTCTCGACGTACGCGACCTGGTGGATCCGGCAGGCCATGTCGCGGGCGCTGGCCGATCAGGCCCGTACGATCCGGGTCCCCGTCCATGTGGTCGAGTTGATCAACCGGGTCGTGCGGGTCCAGCGGCGGATGCTGCAGGAGCGCGGCTACGAACCGACGCCGGACGAGGTCGCCGCGCACCTCGACCTTCCCGGTGAGCGGGTGAGTGAGGTGCTGCGTCTTGCCCAGGAGCCGGTGTCGTTGCACGCGCCGGTGGGGGAGGAGGACGACGTGGCGCTCGGCGACCTGATCGAGGACGGTGACGCGACGTCGCCGGTGGAGTCCGCCGCGTTCCTGCTCCTGCGGGAACACCTGGAAGCGGTGCTTTCCACGCTCGGCGAGCGTGAACGCAAGGTCGTCCAGCTCCGGTACGGGCTCGCCGACGGCCGTCCCCGCACGCTCGAGGAAATAGGCCGCATCTTCGGCGTCACCCGCGAACGCATCCGCCAGATCGAGTCCAAAACCCTCAACAAACTGAGGGACCACGCGTTCGCGGACCAACTCCGCGGCTACCTGGACTGACCCGACGTCTCTCGCCCCCGCCGCCCCTACCCGTCCCATCCCCGGGGGCTGCGCCCCCAGACCCCCCGATCGGCCTGAACGGCCTCGTCCTCGAACGCCGGACGGGCTGAAGGCTCTTGGGGGCGCGGGGAACTGCGCGACCAGCCCCCACCGGGCCGCAGTCGAAAGACCACCCTCCGGGGTCTGGGGCGGAGCCCCGGGAGGATGGGACGGGTAGGGGCGGCGGGGGCGAGGAAGCACCTCCCCGCACCCACCCACCCACACCCGCTAGTCGACCTCGGCCACCGCCTGGGCGAACTGGGCCTTGTAGAGGCGCGCGTACGCACCGTCGGCAGCCAACAGTTCCGCATGCGCGCCCTGCTCGACGATCGACCCGTTCTCCATCACCAGGATGGTGTCCGCGTCCCGGATCGTGGAGAGCCGGTGGGCGATCACGAACGACGTCCGCCCGTGCGCGAGCTTCGCCATCGCCTTCTGGATCAGCACCTCCGTACGGGTGTCGACAGAACTGGTCGCCTCGTCGAGGACGAGGATCACCGGGTCGGACAGGAACGCCCGCGCGATGGTGATCAGCTGCTTCTCGCCCGCGCTGACCCCCGTACCCTCGTCGTCGATGACGGTGTCGTAGCCCTCCGGGAGGGTACGGATGAAACGGTCCGCGTGCGCGGCCCGCGCCGCCTCCTCGATCTCCCCGCGGGTGACCTCCCGCGAGGCCCCGTACGCGATGTTCTCCGCGATCGTGCCGCCGAACAGCCAGGTGTCCTGGAGCACCATCCCGATCCCGGCCCGGAGTTCGTCCCGGGACATGGACGCGATGTCGACCCCGTCGAGGGTGATCCGGCCGCCGGTGACGTCGTAGAACCGCATCAGGAGGTTCACCAGCGTGGTCTTGCCGGCGCCGGTCGGGCCGACGATCGCCACCGTGTGGCCCGGCTCGACCTTCAGCGACAGGTCCTCGATGAGCGGCTTCTCGGGGTCGTAGCGGAAGGACACGTTCTCCAGCGCCACCCGCCCGCGCAGCTCGTCGGGGCGCGCCGCCGGCACCGGGTCGGCCTCCTGCTCCTCCGCGTCGAGGAGTTCGAAGATCCGCTCCGCCGACGCGACACCGGACTGCACGAGGTTCGCCATCGAGGCGACCTGCGTCAGCGGCATCGAGAACTGGCGGGAGTACTGGATGAAGGCCTGGACGTCGCCGATCGACAGCGAACCGGACGCGACGCGCAGACCGCCGACGACCGCCACCAGCACATAGTTCAGGTTCGACACGAACATCATCAGCGGCTGCATGACCCCGCTGTTGAACTGCGCCTTGAACCCGGCCTCGTACAACTTCTCGTTCTGCTCGGCGAACTGCGCCGCCGACTCCTCCTGCCGCCCGAACACCTTCACCAGCGTGTGCCCGGTGTACATCTCCTCGATGTGGGCGTTGAGCTTGCCGGTGGTGCGCCACTGCTGCACGAAGTGCGGCTGCGAGCGCTTGCCGATGCGCGTGGCGACGAAGAAGGAGAGCGGGACCGTGACGAGCGCGACCAGCGCGAGCAGCCACGAGACCCAGAACATCATCGCGAGCACGCCGATGATGGTCAGCAGGGAGTTCACCAACTGACCCATCGACTGCTGCAGGGTCTGCTGGATGTTGTCGATGTCGTTCGTGGCGCGGCTGAGCACCTCACCGCGCTGGCGCTTGTCGAAGTACGACAGCGGCAGCCGCGAGAGCTTCGCCTGCAGGTCCTCGCGCATGTGGTAGACGGTCTTGTTGACGGCCCGGTTCACCAGGCGCGTCGCCACCGCCATCAGCAGGCCGGCCAGCAGGAACGTACAGAGCGCGAGCAGCAGTACGTTTCCGACGGCACCGAAGTCGATGCCCTTGCCGGGGGTGAAGTCCGTCCCGGCGAGCATGTCGGCCATGCCGCCCTCACCACGCTTGCGCATCGAGGCGAGGACCTCGGCCTTGGTGGCGCCGGCCGGCATCTGCCGCCCGATGATGCCCGCGAAGACCAGGTCGGTGGCCTTGCCGAGGATCTTCGGTCCGACCACCGAGAGCCCCACGCTCAGGACGACGGCGACCAGCATCCCGTACATGGTGACGCGCTCGGGTTTGAACTGGGCCAGGAGCCTTTTCCCGGACACCTTGAAATCCATCGAGCGCTGATCGGGGCCGCCCCCGGCCATCATGCGTCCCATGGGCCCGGCCATCAGGCGGCCTCCGCTTCCGTCAGCTGGGAGAGAACGATCTCCCGATAGGTCTCGTTGTCGGCCATGAGCTCGTGGTGACGCCCCGTGCCCACCACCCGGCCCTCGTCGAGGACCACGATCCGGTCGGCGTCCCGAATGGTCGACACCCGCTGGGCGACGATCACCACGGTCGCCTCGGCGGTCTCCTGGGAGAGCGCCGCGCGCAGCGCCGCGTCGGTCGCGTAGTCGAGCGCGGAGAAGGAGTCGTCGAAGAGGTAGATCTCGGGGCGCTGGACGAGGGTGCGGGCGATGGCGAGGCGCTGGCGCTGACCGCCGGAGACGTTGGTGCCGCCCTGCGCGATCGGCGAGTCCAGGCCGTTCTCCAGCCGCTCCACGAAGCCCTTGGCCTGTGCCACCTCCAGCGCGTGCCACAGCTCCTCGTCGGTCGCGTCCGGATTGCCGTACCGGAGGTTGGTGGCGACCGTCCCCGCGAAGAGGTACGGCTTCTGGGGGACGAGCCCGACCGTCCTGGCGAGCAGCTTCGGCTCGACGGTCGACACGTCCACGCCGTCGACGAGGATTTCTCCGTCGGTGGCGTCGAAGAGCCGGGGCACGAGCCCGAGCAGCGTCGACTTGCCGCTGCCCGTCGACCCGATCACGGCGGTCGTCTCACCCGGCCGCGCCACCAAGTCGATGGACTTCAGGACGGGCTCCTCGGCACCCGGGTAGCGGAACCCGGCGCCGCGGATCTCCAGGTGGCCGTGGCGCCGCAGCTCCACGACGGGCGCGCTCGGCGGCACGACGCTCGACGAGGTGTCCAGGACCTCTTCGATGCGCTCGGCGCAGACCTCCGCGCGCGGCACCATCATGAACATGAAGGTGGCCATCATCACGGACATCACGATCTGCATGAGGTAGGCGAGGAACGCGGTCAGGTCGCCGATCTGCATGCCGCCGCTGGCGATGCGGTGGGCGCCGAACCAGACCACGGCGATCGACGAGAGGTTCACGACGGTCATGACCATCGGGAACATCAGGGCGAGCATCCGGCCGGTACCGAGGGACACCTCGGTCAGCTGGGCGTTGGCGGACTCGAAGCGGTCCTTCTCGTAGTCGTCCCGGACGAAGGCGCGGATGACGCGGTTGCCGGTGATCTGCTCGCGCAGCACCCGGTTCACGGTGTCCAGACGCACCTGCATGGTCCTGAACAGCGGGCGCAGCCGGCGCACGATCAGGGTCACTCCGATGCCGAGCACCGGCACCACGGCGACCAGGACCGCGGAGAGCGGCACGTCCAGGCCGAGGGCCAGCACGATGCCGCCCACACACATGATCGGCGCCGACACCAGCAGGGTGAACGTCATCAGGGCGAGCATCTGCACCTGCTGGACGTCATTGGTGGTGCGGGTGATCAGGGAGGGCGCCCCGAAGTGGCCCACCTCGCGTGCGGAGAAGGACTGCACCCGGTCGAAGACGGCGGCCCGGATGTCCCGGCCGACGGAGGACGCCGTACGGGCGCCGTAGTAGACGGCGCCGATGTTGCAGACGACCTGGACCAGCGAGATCCCGATCATCAGGGCACCGAAGGACAGGATGTAACCCGTGTCTCCCTTGACGACACCGTTGTCAATGATGTGTGCGTTCAGGGTCGGCAGATACAGGGTCGCGCAGGTCTGCAGGAACTGCAGCAGCACGAGGAGAGCGATGGGTTTCTTGTACGGACTGAGGTAGGTCCGAAGCAGTCGTATGAGCACGCGGCTTCTCTCGGAGTCGTCGACGGCAGTGCGGTCGGTGGTGCACCACCCCCTATCGTCGAACACTCCACCCGTGTTACCTCAACCGATTAATCCAAGAGCGGACCAAGAGCGGACCGGAACCGGACCTTGAGACGTACGTCATAGGGCCCATGCCGGCCTCTACGCCCACCGGTGACACGCGTCCGCACCCCTCCCGCCCCCTATGACCGGAACGCCCCCGGATGCGTCTGTTCCCGTACGGACACGTACTGCTGCCGTACGGCCTGACCCACGGCCAGTTCCTCACCGGGCTCCAGAACCTGGGCGACCGCACCCTGCCAGACGGGTGGCAGCTGGGGGTCGAGCGTGCCCTGCGAGACGCCGAGGGCCCAGGCCGCCTGACGGGCCGCGCCCAGCGCCGCGTAGTCCGCCGGCTGGGGCACGACGACCTGCACGCCGAACAGCGCGGGCGCCGCGGCCTGCACGGCCGGCAGCTCGGCGGCCGCCCCGAGCAGGAACACCCGCCGTACGTCCACGCCGCGCCCGCGCAGCACGTCGAGCGCGTCCGCGAGCCCGCACAGCATGCCCTCGAAGGCGGCCCGCGCCAGGTGTTCGGGGCGCATCGACTCGCGCCGCAGTCCCGCGAGCGTCCCGGCGGTGTGCGGCAGGTTCGGGGTCCGCTCGCCCTCCAGGTACGGCAGCAGGACCAGCCCGTGGGAGCCCGGCGTGGACTTCATCGCCAGCTCGGACAGGCTCTCCAGGTCGGGCAGGCCAAGCAGTTCGACGACGCCGCGCAGGGTCCGTACGGCGTTGAGGGTGGTGACCACCGGCAGATGCATGCCGGTCGCGTCCGCCAGTGAGGTGATCATGCCGGAGGAGTCGACCAGCGCCTCGGGGTGTACGGCCATCACGGACCCGGAG
Organism: Streptomyces sp. NPDC007896; assembly: GCF_042959425.1. Classification (NCBI taxonomy): domain Bacteria; kingdom Bacillati; phylum Actinomycetota; class Actinomycetes; order Kitasatosporales; family Streptomycetaceae; genus Streptomyces; species Streptomyces sp. NPDC007896. Next base: position 949,529 of record NZ_JBIBKX010000001.1, on the reverse strand, counting down.
GCGCCGAGGGACACGACCGCGTCCCCGAGCCCGATGCCGAGCCCGAAGGCCGCCGCCATGGTCTCTCCGGTGCCCGCGGCGATCAGCAGCCCCTCGGGTGTCGTCCCCGCCGCCTCGGACGGGCCCAGCACGTCGGGCAGCGTGGCCTGGTGGCCGAGCGCGAGCTCGACGAGATCCGGCCGGTAGTTGCCGGTCGCCGCCGACCAGTAGCCGGTCCCGGAGGCCCCGCCCCGGTCCGTGGTCCGCCGCATCGGCCGCCCGAGCAACTGCCACACCAGCCAGTCGTGCGCCTGTAGCAGTACGGCGGTGCGCAGCGCGGCGTCGGGCTCGGTCTTGTTCAGCCAGCGCAGCTTGGTCACCGGCTGGGCGGCCTGCGGTACGTGGCCCACGGCCTGCGCCCATGCCTCGCGCCCGCCGAGCGCGTCGACGAGATCGGCGGCGGCGACCTGTGCGCGCTTGTCACCGCCGACCATGGCCGGCCGCACCGTGTTGCCCTGCGTGTCCAGCGGTACGAGCGCGTTCTGCTGCGCGGAGACGCCGATGGCCTGCACGCCTTCGAGCAGCCCTCCGCCGGCCGCCTCGCCCAGGGACAGTAGCCAGGCCTGCGGATCGACATCGGAAGGACGGCCGCCGCCCTCGGTGGTTTCCACCGGATGCGGGGCATATCCCTGCCTGAGCACGGCTCCCGTGTCCGTGTCGCAGACGACGATACGAGTGAAATCGGGCGAACTGTCCAACCCGGCGACTATCCCCATGGCGGAAATTCTGCCGTACGGCGGGGGATGGGCGCGCCGGGCCGGGTGGTAGCGACCGGCTCACGGGGTGCCCGACGGGCCGGGGCGCAGGTCGGACGGGGTGGCGCGTTCGCCCGCCCCGCCAGGGATCCCCTGGCCCTGCCTGCCGTGAGTCGTACGGCTTTCGGTAGGTGGGGGCTGATCGGGTGGTTCCCCGCGCCTCTCGCGGGCCCTTACGTGTTGCTGGTGCCCCAGTCGTCCTCGCGGGTGCCGTTGGTGTTGCGTTCGCGCAGCGAGCGGACGCGGGCGGTGACCGAGTCGGGGACGTGGTCGCCCACCTTCTCGCCGACCGTGTGGAACGCCTTGCCCGCGATCTCGCGCCCCTGCTGGGCGGCGGTCTCGGCGGTGTTGCGCACCGCGGGGTTCTGCGCGACCTGGCGCGCGGACTTCTTCAGCTGCTCGTAGCGCTCGCGCCCGGCGCGCGTGCCGAGCACGTAACCCAGAGCCAGTCCGGCGACGAATGTGAGCCGGTAGCGCATGGCGGCCACCCTTCCCTTGCGTCGGCATCGGTGCGGGGGGAACCGATTGGCGGAGCACCCCCCTGCTTGCGCTAATGTATGTGTCGCAGCGAGCGCACGCCCCCTGGCGAATACCCGGGTAGGTGCGTTCGATGCAACGAGGCAATCCTCCGTAGCTCAATTGGCAGAGCAGCCGGCTGTTAACCGGCAGGTTACTGGTTCGAGTCCAGTCGGGGGAGCTCGATCTCCTGTAGCTCAATTGGCAGAGCAGCCGGCTGTTAACCGGCAGGTTACTGGTTCGAGTCCAGTCGGGAGAGCAACGGAAGAGGACCCCTCAGGGGTCCTTTTTCATGTCCGGCGGAACCGCGCAGGCCACGCCGCAGTCCTCATGGTCATGCGTTGCCGACCATCCGAAGCAGGAGATCGTATGAGCGGCTATGCTGCGGCAGACGGCGCGCACACATGTGCGCGACGCGCCGTAAGGGGCGGTAGCTCAGCCGGTTAGAGCAGCGGACTCATAATCCGTCGGCCGTGGGTTCGAGTCCCACCCGCCCCACTCCGCGCTACGCGTGAAGAAACGATGCCGCCTGCGCACTCGTGGTTTGTCAGCAACAAGGTTGCGGCCCCCGGAGCTGATCCGGGGGCCGCAGTCGTGCGTTTCGCGTTCTTTGCACTCGTCCGGGGGAACGGCCGGGGAATCGCCGTTCCCTGGTGTGACGTCAGTTCGAGCCGGGAGCGGCCCGATCGGGCCCGCGGGTGACGGGCGGGCCCGGGGGCCGGGTCAGGGCTGGACGGGCTTCCCGCGGCCCCAGGCCCAGGCGAGGCGGTCGGCGCCGGACTGGTTGGTGGTGGCGAGCCACGGGCGGGCGGGGTCGCCGGTGAGGGTCTGCAGGGAGTACGTGTCGTCGGTGCGCAGGCCGGGCCAGTAGACGGAGCCCATCTTCAGCTGGCGGAAGGTGTCGGTGACGGCCTGGACGTAGTTGACGTAGTTGTTGGAGGCGTCCGGCTTGTTGTAGTCGAGGCCGGTGGTCATCGGGGCGCCGAACTCGTCGGCGACGGTACGGCCCGCGCAGTCACCGATGCGCTCCTTGAGGTCGGACACCCACTGGTCGTAGGTGGCGTAGTCCTTCCAGAACCCGTAGTGGTGCAGGGAGAGGTAGGTGCCCTTCAGGCGCGGGTCGGCGCAGACGGAGGTGACGTGGTCGTTGTAGCCGGCGCCGCTGACGAACACCCGGTCGCGCGGGACGGAGGGGTAGGTGGCCAGCCACTTCGCGGCGATGTCGGCCCACTCGGTGTCGGTGTAGCCGTGGGGCTCGTTCATCGGCTCGAAGTAGACCTGCTTGTCGTTCCTGTAGGTCTTGACCACCGTGTTCCACATGGGCCAGAAGGTGGCGGGGTCGTCGATGAAGCCGTCCTTGCGGGCGCCCGTGCCCTCCCAGTAGGAGACGATGACCTTGAAGCCCTTGTCCGACGCGGCGTCGATGACCCCGCGGTAGGACTTCCAGTAAGAGCCGTTGACCGTGTACGGGTTGATGGGCAGCCGGACGGTGTTGGCGCCGAGGTTCGCGCGGAACGCCGAGATGATCCGGCTCGCCTTGGCGTAGGTCCGGGCGTAGCTGTCGGAGGTCGACAGGCCGGACAGTACGACCGGGTCGTCGGCGAAATTGTCACGCGGGTCGGCCCAGTTCACGCCCTTGAACTGGGTCGTGTCCTTGCCCGGCGCGGCGTGGACGGGGCCGCCGGCGACGGCCGTGCCGCTGGTCGCGGCGATGGCCGTGCCACTGGTGCCGGCGATCAGGAGCGCCACGAAGGCGGCGCGCAGGCGGGGCGTGAGGCGGGTTCTGGCGGGGGTGTTGCGCATCGACTTGCCCTTTCAGGTGACTGCGGCTCAGCGCCCGGCGGAGCCTGCGCGGGGCTGGGCGGCCGTCGGAAGGTTCGCCGGGCCGGACGGGACGCGGGGGCGTCGGCTCGCCGTCGTGGGCCCGGTGACGACCGGTGCTGTAGCGGTGGTGCGGTGGTGCTTCGCCGGTGGCGCTTGACCGGTGTGGGGAAGGGTGTGGGGGGAGCGCGGGGCGGTCCTGTCGCCCGCGCGGGTGGGTCTTGGCGTGCTCAAGGCAGGTGCGAGGCGCGGTTCTTGCGCCGTCTCGACCTCGACGGTCTCCAGCCGCCGTGAACCCTCGCCTGCGGCGCTGAACCCATCCGTCCGCTCCTCCCTGATCCACCGACCGGAACGCTGTGTTTACGTAAACATCGGTCGGCACGGCGAGGCCTGATCTCATGGCCGGGGCTGGGTCGGTGGCGATGTTTACGTAAACATGGCGGCGCCGGAATCGTGGCACCCGGGACAGTGATCGTCAAGGTTTCCCGCACGTGACGTCGTTGGGCTCCTGTGGTGGATTCCCGGCACCAGGGCGAGAGGGGTGAGCGGTGGTGAAGTGACGGAACCGGACGTCAGTCCAGGTCGTCGGGCGTGTGGAGGTGGGCGAGTACCTCCTCCAGGGGCAGGTCGAAGCGGTCCTTGTCGGCGGTCCAGTGGCGCAGAACCGTGGCGCTGGCCTCGGCCAGGGCGGGCGGGAGGCCGGTGGAGCGGAGGGTGGCGGCGATCTCCTCCATCTCGGGGGCCCAGCGCCAGGCGCGGGCCGCGATGCTGGGCAGATAGTCCACCTCGGCGAGAATCCTGGAGGTGATCGACTCGGCCTCCAGGGTCAGTTCGGCATCCACTCCGTGACGCGTGGCGAGCGCGTGAGAGACGGCGGCCAGCGCGCGGGCGGACTTCTGGAAGGAGGCGAAGGCCATCTTCAGTGCCGACGCGGCACCGACCCCGGCGTCGAGCGGTCGGGCGAGTACGGCGGTGCCCTCGAACACCGCGGCCACCCGGCCGACAGCCTCCGGGTCGCCGCTCAGGTAGAGCCGCGGGGCGCTGTCCGCCCCCGGAGGCGCTCCGATGATCGAGCCGTCGACCATGACGATGCCGCGGTCGCGGCAGGCTCCGTCGATACGGAGGGCCCGTTCGGGGCTGATGGCGTTCGCTTCCACGTAGATGCCGCGGAAAGCGTGCCCGAGGACCTCGTGCGCGACGTCCTCCGCCGCGTGCGGTGGACAGACCGACAGGACCAAGTCGCTGACGGCCACGGCGGACCCGAGTGACTCGGCCGCCTCCAGGCCGGCCTTCCGGGCCCGCTCGACGCTGGCGGAGCCGCGGCCTGTGGGGACATGGAGCACCCGGGCCCCGGCGCGGCGTGCCTGGGCGCCGACCTCCGCGCCCATGGCGCCGGGGTGCAGGAGTGTCACGGTCGTCATGAACGGTCCTTGTGGAGTCGGGGGAGATGGATGAGGGGAGGCGGGTGAGGGGGAGATGGATAAGGGGGGATGGATGAGGGGGGATTGATGAGGCGGAGGCGGGCGACGGGAGAGAGTTTCACGTTACGAGGAAGATCCGTCGGGCGCGGAGTGTCGCGGCGCGACCCCGCTCCGTGGCCCTCGCCCCCTCCTGACCCGCCATTCAGCTGATGGCGCGGCACATCACGACGTACGTAACCCTCTCGTGGCCCAAGCATCATTCACGCGTTCCCCTTTAGGGGGCCGGCGTTCGCTGTGTTTTGGCTGTGGGACGTTTACGCTTTACCGTCCTTTGGGCGTTGGATCCCCACTGCGCAGCCGGTTGTCATCAGGGTGTGCGCACCTTCTGTCCCCCCGCGTACGCAGCACTTCTCCTATACCTGCGAGGGTCAAAGAGCCATGCGAGCGTTACTCACCACCAAGACCGCCAGGCGCGCCCTGCGTCCGATCGCCGACCTCATCGATCAGCGCATCGATCGCCGGATCCGCCGCGCCCTCGGGGACGGATCCGAAGGCGGACTCCAGCGCGAGCTGGCGACACTGCGCAATCGTCAGCGGCCCCTCGAACTGCTGATCGACGGGACGGGGCGCGGCGTGTCGCGCATGCCGGCCCAGGTCCATCTCGATCGCGCCATCGAGGAGTTGGCGCAGGTGAGCGGAGACAAGAGCGGGGCGGAGCGGAACATCGCCCAGGCGTTCCGGCTGCTCATCGCTCTGGAGGCGCTCGGGGTCGGCCGGATCGCCGGCGGCACCATGAACATCTGCGGCAAGCTCTCCGCCGTCCCGCTGCTCGACCCGCCGAACGACGAGATCCTCGAGATCGGCACCCTGTACGGGATGTTCGGCGCGGCCCTGATCCGGATGATGGAGCGCGCGGGACGCGACCCGCGTCTGACGATCGTCGACCCGCTCGCGGGCCTCCAGTTGCAGCCCGGCACCACCGAGGGGGCCGACCCGACGGGCACTCCCGTGCGCGGCGCCGCGGTGCGCGCCAATCTGGCGCTGGTCGGCGCGGCCGGTGCGGCGGCCCGCGTCCAGCAGGGCTTCTCCGAGGACCCCGAGGTGCGCGCCCTGGTCTCCGACCGTTCCTACGGGGTGATCATCGTCGACGGTGACCACTCCGCCGCCGGTGTCGCCGCGGACCTGGAGTGGGCCGAGCGGATCGTCGCACCCGGCGGGATCGTCGTACTCGACGACTTCGGACACCCCAAGTGGCCCGGTATCAAGGAGGCTTTCGACAAGCACATGGCGACCGACACGCGGCTGACGTTCCTCGGCCAGGTGGCGAACTCGGGGTATCTGCGCGCGAGTGCGTAGAGAGGCGTTGCAGGGGGTCTGCCCATCGGCCCCGACTCGTGATAGAAGCGGCGGAAGGGGATTGTCGGATACTGAGAATGAGGTTCTGGCATGAAGGCTGTCGTAGTCGGGGCGTCGAGTGGACTGGGCCGGTGCATAGGGGTCGACCTGGGGCGCCGCGGCGACCAGGTCGCCCTGCTGGCACGCCGGCGCGACCGGCTGGTCGACGCGGCGAAGGAGGCGGGCCCGGACGCGCTCGCCGTCGCCTGTGACGTGACCGACGAGTCGTCCTGCCGGGCGGCGATCGAGGAGGCCGCCGCCGGGCTGGGCGGCATCGACGCCCTCGTCTACGCCACCGGCATCGGCCCCCTCGCCCCGGTCGAGAAACTCGACGCCGACGCCTGGCGCCGCGCCATGGACACCAATGTGATCGGCGCGGCGCTGGTCACGAGCGCCGCGCTCCCGCATCTGACGAAGTCGGGCGGGGTCGCCGCCTACCTGTCCTCCATCGGCGGCTCACTCACGCCGTCCTGGCCCGGGTTCGCCGCCTATCACGTGAGCAAGGCGGCCCTGGAGAAGCTCGTCGAGGCCTTCCGCGTAGAGCACCCGAGCGTGGGCTTCACCCGGTTCGTGGTCGGGGACTGCGCGGGCGGGGAAGGGGACTCCAGGACCGGGTTCAACGACGGCTGGGACCGGGAGTACGCGGCGCAGGTCTACCCGGTCTGGCGGCAGCGCGGCTATCTGACGGGTTCCCTGCTCGACGTCGACGAGTTCCTCCGTGTCCTCGACGTCGTACTGCGCTGCGGCGGCACCATCCCGGAGGTGACCGTGACGCCGCGCCCGCCCGTCCAGGCGTCCCAGGCCTGATCCGCCGGACAGGACCTAACGGCCCAGCGCCGCACCCCCGTTGATGTGCAGCAGTTGCCCCGTCAGGTAGGCCGCCTCCGGTGACGCCACGTACCGGACGGCGGCGGCGATCTCGGAGGGGTGACCCGGCTTGCCGGTCAGGGTCTGGCCGACCCGGGAGGCGACGAACTCTGGTGTCGCGCGGGCGCCGAAAAACTCCGTGTCGCCGACGAAACCGGGGGCGACCGCGTTCACGGTGATGCCCTCGGGGCCGACGCGCTGCGCGAGGGCGTAGGTGTACGTGTTGACCCAGGCCTTGGAGCCGCCGTACGAGCCGGGCCCGCGCAGCGAGGCGATGGAGGAGAGCTGCACGATACGGCCGCCGGGGCGGCGCATGTGCGGAAGAAGGGCCTCGGTGAGCAGGACCGCGGTCAGTACGTTGGCGTCGAAGTTGTCGCGGTAGCTGTCCGCGATGGAGGCGAGCGTGCCGTCGACTTCGCGGGCCGCGTTGCCGCCCGCGTTGGCCACCAGTACATCCACCGGGGTCTCGTCCGCCGTGATGAACTCCCTTACCCGGCCCACCTGTTCGGGGTCGGCGAGGTCCGCCGCGCACCAGCTCGCCGTCGACTCGCCGTACTGGCCGTTCAGGGTGTCGGCCGCCTTGCGCAGGACGTCCTCGCGGCGTCCTAGGAGCACCACCCGGTCCCCGTCCGCGGCGAACGCCTCCGCCGTCGCCAGGCCGATCCCGGTACCGCCGCCGGACACCACCACACGTCGCTGAGTCATGGCCATCCCGTCCTTGGATGTGAATTTCGGTCATGTGGGCGTACGGGCTGCGACGCTACGGAGACCGTGAGGGGACGTCAAGTGAGTTGTGGGCGCGGCTCACAGAGGCTCACGGGGGCTCACAGGGGCGACCGCCAGGTGACCGTCGTGCCCGAGCCGCCGCCCTCCGCACGGCCGTTGCCCGTGTCGCCGTCGTCGAAGACCGTCAGGCGGACCCCGGGGCGTCCGTCGGGGAGGGGCGCCGTCGCGTCGACCGTGATCTCGACGCGGGAGACACCGGCGCGGCGGGAGGCGGCGGCCAGGGCGCGGCGCAGCGCGGTGAGCAGCCGGCCGGCGACGGGCTCCACGAGAAGGTTCTCCACCGCGCCGGTGAACCGGGTGGAGGGCTGGAAACCCAGCACCACGGCCGCGGCCGCCGCCTCCCGCAGGACCTTGCCACGGAAGGTGGTGGGGGCGTCGGCCGGCGGCTGCTGGAGCGCGAAGATCGCCGTGCGGACCTCCTGGACGGTGGACTGGAGTTCGTCGACGGCACGGCCGAGGATCGCGTGCGCGTGGTCGTCCGCACCGGCGCTCCTGCGGTGCGTGGACTCCAGCATCATGCCGGTCGCGAACAGCCGTTGGACGACGAGGTCGTGCAGGTCGCGGGCGATGCGGTCGCGGTCCTCGTAGACCGCGAGCCGCTCCCTGCTGTGCTGGGCCTCGGCGTGGACCAGCGCCAGCGCGGCCTGTGAGGCGAACTGGGTGGCGAGCAGCCGCTCCACCGCGGTGTACGGACGGCCGCCGCGCCGGCGGGGGAGGGCGAGTGTGCCGATGAGACGGCCGCCCGCCTGGAGCGGCAGCATCATGCTCGGCCCGAACCGGTGCCGTACATGCGTGGTCATCCGCGGGTCGGTCGCCGAGTCGTCGATGAACACCGCTTCGCCGCCGAGGAGTTGTTCGAGGACGGGGCTGCCCGGCTCGATCATGGCGCCGACGATGTCGGAGGGGTCGTCGAGCGTGGAGGCGGTCACGACCTCCATGCCGCCGTCCTCGGTGGGCCGCAGGATGACGCCGGCCTCGGCCTTGGCGAGACGCCTGGCCCGTTCGGCGACCGTCATCAGCGCGTCGGCGGCGCTCTCGCCGCTGAGCAGCGCGGTGGTGACGGCCGCCGCGCCCTCGATCCAGCGCTCGCGCTGTCGCGCCGTCTCGTACAGCCGGGCGTTGCCGATCGCGATGCCGGCCTGGGTCGCCAGGACTCGTACGAGTTGCTCGTCCTCGTCCGTGAACGGGGCGTCGCGCTTCCCGGTGAGGCGCAGGTCGCCGAACACCTCGTCGTCGACGTGGATCGGCACGACCAGCTCCGACGGCTCCGACGGCTCGGACAGGTCGGGCGGCTCGGGCGGCCGGGGAGGACCGGCGAGATCGGGGCGTTCCGCCGTACGGATCTCCTTGAGCCCGTCCCGTGCCGGATCGGTCATGTCCAGCGCCGCGTACCGGGCGTCCGTGAGCTCGGCGGCGGCGTCCACGATGTGCTGGAGCGTGGCCCGCAGTTCGAGGTCGGTGCCGACGCTGAGGACGGCTTCCAGGAGCGACGGCAGGCGGGGGACCGGATCGTGCATACCGGGGCCTTGTTCCGGGGCCCGGCCGTCAGAGCGCCAGCGGGTCCAGCGTCAGCGGCTCGATCTTGCCCTCCAGCATGTAGCCCAGGCCCTGCACCGCGCACACGTCGGGACGCTCGGCGATGTGCACCGGCATGCCCGTCGCCTGCCGCAGCATCTGGTCGAGGCCCGGCAGCAGCGCGCTGCCGCCGACCATCATGATGCCGCGGTCGGCGAGGTCGGCCACCAGGTCGGGCGGGCAGGCCCGCAGCACCTTCCCGATCCCGTCCAGTACGGCGGTCAGCGGGGTCTGGATGGCGTCGCGTACGGCGGCGGTGTCGACCTGTACGGACCGGGCGAGGCCGGTCGCCACGTCCCGCCCGTGGATCTCCGTGGACGCCGGGCCGTGCGGGGTGAGCCCGTTGCCGGAGAGGGCGAGCTGCAGGGGCCGTACCGACTGCGAAGGAAGCATCAGCTCGTGCTGGTGGCGCAGGTGCTGCACGATCGCGCGGTCGACGGCCTCGCCGCCCACCGGAATGCGCTCGGCGGTCACGATGGACCCCAGGGACAGCACGGCGACCTGGGTGGCGGCCGCCCCGCACACCATGATCATGGTGGCTTCCGGCTGTTCGACGGGCAGCCCGCACCCGACGGCGGCGGCGATCAGCGTGTCGACCAGTTCGACCCGCCGCGCCCCCAGCCCGACCAGTGTCTCGATCGCGGCGCGCTGTGCCAGGGGGTCCGCGTCGTGCGGGGTGCAGGCCGCGGCGCGCAGCCGGGGCTTGCGGCGCAGGGCGCGGCGGACCTTGTCGCCGAGCAGCTGGCGCAGCATGCGCTGGGCCATCTCGATGTCGACGACCGTGCCGCCGGACACCGGCCGCATGACCCGGATGTAGTCGGGGGTACGGCCCGTCATCTTCTCCGCGAACTCGCCGACCGCGATCAGCGCGCCGTTCCTGGTGTTGATCGCGGCGACACTAGGCTGATCGACGACCAGCCCCGCGCCCTTCACATACACCCGGGTCCGGGCCGCGCCCAGGTCGACGGCGAAGTGACAGCGGCGCAACCGCTCGAGACTGGCGGTCATGGCAGGTCCTCCCGAGAGCAGACCGTGGGGGCTCCGCCGGGTGGCGGTCCTTCCTCGCATCGTGGACGGGCGCCGGACCAGGCGCCTTCTGTGGGGGGCCGGGCGGGGTGCCGCTGGATGGGTGGTCCTGTCCGGATGCTGGTTGGGCCGTCTTGTCCGGATGAGTGCTCCCGGCGCCCTGGCGGAAACCCGCCAGGGCAGTTTCTCGCCAGGTTCCGTCAACTCCCGCGCACCACCGGCCCCCCGAAACTCTTCGCAGCACCGGAGCCACCACGTGCCGACGAGGAGAGGTCATCCATGACCAGAGGACCAGTCAGACGGGGGGCGGCCCTGCTGTCCGCCGGGCTCGTGCTCGCCGTACTGCCCACGGGGCTGGCGGGCGCGGCCGAGGCGGCCGCCCCGGCCCCGACGCGCACCGCCTCCGTCACCCACACCGTCACTCTCGTCACCGGCGACAAGGTGACCGTCACCGACCTCGGCGCCGGAAAGAAGACGGTCACGGTCGAGCGGCCCCGTGAGGCCACGGGGGCGGTCCGCACCCAGGTGACGAACGGCGCCGTGACCGTCGTACCGGACGAGGCGCTGCCCTATCTGCGGGCGGGCACCCTCGACCGGCGGCTGTTCGACGTGAGCGAGCTGATACGGCAGGGGCTCACCGACGGGAAGACGGCCGAGCTGCCGCTGATCGTGACGTACGGGAAGGGGGCGCGCGCGGCCGCTTTGCGCGGGGCCGAGCAGAAGCGCGCGCTGCCCAGTATCCGGGGCGCCGCCGTCGCCGCCGACAAGGGGCGCACCTTCTGGCAGTCCCTCACCCGGCAGGGCGGGACGGTCGACAAGGTCTGGCTCGACGGGCGCGTGCACGCCGACCTGGCCGAGAGCAATGCCCAGATCGGCACCCCGCAGGCCTGGGAGGCCGGGCTCACCGGGAAGGGCGTCACGGTCGCCGTGCTCGACACGGGGGTGGACGCCGACCATCCCGACCTGGCCGGACGGGTCTCCGTCAGCAAGAGCTTCATCGACGGGCAGGAGGTCGCCGACCGCAACGGGCACGGCACGCACACGACGTCCACGGTCGGCGGCAGCGGCGCCGCGTCCGACGGCAAGGAGCGGGGGGTCGCGCCCGACGCGACGCTCGCCGTCGGCAAGGTCCTCAGCGACGAGGGCTCGGGCAGCGACTCGGAGATCATCGCGGGCATGGAGTGGGCCGCGCGGGACGTGCACGCCAAGGTGATCTCCATGAGCCTCGGCTCGACCGAGGCGAGTGACGGTACGGATCCCATGGCGCAGGCGGTGAACACGCTGTCCAAGGAGACCGGCGCCCTCTTCGTCGTCGCCGCGGGCAACACCGGCGCCCCCTCCTCCATCGGCTCGCCCGGCGCCGCCGACGCCGCGCTGACCGTCGGCGCGGTGGACTCCGCCGACCAGGCCGCCTACTTCACCAGCGCAGGACCGCGCTACGGCGACAACGCCCTCAAGCCCGACCTGTCCGCACCCGGCGTCGACATCCTCGCCGCCCGCTCCCAGCTCGTCGCCGGCAGTGGCTACTACACCTCCATGAGCGGTACGTCGATGGCGACGCCGCACGTCGCCGGTGTGGCCGCCCTGCTCGCCGAGAAGCACCCCGACTGGACCGGCGCCCAGCTCAAGGACGCCCTGATGTCGACGTCGAAGCAACTCGACGCGTCCGCCTATGTGCTGGGCTCGGGCCGGGTGAGTGTGCCGGACGCGATCGACGCGAGGGTCACCGCCACCGGGAGCGCCGATCTCGGTTTCTACAGCTGGCCGTACGAGGCGAACCAGCCCGTCACGAAGACCGTCACCTACACCAACTCGTCCGGCGCGGCGGTCGAGTTGAGCCTCGCCGTGCGGGGCGCCGCCGACGGGGTGGCCACCCTCGCCGACTCCATGCTCACCGTGCCCGCGCACGGCAGCGCGTCGACGACCGTGACGGGCGACGGCTCGAAGGCGCCCGTGGGCGACACCTCCGGGCAGATCGTCGCCTCCGCCGGCGGCACGCCCGTCGCGCACACCGTGTTCGGGCTGGTCAAGGAGGAGGAGCGGTACACACTCACCGTCCACGTCAAGGACCGCGCGGGCGAGCCGACCGCCGCCTACCTCGCGGTGCAGCAACTCGCGGCGGGCGTGGACCCGTTCCCCGCCTCGGTCGACGACTCCGGAACCCTGAAACTCCGGCTCAGGCCGGGGGCGTACAGCCTGACCTCCTTCCTCGACGTGCACGGCAGTCACGGCGCCGACTCGCTCGGGCTCGGCTTCCTCGCCGCGCCCGAGATCACCCTCGACCGTGACCGCGAGGTCACCCTCGACGGACGCCGGCTCCGGGAGATCCGGGCCGAGGTGGAGCGGCGGACCGAGACCCGGCAGCTGCTCATGGAGTACGACCGGAACGCGGGCGGTTCCGACCAGTTCGGCGCCGTCCAGGTGCCCGTGAAGTACGACAGCATTTTCGCCGCGCCGACCGCGAAGGTCACCCAGGGCACCTTCGAGTACCGGACCGTGTGGCGGCTGGGGAAGCCGTTGCTGGAGGTGAAGGGCGTCGCCGAGGCGGTCGCCCAGCCGGGCGGGACGCTGATCGAGGGCCGGAGCAAACTGCCGCTGGTGGACGTCGGGACCGGACCGTTCACCGGGGTGAGCGGCAAGGCCGTGCTCGCGACCCTCGCCGACGGTGTGGAGCCCGCCGCGCTCGCCCAGGCAGCGCAGGACGCGGGCGCCAAGGCGCTGTTCGTCACCGACGGCGCGGCCGGGCGGCTCAACGCCTGGTTCGGCACGGACGACGGCGCGGACCGGCCGCTGCAGATCGCCACGGTGAACGCGGCGGACGCGGCACGGCTGCGGGCCGTCATGGGGGTGCCCCCTGGTCGAGCGAAGTCGAGAGCTTGGGGGAATCTCGACATGACCGGCACGCGCAACACGCCGTACGTCTACGACCTCTCGGAAGGGCACGAGGGGGCCATTCCGCGCGGCGACCTGACGTACGAACCGGGCGCGCGTGAACTCGCCGTGCTGGGCACCAGGTTCCACGCGGTCAAGCCCGTCTCCGGCAGCGAGTTCCGCTACTCGGTCACCGACGCCTTCCCCATCGGGATCGGCTTCCAGGAGCGGATCGACTACCCCGCCGAGCGGACCGACTACGTCTCCACGGGCACCGGACAGACGTGGATGGAGTCCGTGAACCTCGGGGCGGGCACGCTGGAGGAGCGCAGTGGGCTCGTCCACTACCGCGGGGGCTCGCACGCGACGCTGAACTGGTTCAAGCCGGTCTGGCACGCGTGGCTCGGCACCGGGCTCGGCTGGGGACAGGAGCGCGCGGGCAACCAGATCCAGTTCAACACGCCCGGCTGGGGCGACTCCGGGCCCGACCACACGGGCTTCGGCGACGTGTGGAGCGACGACACCGGAATGACCCAGTTCACGTCCGTGTACCAGGACGGCACCCTGGTCGACCGGCGCAAGAGCTCCGGCGCCTACGTGTGGGACGCGCCCGCCGACGAGCACACCTACAAGGTCGTCACGGACACCACCCTCGACCCCGACCGCTGGACCCTGTCCACCAAGGGCCACGCCGAGTGGACCCTCCGCTCGGCGGCCACGCCCGCGGACCGCTGGACGTTCCTGCCGCTCATCAACCTCGGCTACGACATCGACACCGACCTGGCGGGCGCGGTGCGCGGCGGCGGCCGGGTGCCGGTGGGGATCCACGCCGAGTACGTCAAGGGCGCGCCCGGCACCGGGACCATCGGGGGCGGGAAGCTGGAGGTGTCCTACGACGACGGGAAGTCGTGGCAGACGGTCCCGCTGTCGGGCGGTGGCGGCGCGGCGTCCTGGAAGGGGACGTTGAGCGTGCCGCGCGGCGCGGAGTTCATCTCCCTGCGGGCCTCGGCACGGGACGACCGGGGCGGCTCGGTGAGCCAGGAGGTCGTCCGGGCGGTGGGGGTACGGTAGCCCGCCTCCGTCCTCTGCGAACGGGCGGCGCCGGTTCCCCTGGGGAGGGGGGAGCCGGCGCCGCCGCTTGGCTTCGGTTCACTGCGCTGGGTGGCACGCTCAGCGTCCCGCGGGCTCCAGGACGGGCACGCTCAGCGCCCCGCGGGCTCCACGATGCCCCGGACCACGCCCAGTTCCACCAGGTCCTGTGGCCGGATGCGGAGTTGGTCCGCCGTGGCGTGCACCTCGCTCGCCGGGCGCTTGAGGATCGCGGCCGCGAGCTCCGGCGCGATAACGGAGAAGTAACTGTCCGGCGTGGCCCAGGTGTTGCCGGGTGCGGCCAGCGCGAGCGCGCCGCCCGAGCCGCCCTCGCCGATCACCAGGGTGGTGACGGGCGTACGGGCGGTGGCCACCGCGGCGAACAGGTCCGCGATCGCCGAGCCCGCGCCCTGCCGCTCGGCCTGAGCGTCGTTGGCGGCGCCCGGGGTGTCCACCAGCGTCAGTACGGGGACGCCGAGCCGGCCGGCGAGCCGGATCAGCCGGGCGGCGGTGCGGTATCCGGCGGGGCGGGTCGCGGTCCCGCACTGGGCGGCGTACGCCACGGTCCGCCCCGCGGGTCCGGAACCGAACCCGCACAGCATGCCGTCGTCGCTGCCGCCGCAACGGTCGCCGCTGATCGCGGCGCGGCGCGAGAAGTAGGCGTCCAGGTAGGCGGCGGCCCGGGGGCGTTCGGGGGAGCGGGCGTGCCGGACGGCGTCCCAGCCGGTGGCGGGGAGGCCGGGGGCGCCGAGGGCGGGCGGCGGAGGGACGGGCTCGACCTCGACCTCGGGCTCGGACTTGGAGTCGGACTTGGAGTCGGACTTGGAGTCGGGCTCGGACTTTGGTTCGGGCTCGACCTCGCCCCCGGCTTCGGCCGCGGGTGCGGTCAGCAGGGCCAGCCACAGCGCCAGTGTCTCCCGCAGCTCCTCCTCCCGTACGACGGCGTCCACCGCGCCCGCCGCCACCTGGGCCTCGGCCGTGTACGCCGCCGGGTCCGCGCCGGGCGGGCGGACCCGGGAGCCGGCGAAGCCGACCTGGGAGCCGGGCAGCGCCAGGGTCACGTCGGCGCCCGCGCCCAGCGTCGCCCAGCCGCCGCCCGTCGTCGGATCCCGCAGCACGGCGATCTGCGGCAGCCCCGCCTCCCTGGCGAGCGCCGACTGCCGTGCCACGCGCTGGAGCTGGGTGAGCGCGAGCATGCCCTCCTGCATCCGGCTGCCACCCGTCGCGACGAGCGAGACGACCGGCAGGCGGTGCTCACGGGCGTGGGTGTAGGCCGCCTCGACGCGGTCGCCGGTGCGTTCGCCGAGCGAGCCGCCGAGGTAGCCGAACTCGAAGGCGATCAGTACGGCGCGGGTGCCACCGATGACCGAGGTGCCGCAGACGACGGACTCGTCCTCGCCGGTACGGGTGACGGCGCGGCGGCGCGAGTCGTCGTACCCCTGCCAGGACAACGGACCGTCCGGCTTGAACACCCGCATGGGCACGGGCAGTTCACGGAAGTCATCGCCGGCCAGGGCGATGGCCTCGCGGGCGGAGAAACGCTCAGTCATGCTTCGGGGCCTTTGCGACGGCGTCGGGGAGGGCTCGCTTGAGAATCTTGCCCATGTCGTTGCGCGGCAGCGACGTGAGGAAGCGCACGGTCCGCGGGCGTTTGTGCGGGGCGAGGCGGCGGGCCACGTGGTCGGCCAACTCCTCGGCGGCGGGCGGGGCGTCGGGATCGGCGGGGACGATCCAGGCCACGATCCGCTCGCCCAGGTCCTCGTCGGGCTCACCGGTGACGGCGGCCTCGCGCACGGCCGGATGCTCAAGCAGCGCGTTCTCGATCTCCCCGGCGCCGATCTTGTAGCCGCCGCTCTTGATCAGGTCGGTGGCCTTGCGGCCGACGATGCGTACCGCGCCGTCGGGGTCGACGACCGCCATGTCGCCAGTGCGGAACCAGCCGTCCTCGGTGAACGCGGCGGCGGTCGCGTCGGGCCGGTTCAGGTACTCGGTGAAGAGGTTCGGCCCCCGGACCTGGATCTCGCCGACGGTCTCGCCGTCATACGTACCGGTGGGAGTGCCGTCGGCGTCGTACGAGGCGATCGTCGTCCCGTCCTCCTCGACGAGCCGCACGTCGACGCCGGGCAGCGGCACTCCGACGGTGCCGGGCCGGGGTTCCCCGTCCACCCGCACGCTGGTGTTCATGAGGGTCTCGGTCATGCCGTACCGCTCGACGACCCGGCGTCCGGTCGCGGCCGTGATCCGCTCGTGGTCGTGCACCGGCAGCGCGGCGGAACCGGACACGAGCAGCCGCGCCCCGCCGAGCGCCTTGGCCAGTTCGGTGTCCTCGACCAGCGCCTCGGCGAGCCGGTGGTACATCGTCGGCACCCCGAACAGCATCGTCGCGCCCGTGCCCAGCTCCCGCGTCACGCCCTCCGCGCTGAACCTGCCCAGATGCCGCACCGCCGCGCCGCGCCGCAGCGGGCCGAGGATGCCCAGGATCAGCCCGTGCACATGGAAGAGCGGCAGCCCGTGCACGAGCACGTCGTCGCCGGTCCACTGCCAGGCGTCGGCCAGCGCGTCCAGGGTCGAGGCGATGGCGCGTCGCGGGATGACGGCACCCTTGGGCGGGCCGGTGGTGCCGGAGGTGTAGACGACGAGGGCGGGGGCGGCGGGGTCGTCCGGTTCGGTGCCGGGGAGTGCGGGGGTTTCCTGACCGGCCGCACCCACCTGGACGTCGACGCGCTCCAAGTCGCTCACGGGCGAGGGGAGTTCGACGCCCGGCTCGGCCAGCACCAGCGACGGCGCGCTGTCGCCCAGAATGTGCCCCAGTTCGCCCTCCCCCGACTTGGGGTTGAGCGGCACGGCGGGCACCCCGGCGAGCAGCGCGGCGACGACCCCGACGGCGGTCTCCAGGGACGGCGTCGCCCACACGGCGACCCTCTCCCGGCCGTCGAGCCGCGCGGCCAGCGCACCCGCCGAGGCGGCGAGCTCCGCGTACGTCAGGGACCGGTCGCCGAAACGCAGGGCGGGCCGCCGTGCGGTCGAACCGCTGACCAGGGCGGGGAAGAGGGAGGACACGCGGGGTACTCCTTGCCGTAGGGACCTGCTGGAGGACGTGCTGCCGGTGACAGTCACCACCGTTCCTACACCAGCCCGAGGGAAACCCGCCGCCGCGCTCACCCCGATGACGCCCTCGACCTGGTCGGCGAAGACCTCGGCCGCGACCCGGGCCCGCTCGGCGTCGCGCTCCACGCCGAACAGCCGTACGCCCTCCCGTGCCCCGGACGCCAGCCACGCGAGCCCCACCCCGCACCCCGTACCCGTCTCACCGATCCGGAGATCGTGCCCTGCCATGTGGCCCGGATGGTGGGGAGAAGGTCACATCACGACGCTCCGGTAGTGGGTGGTCAGCCGTCCCTCCTCGTCCAGAACGTGGAACGCGAGCGCGGGCGGCAGGTCCAGGTGGACGTGATCGTCCGGGTGGGCACGGTGTTCCCACGGGAGGCGGCTGGTGGAGACGACGCCCGGGGCGACCAGGAGCGGACGGCCGGCGAAGGTGGTGGCCGCCGGGGTGTGGGCGTGGCCGGTCAGGAAGGCGGTGAGGTGGGGGTGGCGGGCGGCCAGTTCGGCGAGGCGGTGCTCGTCGAAGAGACGGATGCCGTCCACGTACGGCATGTTGAGCGTGGCCGGGGGGTGGTGGAAGGCGACCAGGACCGGAGCCGTGGCGTCCGTCAGTACGCCGTCCAGCCAGGTCAGGGTTTCGTCGTCGAGGTGGCCGTGGTCCTTGCCCGGCACCGAGGAGTCGCACAGGGCGAGCACGAGACCGGGCGCGTGGTGGACCTGGTTGACGGGGCCTGGCGCGGACGGCAGCCCGAGTAGATGCGTTCGGAACGCGGCGCGTTCGTCATGGTTGCCCGGGCAGAGGCGGACCGGATGCCGGGAGGCGAGGAGCCGGCCGACCCGCTCATACTCGGAGGGCAGCCCGTGGTCGGCGATGTCCCCCGTGACGAGAACGGCATCCAGGTCGTAGGGCAGGTCTTCCAGATACGACATGACGGCACGGGCACGCTCGACGCTGCGCTGCCCGCTGTCGATGTGGAGGTCGCTGACGTGCGCGATCACGATCACGATGAGGTCCTTTCGGGGGTCGTGTTTCCGTGCCGGGACCGACCCTAGGAACCCTCCGGACCAGACTTAAGATCCAGTCCCATGCCCGAAAACTGGACCAGTTCGCGGCCGGGCGGTCACGTCGACCTGCATCTCGACCTCGGTGCGGAGGGCGGTCGCCGCAGCCGCCTCGAAGCCGCCCTGCGCGAGGCGATCCGATCCGGCCGGCTGAGCACTGGGACCCCTCTGCCGTCGACGCGGGGCCTCGCGCGGGAACTTGGCCTCTCGCGCGGCACCGTGAGTGCCGCCTACGACCAGCTCGCCGAGCAGGGCTATGTGACCACCAGGCCGGGAGCGGCGACGAGGGTCGCGGACGTGCAGTCCCACCTCCCGCCGTACACACCGCCCGCAGCCACTGGTACTCCTTCCCCGGCACACGACTTGCGCCCCGGCCGTCCCGACCTCGGCGCGTTCCCGACCCGGGTCTGGCTCGCCGCCACGCGCCGCGTCCTCGACCGGGCCCGCCCCGAGGCGTTCGGCGCCGGCGATCCCCAGGGCCGTATCGAACTGCGCACCGCACTCGCCGACTACCTGGGCCGCACCCGCGGTGTGCTCACCACCCCGGACCGCATCGTGATCACCTCCGGCTACTACCAGGCAGTGCGGCTGCTCTGCCGGGTCCTGTCGGCACAGGGCCGAGCCGTCGCGGCCGTCGAGGATCCGGGACACAATTTCTACCGCGAGACCGTCCGCCGCTCGGGCCTCACCACCTACCCGCTGCCGGTCGACGCGCACGGCGCGGACGTCACCGCCCTGGACGCACCCACCCACACGGTCTTCCTCACCCCCTCGCACCACTACCCGACCGGAGTGCCGCTGCACCCCAGCCGCCGCCAGGCCGTCTCCGCCTGGGCGCGCGCCACCGGCGGGCTGATGGTCGAGGACGACTACGACGGCGAGTTCCGCTACGACCGCCACCCGGTGAGCGCGCTCCAGAGTCTGGCTCCCGACCACGTCGTGTACTGCGGTACGACGTCCAAGACGCTCGGCCCCGCCCTTCGCCTGGCCTGGTCGGTCCTGCCGTCGGACCTGGTGGCGCCGTTCGTCCGGGCCAAGGAGGAGGCCGACCAGTACTCCGAGACGTTGGGCCAGCTGGTCCTGGCGGACGTGATCGCCACGCACGCGTACGACCGTCACATCCGCGCCGCCCGCCTGCGCTACCGTCGACGCCGCGAGCTCCTGATCGACAGAGTCTCCGCCTTCCCCGGCCTCACCGCCCACGGCGTCCCCGCCGGACTGCACACCCTGGTCACGCTGCCGCCCGACGGCCCCACCGAGACCGCCCTCCTGACCACCTGCGCCACCCGCGGCCTGGCCCTGCGCGGTCTCACGGAACTCCACCACACCCCCACCGCCGACCGCCCGGGCGGCCTGTTGATCGGGTTCGCCGCCCCGCCGGAACGCGGATACCCGGCGGCGCTCGACGCGCTGTGCGGTGTCCTGGCGGAGTTCTTCGCCGACCCGGGTGCTCCGGACCGGCGGGTGCCGCGACCTTGAAGCCGGCCCAGCCGGCCCAGCCGGCCCAGACGGTCTTGCGGCGAACTCGCGTGCCGCGTGGACAGAGGCGCGTGCGCGCGGGCGAGGTATCGGCGCCTCCCGGGCTCGCGGATCTGCTGGGACTGTCCGAGGCGGCGCCGGCCGTCGTACGCCGGCGCTCCTCGCGGACCTCGGGCTCCGCCGCGGCTCACCGTGGACAAGGTGTCCGCCGCGACGGCATCGCCCGGGGCTGATTACGCTGGCTCGCCGCTACGGAACGAGGAGCCGGCATGAGCCAGGACTACGACATGGATGACGCGACCCTCTGGAATCCCTCCAACGGGGCGTCCCGGTTGTTTCTGCGTCAAGTGGCCCTCTTCGAAGCGGAGCTGGAACTCCCGTCGGGCATCGGGCCGATGGTGAACGACGAGAGCCGGATCGACCGGGACACCTTCGCGGTCTTCGTCGACGCGCTGCTGGCACGGCATCGAAGAACGAGTCACGCCGTCATGCTGGCCCTCTCCGAAGGCTTTGTCGCCACGGTGCTGGTCCTCGCGGAGCGTGGCGGGGTCGTCGTGGACTGGGCACGGCTCGGTGCCGCTCCGGACGGCCCGCCGGAGAATGTGCAGATCTCCGCGCTCACCGGGATGTCCGCCCCGCCGGAAGGCGGTGCCTGGGAGTCACGACTGCGGGAGAGGTCACGAGAATTGGGTCGCTTCATGTCCCGTTGATCGGGGCGATTCCGGTTCTTCCGCCGCACGGGAGCGATCGTTCTTGAATCGGGAACGATCGTTCGGAAAGCATGGCGCGGGCCCCGCCGGGGACCGTAGTCTCGGCCCCACAGCGTGACAATTTGACGGATCAACTGCCGGGAGTGCATGGGTGAGTGCGTCGCTGCCTCCTCTTCACGAGACACTCGCGCGTCTCGACGCGCACCTCGCCGAGAAAGGCCTCGATCGCGGGGAGTTCCTCGACGTGCGGGAGTTGTCGAGAAGAACGGCCCTGGCCGAGGGGGAGGTCCGGGCGCTCCTCGATGGCGCGGGGGTGCTTGACGACAAGGTCGACGACCGGATCCGGGGACGCGTCCGCGCGCTGTACGAGGCGTATCTCGACGAGAGCGGGAAGCGGCCCGCCGATGTGTGCCGGGACGTCGCCGGGCGGCTCGGCATCAGTGACAAATGGGCCCGCAGCCTGCTCAACGGCGACAAGATGCCGAACGTGCCCGACCTCACCCGGCTCGCGGAGTTCTTCCGGATCGAGGAGGGCACGAAGTTCTTCACCGATCCGGCCCCCGTCGTCCTGAACGGCGCACTTCAGCGCGTCGTCGGTGAGCTGGAGGGCGGCGCCGAGGACGGGCCGCTGCTCAGGTTCACGCTCAAGCACGGAGTCGTCACGCTCGCCCTGCGGGGCCGGCGGCTGACGCCCCGCAAGCAGGAGGCGCTCGCGCTCATGCTGGAGGGTCTGCTGAGCGGCGAGAGCGAGGAGGTGGATCGATGAGGCCTTTCCACACCGTGTGGAAGCGCGCTGCCGCACTGCTCTCCCGCCGGGTCGACTCCGAGATGCATGGCCTCGCCGTCGAGCTCACCCGCGCGCTGAAGAAGCGACTCGACGCGCCCGTGGACGTACGGGAGTTGGCCGAAGCCCTCTGCCAGGAGATGAGCCGGCGCCGCGACGACCGCCCCATCCAGCTCCGCTTCGAGCGCTTCCCCGACGAGATCGAAGTCACGGGTCTGTGGATGGAGTTCCACGACTTCGACCTCGTCATCGTCGAGGAGCGCGCCGAGACGGTGCAGCAACTCGTCATTCTCGGACACGAGTTGTGGCACATGATGGCGGGGCACTCCCACTCCCATCACCACTACGCGGGTGCGGCGGCCGCCGCCGGCGCGCTGTCGGACGACCCCAGCTGGCAGGAGATCGCGCTCACCGTCGCCGCCCGCAACGGCTCGCACGAGGCCGACGAGGCCGAGGCGGAGGACTTCGGCCTGCACCTCGCCAGCGTCTTCCGCTCCTGGGTGACCGGCCCGCGTACGAAGGGCCCCGTCGACCCCGTCGACCCGGTCGGACAGGCCATCCAGGCCTCCCTGGGCTACCGCGGACCCCAGGACTGACCGGCGATGAATCCTTCCCGCTTCTTCGCCGGGCTCTACATCTCCTTCTGGATCCCGACGGCCGTCCTCACCGCCGCGCTGGCGGTCAAACTGCCCAGCATCGTCAAGCTGTGGAAGGACCCGCTGCTGCGTGCCGTCGGCGGCCTGCTCGTCCTCGCCTGCGGCGTCTTCGTCTTCGCGGCACCGGCGACCATCGCCTGGACCAACCGCGTCACCGGCGTACCGAACATCGCGGCCCCGCTGGTCTACAGCCTGATCACCGCGTTCTGCGGCGCCTGCCTGCTCATGATCACCGCATGGCGCAACGGCATCTCCGACCGCTCCGGCGCCACCCGCCGCGCCACCCGCTGGGTGGTCACCGTCTACACGAGCGTGATCGTCGCGCTGTGGGTGCTGTTCGCGCTCGCCGACGTCCCCGTCGAGCGGATACGGGACCTCGACACGTACTACGCCAACACCCCCTTCATGCGCGAAGAGATCGTGCTCTACCTGCTCGCGCACACCGCGGCCGCCCTGATCACGTCCAAGCTGATCTGGAACTGGATCCGCACCGGCGGACTCGACGTCTGGCTGCGCGGCGGTCTGAAGTTCCTCGGCGTCGGCTACGCGATGAACCTGCTCTACGACGGTTCCAAGTTCTCCGCCGTCGTCGCCCGCTGGACCGGCCACGACCTCGACTGGCTGAGCACCGGGCTCGCCCCGCCGGTCGCCTCGCTCTCCGCGATCCTCATCGCGGTCGGCTTCATCCTTCCGCACACCGGCCAGTATCTGCATCGCCGGGTTCGCACCCGGCTCGGCCACTGGCACCTGCGCCCCCTGTACCGCCTGATGGGGACCGTCACAGGCGGCGGACGCGTCCCCTTCAGACTCCGTGCCACCCCCGAGCTGCGCCTGACGCGCCGTGAGACGTTCATCCGGGACGCGCTGCTGCACCTGTCCCGGTTCATCGACGAGGACCTCCGGCGGAAGGCGTACGACGCCGCCCTCGGCCTCGGCTTCGAGTCCGGCCGGGCGGGGGCCCTCGCCCACGCCGTGACCATCCAGGACGCCATCGCGACCAGGCAGCGCACCCGCCAGGACGACGCCGCCGCGTCCCTCCACACGCCGGACACGGAGAACCTGCTGGCGGAGATCGATGCCGTGTCCCGGGCGCTGCGCCACCCCGCCGACATCAGGGCGGTACGCGAGGCCGCGGCCGTCGCGGCGCAGAGCGTGCCCGCCTCACCCTGAGTCAGCCGAGCCCGTGACCCCCGTCGGCCTCCACCACGTCCGCCACCACGCAGCTCACGTTGTCGGGCCCGCCGCCGTCGATCGCGGCTTCGACGAGGGACCGTACCGCCGCGTCGGGAGCCGGGGCCGAGTCCAGCAGTTGGCGGACCTCCTCGTCCGGCACGACGGTGCAGAGCCCGTCCGAGCAGAGCAGGTAGCGATCCCCGGGCAGGGCGTCGCACAGCCGCAGATCGGGTACGACGGTGTCGGCGGCGCCGGTGAGCGCCTTCAGCAGCAGGGCGCGTTGGGGATGGACGGTGGCCTCCTCCGGAGTGAGCCGGCCCTCGTCGATCATCGACTGGACCATGGTGTGGTCGTGCGTGATCCGGAACAGCTCGCCGTCGCGCAGCAGATAGGCGCGGGAGTCGCCGATGTGGACCAGCCCGAGCTGGGATCCGGTCCACACCATGGCGGTGAGGGTGGTGCCGTCGTCCTTGCCCGGTGCGGCGTCCTGGACGGCCCGCGCGGCCCCCCGCACCGCGTCCTCCAGAAGGTTGAGGACGCTCCCGCCCGGAAGGGGTTCGCCGTCCAGGGACTTCAGGGCCTCCACGGCCGCCGTACTGGCGGGCGCGCCGCTCGTGCCGAAGCCGTCGGCCACGGCGAGGACGTGGGCGCCGGCGTGGGCCGTGTCCTGGTTGGCCGGGCGGACCAGACCGGTGTCGGAAAGTGCGGAGTATCGGAGTTCGAGCATGGTGGTGTCCTTCCTCGACGTGTGCGATGTGTACGAGAGGTGATCCACGAGGAACGTCACGAGCTCCCGCCGGCCGGCGGTCGCGGCCTCGACCTGCGCCCAGTAGGCGCGGATCTCGCGGGCGGCGGACGCGCCGTCCAGAGCGCACACCTGGCGGATCCGGGCCAGCGGCATCCCGATCCGGCGCAGCCACGCCACCAGCCGTGCCCGCTCCAGCTGTGCGACCGCGTAGTACCGGTACCCGGTCTCCGGGTCGACCCGGGCGGGCCGCAGCAGCTCCAGCTCGTCGTAGAGCCGCAGCGCCTTCGGCGAAAGCCGGCACGCCTTCGCGAACGCCCCGATCGTCAGCATCTCCATGCGCCCACCCGTGGTCGTGTCGTGCCCGTCATGCTTTCCTCGTTCCGCCACCGATGCTGCGGCTTCACCGAAGGTGAAGGTCAAATGGGTTGCCGCAGTTCCCCACGCGGTTGTTAGCCTCCCCGGGGATCAGCCGTTACGAGGATGGAGTCCGCCGTGGCCCGCACCGCCGCCGCCCGCGCCCGTATCGCACTCGCCACCTACCGGCCCGAGGAGGGCGCGGAGAGCCTGGACCGGGATCTGCCCGTGCTGAGGGCGGCCCTGGAGGACGCCGGGGCGGAGGCCGTCATCGGGTACTGGGACGATCCGGACGTCGACTGGGCGGCCTTCGACCTCGTGGTGATCCGGTCCACCTGGGACTACACCTGGCGGGTGGCGGAGTTCGTGGCGTGGGCCGAGCGGTGCGGGAAGCTGACGCGGCTCGCGAACCCGGCGGCGGTGGTGCGGTGGAACACCGACAAGCGGTACGTCGGCGATCTCGCGGAGGCGGGGGTGCCCACCGTGCCGACCCGGTACCTCGCGCCGGGTGAGCCCGCGGAGTTTCCCGACGACCGTGAGTACGTCGTGAAGCCCACCTCCGGCGCGGGTGCGCGGCTCGCCGCCCGCTACCGTCCCGAGGAGCGGGAGACGGCCCTGCGACAGCTGGAGCGGATGCACGACCGGGGACTGACCGCCATGGTCCAGCCCTACCTGACCAGCATCGACACCGCCGGTGAACGCGCCCTCCAGTTCTACGGCGGCCGCTTCCTGCACGCCAGCCGCAAGGGCGCCGTCCTCGAACCCGGCACGGCCTACGACGCGGACAAGGTCGCGCACCCCCGCCTGGAACCCTGGCAGCCGACCCCGGCCGAACTCGCCGTCGCGGAGCGCGCGCTGGCGGCCGTACCGGAGCGCACGGACGGCTCGGAGCTGCTCTACGCCCGCGTCGACCTCGTCGACGGCGACGACGGGAACCCGTGCCTCATGGAGCTGGAGCTCGTCGAGCCGAACCTGTTTCTGTGGCTGCACCCGGAGTCGGTGCCCGTGGTCGCGGAGGCCGTCGTCAAGGCCGCTCTGCGCTGACGGCCACGCGCTGCAGCAACCCCCACGTGAACTCCGCCGCGCACTCCCGCGGGACCCCCGACGCGTCCGGGGCCGTGAACGCCAGGCCCCAGCGGGTCGGGGCCGTGCCCTGCAAGGGGCGGGCGGGGGCGAAGGCGCGGGCGACCTCGTCGACCGTGCAGGACCAGGGGCGGAGGTCGTCCAGAGCGCGGGGTTGTGGACCTTTGAGCCCTGGGGCGCGGACCAGCCACTCGTTCCAGGCGACGCCGTTCGGGGCGACGAGGACCTCGAAGCGGAGGTCGGGCCAGAGGGGGACGGGCCAGAGCAGGGCCTCGCAGGCCAGGTCGCCGATCTGGCGAGGGGTGATGGACTCGGGGGCGCCGAGGATCGAGCGGTAGCGGGAGGTCGCCGCCCGTGAGCGCGGGGCGTGCAGCATCGCCTGCCAGCGGCGGTTCGCCTCGCGCATGTCGGCGATCGAGACGCCCAGCTCGTGGCGGGCGTCCTCGACGAGGCCGGGGTTGTGGTCGGCCATGCGGCGCAGCAGGACCAGTTGGAAGTCGAGCGGGGTGAAGGGGCTAGCGGGTCGCTTGGCGGGCATGGGGTCCATGGTCGCGTATCGGGAGGGAGCCCGGTCGGCGGCCGTCCGGGAGGAACAGGACCGAGTTGACGTAACGGGGGCCGCGCGGGGGCAGGACGCGGCGCAGCAGGCCCTGGGTGACCACGTGGGAGGTGCGGGCCTGGTGGGCCTCCAGGGGGAAGGTCGCCAGGGGCAGCCAGGTGGCGGCGGGCAGGACCCAGCCCGTGTAGCCGCGCTGGGTGAGGTGGTCGACCACGGGGGCGATCGGCTGGATTCGGGACTCCAGTTCGATGAAGAGGGCCGGGCGGTCGCGGGTCAGGAGGGCCTCCGCGCCGCGCAGGACCGCGAGTTCGTTGCCGTCCACGTCGATCTTGACGAAGTCGACGTCGTGGAGGCCCAGGCTGTCGAGGGTCACGCGGGGGACCTCCAGCGCGCGGGCGTGGATGTCCCGGCGGACCAGGGACGACACGCCCCGGTCGCCCGCGTCGTCCGGCGGGAGCCAGAGCCGCGCCGTGCCCGGGCGGTCGGAGGCGGCGGCGCGGACCACTCGGACGTTGGAGGGGGAGGTGGCGCAGAGGAGTCCGGCCAGGTGGGGGACCGGTTCGACGGTCACCACGCGGTGGGCCAGGACCGCAAGACGGTGGGTCCAGGGGCCGTACCAGCCGCCCACGTCCACCGCCGTGCCGCAGCCGGGCGGGCAGAGGTCCGCGAGGCGGGCCAGTTCGGGTTCGAAGCGCGGGTAGACCAGCCGGGCGGTCGCCGCGACGAGGCGGGTGGGCAGGTGGGGAGCGAGCCGGGCGGCCCAGGTCCTCGTCGTCCTCGTCGCTCTCGTAGTCCTTGTCGTCCTCGTCATGGGGCCATCCTCTTGAGGAGTTCCTCGTGCTCGTCCTCCGTGACCTGCTCCCCGGAGGACGGCAGCAGCTGCGGGATGCCGTCGACGATCGGGTAGCGGCGGCGCAGGCGCGGGTTGTACAGCGCCTCCCCAGCGCTCGGTTCCGTCCCGGGGTGCGGCGCCTCGTCGTCACTCAGGGGCAGCAGGTGCAGTGGGCCCTTGTCCAGCGGGCAGGCCAGGATCTTCAGCAGCGGGTCGTCGGGGTTCATGGTGGCGTCAGCTCCTTGGCCACGATGGGGGGTTGGGGTGCCGCGTCGTGTTTGGGCATGACCAGCAGCACGGACACCGCGAGGGCGGTGCCCGCCAGGCGCAGGGTCAGCCGCACCGGGTCGTGCGGCAGCGCCTCGCCGAACGCGAGCGTGCCGAGCACCGCCGTGAACAGGCTGGTCACCGTCGTACAGACCGGCACGATCAGCGAGGCCCGGCAGCGCTGCAGCGCCGCCTGGGACATGACCAGGCCGAACGCGCCGGTGAAGAGAAGGAGATAGGGGTACGGGGAGCGGAGCACGTCGACCACCGCCCCCGCCAGGTCGCTGGTCGTCAGATAGCTCGACACGCCCTTGATGGCCAGCGAGCTCACCCCGTACAGCAGGCCCACCGCCACGCCGTACTCGACGCCCGTCGTCGGCATCCGGTGCCGGTGCCGCGCACGGCGCTCGGCGGCCCCGTACAGCCACAGGCCCGCCGCCAGCGACGGCAGACAGACGGTCAGGATCAGCGGCGCGGGGGCACTGCGGCTGACCCGGTCCGAGCCCTCGCGCAGGGAGAGGACCACCATCAACAGGGCGAGCAGGATCGCGCCGAGCGCGTACCGCTCCCGGCCCGACGTCTCCTCGCCGAGCAGCCGGGCGGAGAGCAGCACCAGCAGCACGAGCCCGGAGACGAAGATGCCCTGGGCGGCGGCGATCGGCAGGGTGCGGTAGACGGCGAGCTGGGCGCCGAAGCCGGAGGCCAGCGCCAGTGAACCGCCGATCCACAGCGGGCTGCCGAGCACCAGCCGCAGCAGCCGGGCGGGGCGGCGGATGTCGACCTCGGGCAGTGCGGCGAGCGCGCGCTTCTCCAGGACGAATCCGGTGCTGTACAGGACGTTCGCCAGCAGGGCCGCGGCCACTCCCCACCACATGGGCTACGTCCTTCGGGCGTGCAGGAGCAGGATGGAGGAGAGGGCGGGCGCCGTGCAGGCCAGTCGGTCCAGGGGGCGCAGCGGACGCGGTACGCCGTGGAAGGGTGCCCCGCTCAGTCGTACGACCTCGAAGCCCGCCGCGGCCACGAACTCCCGCAGCGCGCGGGCCGTGTAGAGCCGCAGATGGCCCACGACCTCCCGCCCCGGGCGGCCGTGGATCGCGCGCAGGCTCACCTCCGAGAAGACGGGCTGGACACCGGCGAGCAACAGGGCGCGGTTGTACCAGGCGGCGAGGTTCGGGGTGGAGAGCATCAGGTGGCCGCCGGGGCGCAGGACCCTGCGGATCTCGTCCAGGGCACTGTCCGGGTCCACGAGGTGCTCGATCACCTCGCTGAACAGGACGGCGTCGGCCGAGGCGTCGGCGAACGGCAGTCCTCCGTCGGTGAGTTCGCCGCGGATCGCGTACGGCAGCCGGGCGTGGGCGCGTCTGAGGGCGTCCTGCGACCAGTCGACGCCGACGAGACGGTGTCCGGCGAGCAGCGGTGCGGCGGTCGCGGCGGCGGTGCCGTCGCCGCAGCCGATGTCCAGCACGGTCCGCGCGCCGGCCGTGGCGGGGCCGAGCGCTGCGGCCAGCATCCGGGCCTGGCGGAGACTGCGGGGGGTGCCGGAGGCGACGGGGACGCTCGGATCCTCGTAGAAGTCGCGAAGTCCCCGGCGGGCGGCGGCGGTTGCCGAGGCAGCGGAAGGGGTGGGGGTAGGGGTGGGGGTCGAGGTCGTGGGTGTCATCGGCTGCCGTCCTCCTCCGTCGCGTGCAGATAGTGCTCGAAGAGGTCGCGGAGGTGGGCGCCGTCGCCGTGGCTGAGCAGGGTGCGCGACCAGCGCAGGGCGACGTGCAGACGGTCCGCGGTGGAGGCCGTGGTGACGGTCAGGCCGCGGGGTGTCCGGGCGGGCGCCGAGAACCACACCGCGTGCGCGCGGCCCGCCTCCGCGCCGAAGTCCAGCGCGTACGGGATGCGGCCGATGTTGCTCAGCAGCGTGGTCGACGTCCAGGGGCCGGCCGCGCGGCGCAGGCCCCGGGTGAGGGCGGCGCGCCAGGCGACCGGGACCACGGGGGCGGTCAGGAGGGCCGCGCCGTGGCCGAGTTGGGGCCGGGACAGCGACTTGAGCGCACGGGTCCGTTCCGCCGTACGGCGCAGCAGCTCGCCCATCCGTCCCGCGTCCAACTCCTGGACTGTGAAGGGGACTTCGACGAGTCGCGTCCCGTTGCCGATGGGCATGTCCGTGCCGCGGGGGCGGTCGTCGACCGGCATCGTGATGCGCAGGGGGCGCGGGCGGGCGCCGTGTTCCCTGTTCCAGTGCGTGATCATCAGGGCGGTGGCCGCCATGAGCTGGTCGTTCACGGTGTACGGGGAGCCCTTGGGGCGGTGCGGGACGCCGAGTTCGGTGACGAGGAGGCCGTTTCCGGGCGAGGGCTCCGGGGTGCCGTGGGCCACCCGGGCGGGCGGGGTCCAGGTGGACGGGGTGTCGACCTGTACGGCCTTCGCCTCCGCCTCTGGTGGTCGTACGGGGGGTGCGGTCGGGGAGTTGTCCTTGCCGCCGTACAGCTCCGCGGCGGTGGCGAGGACGCGGAGGCAGGCGGGGCCGTCGAGGGCGGTGTGGTTGACGGTGAGGAAGAGGACGGTGCCCTTGGGGCGGGGGCCGGTGTGGGGAGGTGGCGCGGCGCTTCGGCGCGGCGCCGTGCCCACCGCGTCCGTCGCCTCGCTGCCGACGGGCGGGCCCGCGCCGTCGACCACCTCCAGGCGGATGGGCGGCGAGGCGGACAGGGGCGGGGCGGTCAGCAGGGCGCGGGTCCGTGCGTGCTGGAGGGCGCCTGGGCCCGGTGGGGGGAAGGAGACGACCTCCAGGTCCGGATCGGGGGTGAGTTCCCACTCGTAGCGGCGGCGGTACCAGGGGCCCGCGGCCTCGCGCATCAGGATGCGGGGGTGCCGGTGCAGGGCCGCGGTGAACGCCGAGGTGAGGCGGGCGGGGTCCAGGTGGCCGGGGAGGTGGACCTCGATGTGGACGGTCTCGGGTTCCTCCTTCTGGAGACAGTGCCGGGAGACCTCGTCCACGACGGGGAACGGCACGCGGGCGGGGGGCCGGGACGGTCCGTCGGTACCGTCCCGTGCCGGGTGCTCCAGCGCGGTCATCGGGGTGCGTCCCTTCCCGTGTCGTCGTCCGCCGGGTTCCCCGCCTTGCGGAAGGCGATCCGTGCGGTGGGTGGATCGACCTCGCGCGCGTCCGCCTCGCCCGCACCCGCGTCACCCGCGCCCGCCTCGCGCGGGGCGGAACCCGGGCCGCGTGCGGCCGGGCCGGAACCCGGGCCGCGTGCGGAGATGGTCGGGCTGGAGGCACGGTCGGGCCCGGGGGGCGGGGGTTCGGCTCCGGCTTGTGTGGCGGCCTGCCCGGTTCCGCGAGCCGGTGCCTCTCCGAGCGACTTGGCCCGCGTGCCGGGTTTCTCCCCGGGGGACGTGGCTTCCGGGCCGGGCTTCTCCTCCACAGTCCCGGGGCCGCCGTTCTTGCCGCGGCGGCGTCGGGGGAGCGGTGCCGTCGGGGCCTCGGAGCCCGGGGGCGGGCCGGGCGGGAGGACCGGACGGGAGCCCCGGGGTGTCGCTCCGGAGGGCGGCTCCTGGACGCTCACCAACGCGGCGAACAACCCGATCAACGCCAGCAACTGTGCCGCGGGCCCGAACGCGCCCTCGCTCGCGCCCGGTGGCGACCCGGCGCCCGTGGCGGCGGCGATCCCCGCCCCGGTGAGCGCGAGGAACGCGATCGGTACGAGGAGCGCGTGCCGTTTCCACGCGAGCAGCGCCAGCGCGGGGACCAGCAGCGCGAACGGTCCCGCGATGACCACGCCCACCAGCGTGAGCGCCACCGTGCCGAGCCAGAGCCCGGCGTCCGGCGCCGCCGGCTGCGGTTCGTCGGTGTTGGCCTCGCGGCGACGCCACAGCACGAGGCCCGCGAGAGCCGCCACGCCGACCCCGCCGCCGATCAGCCCGGCCTCGTACGTCGTCGAGGGCTCGTACGACAGCTTGACCGTGCCGCCCGCCCCGGCCGGGATCTGCCAGCCCTGCTGCCAGCCGTCGAGCCGCAGGGGCGTCAGCTTCTTGCCGCCCAGCGTGGCCTGCCAGCCGTCGTTGTAGTTCTCGTACGTCGTGAGGTACGAGGCGGCGCCGGAGCCGACCTTCACCTCGCGGCGGTCGCCCAGCCAGTCCACGATCCGCAGTTCGCGCGCGGCACCGGCGGCGGCCTCGACGGTGCCACGGGTGAGGGTGACGTCCGTGACCGCGAGGGGCCCCGCGTCGCCCGCCTCGACCCGGTGCGAGCCGGACCCGAGGTCCAACGCGGGGTTCGAGGAGCCTTCTTGGCACAGCGTCAGTTGAACCGGCCGCCGTTCGGTGAGATCGCCCACCGTCCCCTTCGCGCTCGTCTCGTACAGCTTCCCGTCGACCGCGAGCGTCGGCCCCTTCCCGCAGGCGAGCGAGAACTCCTGTGTCTCCACGGGCTGCGTGGTGCGGTACTCGGCGAGGGCCGGGAGGTACACCTCCGTCAGCCCGACCGGCAGTTGCAGGTCGGCGCCCGCGACCGGGTTGTGGAGGGTCAGCGGCGCGGTCTCGGTGACGGTGATGTCGAGGTGGTTCGTGGTGATCGGGTCGAAGCGGGCCCAGCCGTTCTCGTCGACGTCGGCCACGGTGTCCCCGTCCGGGGAGCGGATCTCGATCTTCGTCGGGCGGGTGGAGAGGCCGCCGGCCGCGGCCAGGACCATGGACGAGACGGGCTTCTTGTCGGGCCAGCTCAGATGGATCGTCGGCCTGTCCCCGGCGATCCAGGCCGTGGTCAGGTTGCCGTCCGTGAGGTTGCGGGCGTCGAGGCCGGGGCCGAGGGCCGTCGTGGAGTCGGCCGTCGCGACGATCCGGTTCGGCTGGTGGGGCGAGACGTCGTATAGGAGCTTGTCGAGTGCGTCGCCGGTGATCGCGACGGCGCTCGCGTTCACCTCGTACGATCCCGCCGTCGAGGTGGAGAAGGTGCGGTGCAGGCCCGCCTCCGTGCCCGTGGGGGCGAGACCGGTGGGGTCGGTGGTGCGGTGCAGGGAGACGATCTCGGCGGCGGCGTCCGAGCCGGCGGCGTCGGTCGGGAGCTTCAGCAGGCGGGTGACCTGGACGTCCGGGAGGGCGATCTCGGAGAAGCCCGCGCCGGTGAGTCCGGCGCGCTGCGCGGTGGAGCCGACGATCGTCAGTTTCATCCAACTTGTCGACCCGGCGGGCGCCTTGACGGACTGGGTCGTGCCGTCGGGTTCGAGATAGCTGGTGGCGGAGCCCTTCTCCGTCTCCACCCGGACCCGGGTCGCCGCGGACCGCATGCCGTCCTGCGGCAGCGGGGTGACCTTGAAGGACTTCGGCATGTCCAGGGACCCCTCGAAGCGGATCCGCAGCCACTGCCCGTTCGCGGAACCGGACGCGCCCTCCGCCCACGCGGTGTCGGGGTTCCCGTCGAAGGCGTTCACGGGGTCGTACTGGGGAAGATGGAACAGCCAGTTGCCGGTGGAGGACGCGGTCACCGAGCGGGCGCCGCGCAGCTCGGCCACCGTCTGGTGCTGGATGCCCTTGGTCGGCAGGATCTGGTGCGGTTTCTTGCCGGCGTCCTGGGCGCTGCCGCTGTCGTTGCGCTGGTCGGGCGTGTACGTGTACGAGGTGTTGGAGTTGACCAGGCCGAAGCGGGTGTCGGCGCGCCGCAGCCCGTCGCCGATCACCTGGACCGCGGCGGTGCCGAGGCCGGGATGGTTGTCGCCGGTCAGGACGGCGGGGCGGCCGCGCATCGAGGGGTCGGCGGCCAGCGGCAGCAGCGCCTCGGGGCCGCCGGAGACGACGGCGGTGTCCGCGATGGCGCTCAGGGCGGCCTGTCCGGGGCGCGGTGCGCCGTTGCCCGCCGGTTCGTAGATCTCGACGGCGCGCTCGCGCGGGTAGAGGCCCTCGACCTGGAGCGGGGTGTGGTGGGCGATCCGGCCGCCGGTCACGACCGGTCCGAAGCCGGTGACCCGCTGGTAGCCCGACTGTTCCAGGGTCCGCTTCACGGTCTGGGTCGGGACGTAGCCGACCTGGTCGGGGTCGAGGTCGTTGCGGACGACGACGTAGTAGAGCCCGGCCCGGCTCAGATAGTCCCCCAGGCCGGGGACGTCACTGCCGGTCATGAGCGCCTGCTCGACGGCGTCCATGGCACGCCGGTTGCCGGGGGTGCCGAAGGGGACGTAGTCCCGCTCGGCCCAGCGGGAGTCGGCGAGCACGTCGAGGGGCTCGTCGATGGGGGAGCCCCAGGTGTAGAGGCCGTGCGCGGTGGCGGGGACGACGAGGGCACGGGAGTCGGGCGAGTACTTCTTCAGCCAGTCGGCGGTGGTCTGCCAGTACGTGGGGAGCTGCTGGAAGGAACCCGGGTTGAGGATCGACCCGTTGAGGTACGGCCAGGCGAGGCCGGGCAGGATCAGCACGGCCGCGACGAGGGGCGCGTAGCGGCGGCCGCGTACGGGGCGGGCGCCGCGTGGCTCCGCCGCGACCCCGGCGAGATGCGCGAGGCCGAGAACGAGGGCCAGCGCGAGGCCCGTCTGGAACTTGTAGATGTTGCGGAAGGGGACCAGCC
Source organism: Streptomyces sp. NPDC007896 (assembly GCF_042959425.1). Lineage (NCBI taxonomy): Bacteria > Bacillati > Actinomycetota > Actinomycetes > Kitasatosporales > Streptomycetaceae > Streptomyces > Streptomyces sp. NPDC007896. Next base: position 916,012 of record NZ_JBIBKX010000001.1, on the reverse strand, counting down.
ATCCGTTCAGCCAGTCCTGGACGACGCCGTGGAAGGGCGCGCCGAACGCACCGCCGTACCCCGCGAGGGTGAGGAGCGCGACCGACAGCACGGTCAGGACCAGCCAGCGGCGCTCGGGCATGTCACGTCTGGCGAGCCCGGCGAGACCGAGTCCCGCCGCGAGCGCCGAGCAGACGATCACGATCACCGAGGCGGCGACGGTCCAGCCGGCCGGCAGCCAGGCCTCGCCGAAGTGGAGGTACGCGACCCAGTTCCCGGCGCCGCGCAGGGACTCCGTGGCCGACATGGTGGCGGTCGTGGTCCCCGAGGTCTCCACGTACGGGAGGAAGTTCTCGCCGTAGACGCCGAGCATCAGCAGCGGGATCACCCACCAGGCCGTCGCCAGGATCACGCCCGGCACCCACCAGGTGATCAGCTTGCGCTGTCGGGGTCCACGTGGACGGGACAGCAGATACAGCCCGACGGGGAGCAGCGAGGCGAGGGTCGCCGCCGCGTTCACGCCGCCCATGAAGGGAATGACGAGCGCCGAGCGGAGGGCGGCGACGCGGGCGCTGTAGCGCTCGTCGGTGAGGGGGAGCAGGACCCAGGGGAGGAAGGCGCCGGGGAGTGCGGCGGCGGAGGTCGAGCCGACGACGATCGTGAAGACCGGCCAGAGCGCGTACGCGACGGCGGCGAGCAGCCGGGAGGAACCGTTCCCGATCCGCAGCCGCTCGGCCAGCCGCAGGGCGCCCCAGAAGGCGACGGACACGACGATCGACAGCCACAGCCGTTCCGCCAGCCACACCGGGAGGTGGATCAGCTTGCACAGGCCGTAGAACGGCAGCATCGGCCAGGCGTAACCCACGTACTGGTCCTGGATGCCGCCGAAGCCGCCCCGGTCGTGCCACAACTGGCCCAGGTCGGACAGGAACTGCCAGGGGTCGAGCGCGACACCGAGCTTGGTGTCGAACGTCATGCGTCCGGGGTGCACGGCCAGGAACAGCACGAACACCACGGCCCAGAACCCCAGCAGCCAGCGCCTGGACCGCGGCCCGTGCGGGGGGCCGGACGTGGTCGAGACGGGGCGGACGGCCGCCGGGGGAGGAGCCTGGACCGTGGTCGTCATGGTGGACACCGCCGGAGGATGAGGAGGAGGTTCCAGGTGGCGAACTCCCGCAGCCCCGGCGCCCTGGTGACGGCGGAGGCGAGGATGGGCCAGTAGCGGGAGCGCGCCGAGACGACCGTGACGTCGTCGCGGGCACGCACCTGCCGCAGGGTGGTGCCGATGTGCACGGCGAAGAGGTTCTCGCCGAGGGTGTGCTTGGCGGGCCTTCCGGTACGGCGGTGATAGCGGGCCCGCGCCCGCTCCGCACCGAGGTAGTGCCAGGGCGCCCACTCGTGACCGCCCCACGGGGAGAGCCAGTTGGTGAACGAGACGTAGATCAGCCCGTCGGGCCGGGTGACGCGCACCAGTTCGCTCAGGAACGTCTGCGGATCGGCCACGTGCTCAAGGACGTTGGAGGAGAAGGTGACGTCGGCGACCCCGTCCGCGAGCGGCAGCAGATACCCGTCCGCGACGACCGCCGAGCCGTCGGGCTTCGCCCCCAACTCCCGCACGTCCGGCTCGAAGAGATACGCGTGCGCCCCGCGCCGCCGGAACTCCGCGGTGAAGTACCCGCCGCCGCCCCCGACGTCCACGACGGTACGTCCCTCGACGCCGCCGTACGCCTCGACCTGGTCGGCCGCGTCGCGGGCCAGCAACGAGTAGCAGCTCTCGGGGTCGTCCTGCTCCCGCATGAAGGCCCGGAAGAGCGTGAACGAACGCCGGAAGGAGGGGTCCTTCCACGCGGGGGGCGCGCCTTTGGCGGGGGCTCGGCGGGGTATCTCGGGGTCGCCGTCCATGGGTGTCACCCCCGCCAGGAGGTGGCCGCCTCCGTGGCCACCGCCCTGAACTGGCGGACCGTGTTGTTCCAGCGGTACTGGGCCGCGCGGTCGCGGGCGGACTTGCCCATGAGGGTGCGGCGGTGGGTGGACAGGGCGAGGGTGCACCAGGCCGCCGCGAAGGAGGACTCACCGCGCGCCAGCACACCCGTCTCGCCGTCGACCACGGAGTCGCGCAGACCGGGCACGTCGAAGGCGACCGCCGGGGTCTCGCGCGCCGCCGCCTCCGTGACCACCAGGCCCCAGCCCTCCACGGCGGAGGGATGCAGCAGCAGCCACGCGGCGCACAGCAGCCGGTGCTTCTCGTCCTCCGAGACCCGCCCGGCGAACTCCACGTCGGGGCCGGCCAGTTGTTCAAGTCTCTCCCGCTCGGGGCCGTCGCCGACGATCACCAGCCGGCCTCCGGTGACGGGACGGACCCGCTCCCACAGCCGCAGCAGCAGATCGATCCGCTTGTACTCGACCAGCCGTCCCATCGCCACGAACAGCGGCTCCGGCGAGCGCTCGGCGAGCGGCCCCGGCTCCTCGACCCCGTTGTGCACGACCCGGATGCGCTCCCGCTGCACCCCGATCGCGCGCAGCGCGTGGGCCGTCGACGGTGAGACGGCGACCAGCAGATTGCCGCGCTGTGCGCCCGCCAGTGCCCAGTGTTCGAGTCTTCGGCCGATCCGGGCGGCGGGCGCCAGCGGCCCGCCGAACCGCATCCGCCACAGGTCCGTGTGGACGTGGTTGACCAGGCACAGGGTGGGGCCGTGGTGCCAGAGCGGGGCCAGGTACGGCATGCCGTTGCAGACCTCGACCAGCAGGTCGCAGCCGCCGACCTGACGGTGGAAGGCGGAGCGAGCGCGCAGGAAGTGGCCCAGGTCGCCGCCCGCCGACACGACCCGGTAGTCGTGGTAGGCCGCGGGGCCGCCGCACACCAGGGTGACCTGGTGGCCGAGCGAGGTCAGTCCCTCGGCGAGCCGGTCGACGAGGATCTCGGATCCGCCCGCGGACCGGTTTCCCAGGTCCCGGTGGGCGAGGAAGACGATGCGGCGCGGCTGTGGGGGAAGCGCCGGGAGGGACTGCGCGTCGCGCGGGACCGCGGCGCGCAGCGGGGAGGGCACGTGCTGGGGCATGGGTGCTCCAACTCGTCTCAGGGTGCGGAACTCAGCGTGGGGGGTAGGGCGTAGGGCGGGTCGGTCGCTTGGAGGGTGAATTCGCCGATCTGTGCGGGGTGAATCTGCCGATCTGTGGGGGATACGGGTACTGGCTGTCACGGGAGTGTGGGAGGGCTGTGCTCGGGTGGGGGTGGATAGTTTTCGCCCGGCGCTGGGAAGCTGCTACTCACCGAGGTGACAAATTCCGGGCTTTGTGGAGCTGACAGACCATCACATCGTGAGTGGTGAAGGGGAGTTACCGGGCGAACCGGGATCCCGTCGCCCTCGTACCACCAAAACACCCCCCGCGGCGGCGAGGACGAACCCGAGCACACCGGCACCTGTCGGCAACGTCTGCCCCACCAGGCGCAGTTGACCGCTCTCCTTCTTCGCCTGCTTCACCTGGTCCTTCTGGGTTGCCGTGGTGAAGGCCAGCTTGTCGGCGTCCAGGAGCAGCGTCGAGTCGTACGTGGAACCCGGGGCGCGCAACGTCCTGCGCGGACCGACCTGGGCGTAGAGCACCCGGCCGGTGCGCTGGTCGACGACCAGCTCGATGCCGTGGTTGGAGTACCACTCCTCGGCCAGCACCTGGGGGCGACCCGGCAGGTCGACGATGCTGCCGGGCACCAGCCGGGTGCCGATCTTCGTCGGGGGGACCGTGCCGGTGAAGCGGTAACCCGTGTAGCCCTGGATCTTCTTGGTGCCCCGGTAGGCCAGGGTGATCGGGGCGCCGAGGGAGTTGTCCCACCAGCGGTAGGCGTGTTTCTGCACGTCGAAGGGGAACTTGAGGTAGGCGTCGCCCTCGAAGTGCGGACTCTCCTGGCAGCAGTGCACCGGCTGGTTGGTCTTCCGGTCGGTGACCCAGCGGTTCGGGAAGAACTCCAGCGCGTCGTACGGGTCGGCCGCGGGCAGCGACTTGTCCGTGTCGACCGTCGTCGTCACGTCCCAGACGGCGCGCCCGCTGTGCTCACTGTCGGCGACATCGCCTCTGACCTGCTGGGTGATGGTGATCCGCTTGTCGTACAGGGTCTGGATCTGCGCGGTGTCGAAATAGGCGCCCGTGCCGGTGTAGACGGCGGTCGTGTCGATGTCGATGGGATTCACGGCGGCCCGCGGTTCCACGTACCACGCGAGCATCGGGGCCAGTACGAGCAGAAACGTGCCGAGGCCGAGCAGGACCAGTGCGAGGGGTGAGGGTTTCCGGCGCATCCGGGCACTCCAGGGGCGTGAGGAGGCTCGACACACGGGTCACCACTGCTGATCACGGCCGGTCACGGCCGGTCACGGGTGATGCGGGTGATACGGGTGGAACGCGGTGATACGGGTGCGTCGACACCAGGAGGGAAAGTGCACGTGCGGTATGGGCCGGGAACCGTACGGGCACCCTTGACGGAGTGTCAATGCATTGTCGAGACTGAGGACGTGCCGGACGGGACCGGCGAAACGGGCTGCGCGGATCACGGGAACGGGTGGGGACGACCTCCGACAGAGAGGCTCACCCTGCGATGTCCAGACTGTTGGCCGCCGTACTCACCGTCGCGGCCGCCGCCGCGCTCGCCGTGGGTGCCGCACTCGGCATCGTCGCGCTGCTCGACGCGACCCCCGACCAGCCGAACACCCCCCTGATCACGTACGAACATGCCGACCAGGAGCACTGACCGTGCCGAGGGGCGCGCCGCAGGCGGACCGGAAAGCGCAGGCCGGCCACGGGACCGTCGCCATGCGCTCGGCCTGGCATGACGTTCCCCCCGCCCAGGTGCGGCAGTTCGCGGCGATCGCCCTGGCCGAGGCGCCGGATCTCGCCGAGGAGATCCTCCGGGAGATCCGCCGCGAGTACCCGAACGTGCCCCTCGTCCTCGACGACTCCGGCGAGCCGATGGCCCTCGTCGGCATCCGCCGGGCCATCGAGGTCTTCGTGCAGCACCTGGAGACGGCGGAGGGCAGGCCTCGCGTCCACCCCGAGGTCTTCCAGGAGTTCGGCCGCGGCGAGGGACTGCACGGTCGCAGCCTCGACTCGCTTCAGGCGATCTACCGGCTGGGCGTACGCCTCGCCTGGCGCCGGTTCGCGGAGATCGGACAGCGGGTCGAGATCCCGCCACCGGCGATGTACGAGCTCGTCGACGCGGGATACGAGTACCTGGACGGTCTGGTGGACCAGTCCGTACGGGGTTACGCCGAGGCCGCGGCCCGGCAGGCGGGGGAGCGCCTGCGCCTCCAGCGCCGACTGATGGAGCTGCTGCTCGCCGAGCACCACCACCGGGGAGACCCCGCCGAGGCGCTCGTCGAGCGGGCCGCGCGGATCGGCTGGCCACTGCCGGACAAGGTCGCCGTCGGGGTGCTGCTGCGGCCGGCGCGGGAGGCCGTGGCGCCCGCCGTCGGGCAGGGGGTGCTGCTCGACATGGAGTACGAGCAGCCGCGGATGGTCGTGCCCGAGCCGGACGCCGCCGGGCGGCCGGAGCTGCTGCACCGGGCGCTGACCGGCTGGTCCGGGGCGATCGGGCCGCCGGTGCCGCTGGCCGACGCGGCGAAGTCGCTGCGCTGGGCGGATGCGGCGGTACGGCTCATGGAGCGGCGGTTGCTGCCCGGCGGGGAGGTGCTCCACTGCACCGAGCACACCGAGGCCCTGGTGCTCCTCCAGCCCGAGGAGCTGATCGACGACCTCGCCCTGCGCTGCCTGGCACCGCTCGCGCACTGCGGGCCGACGCACGGGCGGCGTCTCGCGGAGACGTTGCTGGCGTGGCTGGAGACGCGCGGAGGTGCGCCGGAGGTTGCCGCGCGGCTCGGTGTCCACCCCCAGACCGTCCGCTACCGCCTCCGCCAGATCAGGGAGCTGTGGGGTGACGAGATCGACGACCCGGACCGGCGGTTCGAGCTGGAGCTGGTACTCCGCGCGCAGCGTCTGCGCGGCGAACTCGGCGACCCCCGGCCCCGCCGCTGACCTCCCGTCGCGCGCGGCCGGCTCCGCCTGCGCGCCAGTGCCCCTGTGACCCCCTGCACCTCACCGTTACCCACCCATTGCCCGCGCAAGAGCACTATGAGTAGCCTGTGTTCGTCATGCCGATCGGCTGTTGAAATTTCGAACATAGAGAGGGGGCCGGTTGTGGGACGCCTCGTACCTGCCGTGACCCGAGCTCTCGACATACTCGAGCTCTTCCTCGACGGGGACGGGACGCTCTCCGCCCCCGACATCGTGCGCAAGCTCCAGCTTCCCCGGACGACGGTGCACGAGCTGGTCACCACGCTCGCCGCCCGCTCGTACATCGTGCAGGTTCCCGGCCAGCCGGGACGCTACCGCCTCGGTGTGCGCCCGTACCAGCTCGGGAGCCGGTACGCCGAGCAGCTGGACCTCGCCGCCGAGGGCCAGCAGGTCGCCCGCTCCGTCGCCGAGACCTGCGACGAGACCGTCCACGTGGCGATCCTGGAGGGCACGGACGTCATCTACATCGCGAAGGTCGACTCCACGCACGCCGTGCGCATGGTGTCCGCGGCGGGCCGGCGCCTGCCCGCCCACTGCACCTCCGTCGGCAAGATGCTGCTCGCCTCGCTCCCCGACGTCGAGCTGACATCCCGTATCCCGGACAACGCGGATCTGGTCGCGATGACGCCCAACAGCATCACCGAGCCGGGCGCCCTGCGCGAGGCCCTCGCCGAGATCCGCCGCCGCGGCGTCGCCGTGGAGAGCCGCGAGTCGAACCCGGACGTCAGCTGCGTCGCCGCCCCGGTGCGCGATCGCACGGGCCAGGTCGTCGCCGCGCTCTCCATCTCCGTACCGATGATCCGCTGGAGCGACGAGCGTCGCGTGGAGCTGGAGCAGCTCGCCGCGAAGGGCGCCGCCGAACTGTCCGAGCGGCTCGGCCACCGGAGCGTGGTGGGATGACCGCGACGAGCGGGAAGACCGGGACGACCGGCAACACGGGCAACGCGGCCTTCGACGTCGCGGTGCGCGCCGAGGCGGCCCTCGGCGAGGGCCCGACCTGGGATCCGGACGCACAGCGGCTGATCTGGGTGGACATCCTCGGCTCCCGGGTCCACACGTACGACCCTGTCTCCGGGTGCCGCACGGTCATGGTCACCGAGCAGCACGTGGGCGCCGCCAAGCCCCGCGCGGGCGGTGGCCTGGTCGTCAATCTGCGGGACGGTGTGGCGACGTACGGCGGCGCCGAGGGCTTCCGGTGGCTGCACCGCGACCCCGTCCCCGGCCGCCGCGCGAACGACGCCGCGGTCGCCCCCGACGGCTCGCTGCTCTTCGGCACCATGCGCTACGACGAGGCCCCGGGCGGCGGCACCCTGTCCCGGATCACCGCCGACGGCACGGTCACCGCGGTCCTCGACGACGTCGCCGTCAGCAACGGCACGGGCTGGAGCCCGGACGGCCGGCTGATGTACTACATCGACTCCCCGACCCGCCGCGTCGACGTCTTCGACGTGGGTGACGGTCAACTCCCCCTCAGCAGGCGTCCGTTGGCCGTGATCGAAGAGGGCGCGGGCTGGCCCGACGGGCTCACCGTCGACGCCGAGGGCTGCGTCTGGGTGGCCCTGTGGGACGGCGGAGCGGTCCGCCGCTACACACCGGACGGCGAGCTGGACCGGGTCGTGGAACTCCCCGTCCCCCGCCCCACCGCCTGTGCCTTCGGCGGCGCGGACCTGACCGACCTGTACATCACCACGGCGCGTACGGGCCTGGAGGCGCCGCATCCGCTCTCCGGCTCGGTGCTCGTCGTCCCCGGCGCGGGGAAGGGCCTGCCGCAGCCGCCGTTCGCCGGCTGACGGCCCCCTTCAGATCAAACCCGGGTCCCCCTCAGAGGTCCCCGTCCGGTCGTCGACCGATGGACGGGGACCTTCGATTTTTGTGCAAACCATTGACGAGAAAGCGCTTCCTATCTACGGTCCCGTTCGAAGTTACGAGCGATCACCGAAATTTCGAACAGTGAATCTCGAACAGTGAAGGCAGGGCATGGGACGACCTGACCTGAACCGCAGGAACGTTTTGGCCGCGCTGGGCGGCCTGACCGTCGCCGGCAGCCTAGGCTTCGCCGCGCTCGGCACCGGCGCGGACGCGCTCGCCTCCAGCGCGCGCACCCGGGTCCGCTACTGGAACCTCTTCCAGGGCGGCGACGGCACCAACCAGGTCGCGATGGTGGACGCCTTCCGCAAGGAACATCCGGACATCGCGGTCAAGGACTCCACCCTGACCTGGGGCGGCCCCTACTACACCAAGCTCGCGATGGCAGCGGCCGGCAACCGCGCACCGGACCTCGCCGTCATGCACCAGGGCCGTGTCCCCGGGTTCGCGCCCGGCCGCCTCCTGGACCCCTGGGACATCGACCTCCTGGCCAAGTACGGCGTGCGGGAGGCCGACTTCAACCCCGTGCTGTGGAAGCGCGGCATCGTCGGCGGCAAGCTCTACGCCCTGCCCCTCGACATCCACGTCCAGCTCTGCTTCTACCGCAAGGACGTCTGCAAGAAGGCCGGGCTGCTCGACGCCGACGGCCGGCTGCCGGCCGCCGGTTCCACCGACGAGTGGTTCGCCCTCCTCAAGGCGGCCAAGAAGCAGCTGAAGAACGGGCAGCAGACCCTCGGCCTGCACGCCAACGACCAGAACTTCGCCTGGTGGTTCTTCGTCGCCTTCTACCAGCAGCTCGGCGGCGGCTACTTCAACGACGACCAGACCGACGTCACCTTCGACACCGACAAGGCCACCGAGGTCCTGGAGTTCTTCCGCAAGCACGTGACCGACGGCTACGTCACCGTCGGAGAGGCCGACGGCGAGGCCTTCCTCGCCGGGTCACCGTTCACCTGGGAGGGCAACTGGTCGGTGCCGTACTTCAACGGCGAGAAGCTCGACTTCGGCGCCCAGCCGCTGCCCCCGGTGTTCGGGAAACCGGCCACCCACGCCGAGTCGCACTCCTTCATCCTGCCCCACCAGTCGGGCCGCGGCGGCGCCGCCGACGAGGGTGCCTACCGGCTCGCCGCCTACATGGTCACCCACGCCACCACCTGGGCCATCGGCGGCCATGTGCCCGCCTATCTGCCCACCTTCAAGGACCCCGCCTACCTCAAGCTCAGCCCGCAGAACGAGTACTCCAGGCCCGCCATGGAGCACCCGGCCACCGAACCGCACATCTGGTTCGCCGGTTCCACCGGTGTCCTCGCGCAACGGGTCGGCCCGGTCGTCGCCTCCTCCAACCTCGGCTCCGCGAAGCCGGCCGCGGCGGCCCGCCGTATGAAGTCCGTCCTGGAGCAACTGCTCGCCATGAAGAACCCCATGGACGGCAGGACGGCCGCCCAGGAGCTGAAGGGAGCAGGCGCATGAGCAGCGCCACGAGCACGGTCGCCGCCACCACCCTGCGCCCCCGCGCGACCACCGCCGCAGACTCCGCCCGACTGCGCTGGAGCCGTCGCTTCCAGCACGGCGGCTGGTTCGTCGCCCCGTTCTTCGTCCTGTACGGGCTCTTCGTGCTGCTGCCGGTGGTCCGCGGCCTCTACCTCAGCTTCACCGACGCCAACATCTCCGGCGACCACACCAACTTCGTCGGCCTCGCCAACTACCGCGAAGCCCTCAAGGACGACCTGGTGTGGAACTCGCTGTGGCACAGTGCCCAGTTCACCCTGTACGTCGTCCCGTGCATCGTCGTCGTGGCCCTGCTGATGGCGCTGATCGCCCACCACACCGTGCACTTCAAGTGGCTGTGGCGGCTGTGCTTCTTCGCACCGTTCCTGCTGCCCTCCGCCGTCATCGGCAACCTGTGGTGGTGGCTGTTCCAGCCCACCAACGGCATGGTCAACCACGTCCTCGGCCTCACCACACCCTGGCTCACCCAGAAGTCCACGGCCCTGCTCGCCGTCGTCGTCGCGACCCTGTGGTGGACGGTCGGGTTCTCCTTCCTCCTCTTCCTCGCCGCCCTGCAGAACATCCCCCAACACCTCTACGAGGCGGCCGAGCTGGACGGCGCGAACGCCTTCCAGCGCATGCTCCACATCACCGTGCCGAACCTGCGCAACATCACCGGCCTCGTCATCGCGCTGCAGATCCTGGCCTCGCTCCAGGTCTTCGACCAGGCGGTGGTCATGTACCAGTTCGGCCCGGGGCCGGAGGAATCGACCCGCACCTTCGTCCAGTACACCCTCGAACAGGGCTTCACCAGCTACCGCGTGGGCTACGCCTCCGCGATCTCCTTCGTCCTGTTCCTCATCATCGCCGCCGTCGCCCTCGGGCGGATGTGGCTGCTCCGCAGCCGAGAGGAGGGCATCTCCCGATGACCACGCCGTCTCCCACCCTCCGTAAACCCCGCAGCACCTGGACGCCCGCGCAGATCGCCCTGACGGCCGTCGCCCTCGCTCTGTCCGTGATCTGGATGGCGCCGCTGGCGTGGGCCCTGTCCACCTCGCTCAAGACCCCGGCCGAATCGGTGGCCTCGCCGCACTGGATCCCCAAGGACTTCACCCTCGACTCCTGGCGCAAGGTCTTCGAGGCCGGCAACATCCCCAACTGGTTCGTGAACTCGCTGGTCGTGTCGGTCTGCGTCACCTTCATCGTGCTGCTGGTCGCCTCTCTCGCCGGATACGGCTTCGCCCGCACCGAGTTCCGCGGCAAGTCCGTCCTGATGGCCGTGACGATGGCGGGCCTGATGTTCTCCCCGGCGATCCTCGGGGTCCCGCTCTTCACCACCGTGCAGTCGCTCGGCATGGTCGACACCTACTGGGGCATGATCCTGCCGCAGTGCGCCCCCGCCGCGATGGTCTACATCCTGTACAAGTTCTTCCAGTCGCTGCCCCGCGAGCTGGAGGAGGCGGCGTTCATCGACGGCGCGGGCCGCTGGCGGATCTTCTTCACCCTCGTCCTGCCGCTCTCGAAGCCCTCGCTGTCGGCCGTCGGGATCTTCACCTTCATCGCCTCGTGGAACAACTTCCTGTGGCCCTACATGGTGACCAACAACCCCGACCTGATGACCATGCCGAACGGCATCGCCACCGTGCAGAACGCCTTCGGCATCGTCTGGCCACAGCTCATGGCGGGCGGCCTGATCGCGGGACTCCCGCTGATCGTCGTGTTCGTCTTCTTCCAGAGCCAGATCGTGCGGGGCGTGGCCCACACGGGTCTGGCCGGCCAGTAACAGCCCTGAGGAGAGTGTGAGTTGAAGCGCTTCAGGCTCGCCGCGCTGCTCGCCGCGGCCACCATCGCCCTGCTCCCGTCCACCGCGTCGGCCGACGTCACCTACCCCGACCCCCTCCCGCTCACCGGCCAGCAGATCATCCACGACCCCACGGTCACCCACCTCAGGAACGGCCGCTACGTCGCCTACTCCACCGGCGGAGTCATCGGCGCCCGCCTCTCCACCGACCTCCACCACTGGGACGACGCGGGCAACGCCTTCACCACGCCCCCGGCCTGGTGGTACGACTACAACTCCACCGCCGATCCCTGGGCCCCCGACCTCTCCTACCGGGACGGCCGGTACTGGCTCTACTACGCCGTCTCCTCCTGGGGCACCAACCACTCGGCGATAGGCGTGGCCACGTCGAAGACGGGCATGCCCGGCACCTGGACCGACCACGGACCCGCGTTCACCTCGGGGACCACCGACGCCTGGAACGCCATCGACCCGGCGGTGGTCCGGGCCGACGGCAAACTGTGGATGGCGTTCGGCTCGTACTGGACGGGCGTCCGCATGGTCGAACTGGACCCGAGCACCGGCAAGGCACTGCCCGAAGCCACGGTCCACCACCTGGCCACCCGCCCGGACGCCCCGTACGCGGTCGAGGGCCCGTACATCGTTGAACACGGCCGCTACTACTACCTCTTCGCCTCCTACGACGCGTGCTGCGCGGGCGTGAACTCGACGTACAAGATCCGGGTCGGCAGATCGGCATCGGTGACGGGCCTCTACGTGGACAGCACGGGCAAGCCGCTGCTGGAGGGCGGCGGCGACCTGTTCCTGGCCGGGCACGGCAGGTACATCGGCACCGGAGGCGAGTCGGTCTTCCACGACCGAGGCCAGGACTGGCTGGCGTACCACTACTACGACGCGGACGACAACGGCACGCCCAAGCTGGGGCTGAACAGGCTGAACTGGAACGCAAACGGCTGGCCAAGCTTGCTTTAGGGGCGCGGGGCCGTACCAATATGCGGCTCCGCCGCGTGGGCGCGACCAGCCCTCCCCGAACCCGCAGACAAAACCGAACCCCCGGAAGGAAAACATGCGTACCGCCCGCTTCGCCCTCGACCCCGCCTTCACCATCGGCGAGGTCAACCCCCGTCTCTTCGGCTCCTTCGTCGAACACCTCGGCCGCTGCGTCTACACCGGCATCTACGAACCCGACCACCCCACCGCAGACGCCGAAGGCCTCCGCACCGACGTACTGGAACTGGTCCGCGAACTGGGCGTCACCACCATCCGCTACCCCGGCGGCAACTTCGTCTCCGGCTACAACTGGGAGGACGGGGTGGGCCCCGCGGAGGAACGGCCCCGCCGCCTCGACCTCGCCTGGCGCTCCACCGAGACCAACCGCTTCGGGCTGTCCGAGTACATCGCGTTCCTGAGGAAGATCGGTCCCCAGGCCGAGCCGATGATGGCGATCAACCTCGGCACGCGCGGGGTCGCCGAGGCCCTGGAGCTCCAGGAGTACGCCAACCACCCGGGCGGGACGGCCCGTTCGGACCTGCGGGTGGCGCACGGCGACAAGGAGCCGTTCGGCATCGGCCTGTGGTGTCTGGGCAACGAGATGGACGGGCCCTGGCAGACCGGCCACAAGACGGCGGAGGAGTACGGCCGTCTCGCCGCCGAGACCGCCCGCGCGATGCGCCAGATCGAGCCGGACCTCGAACTCGTCGCGTGTGGATCGTCGGGACAGAGCATGGACACGTTCGCCGCGTGGGAGGCGACCGTGCTGGCGGAGACGTACGACCTCGTCGACCACATCTCCCTGCACGCCTACTACGAGGAGACCGACGGCGACCGCGACTCCTTCCTCGCCTCCGCCGTCGACACCGAGTCCTTCATCGAGAACGTGGTGGCGACCTGCGACCACGTGGGCGCCCGGCTGAAGTCCAAGAAGAAGATCAACCTCTCCTTCGACGAGTGGAACGTCTGGTACCAGAGCCGGCCGAACCCGCATCCGGTCGAGGACTGGCAGGAGGCCCCGCGCATCCTGGAGGACGTCTACACCGTCACGGACGCGGTCGTCTTCGGCTCCCTGCTGATCGCGCTGCTGCGGCACGCGGACCGGGTGACCGTCGCCTGTCTCGCCCAGCTCGTCAACGTCATCGCGCCGATCATGACGGAGCCGGGCGGCGCGGCCTGGCGGCAGACGACGTTCTTCCCGTTCGCGCAGGCGGCGAAGTACGGGCGCGGGGAGGTCCTCGACGTCCGCCCGGTGTCGCCGACGCACGAGACGAAGAAGTACGGCGAGGTCGACCTGCTGCACGCCACCGCCGTGCGCGCCGAGGACGGCTCGGTCACCGTCTTCGCGGTCAACCGCAGCCAGACCGAGCCGCTGCCGCTCGAAGTCGCCCTGAACCGGCTGGGGTTGACGACGGTCGTCGAGCACAGCGCGATCGCCGACGCGGACCCCGACGCCCGCAACACCCTCCAGGACCAGGAACGGGTCACCCCGCACCCCGTCGAGGGCACCACCCTCCAGGACGACGGCAGCCTGACCGCCGTCCTGGAGCCGCTGTCCTGGAACGTGATCCGGCTCAGCTAGCGCGCGCGTGCGCGCGGCCGGGGGAGTCCACCGGTGTCACCGGTACCCCTCCGGCCGCGCTGCCCATCAGCGTCAGCTTCACCTCGCCCGGACCGGCCGGGGTGGTGCCGTCGGACAGTACGGCGAGGGCCAGGGTGTTGGCGCCCCGGGTGCGCAGGACACCGTTGGGCAGGACGAAGGTGTGCTGGGGGCCGACGTCGTTGATGTACTGGCCCATGTTCCAGCCGTTCAGGAAGATCTGGACGCGGTAGGCGCGGGTCGGGTCGTCGGTGAGGGTGAGCCCGATCGAGGCGTCCACGCCCGGGCTGATGGCGAGCCGGAACCCGGTGCGGTACCAGGCGACACCCTGCCCGCGCGCCGCCCGCGGGAGGTCCACGGCCTTCCAGCCGCTGTCGGCGAACCCCGGCAGATGCCAGCCCTGTCGTTCCCCGTACAGGCCGCCGTGGTTGAGCGGTCCCCGCACCGGGTCGGGCGCCGTCTGGCCCTGGATCCGCCAGGTGACGGCCGGGCTCGCCCCCGCGAACGTCACCGCGGTGAGGCCCCGCGCGGCCTTGTGCGTGTCCTTCGCCGCGCCGTCCTCGTCGTGCTGCATCCGGCGGACGAGGACGGAGAGGACATGCGGTCCGCTCGCGTACCGCACGGGGAAGGTGGCCGTGGCGGACCAAGTTCCCTTCCGCACCGTCGACTTGTCCGGCACCGGCATCCGGTGCGTGCCCAGCGGCTTCCCGTCCAGCCACGCCATCAGCAGCCCCTGTGTGCCCGTGACGTACGAGAGGGACACCGACTCGGTGGCGCCCGCGGCCCCCGCTTCCTCGAAGCGCCCCCGGTACCAGACGTCTCCGTAGTGGAAGCCGTAGTCGTCGGCGAAGAGGACGGGCTGCCCGGCCGGTACGGGGGTGGTGCTGTACGAGGAGGTCCTGTCCGCGACCTTCCAGGCGGAGTCGTCGAACTCGGCGTCCGACTCCGGGTTCTCGCTGTGGAAGCGCCAGTTGCCCAAGGCGGGCAGGTGGACGGCCGCGACCCCCGGCAACCGCCGCTCGGCCCGCAGACTCCCGGAGGTGGTCGCCCTGGCCTTCAACGTGCCCTGGTTCCACACCACGTCACTCATCCCGCGCGGCCCCCACACCTCCAGGTCGGCCGCCTCGACCGTGTCCCCGGTGAGATGGACGGTCGTGTCGCGCAGGGCGGCGGTGCGCAGGAGCGCCGGGCCGTATGCGAGCACGGGCCCCGACGGGGTGTCGTGGCGCCACAGCCGTACGGACGTCTCGTCGTCGGCGAGCAGCAGGAGGAGGGGGGCCTCCGTGCCGCCGCCCTCCACCAACACCCTGGTCAGACCGCCGAGTTCGGCGTCGACGCGCAGCGCGCCGGACGTGTACGCGTGGTCGGCCTCTCCCTCCAGCACGGTGACCGTGGGCTCGCTCGCGCACTCGACGGCCGTCCGTGTCGGCTCCCCCTTGCGCCCCGTGAACACGGCGATGTCCTGCCGTCCGGCGGTGAGCCACATCATCGGCTGGGCGCTGGAGTACCTCAGCGTCCGCCGCCCGAGCGGGAGACCGGTGGCGAGCAGCCGGGCGTCGAGGCCGGGGACCGGTACCGGAACGCTCACCCCGGCGAGGGGGACGGCGGCGAGGACGTCGTCGGTCCGGTCGTTGCGCAGGATGTGGAAGTGCGCCTTGGTGTCCGGGTTGACCAGGTGGTACGCCGTGATCCCGGCGTCCGCCCCCGACGCGCCGCCACTCGCGCCGACCTGGACGTCGGGTGCCCGGTCCAGCTTGGCGAGGTCGGGCACGCAGTGCAGGAGCTGCCCGAGCTGGTGCATGGGGACCAGCTTCGGGGTGGGCCTGCGGGCCTCGTCGAGGGCCGCGCCGTAGTCGTACGAGGTGTAGACGACCGGCGCGGGCAGCCAGCCCCAGGAGGTCCCCCCGAACGTCATGTAGACGTTGTGGATCTTGATGCCGTTGGCGAGGTTGGTGAGGTAGAAACGCCGCTCGTA
This sequence comes from Streptomyces sp. NPDC007896, assembly GCF_042959425.1. Classification (NCBI taxonomy): domain Bacteria; kingdom Bacillati; phylum Actinomycetota; class Actinomycetes; order Kitasatosporales; family Streptomycetaceae; genus Streptomyces; species Streptomyces sp. NPDC007896. Next base: position 900,256 of record NZ_JBIBKX010000001.1, on the reverse strand, counting down.
CGCCGCGTCACGCGTTCGCGCCGACTCCGCGTACCCCTTGCCGCCGAACTCCACCCCGCCCCACGGGTCGAACCAGCCGCCGCCGAACTCGGCCAGCAGCCCTGGGGTCTCGGGACTCGCCGTCGAGCCGCCCTTCGTACCGCCGATGCCGTAGTAGCCCCAGTCGGGCGGCGGCGCGAAGGGCGAGGGGTAGCCGTCGAAGCCGTACAGATAGCGGCCGCTCTCGCCGCCCGTGTCGAACGTTCCCGGCGCCCAGTGCCCGTTGCGCCCCTTGTCGTTGTGGAAGAGCGGCACGTCGATGCCGTCGGCGCGGACCTTGGTGTAGAGGTGGGCCATGTAGTCGAGCCCGCGGGGGCTGGTGACGTTGTTCGCGTACTCGTTCTCCAGCTGGTAGAGGACGATCGTGCCGCCGCCGTGGGTGTAGAGGTGCCGGGCCGCGATCCGGTTCACGGCGGTCAGCCACTCGTCGACGTACGACAGATAGGTCGGGTCGGAGGTGCGGGCGGTGCCCCGGGTGGCGGTCAGCCAGCCGGGGAAGCCGCCCGCGTCGACCTCGGCGTTGATGTACGGGCCGGGCCGCAGGATCACGTACAGGCCGGTCTCGGCGGCCGTGCGCAGGAACAGGTCGAGGTCGCGCACGCCGGTGAAGTCGTACTGTCCGGGCGCGGGGGAGTGGTAGTTCCAGGAGACGTAGACGCTGATGGTGTTGTAGCCGTGGGCGCGCAGCTTCTCCAGGACGTCCCGCCAGAGGGAGGGGCTCGGCAGCCGGAAGGGGTGGACCTCACCGGACCACAGGACGACCCGCCTGCCGTCGACCAGCATCGAGTACTTGTCGAAGCCCACGGTGTGGCGGGTGCCGTCCGCGCCGGGCGGCTTTGGTGCCGGGCCGGTGGGGGCGCTCGCGCGGGCGAAGGCGCCGTCGCTCCCGCTGAGCGTGAGGCCGAGCGCGGTGGTGCCGGCGAGTGCGCTGAAGGTACGTCTGCTCAACACCATGCGGGGCCTCTCGTGGACAGGTGCGCGGGGGTGCGGCCATTGTCCACAGCGGTGCGTCTCCCCATGGCCGTATGAGGGGCTCGGCGCGGGTGGATTACGCGGTACGGCCGGTACGGGGGTCGCGCCGGCGGAGATCGCCCGGTCGGCACGCGGGCGCTGCCGGCCGGCGGCCGGATGGAGCCGCGCAAGGTGATCGGCTCCATCGACACGGGCGGGGCGGGTGGGTCAGGAGGGCTTGGCCGCCGTGAGGGCGGTGACCGTCACCTTGTCGTCGCACTCGGCGATGACACCGTCCGTCAGCGCGATCTGGTGCGCCCCGGCACTGGGGACACCCACCACCAGCGTCGGATAGCTCGCGGGCGTGGCTCCGGACTTGCAGTAGCCGTCGGCCTCACCCTGGACCTGCACGAACGTCAGCTTCGTAAACGCCTTCCCGCCCGGCGCGACCTTCACCGTGGACGCGCCCCCGGTCGTGGTCACCTTGAGCGGACGGTTCTTCTCGGGGGAACCGTTGCCCGCCCCCGCCACGGTCGGATACCCCTGGACCGTGCACGCCTTGCCGGACACGTTGGTGAACTCGACGATCGCCGCGCCGGTCCCGGTACCGTCCGGCCGCACCGCGGCCTGGTACATGGACGCCTTGAGATCCGACAGGCCGCAGGCCTTCGCACCGGTGGACGGCGCAGTGGTGTGTGTCGGGGAGCCGGACGTGACGGACGTGACGGGGGTGGACGGGGTGGAGGGGGAAGTGGAGCTGGAGGTGGAAGTGGAAGTGGATGCCGCCGGCTTGACCGGAGCACCCGACGGCGAAGAGCCCGCCCCCGCCGGGCTCCCGCCCGGCTGACACGCGGTCATGAGCAGGGTGGCCGCCGAAGCGGTCACCATGGCCGTCGCGACTCTGCGGATACCGATGCCGTACATGAAGTCCCCCGAAGTGGTTCAGGCGCCGGTCTCTCACCGACACTCGTCGCTTCAGAGCGCGTCATCGGCTTCCGGGGTTCACCTGCCGGGCTGTCTGTGACACGACGGTGACACAACAGGTCCCACTGCGCAGTTCGGGACAGCCCGATCGACTCGCCGATTCAGGGCCTGTGCGGCGGTGAATGGGGGGCCGCCCACAGGAGGTCGCGGGTCAGTTCGAGGACGCTCGGTGTGCCGGTCAGGCTCATCGCCTCGACGAGTTCGTCGGTGAGGTCGTCGATCAGGCGGGTCACACCGGCGGCGCCGCGGACGGTCAGTGCCCACAGGACGGGCCGGCCGATGAACACGGCACGGGCGCCGAGGGCGAGGGCGGCGAGGATGTGGGTGCCGCGGCGCAGCCCGCCGTCGGCGTAGACCTCGGCTCCCGTGCCCGCCACCGCGTCGACGACCTCCGGCAGGGCCCAGGCGGTGGGCACCAGCCCGTCCAGCTGCCGCCCGCCGTGGTTCGAGACGATGAGGCCGGACGCTCCCGCGGCCACCAGTTCCCGCGCGTCGTCGCCGCGCAGCACGCCCTTGACGACGATGGGGAGGCCGCGGGCCCGTTCACGCAGCCAGCCGATGACGTCGAGGGTCAGATCGGGTGCGCGCTCGGCCGCCTCGGGCGAGGGAATCCCGGTGACGTTGCCGTACAGGTCCTCCGGTCCGATGAAATCGTCGACCTGCGTTCCACGTTTGCCCCGTGCCCCGTTGACCGGCGTGTCAGCGGTCAGTACGACCGCCCGCGCCCCGGCGGCGAGGGCCCGCTCCAGCGCCTCGATGGTCAGTACGGGGTCCCGGGCCACGTACACCTGCACCCACCACGGGGCCCCGCTCGGCACCAGGTCCGCGAACGGCACCGCGGTGTTCGAGGTCACCGCCAGCAGCGATCCCGCCGCCGCGACGCCCCGCGCGGTGGCGCCCTCCCCGTCCGGGTGGGCCTTGCGCTGCAGGGTGCTGGGTGCGACGAGTACGGGGGTACGAACGGGCGTGCCCAGTACGGTCGTAGAGGCGTCGCACGTCGAGACGTCCCGCAACAGCCGTGCCCGGAAGCGGAACTGGTCCCAGGCCGAGGTCGCCTCCGCGACGCTCATGCCGCGACCGGCGCCGCGCCGGAAGTACGCGTAGACGTCCTCCGGCAGCACCTCGGCGGCGCGCTCCTGAAGACCGTCGATCCAGCGACCGATGTCTGTCACCTGACATCCCTTCGTCGTACGGTACGACGAAGCAAGGGTGCCCCAGGCACCCGCCTCGGCGGTCTAATTCGCTCGACACCGAGGAGCGGGACCGTGATGCTGCACCCCTATGACGCGAACCGATACGCCCCCCGCGTGGGACGAGCGCACCCAGCTGACCACCTTCCTCGACTACGTCCGTGCCACCGCCCGCGCCAAGTGCGAGGGAGTCTCACCGGAGGGCGCGCGGCAGGCCCCGCTCCCCGGATCCCCGCTGATGACGCTGTGCGGGCTGATCAGCCACCTGCGCTGGGTCGAGCACTACTGGATCCAGGTGGTGTTCCTCGGCGAGGAGGACTCGGGGCCGATCGCGGCCGCGACCGACGACGATCCCGATCCGGAGATGCGGATCGCCGTCGACGTGCCGTTGCCCCGACTCCTCGACGAGTACGAGGAGCAGAGCGCCCGCTACCGTCTCCTGGTCGCCGAGCACGACCTGAACACCACGGCCAAGCGTCCGATCCGCGACGGCCGGCACGTCGACCTGCGCTGGATCCTCCTCCACCTGATCGAGGAGACCGCCCGGCACAACGGGCACGTGGACATCGTCCGGGAACTGGTCGACGGCGTGACGGGGTTCTGAACTCATGGCCGAAGCAAGCGGGTTGAACCCCACCCTTCGCACCCTCACCTTCGACTGCACCGGTGATCCGTACGATCTCGCCTTGTTCTGGGGCGAGTTGCTCGGCCGTCCGCTGGACGACGACGACAAGCCGGGCGACCCGGAGGCGGTCCTGCGCGACCCGTCCGGCGGCCCGACGCTGCTCTTCGTGCGCGTCCCCGAGGGCAAGTCGGCCAAGAACCGCATCCACTTCGACCTCCAGCCGCAGGGCCGCACCCGCGCCCAGGAGGTCGCCCGCGCCCTCTCCCTCGGCGCCCGGCAGATCGCCGACCACACCCGCCCCGACGGCGGCGGCTGGGTCACCCTCGCCGACCCCGAGGGCAACGAATTCTGCGTGGAGCGCGGGAAGTCGGGCTGAGCGCGCGCCGGCGCTACGCGCGCGTCACCCCGTTCAACGGCACCCGTCGCGCCTCCACCGTCCGCCGCGCGATGCGCCAACCCCCGTCACGCCGCACCACCACGTCCTCGTACGACACCGATCCGCACCGGCCGTCCGCCATCACCCCCAGTCCTTTGGACCGCACCCGCGCGCGGCCGTCTCCGAGGTCGTCGGTGATGACGATGTTGGTGACGTGATGGGCGACGGCGTTCCCGGCGCCGAGGGCGAGTGCCGCGTCCCGGATCGCCTCGATCCCGGCCAACTCGCCCTGTCCGAAGGCGGACACGTCGTAGACGACGTCCTCGGTGAACAGTTCCGTCAGTTCGTCGAGGCGTCCGTCGTCGAAGAGGTGGCCGTGCAGGGAGACCAACTCGGCGATGGCCAGGCGGTCTTCGGTGGCGAGAGTCATGGCGGGGCCTTCCGTGTGCGTACGGTCGCGTGCGGCATGGGGATGTGACAGGCGTCACACTTCTGGGTTCGAACTTTCGCGCTTGCCGTGCATCTGGTCGGTGTCGGGTCACCGGGTGGCTTCGGAACAGCACATCTCCGTAGCCGTCCATTCCATTTCACCGAGGAACTTTCATGGCTTATCTGCGCGGATTCGTCCCCTGGATCGTCGCCGGCGTCGTCTCGTCCTTCGACTGGCGCTGGGGCGCGATCGCGGGCCTTGTGTCGGGACTGCTGCTCCTGCTGCAGGACCGCTTTCGCGGGGTCGGCCTCGACGCGCTGATCCTGGAGATCAGCACCGTCGCGTACTTCGTCGTGGTCGGCGCCGTGGCCGTCGCCGACCCGGGCTCGGCGCTGGCGGACCACACGGACGTCGTCTCCTTCGGCTGGCTGGCCGCCACCGCCTGGGGGACGCTGGCGATCCGGCGCCCCTTCACGCTGGGCATCGCCAAGCGCCAGACACCCCCCGAGTACTGGGACATGCCGGAGTTCGTCCGGGTCAACAACCACATCACCAGTGCCTGGGGCGCCGGCTTCACCTTCATCGGCGTCAGCCTGGCCGTCTGCGGCGCGGTGGACGCCCCGGCCTGGGTGGGCATCGCCGCCCATGTCGCCGGTCTCGTCGGCCCCGCCGTCTTCACGAAGGTCCATCCCGCCCGGGCCCAGGCGCGTCTGCTGGCCGCCCAGGCGCCGGTCACGGCCGTCCCCCGATAGACCGTCCCCTCCCCGTACGAGAAGGAGCAAACACATCGTGACCACCACCCCGGAAGCAAAGAACGTCGTTCTCGTCCATGGCGGATTCGTCGACGGATCGGGCTGGAGGGGGGTCTACGACCTGCTGCGCGCGGACGGCTACACCGTCAGCGTCGTCCAGAACCCCACGCTCTCGCTCGAAGGCGACGTCGCCACGACCAGGCGGGTACTCGACGCCCAGGACGGCCCGACCGTACTGGTCGGACACTCCTACGGCGGCGCGGTGATCTCCGAAGCGGGCACCCACGAGAAGGTGTCCGCACTCGTGTACGTCGCGGCGCTCGCACCCGACAAGGGCGAGTCCGTCAACACCCTCATCGCCGACCCGCCGCCCGGAGCTCCCGTCCCGCCGATCCTGCCCCCGAACGACGGGTTCCTCTTTCTCGACCGGGAGAAGTTCGCCGCGTCCTTCGCCGGTGACCTGCCCGCCGACGAGGCCCGCTTCCTGGCCGACTCCCAAGTCCCCTGGGGCGTGGACGCGTTGGGCGGGACCGTCAGCCTCCCCGCCTGGCGCACCAAGCCGAGCTTCTACCTGGTCGCCGCCGACGACCGCATGATCCCGCCCCCGGCCCAGCGCGCCATGGCCGAGCGGGCGGGCGCGACGGTGAGCGAGACCGGCGGCAGCCACGCCGTCTACGTGTCCAAGCCCGGCGAGGTCGCCGCGCTCGTCAAGAAGGCCGCCGCGGGAGCGAGCGCGTGACGAACGAGACAGCTCTTCCCCTGTATCTGCGGGGCCGCTTCGCCCCGGTGCCCAGGGAGCACAGCGCGGCCGACCTCACCGTGCGGGGCTCCCTGCCGCCCGACCTGGACGGCCGCTATCTGCGCAACGGCCCCAACCCGCTGCCCGGTCAGGACGAGGGGCACTGGTTCACCGGTCCCGGCATGCTCCACGGCATCCGGCTGCGCGACGGACGTGCCGAGTGGTACCGCAACCGTTGGATCCGCACCCGGCAGCTGGACGGGCACCCGTTCATCCGCGCGGACTTCACCGTCGACCTGGCCGCGACGCCCGCCAACACGCACGTGATCCGGCACGGCGACACCGTGCTGGCCCTGTGCGAGGTCGGTCTTCCCTACTGGGTCACCCCGGAGCTGGAGACCGTGGGACCGTACGACTTCGGCGGGCGGCTGACCACCGCGATGACCGCTCACCCCAAGGAGGACCCGGTCACGGGCGAACTGCACCTGTTCGGGGCCGGGTTCGCCCCGCCCTACCTCACCTACCACCGGGTCACCGCGGACGGACTGCTGCTCGACAGCCGACCGGTCGACGTGCCGGGTCCGACGATGATGCACGACTTCGCCCTCACCGAGCACCACATCGTGTGGATGGACCTGCCGGTCGTCCTCGATCCCACCCTGGCCGGTTCCGGCGGCGGCATGCCCTACCGGTGGGACGAGGAGTACGGCGCGCGGCTCGGGGTCATGTCCCGTACGCCAGGCAGCACCGACGTGCGGTGGTACGACGTCGATCCCTGCTACGTCTTCCATGTGGGCAACGCCTACGAAGATATGCGGGGGCGCGTCGTGCTGGACGCGGTGCGCTACGACCGCGCCGGCTTCCAGCACACCTGGTCGGACATCGGCGGTTCCACAGGGGCGAGCGGACCGGGCGGTCTGGTCGGGGTGAGGGAGCCCGGCCACTCCCAGGCCTCCGCCGTCCTGCACCGCTGGACCCTTGACCCGGCCACCGGCCGCGCCTCCGAGTCCCGACTGGACGACCGCGACGCCGAGTTCCCCACGCACAACGAGACCCTCACCGGGCGCGAGAACCGCTACCTCTACACCGTCTCCGGTGACGGCATCGCCAAACACGACCTCACGCGCCACACCAGTAACGCCTACGAGACGCCCGGCAGCCGCTACGCGGGCGAGGCGGTCTTCGTACCGGCGGTGGACGGCACCGGCGAGGACGAGGGGTGGCTCCTGTCGCTCGTCTCGAACGACGACGGCGAGGCCGGGGAACTCCTCGTCCTCGACGCCGCGGAGATGTCCGTCCAGGCCGTGGTGGAACTGCCCCACCCCGTCCCGGCGGGGTTCCACGGAAGCTGGTTGCCGGAGCCCGTCCAGCGGCCCTGAACGGCTGGACAGGTCCTAGGGCTCCCACGGCCTGACGCAGGAGCTCTATCCTGCGCGCATCGCCATCGCGACGGAGGCGTTCGGACATGATGCCCCTCACCTCACCCACGGACGAGGAACTCACCCGCCGGGCGCAAGCCGGCGAGACCGGAGCCCTCGGGCTGCTGCTGGCTCGCCACCAGGCGCCGATGCGCGCGGTGGCGATGAGCCTGCTCGGCTACGGCCCCGACGCGGAGGACGCGGTGCAGGACGCCGCACTGACCGCGCTGCGACGCATCGGGGACGTACGGGATCCCGCGGCCGTGGGGGCGTGGCTGCGGGCGATCGTGCGCAACGCCGCCCGCATGCGGCTGCGTGTCACCCGGGAGACGCCCGGCCTGGACGGCCTCGACCACCTGCACCCGTGTGATCACGAGCCGTCGCACCCGGAGCGGGTCGTCGAGCAGCACGCGATGCGGGACTGGATCTGGGACGCGGTGGAGGAACTGCCCGAGCAGCTGCGGCTGGTGCTGATGCTGCGGCACTTCAGCGGCATCACGTCGTACCAGGAGATCGCCGCCGCCTGTGAGATACCGGTCGGCACGGTGCGCAGCCGGCTCAACCAGGCCAGGGCGAAGCTGGCCCAGGTGCTGTTGTCGACCGCCGCCCACGCGCACGACGACGCTTCCGTTCTCACCGAGGAGAGCAGGCAGGAGGCCCTGGAGACCTTGCGGGGTGCCGCGCGTGGCAACCTGCCCCGGGAGATAGCCGAGCTGTGGCCGGCCGAGACCGAACTGGTCGGTGCGCTCAGCCGAACAGGAGAACGCACCCACCCCTTCCCGGCCATGCGGCAGAACCGGGAATCCGGGGTGCGTCAGCACCTGCGCCATGTGGTGGCCAGCCGGGACATCGCCATCTGGGAGATGGACGTCATCAACCCCGTCGGCGCCGTCAGCCCCTGCCCGCCGACCCTCGCCTGGCTCATGTTCCGGCGGGACAGAAGAGTTCAACGACTACGGGTGGTCTTTCCCGAACCTCCGCGGTGAGTGTGGTTCCGGCGGGGGGCAGTGACGATCACGGTCTTGGCTGCTTGGGCCGCTTCAGCGTGTGGCAGGCGTGCCGGGGTCCATGCTGGGGCGAGATCTGGCCGACGAGTTCCCGGAAGCAGATCAGGGCGGTGATGGGTGGGATTCCGACGACGACCATCGCCAGCAGGGAGCGCGGGGACTGGCCGACGCAGAGGGCGACCGCCGTGGCGGAGGCGATCAGCATCACGGACCAGGACCGTCTGGCGCTCCGGTGCTGAACGGACGCTCGAAGAATGGACAGACCTGCCACGAGCCACGGTCCGTACACCATGAGTGGCCACCATCGCGCCAACTTTGCCGAAACGACCAGCAATGAAATGCCACGCAGTTGGTTGTATGAATAAGAGACGGACCATCCCAGCATCATCACTGCGGATACAATGATCATTACGACCAGGAAAACAACCGTGATGATCCTGTGTTTAGCGGCAATGGCGTGGAATCCCGGCCGGGGCCTGCGCCGGTTGACCGGGCGGCGCGGCTGGGCGTGGCTGTGCGGCGGGGCCGGAGCGGCGGGCGTCACGCTCGACGTCGTGTACAGCATCTGCGCCAGCTCTTCGTCCGGATCCCACGCGTCCGGCTCGATCGCGGGCTCGGGGACGCGCCAGAAGTGTTGCGTCCCGAGCGGATCGGCGCCGGTGAACGGTGGGTTCAGCGGATCATAGGCGGTGGCTCGCGGATCGAACTGAATGTCGCGGAGGGTGGGATCGTCCTGAGTCCAGTCCATCTGTCTGCAGCTCCTTTGCGCCCTGGCTCAGCGGGATCCGTCTGCGGTGTGTCCGTCCCACGTGGCCCGCAGGTATTCGCTTTCCATGCGGGTCATGGCCTTGAGGAACTCCTCGAGCAGGTCCGCGCAGTGCTCCAGGCGTGCCCTCCCGTCGGCGGTATCGAGCCAGTCGTTTGCGTGCATATCTTTTGTCGTCACGGCTGAATAACGAGCACCATAGGGCGTAAGGCATTCGGTCATTCAGGGGAATGTACGTCCATAGATCCATAGATCAATTGAGATGATCGTGGTGTTATCGAGGCGAGGGCCCCGCCGGTTCCGGCGGGGCCCGTTGCGGGGGTTCGTGGGGCGGACGTCAGCTCGTTTCGACGCCGACCGTCAGCGTGCCCGTGTAGCCCGACGCGGCCGTGCTGCCCAGGGCCGTCAGGGTGAGGAGGCCGGACGCGGCGCCTCCGTCGTCGTAGATCGAGTCCTGGGCGAGGGTGGTGCGGGTGACCGTGTTCGTGGAGTACGGGGAGATCCTGGCCACCGCCGTGGTGATCGTTTCGTTGAAGAAGAGCTGGCCGGTGTGGAGTTCCCGGCCGCCGGTGAAGCTGCCGTCCGAGGTGAGCGTGACTCCCGTGTGCACCTTGAGGTGGATGTGGATGCAGCGGCCCCGGTACCAGCCGGGGTAGATCGTGGTGAGGTTCGCGACGCCGCCGGCGTTGGTGAGGACGCCGCCCCGCAGGAACGAACCGTCGTCCGGTTCGCTGTGGCCGTTGTTGCCGACGAAGCCGGAGTACTCGCCCAGCGCGTCGCAGTGCCAGATCTCCACGAGGGCGCCGGAGAGCGGGACGCAGGTGTCGTCGTCGACGACGGTGAGCGCGAGCTTGAGCGGGACGCCCGGCTTGCTCTCGGTGATGTCGGCGCGGACCAGGGCGCCGTCCAGGTAGTAGGGGCCTTCGGTCATCTCCTTGGTGAGGGTGCAGACGGCCGCCGCGGCGACGGGGGCCGAGTCCACCGTCTTGGCCGTGTCGGTTGTGGGGGCTTCCGGTGCGGCGGCGCCCACGGCCAGGGTGGCGGCCGTGGCGCCGGTGGCGATCAGCACCGTACGGCGCCCGATCGGGTGGGCTGCTCCTGAAGTGTCTGTCATGAACACGGCAGATTAGGAACGGATGCTGTTGGTCAGCTGTCAGTACGGCAAAGTGATGAGCCGTCAAGTTCCTTGTGAGACACGTGAACCGGGTCTGGGTCGGGTTGCCTCAGACGGTCGCTTCGAGGGTCACGTCGATGTTCCCCCGTGTGGCGTTGGAGTAGGGGCAGACCTGGTGCGTGGTCTGCACGAGCTGGTCGGCGGTCGCCTGCTCCACGCCGGGCAGGTGGACCGACAGCTTCACGGCCAGGGTGAAGCCCCCGTCCTCCTTGCTGAGCAGGCTCACGGTCGACGTGACGGTGGAACCGGGCACCTTCACATCCTGCTGGGCCGCGATCAGCCGCAGTCCGTTGTGGAAGCAGGCCGCGTAGCCCGCGGCGAAGAGCTGCTCGGGGTTGGTCCTGTCGCCGCCGGGGCCGCCCATCTCCTTCGGCACGGCGAGGACCTCGTCGAGGACTCCGTCGAGGCTACGGACCTCCCCGTTGCGGCCGTCGCCGGTCGAGAGGGCCTCGGTGGTGTAGAGCGTGGTGGTGGACATGGTGTCTCCTTCTGGCTGGACTTGGGCAGGTTTGAGTAGGCACGCGTGGGCATGCCGAAGAGAGGGGTGAGGATCACCCCGGCTACTGGACGGAAACGGAATCCGTGTCGGCGGCCGTCCGCGTGCGCGGGGCGGTGACCTGGGCGAGCAGGGTCAGTGCTGCCTGCGAGGAGGACTCCGCCGCCGCGGTGACCGCGACGATGCGCTGCCCCGGCTCGTTCGGGACCGGCATCGCCTGCTGGACGACGTCCATCGGGCCGACCAGAGGATGCCGCATCCGGTGTGTCGCGATGTCCCAGGCGCGAACGCGGTGTTCGGACCAGAGGGTGGTGAACTCCCGGCTTTTCATCGTCAGGTGACCGATCAGCTCGGCCAGCTCCGGATCGTCGGGGTACTCCCCGACCGCGAGCCGCAGCTTGCCCACCGCGTCCCTGGCCTTGCGCGGCCAGTCCTCGTACAGATCACGCGTGTGCGGATCCAGGAAGACCAGCCGTGCGGTGTTGGGGCGCCGGGCCGGCTGCTCGGGACTGTCCGGATCGAGATGCCCGGCGAACAGCGCGTGCCCGGTGCGGTTCCATGCCAGGACGTCGCTCCGGCGGCCGAGCACGATCACCGGGGTGTCCCCGAAGGCGGCGATCAGCTGCCTCGTCGCCTCGGAGACACGCTCGGGTGCGGGGCGGCGGGGCCGACTCCTGCCGCTCTTGCGCACCACCCCGGCGAGGTCGTGCAGGTGGCGGTGTTCGGTCTCGTCCAGGCGGAGCGCCCGGGCGATCGCGTCCAGTACCTCCACGGAGGCGTTGAGGGACAGTCCCTGCTCCAGCCGCGTGTAGTAGGACTGGCTCACCCCCGCCAGCTGGGCCAGCTCGTCGCGCCGCAGCCCGGGCACGCGCCGACGCTCCCCGAACGTCGAGAGCCCGACGTCGGCGGGCCGCAGCTGCGCGCGACGCGTACGGAGGAATCGACCGAGCTGGTCCTTGCTGTTCATGGACTTGAGTATGGGCGGGTCGGGCGTGGGTAGCCTGCCCCTCCCAGTGACACGTTGTGACTCCGTCGGTTCAGCGGTGGTTGGCGGAGGCGTAGTTGAGGAAGTCGGCCCAGGTGGTGGGGGAGAGGGTGAGGTGGGGGCCGTCCGTGTTCTTGGAGTCGCGGACGTGGATGGTACGGGGGCAGGTGGCGACCTCGACGCAGTCGCCGTCGCCGCTGCTGCTGTAGCTGCTCTTGAACCAGGCCAGTTCGGACGTGCTCATAGCGCTCCTCGCATCCGCTCCAGCAGGCTCACGGAGTCCTGAAGGGTGAGAGCCTGCGAACGCATCCTGGCATACCGCCGCTGGAGGACGCTGATCTCTTTTGGGTCGGAGAAGAACAGGCCGCCGCGCTGGGCTTCGTTGTAGGCGTACCACTTGTTGTCGGGGGTCTCCAGCTGCTGGAGGGGGCCCGCCATTCCGGCATGCGACTCCAGCACCAACGGCATGATCTGGACCTCGACGTTCCGCAGCGCGGAGACCTCCAGTACATGGTCGATGAGCTCGCGCGTGACCTCGACTCCGCCTGTACGCCGCAGGAACAAGTGCTCTTCGAGGATGAAGCTGAAGGCGGTGTTCGGTCGCTCTCGCAACAGCCTTTGACGCTCGGCCCGCGCTGCCCACTGGGCCTCGATCTGCTCGTCGTCCAGGGACGGCAACCGATCGGTGAACAGCTGCCGCGCATACCCCTCCGTCTGCAACAGACCCGGAATCAACCGGCACTCATAGGTATAGAGAGTGATCGCGGTCGTCTCCAACCGCGCCCACTGCCGAAACCACGCCGCCAACCCCGGCTGCCTCGCCAGATGCCCCGCCGCCTTCCGTAACGCCCCGGTGTTGCCCAACACCTCCTCCGCCCGCTCGACGAACGTCGGATCCGGCATCCTCCGCCCCAGCTCCACCGACGCCACCGTGTGTTTGGAGAACCGCACCCGTTCCCCGAACTCCTCCCGGCTCAGCCCCGCATGCTCCCGCAGGGCCTGTACGACCGCCCCGAACGTCCGCAGACTGTCCGACGACTCGGGCTCTCCACCCGTCCCCACCGCACCATCGACCACCATGGGTCACCTCCCGCACCCCATGGTCACGCCCAGTGACCGGTACTGTCCAGTCCGTCACCGCGTACGCTCGCGCAGCGTACGCGGCGCCGACCTGGTGAAGTGCCTCGATCACCGTCAGATTGGGCCCATGACCGCACCATCCACCCCCCAACACCCGGTTACCGTACGTGTGTTCACGCAGCGCCTCAGTGCCACCCCGCGCGGCGCCCGCCTCGCACGTCACCTCGCCCTGCACCAGCTGCACGCCTGGGGCATCCCGCACGGCACGGACGTCTCCGACGCCGTCGCCGTGATCGTCGCCGAGCTGGCCGCCAACGCGGTCACGCACGGGCGCGTACCGGGGCGGGACTTCGAGCTGCGGCTGTCGCTCGTCACGGGCAGCGTCCGCGTCGAGGTCACCGACACGCGCAGTGGGCCGCGTCCGCCGGGACCCGGTGACGTACCGGCCGCCCGCCCCCTCGACGAAGGCGGTCGGGGCCTCGTACTCGTCGAGGCGCTCGCCGACCGGTGGGAGGTGCTGGACCGGGAGCCGCCCGGCAAGACCGTCCGTGCCGAGGTGGACCTGCCCAGGTGGCTGTCCCTGGTCAGGAGGTCGAGCGTGTCGCCTTCCCGATCGACGACAGCACCGCCTCCGGATCCCCGCCCGGAGCCACCGACTTGCCGATCTGTGCCCTGATCGACGCCGCCACCTGGGACCAGTTGGTCTCGGAGAGGGGGTAGAGCTCCATGTTGTCCAGGGCGTCCAGGCCGTTCCAGAGCTTGCTGTACTGCTTGTCCTCGCGCATGGCGGCGCTCGCCGCGGTGGTCACGGGCAGGAGCTGGTACTCGGCGGCCTGCTGGGTGACGTACTTGTCGCCGTAGAGGAAGTCGAGGAACTTGCCCGTCTCCTCGCGGTGGCCGGCCGAGCGGAAGGCGATCGTCCAGTCGGCCGTGCCCATGGTCGGCACGGTCCGGCCGGTGCGGCTCGGGAGCGCGACGGTGCCGTAGGGGACGCTCAGGGTCGAGTCCTCGATCTGGCGCATCAGGGAGAGCGGGGCGTTGACCATGGCCGCCTTGCCGTCCATGAAGGCCTGGAGGGCGGCGCCGCGGTTGAGCTTGCCGGGGAGGGTCGGGCCCGTGAGACCTTCGGCGACGAGGGAGGAGCGCAGCCACTTCAGCGTGGAGACGTTCTCCTTGGAGGTGAGGGCGTAGCTGCCGCTGTTGTCGGTGTAGCCGCCGCCTCCGGCCAGCAGCCAGGCCAGGGTCTCGGCCTCCGCCTCCTCCGGGCCGAGGGGCAGCGCGATCGGGTACGTCACGCCCATGGCCTTCAACACGCGGGCGTCCGTGAGGAGTTGCTGCCAGGTGGTGGGGGGCTTCAGGCCCGCCCGGGAGAAGAGGTCCTTGTTGTAGTACAGGAGGCGGGTGCTCGCCGTGAACGGCAGGCCGTACTGGACGCGGCGCACCTGCCCGGCCTCGGCGAGGCTCGGTACGAAGCTGCCCTGGGCGGAGATCGACAGCAGCTCGTCCGCCCGGTAGAGCATGCCCTTGGCCGCGTACTCGGCGTAGCTGTCGGTCTGCACGACGTCCGGCGCCCTGCCCTGCTTGACGAGCGCGGCGACCTTCGCGTCGACCTCGTCGGCCGGGTAGACCTTCGTCTCCACCCGGATGTCGGGATGGGCGGCCTGGAAGGCGAGACCGACGCGGTCCCAGAAGCCGACGGAGTTCTTGTGGACGCTGTCGCCGTAGTTCGTGGCGACGACGGTGAGGGTCGTGGTCTTCGCCTCCGACCCGGAGTCCTTGCCGCAGCCGCTCACGCCCACCGTGAGGCCCAGCGCGGCCGTCATCGTCATCATGATCCGGGCTCTGCGACGCACGGCTCCCACCCCTCCTGGACGAAGAGCGTTGATCGTAGGCCGGGAGGGGCGGTGGCCACAGGGCCGCCGCCGTTGCGTTTTGGTTCCGGTGGTGTGACGGGACAGGTGATCTCATGGGCGCCGTCAACGACTCACAAGGAGATCGACCGTTGGTTGCCAGCAATCTTGTTCTCATCTCCAACGCCGGTGACGTGGGCCGCACGGTCCTCGACCAGCTGCGCGCGCGGGACGTGCCCGTGCGGGTGATGGTCCGCCGCGACGACGATCGTGCTGCCGAGTTGCGCGTGCTCGGCGCGGAGGTCGTCATCGGAGACCTGACCCGGCCCGAGACCGTCGCCGCCGCGCTGGAGGGTGTCGGGCGGGTGTACTTCGCGATGCCCGTGTCGCCGGACCAGCTGCTGGCGGCGGCCGTCGTGGCCAGCGTGGCGCGCGAGCAGGGGGAGCTGGACGGCCTGGTCGACATGTCCCAGATGACGGTGTCGCAGATGACCGCCACCAGCACCGGGGAGTCGCACCAGCAGCGGCTGCACTGGCTGTCGGAGCAGGTACTGAACTGGTCGGGACTGCCAGTGGTCCACATCCGGCCGACGGCGTTCCTGGACAATCCGCTGTTCACCACACTGGCGGCGCGGTCGATCCGGGACAACGGCACGATCGCGCTGCCGTTCGGCACCGGACGCACCTCGCCGGTCGCCGTGGACGACGTCGCCCGGGTCGTCGCCACCGTGCTCCGCGACCCGGCCCCGCACATCGGGCACGTCTACGAGCTGACCGGGCCACGCACCGTCGACATGACCGAGATGGCCGAGGAGTTCTCACGGGCGCTGGGGCGTCCGGTGTCCTATGTCGACGTGCCTTTGGGCCAGTGGCGGACCGAGGTGCTCGCCGAGGCGGGCCTGCCGCCGCATACCGAACAGCACATCGCCACCATGGCCCGACTGCACCGGGAGAACCGCTACGACCGCGCATCCGACGACGTCGAACGCGTCACGGGCGTGCCTGCCCAGACGATCGAGGCGTTCGTGGCCGCGCGCAGGGACTTCTACCTGGGCTGATCCTCACGTCTGCGCCGTGATCGGCTGGGCAGGTCCTAGCCGACCTGGTTGTACATCGCGCCCGCCGCCGGCCAGCCCGTGGGCTGGGGCGCGGGCGTGGGTTCCGGCTCGGTGCGGCCCCGTACCTGGGCTGCGGTCAGGCCCCGGTTGCGCAGGCCCGGCATGCCGGTCTGGCCCAGCCCGGCGGCCGGGGCGGGGGCCATGGCGGGCATCGCCGGTGCCTGCGGCGGCGGCTGCATCGACCGTGCCTGTGCCTGGGCCGCCGGTGACGGGGCCTGGGCGACGGCGGGGATCGGCGCCTGCTGTCGTTGTGCCTGTGCCTGAGCCTGTGCGGTCTGGGCCATCTGCGCCATCTGAGCGACCGCGGACATCGGCGGCGCCTGCGGCATCATCTGGGCGGCCGGTTGCATCTGAGGGGCGGGCTGCATCTGGGCCACCCCGGGCATCTGGGCCACCCCGGGCATCTGCGCGACGTTGGGCATCTGCGCGACGTTGGGCATCTGGGCCACGTTGGGCATCTGGGCGACCGCGGGCATGGGCATGGGCTGCTGCTGCGGCGGCGCAGGCGCGGGCATGCGTGCCGCGGGCTGCTGCTGCGGCGGCATCATCGCGGCGGCCGGAGCCGGGGCGGGGACCAGGCCCGGCATACCGGTGGGGGCCTGCGCCGGGGCCGGGCCCGGCCAGGTCTGGGCGGGCGGCAGGCTCGGCATCGCGGCGGCCTGCGCGGCCAGCGGCATGCCGACCCCGTTCGTCTCGCTGATCAGACGGTCCACCGCCGCCGTACCCGAGCTGTAGCTGGTCCCTGTGCCCAGCTCGGGTACGGCGGCTCCCCTCCTGGACCCGTAGAGCACCTGTTCCATGCCGGACACCAGGCGACGCACGTCCGTCTGGGGGCGCACCACGAGTCTCAGGAAGCGACTGGACGAGCCGATCTTGTTGCCGCACTCACGGACCAGGATCCGGTGCTCGGTCAGCAGCCGGTCGCGGACGACGGTGCCCTCGGCGCCCACGGGAAGCCGTACGAAGAGGAAGTTGCCCTGCGAGGGGTAGACCGTCAGGCCGGGGAGCGCCGAGAGCTGGCGGGCCATGTCGAGGCGGTCGCGGCGCACCAGGTGCAGGCTCTCCATGTACTCGGCGCCGTGCTCCTTGAGCATGAACACCACGGTCTCCGCGAAGGAGTTGAGGTTCCACTTGGGCAGCATGGAGCGGATCTTGCCCGCGAGCGCGGGGTTGGCCACGAGGTAGCCGAAGCGGATGCCGTGCAGGCCGAAGTTCTTGCCGAGGCTGCGCAGCACGATGACATTGGGCCGCAGGACGGCCTCTTCCACGACACTCGGGTCGTTCTCGGCGTCGGCGAACTCCAGGAACGACTCGTCGATGACGATCAGGTCCAGGTCCTGGAGCTGGTCCATGAAGTTGACGACCGCGCGGCGGCTGAGGAAGCCGCCGTCGGGGTTGTTCGGGTTGCAGATGACGGCGACACGGGTGCCGCGGGCGCGGATGAACTCGATGTACTGGGCCGGGTCCAGAGCGAAGCCGTTGGACTCCATGAGCGGGAACATGTCGACCCGCTTGCCGGTCTCCATGGGCTGGTCGGTCCAGCGGCCGAAGGTGGGGACGGGGATGGCGAGGGACTCGCGCACGAGCAGGTGGTCGATCCAGGTGATCAGTTCCGTGGAGCCGTTGCCCATCGCGACGCAGCTCGGCGGGAGTTGGAGCAGCGCGCACAGCTCGGCCGTGATCGTGTCGGCGCTGCTCGGGTAGTACGTGATGATCTCGCGCAACCGCCCGGCAAGTTCGTCGAACATGCCGGGGGTGGGGAAGTACGGGTTGCACGGGATGCAGAAGTCGATCGGGCCGACTCCATCGCTCTCGCGGGCCAGCGCAGCCATCGAGGGGCTGTGCGCCGCAGTACCGCGGAACAGCGAGGCGACGTTGTCGGCCATGGAACCTCCGGTCTCTGGGTGGCCCGTGCGGGGGAGCACGGGCCGTCCTTTCATACGGAGGCGGAGGGGGCGCCGTTCAACTCGTGGGGATCGAGTAAGGGTTGACTTTTCCAGGCAACCGAAAGGGCCCCGGTGGCGTCACCCACCGAGGCCCCGATGTCACGCGGACGTCAGACGGATGTCACGCGCTGAACGAGTGGACCGTCGTCGTGCGGTATGTCTGCTCAGGTCGCAGCACCGTCGAGGGGAACGACGGGTGGTTCGGCGAGTCCGGGAAGTGCTGGGTCTCCAGGCACATGCCGTCGCCCTGCCGGTAGGTGTGTCCGGAGGGGCCGACCAGGGTGCCGTCCAGGAAGTTGCCCGAGTAGAACTGCACGCCCGGCTGGTCCGTCGCGATCTTCAGGGTGCGGCCGGACTTCGGGTCGCGCAGGGTCGCGATGTGCTCGGGCTTGGCGGTGACGCCCTTGTCGAGGACCCAGTTGTGGTCGAAGCCCTTGGCGGTGACCAGTTGCGGGTGGCCGACGCGGATGTCGCGGCCGATCGGCTTGGCCTTGCGGAAGTCGAAGGGGGTGCCCGCGACCTTGGCCAGCTCGCCGGTGGGGATCAGCCCCGAGTCGGTGGGCGTGTAGCGGCCCGCGGCCAGGTGCAGCTCGTGGTCGTAGATGCCGCCGCTGCCCTCGCCGGCGAGGTTGTAGTACGTGTGGTTGGTGAGGTTGACGACCGTGGCCTTGTCGGTGGTGGCCCGGTAGTCGATGCGCCAGTCGCCGTGCCTGGTGAGGGTGTACGTCACCTTCACCTTGAGCGTGCCCGGGTAGCCCATCTCGCCGTCGACGCTGGTGTAGTGGAGGTGCAGGCCGACGTCGGAGCCCGAGGTGAAGCCCTCGATGTCCCACACCTTGGTGTTGAAGCCCTTGGCGCCGCCGTGCAGGCTGTTCACGCCGTCGTTGACGGAGAGCTGGTAGGCCTTGCCGTCCAGGGTGAACTGTCCCTTGGCGATGCGGTTGCCGTAGCGGCCGATCGTCGCCCCGAAGAACGTCGTCCCGGCGACGTACGAGGCGAGGTTGTCGTATCCGAGGGAGACGTTGGCGTAGCGGCCGTGCCGGTCGGGGATCTCCAGGGACTGGACGATGCCGCCGTAGGAGATGACCTTCAGGCGCGTGCCGCCGTTCTCCAGCGACCAGCGGTAGACCTTGGTGCCGTCGGCGAGCTTGCCGAAGAGCTCCTTCACCGGCTTCCTGCCTCCTGTGCTGGCGTGGGCGGTACCGACCGTGCCGGCGGCGAGTCCCGCGGCCGCGGCCGCGGCGATGACCGTACGTCTGCTCGTTTCCATGTGCGGCTCCAGTGGAAGAGGAAGGCCCCCACCGGAGTGGGGGCCTTGACGAGACTTACGAACCGACCTTGCGCTTGTTCCACACGTCGAAGCCGACCGCGGCCAGCAGTACCAGTCCCTTGATGACCTGCTGCCAGTCGGAGCCGATGCCGACGAGGTTCATACCGTTGTTCAGCACGCCCAGGACGAGACCACCGATGATCGCGCCGAGGACCGTGCCCACGCCGCCGCTCATCGACGCACCGCCGATGAACGAGGCCGCGATCGCCTCCAGTTCGAAGTTCAGACCGGCCTTGGGCGAGGCCGCGTTGAAGCGGGCGGCGAAGACCAGACCCGCCAGGGCCGCGAGCATGCCCATGTTCAGGAAGACCAGGAAGGTGACCTTCTTGTCCTTCACACCCGACAGCTTGGCCGCCGGGAGGTTGCCGCCGATCGCGTAGATGTGACGGCCGATGACCGCGTTGCGCATCAGGTAGCCGAAGCCGGCGACCAGGACGCCGAGGATCAGCAGGACCACCGGGGCGCCCTTGTAGCTGGCGAGCAGCATGGTGACGGTGGCGACGGCGGCGATCAGCGCGACGAGCTTGAGGAGGAAGAGGTTGCGCGGCAGTACGTCGAGGGAGAACTCCGTCTGCCGCTTGCGGTCGCGGGTCTCCTTGACCACCACGAACGCGATCAGCCCGATGCCCAGCAGCAGGGTCAGGTTGTGGTAGTTCGTGTGGGGGCCGACCTCGGGCAGGAAGCTGTTGGCGACCTTCTGCAGACCCTCGGGGAACGGGCCGATCGTCTGGCCCTTGAGGAAGATCTCGGTCAGACCGCGGAAGGTCAGCATGCCCGCCAGGGTCACGATGAACGACGGTATGCCGAGATACGCGATGAGGAACCCTTGCGCGGCGCCCGCGGCGGCGCCCATGGCCAGACACAGCACCAGCGCGATCGGCCAGGAGATGTTGTGGTTGACCATCAGCACGGCTCCCACCGCGCCCACGAACGCCGTCAACGAGCCGACCGACAGGTCGATGTGGCCCGCGATGATGACGAGCATCATGCCGATCGCGAGGATCAGGATGTAGCTGTTCTGCAGCACCAGGTTGGAGACGTTGCGCGGCAGCAGCAGGTCGCCGTTGGTCCACACGGCGAACAGCACCACGATCAGACCGAGGGCGAACAGCATGCCGTACTGCCGCATGTTGCGGCGCATGCCGTCCAGCATCAGCTGAAGCAGGCTCTCGTCCGTGGCCGAGCCGCTCTTGCCGGGCGGCGCCGGGGCCGGCGTCTTGGCGGTCACATCCGTGCTCATCGGGTTACCTCTTTGTCCTTCGTCATCTGGCGCATCAGCGTTTCCTGCGAGGCCTCCGCCCGCGAGAACTCACCCGTCAGCCGTCCTGCGGCCATCGTGTAGATGCGGTCGCACATTCCGAGCAGCTCCGGGAGCTCGGAGGAGATGAAGACGACCGCCTTGCCCTCGGCCGCCAGCTTGTCGATGACCGTGTAGATCTCGAACTTGGCGCCCACGTCGATCCCGCGGGTCGGCTCGTCGAGGATCAGCACCTCGGGGCCCGCGAAGATCCACTTGCTGAGGACGACCTTCTGCTGGTTGCCGCCCGACAGCTTGCCCACCGGCTCGAAGACGGTCGGCGCCTTGATGTTCATGGACTTGCGGTAGCCCTCGGAGACCTGCCGCTCCTCGTGCTCGTCGACGATCCCGCGCTTTGCCACCTTGCCCAGGGCACTGAGCGTGATGTTGCGGTTGATGGTGTCGATGAGGTTGAGGCCGTAGTGCTTGCGGTCCTCGGTGACGTACGCGATGCCGTGTCCGACCGCTTCGGACACGGTCTTCGTACGGATCTCCTTGCCGTCCCGGAGCACCGTGCCGCCCGCGTACCGGCCGTAGGTGCGTCCGAAGACGTTCATCGCCAGTTCGGTGCGTCCGGCGCCCATGAGCCCCGCGATACCGACGATCTCCCCGCGCCGCACGGAGATCGACACATCGTCAACGACCTTGCGCTGCTGGTCGATCGGGTGGTACACGGTCCAGTCGCGGACCTCCAGGGCGGGCGCGGCGCCCTCCTCCGGGTGGTGCGGCGTCCGCTCCGGGAAGCGGTGTTCGAGGTCGCGGCCCACCATGCCGCTGATGATCCGGTCCTCGGTGGTCTCCGGGGCCTTCACGTCGAGGGTCTCGATGGTCCGCCCGTCGCGCAGGATGGTCACCGAGTCCGCGACCCGCTCGATCTCGTTCAGCTTGTGGGAAATGATGATCGAGGTGATGCCCTGGTTCTTCAACTCCAGGATGAGATCGAGGAGTTTGCCGCTGTCCTCGTCGTTCAGGGCGGCCGTCGGCTCATCGAGGATGAGCAGCTTCACCTGCTTCGACAGCGCCTTCGCGATCTCCACGAGCTGCTGCTTGCCCACGCCGATGTCGGCGACGCGGGTCTGCGGGTTCTCGTCGAGCTCGACCCGCCGCAGCAGCTCGGAGGCGTGCCGCAGCGTCTCGGTCCAGCTGATGAGCCCGCGGGTGGCGTGCTCGTTGCCGAGGAAGATGTTCTCCGCGATGGAGAGGTAGGGCACCAGCGCCAGTTCCTGGTGGATGATCACGATGCCGCGGTGCTCACTGGCCCTGATGTCCTTGAACGAGCAGACCTCGCCCTCGAAGAGGATGTCCCCCTCGTAACTCCCGTGCGGGTGAACGCCGGAGAGGACCTTCATCAAGGTCGACTTGCCGGCGCCGTTCTCCCCGCAGATGGCATGGACCTCGCCCTGCTGGACGGTCAGAGTGACGTCCGACAGCGCCTTGACGCCGGGAAAGGTCTTGACGATCGAGCGCATTTCCAGGACGGGTCCCGCCATGGTCGTGCCTTCCAATCACTAGAGGGTGGCGGTTACTTGAGGTCGCTGTCCTTGTAGTAGCCGGTGCCGACCAGTTCCTTCTCGTAGTTGGTCTTGTCGACGCTGACCGGCTGGAGCAGGTAGGCGGGGACGACCTTGGTGCCGTTGTCGTACGTCTTGGTGTCGTTGAGCTCGGGCTTGTTGCCCTTGAGGGCCGCGTCGACCATGCCCGAGGCCACCGTCGCCAGCTTGCGGGTGTCCTTGTAGACGGTCTGCGTCTGCTCGCCCGCGATGATCGACTTCACCGAGGCCAGCTCGGCGTCCTGGCCGGTGACGACCGGCAGCGGCTTGCTCTTGGAGCCGTAGTCGTCCGACTTCAGCGAGGAGAGGATGCCGATGGAGATGCCGTCGTAGGGCGAGAGCACCGCGTCGACCCGGGCGCTCTTGTACGACGAGGTCAGGATGTCGTCCATGCGCTTCTGGGCGGTGCCGCCGTCCCAGCGCAGGGTGGTGACCTGGTTCAGCGCGGTCTGGCCGGACTTGACGACGAGCTGCTTCTTGTCGATGTACGGCTGCAGGACCTTCATCGCGCCGCCGAAGAAGTACTTCGTGTTGTTGTCGTCGTTCGAGCCGGCGAAGAGCTCGATGTTGAACGGGCCCTTCTTGGAGCCGTCCGCGAGACCGAGCTTCTGCAGGATGTAGTTGCCCTGGAGCTCGCCGACCTTCGAGTTGTCGAAGGACGCGTAGTAGTCGACGTTCTTGGTGCCGAGGATCAGTCGGTCGTAGGAGATCACCGGGATCTTGGCGTCGGCGGCCTGCTGGAGCACGTTGTTCATCGACTTGTTGTCGATGGCCGCGATGATCAGGGCCTTCACACCCTGCGTGATCATGTTCTCGATCTGCGAGACCTGCGTGTCGGGGTCGTCCTCGCCGAAGGCCAGCTTGGTCTTGTAGCCCTTCGACTGAAGGTCCTTGACCACGTTGTTTCCGTCGCCGATCCAGCGCTCGGAGGACTTGGTCGGCATCGAGATGCCGATCGTGGCGCCCTTGGTGCTCCCCGAGGAGTCCTTGCTGCCGCCGTCGCTGTTCTGGCCGCAGGCGGTGAGCGTGAGGGCGAGGGAGGCTGCGCCGGCTATGGCGGTGAGGGCAGCTCTGCGGTTACGCATGATCATCATCCTTGATGTCTCGGACCGGCTCGGTCTCGCGTTACGGGGATGCTCCGAGAGCGTTGCGAGGGAAAGACCGAGTAGAGGTGTGTGGGATTGTGCGCGGCTGTGTCGGCTTGTGTGAAGGGGGTTTGTGCGAACGTTATGAGGTGGTGTTGAAGCGCGTGAGAGTTCCGGGCAGCCGGGATCCGAGCGGCGCCATGTCGCCGTCCGCTCCGTGCCGCGCGAGCAGGTCCAGGGCGAGCCGGCCGCGACGCACCCGTTCCTTGGCGGTGTTCAGGGTCAGGTCCCTCAGGTGGTGCCCGTACGGGTAGATTCCGGGGGCTTTGGACAGGCCGAACTTGAGGTACAGCGGTGCGCCGCGTCGGATCAGCTCGGCGACCTCGTACATCCGCACATAGCCGCCGAGGTCGTCGGGGGCCTCGATGTACATGTCCATCGGAGCGGCCGAAACTCGCCGTATCTCGGTGAGATGATCGAGCGTCAGATCGCTCGGCACGTTGATGGAGTCCGCGCCGAGGTTCTCGTACACCGCGTACGAGGCCGGGTTGACCGGGCCCACCAGTGCCGAGAGTTTGAGAGTCGTGTCGGCCGGGATGATCCCCGCCGCGCGCGCCCGGTGCAGGGTCCACAGCACGCCCTCGTCGGCGACGAGGAGGCACTTGACGCCCAACTCCGTAGCCCGGACGGCGTCTTCGACACAGCCGGCCACCGCGTCGTGGCCGCGGGCCCGCAGGCCGCCGCCACGCGAGTCCGAGCGCACCGAACCGCCGATGTCCCAGGTGCCGCGCGGTCCGGTGAACAGGCAGAGCTCGATGTCCCGTTCACCGGTGGCCTCGACCATCTCGGTGATCTCGGCGTCGGTCAGCATCCAGACACCGCTGCCCTGGCTGATCCGGTGGATCGGTACGTCGAGCCGCGAGGACTCCTTGAGGACCACGGCCAGGGCTTCGGGCCCCTCCACGGAGGGAACCTCGGTGCGCCAGCGGCCGCCCCCCGGGAAGGTGTGCGGCGAGGCGTCGGCGGGAGAGAGGGCGGGCGCGCCCAGGCCGAGCGCGGCGAGCGCCTGCTCACCGGGTCGACGGGCTGCCGTAGGGGCGGCGTCGGTCACTGGCTGTCCTTCGTGATCGAGGGTGGCGCGTACAGATGTGGTGCGCGTACAGAAGTGGTGCGTGTGGCGCGTGTACTGATGTGGTGCGCGTACCGGCATGTTCGATATGTCGAACGAGGTTCGCGTTCTTGGGTGCGCGGAGCCTGGGTGGTACGCCGGTACGGAGCCGTCAGGTAACTCCGTACCGGCGTACGGCTTGGGGGACTACGGCTTCAGCAGGACCTTTCCGACCTTGGGGTCGCCGGACCCCACCAACTCGATGGCCTGCGCGAACTCGGCGAGCGGCAGCTCGTGCGTGACCAGCGGCAACGGACTGAGCAGCCCCGCCCCGAAGACCCGCACGGTGTGCGCCCAGGCCGCCGGCGGCGCCCCGAACACGGTGTGCACCTCCAGCTGCCGTACGACGAGATCGGTGGGGTCGAGCCCCTCCGCACCCGGCGCCGGGATCCCCGTGAGGACCAGGCGTCCGCCGCGCCTCAGCAGGGAGGCGGCGGTGCGCGCGGCGGACGCGGACCCGGCGGTCTCGATGACGACGTCGAAGTCGTCGGGGAGTTCCTGGTCCTTCGTACGGAAGTCGGTGGCGCCGAAGTCCTTCGACAGCGCCGCCCGGTCCGGCCGCGTCCCGACCACGAGCAGCTCCGCCGGAGAGTTCGCCTTCAGGAACTGGATCGCGAACATCCCCAGCGTGCCGGTCCCGACCACGGCGACCCGCTCACCGGGCCGGGCGTTCGCCTTCAGCGCGGCGGCCGCGATGCAGGCGGCGGGCTCCAGGAGGGCCGCCGCCGTCAGGTCGGCGTCGTCCGGCAGCACGTGCAGCAGCCGGGCCGGGAGGGTCAGCGTGGTCGCCATCGCGCCCGGCTGGGTGAACCCGGTCTCCTCGTACCCCGCCGTGCACAACGTTGTCTCGCCCGCGTGGCAGCGGTCGCAGACCTGGCAGTTGCGGAAGCCTTCACCGACGACCTTGCGTCCGACGATCGACTCCGGCACGCCGGCCCCGACCGCCTCGACGGTCCCCGACCACTCGTGGCCGGGCGTGAGCGGATAGCGGACGTACCCGTCGGGGCGGTTGCCCTGGTAGACCTCGCGGTCGCTGCCGCACATGCCCACGGCGTGGACCCGGACCAGGGCCTCACCGGCGCCCGGCCGCACCGGCGCGTGCTCGATCAGCCGGTGCTCGCCCGGCGCCTCGACGACGACCGCGGTGCTCACGCGGTCCCCTTGGGCTTGCGCTGTTCCCAGCCGTCGGCCCAGAGATCGAAACGGGCCTGCTGCTGCGGGAACTCGGCCGCCGCGTCGACGTCCAGCTCGACTCCGAGACCGGGCTCGTGGGACAGCTCGAAGTAGCCGTCGACGACCTGCGGGGCGCCCTTCACGACCTTCTTGATCTCCGCGTCCGCGAAGTCGTTGAAGTGTTCGAGGATCTTGAAGTTGGGGGAGGTGAAGCCGACTTGGAGGGAGGCGGCGGTGAGGACCGGGCCACCGACGTTGTGCGGCGCGACGAGGACGTAGTGCGCCTCGGCGGTGGCGGCCAGCTTCCGCGTCTCCCAGATGCCGCCGATGTGGCCGACGTCGGGCTGGATGATGTCCACGGCCTGGCTCTCGAAGAGCTCGCGGAACTCGATGCGGTCGTGGATGCGCTCACCGGTCGCGACCGGGATGTCCACCTTGGCGGCGACCTTCTCCAGGGCCTTCAGGTTCTCCGGCGGGACCGGCTCCTCCAGCCACGCGGGCTTGAAGGGCGCGAGCTCGCGGGCGAGCCGGACGGCGGTGGAAGGGGAGAACCGGCCGTGCATCTCCAGCATCAACTCGGCCTCGGGGCCGATCGCGTCGCGCACGGCCTCGATCAGCGAGACGGAGTAGAGCGTCGCCTCGTGGTCGAGCTCGAAGTGCCCGGTCCCGAAGGGGTCGATCTTCAGCGCCTTGTACCCGCGCGCCACGACCTCCTGGGCGGCCTTGTGGTAGGCCTCCGGAGTTCGCTCGGTCGTGTACCACCCATTGGCGTAGGCCTTGACCTTGTCGGTGACCTTGCCGCCGAGCAGCTGCCACACGGGGACGCCGAGGGCCTTGCCCTTGATGTCCCAGCAGGCCATCTCGATGACCGCGATGCCGGACATCACGATCTCGCCGGCGCGCCCGTAGTCGCCGTACTTCATCCGTCGGACGAGGTCCTCGACAGCGAACGGGTCGGAGCCGAGAATGTGATTGGCCTCCGCCTCTCGCAGATAGCCGATCAGCGCGTCGGTGTGGCCCAGCATGCGGGTCTCGCCGACTCCGGTCAGGCCCTCGTCGGTGTGCACCTGGACGTAGGTCAGGTTGCGCCAGGGCGTCCCGACCACGTGTGTGCTGATTCCCGTGATGCGCACGGCAGTTGCCCCCTGTGCTCTTGCGGCTCTGTTCGAAATTTCGTCACACGTTCGAAATGCTGGCGTGACAGTAAGGACGTGGCCCCTGGAGTGTCAATGGGTCGAACGGAACGGTCGGCGATGGATTTTGCCGGTATGCCTCGGCTCGTCGCGCGCGCGATGCTGCGAACGGGGAGCGCGGCGCGCCGGAACAGGCAGTTCCCTACATAACTTTCACAGCTGTGACTATGCACGTTACCTGTGAGGAACTTAGTCTTCCGGCGTCATGGACTACTGCGACCCGTGCCGACGGCACCTCAACGGCGCCCTTGCCTGCCCGGGGTGCGGCACCTCCGCCGAACAGCTCCGCACGCATGCGGAGGAGACCGACATGCGTGCCGGAACGGGCGCTGGGGCGGTCGATGCCGGCGTCGACTCGTTGTACGAGGGCGACAACGACGACGAGGATCACGGCGACGACGAGGACGGCGAGGGGGAGCGGTCCGGGCGGGCCGCTGCCCGGCGGCGGAACCGTGGGCGAGGCCGGGGCCGGGACTCGGAGGGGCCCGGCGGTGCGAGCCGGCGGGACCGGAAGGCCGCTGCGCACCGTCGGCGGCGGCGTCGGGTGCTGCTCGTCGTCGCGGGGTTCGTGCTGGCGGCGGGTGGGCTGAGTCTCGCGGAGCTCGGCATGGACGGGCCGGGGCTGTTGCCGAAGCCGGCCGCGGCCGGGGGTGAGTCGGCGGACGGATCGGCGACCTCGGACGCCGGGACGGCGCGGCCGATCACCGACGCGGGGGGTTCGTCCGGTGGTACGTCGGCTGCGACGGCCTCTCCGGACGCGTCGGCGTCTCCCTCCGCTTCCAAGTCCGCCAAGGATGACAAGTCCAAGGACGACAAGAAGAAGGACACGCAGGGGCAGTCGGCCACGGCGGGTACGGGTGTGGTGCCGTCCGCGACGTCCGGCCCCGTGTCCTCCACTCCGCCGAAGTCGTCCCCCAAGCCGACGGCCGCGCCGACCTCGGCCGCGCCGTCACCGTCGCCTTCACCTTCACGGTGCAACCGTTTCCTGTGGTGGTGCACGTAGGAGGTTCCGTGGTCTTGTCGGCTGCGGGTGCGTGGGGGTCGCTCGCGCAGTTCCCCGCGCCCCTGAGACGGGGCTTCGCCCCGAGCTTTTAGGGGCGCGGGGAACTGCGCGGCCGGCCCCCACCGGCCCGCACCCGAGAACTACGGCGTGAGCATTCTCTGCAGGAGGTCCCGGAGGGACAGGCGCTCCTCGGTGGAGAGGCCCGCCAGGGGCTCGCGGGCGAAGTTGAGCGCGTCGCGGAGGGAGCGTGCGACACGCCGGCCCTCCTCCGTCGCCGCGGCCAGCTTCACACGCCGGTCGGACGGGTCGGGGCGCCGCTCGACCAGACCCCGCGCCTCCAGCCGGTCCACGATCCCGGTCACGTTCGACGGCTCGCACTTCAGCTTCTGGGCGAGCCGCCGCATCGGCAGCGGCTCCAGGGAGAGCAGGCTCAGAAGTCGCGCCTGCGCCCCGGTCAGCGCATGCTCGGCGGCAGCCTCCTCGTACTCCTCGTGATAGCGGGCCACGACCGTGCCGATGAGTTCCACGACCTCAAGGGTCAGCGTGTCGATTCGGGCTGTTCTTTGCGTGGCCATGGGCTCCAGGTTACTCCGTTACTTGACATCATGAAATATTGAGGAGCATGGTTGTTTCAGGTACTGAAGCATTAGAGCCGTCGTCGCACGTACCCGTGCATGCACGTAGGAAAGGCACCCCCTCATGACCGAGACCCAGCTCCCCGCCGTCAACCGCGAATGGCACCTGGTCAGCCGCCCGGTCGGCTGGCCGAAGCCCGAGGACTTCGCCCTGGTCGAGGCCGAGGTCCCGCAGCCGGGGGAGGGCCAGGTCCTCGTACGGAACGCGTACGTGTCCGTCGACCCGTACATGCGCGGCCGCATGAGCGCCGCCAAGTCCTACGTCGCCCCCTTCGAGCTGGGCAAGGTCATGCAGGGCGGCGCGGTCGGTGAGGTCATCGCCTCCAACGCCGAGGGCATCGAGGTCGGCGACCACCTCCTGCACTTCTTCGGCTGGCGCGAGTACGCCGTCGTGGACGCCAAGCAGGCCGTCAAGGTGGACCCGCAGGCCGCGCCGCTGTCGACGTACCTCGGCGCCCTCGGCATGACCGGACTCACCGCCTACGCGGGCCTCCTGCGCACCGCCGCCTTCAAGGAGGGCGACTCCGTCTTCGTGTCGGGTGCGGCCGGCGCCGTCGGCAGCCAGGTCGGACAGATCGCCAAGCTCAAGGGCGCCTCGCGCGTCATCGGCTCCGCCGGCTCCGACGAGAAGGTCAAGCTGCTCGTCGAGGAGTACGGCTTCGACGCCGCCTTCAACTACAAGAACGGGCCGGTCAGCGAGCAGCTGCGCGCCGCCGCCCCCGACGGCGTCGACGTCTACTTCGACAACGTGGGCGGCGACCACCTGGAGGCGGCCATCGGCTCCCTCAACCGGGACGGCCGCATCGCCGTCTGCGGCATGATCTCGGTCTACAACAGCACCGAGCCCGTCCCCGGCCCGAAGAACCTCGCCCGCCTCATCCAGACCCGCGGCCGCATCCAGGGCTTCCTGGTCGGCGACCACTACGACCTCCAGGCGCAGTTCGTGCAGGAGGTCGGCGCCTGGGTCCGCTCCGGCGAGCTCAAGTACAGCGAGACGGTCCTCGAGGGCATCGAGAACAACCTGGAGGCGTTCTTCGGCGTCCTGCGCGGCGACAACGTCGGCAAGATGATCGTCAAGCTCTGACCCTCCGGTCCTCTGACCCTCCGGTCCTCTGGTCCTCTGGTCCTCCGGCTCTCTGGAGAGGCTGTCGCTGGACTTTCGGCATACGGTAACTTCTTTCCGAAACCGTCGCGATCGTGGGCGCGAGTTGCGGCGGACCAAGGAGGAACGCACCGTATGTCCATCCAGCAGACCGATGTCCTCTACACCGCCGTCGCCACCGCCGAGAACGGTCGCGACGGCCGGGTCGCCACCGACGACGGCAGGCTCGACGTCGTCGTGAACCCGCCCAAGGAGATGGGCGGCAGCGGCGCCGGGACCAATCCGGAGCAGCTCTTCGCCGCCGGGTACAGCGCCTGCTTCCAGGGCGCCCTCGGCGTCGTCGCCCGCCAGGAGAACGCCGACGTCTCCGGTTCGACGGTCACCGCGAAGGTCGGCATCGGCAAGAACGAGGACGGGTTCGGGATCATCGTGGAGATCTCCGCGACGATCCCGAACGTCGACGGGGCCACCGCACGGGACCTCCTCGAAAAGGCCCACCAGGTCTGCCCCTACTCGAAGGCGACCCGCGGCAACATCACCGTGACGCTCGTCTGACGGCGCTCGTTGTGCAGGGCAAAGGCCGCACCCCAGGACGTGGGGTGCGGCCTTTGCCCTGTCGTGGGAGACGGTCGGCAGTGTCCTACGAGACGGTCAGCAGTGCCCTTCCCACCTGCGGGAACTCCCCCTTCGGATGGTCGCGGAAGAGCGGTTCCGTACCGAAGAGCACGGCATGGGGACCGCTGACGACAGCGGCCTGGCCGCCGGCGGCCGCAGGCCCTCCCGTCCCGTCCGCCAGCGGGCGCCAGTGGCCGGAGACGAGCGGATCACCAGGCGCGTACGCCTGCTCCACGCGCACCCCCGGGCCGAGATCGGTGAACCAGACGGGCGCGTAGACGAAGGCGTGGTCGGGCGCGTTCGCGGTGAGCGGCCCGCCCGAATTCACCACCCGCACCACACCGTTGGCGTCACCGTTGCCCTCCACCTGCCGCACCGCCAGCAGCCCGGCCCCCGAGTTGAGCGCGGCTCCGACGGCCCCGCGGCCGACGAGACCGTGGGTGTGGAGGAAGGCGTCCAGCGCCGCCTGCGCGCCCGCGTTCAAACGGGCGTGGTCGAGCTCCGACGACACGAACAGCACCTCCACCGCGGACCAGTCGAAGCCCGCGTTCAGGACGGCCGTCGACACCGGCACGACGTCGAAGTTCATCTCCCGCAGCGCGAAGAGCTCACCCGGGGTGACGGCCGCGGCGACGCGGACGCGGTGCAGGGGAGTTCCCCGCCCGTCCCCGGCCGCCTCCGTCGCATCGAAGGCGACGTCGTACGTACGGGCGAGAGCGGCGGCCCGCGCCCGCGCCGACCCCGGCACGACGACACTGCCGTCCGCGAGCTGCCGTACCGAAACCCCCTGCCCGAGAAGAGAGTTGAGGGCGGCGATCTCCTGCGGGGTGTCGAGACGCAGCCGCAGATCGCCGCGCGGGGCGACGTACCCGACATGCGTGGCGGCTTCGACCCGGCGGGCGGCCACGGCGGACAACCCCCCGCTCCGTACGGGCACGACCGTCGCACCCCACAACCGGCCCAGACTCCAGCCCGAGATGTCGTACATCACCGACACCTTGTCACTGATGTCCCGCCCGTCGGCCAGCATCACATTGGCCAGACCGCGTTTGGGCTGGTGCAGGTCGACGACGTACGAGCCCTTCGCGTACGACCGTCCGGCCAGCCGGAAGTCGCGGATCGCGCGCGTGACGCGGACGTCGTTGGCGAGGAGGTGGTCGACGAGGCGGGCGGCGGCCGTCGCCGAACGCTGGGCGCCGCCCGCCGGGATCACGTAGGCACGCGGGAAGTCGGTCGTGTAGACGTCCTCGGGACCGATGCCCGGCACCCCCGGCACCGTCTCCGCCGAGACCGGTACCTGGGCCGCGCCCGTCGCGCCGCGCCGGAAGACCTCGATCTGGTCGGCGATGATCGAGACGCGGTGGTTCTGGGCGTAGGCCAGGGTCGCGCGCATGGCCGCGCCGGCCACGTCCACGTTGATGGCGGACCGGCGCCGGAGCTCTGCCACGGGCAGGGTGTCGTATTCCGAGTTGTTCACCGCCAGCGGGATCTCCACGGTGTGCGCGGCGACCGCGCCGTGGAACGCCTGGTACTGGGGCGTGAAGATCGGCGGCCAGTCGTCCCAGCCCTCCTGCTGGTCGCGGAAGGGGATCTGGGCGGGCTCGACACCGTCCTTCGCGGGGGTGTAACCGAGGCCGTTGACGGCGGCCTCCATACCGAGGGCGTTGGCGTAGGTGTTCTTGAGGAACAGGTCGTACTCGTAGTTCTCGCCGTGCGGCGGGGTCGTCGGCTCGATCAGGGTGCCGTTGACGTACCCGTGCAGGTCGAGCATCACGGCCGGCTGCTTGTCGATGGCGATCTGGCGGATCGCGCGCGCCTCGGGCTGCGAGGCGGTGATGAAGTCCCGGTTCAGATCGAAGCCGTTGGCGTTGGCGCGGGTGCCCGCGATCCGGCCGTCCGGGTTCGCCGTGATGTTGAAGTAGAGACGGTTGTGGGCGAGGAGGTCGGTCGTCCGCGTGTCCTTCGCGCTCGCGAGCCGCTCGATGAGCTTGAGGGCGGCGTCGGTGCCCTCCCACTCGTTGCCGTGGATGTTGTTGTTGAAGAAGACCGGCGTCTTGTACGTCGCCTTGACGGCCGGGTCCTTCGCCGCGGCCTGCGGCGCGTTCTCGATCAGCTCGCGCATCCGCTCCTGGGCGAGGGACTGGCGGGCGGACTCCGGCGCGGTGACGGTGACCAGGTACAGCCGGTGACCGCCGGCCGAGCGGCCCGCCACCTCCACGCTGACACGGTCGCCGAGCCTTTGCAGGGCGTTCAGCTTCGGGGCGATGGCGTGGTACGGGGTGAGGCCCAGCTTGATGGACTTGTCCGCCGGGTTCTCCGGGTCGGGGGAGAGGACCTGCTCGCGCGGATAGCCACGGCGGGGGGAGGCGGGGCCGGAGTCGGACAGGTCGGTGACGGGGCTGGTGAGGGCGTTGCGGGCGGCGTTCGCCGGGGCCTTGGCGGCGACCGGGGGCTGGTCCGCCCCTTCGCGGCCGGCCCCTTCACGGACAGGGGGGTTGCGGTCCGCGGTGGCGCTGTGCGGGGCGAGGAGAAGCGATCCGGTCGCGGCGGTGAGGACAGTGGCGATCAGGACGGGTCTCGGTAGGCGCACGCGTCGTACCTCCGGTGGGGGCCTGAGATCGGTACGGGTGGGTGGGGCACGGGTCGGTAGGGCACGGTTCGGTAGGGCGTACAGGTCGGTAGGGCGAGGTGTACCTGTTCGACTCTTCCGCAACAAGAGGGCGTTGGTGCCACGGCGGCTCCCCTGGACGCCATGGATGCCACGGATGGGGCATCGCCGACGGTCCGGAGGGGGCATGCTGAGGCCATAGGACGCCACAGGAGGCCGGCGGGCGGGTCCAGGTGGCGAGGTGCCGTGCGTGGCCAGGAGGGCTCATGTCCCCGATTCCGTCGCTTCCCAGCATCCCCGGCATCCCCAGCAGGGATGACGTGTTGCGCATGGCGCGCAGCACGACCGACATCACCGGCCAACTCCTCGACACGGCCGGGAACATCACCAGAATCGCCCTCAACACCCTCGACCCCCGGGACGGGTCGGGGGCGGAGGCGCTGCGTGTGCTCCGGGAGACGACGGCGGAGCTGGCGGAGGCGAGTGCGTCTCCGCAGGCGCAGGAGGCGTTCTACCGGATCGTGGACACGCTGACGCGGCTCGGGACGAGTGGGGCGCCGCTCGCGGTGCATCCCGTGAGCCGGCCCGCGCAGGCGTTGCTGGCCGCGCTGGGGGACAGTCTGCTGCCGATCCTCGACGCGGTGGAGCCCGCGGTGCAGGAGGCGGCGGACGCGCTGGGGGACTTGATGGAGGCGGGGTCGCCGTTGCTGCCCGCGGTGGCCGGGGTGGCGGCGGGGGCGCTGCTCGCTCTGACACCGGTGATACGGGCGGCGGCGGACGTGTTGCGCGACTCTTCGCCCGAACTCCGGCGTATCGCGGACGCGTTGACCTCGGCGCTGGCTCCGTTGCTGCCGCTTCAGGTGGCGCTGGCCGAGCGGGCGGCCGCGGCGGGGGTGGGGGTGGTGCGGGCCGCGCTGCCGCCGCTCGCCGACCTCACGGAGGCGGCGGCGGCCACGACGAACGCGGTCCGGCCGGTGCTGGTCGCCGGCGAGGAGTTCCTTGTCTCCGGCCTCGAACACCTACAGCCCCTGCTCCTGGCATCGGCGTCACGGACGGGGCGGCTGGCTCGGGCGGCGGCGGTGCGGGTGTCCGCGGCGGTGTCGCCTGCGGCGGAGCGGGGGCTGGTGGTGGCGGTGACCCCGGCCTAGCCTCCGCCCTCGCCCACGGACCGGCGGGGGCTGCGCCCCGCGTCCCCGGGCCGTCCGGATTGGTTCGGCTGCGGGCTCGTGGGGGCTGGTCGCGCAGTTCCCCGCGCCCCTGGGGCGGGGCTGCGCCCCGCATTCCCGGCTGTCCGGATTCGTTCGGCCGCGGGCTCGTGGGGGCCGGTCGCGCGGTTCCCCGTGCCCCTTAAGGCCTGGGGGCGTGCGGCGTTCGTAGGTGGGACCGAAGGCCGCTGCCCCACCCGGCCCCCGGGCCCGCGCCTTCCCCCGTTCACCCCACCCACCCTGGTCCGCGCCATCCAGCCCGTCCGGCGTTTGAGGACGAGGACGGAGGCCGAGCCCCGCCCACCCCGGCCCGCATCACTCAGCCCGTCCGGCGATTGAGGACGAGGCCGTTCAGGCCGACGGGGGTCCGGGGCGCAGCCCCGGCGGGGTGGAAGGGGCGGAGCCCCTGGGATGGGTCGGGTAGGGGCGGCGGGGGCGAGGGGAAGGGGGCGAGCCCCGGTAAAGTTCAGGCCATGCGTGATCTCGGGGCGGGGTTCGGTTATCTCATACAGGGCCAGCGATGGGTGGCACGGCACGGGAAGCAGTACGGGTTCGGACTGCTGCCGGGCCTGATCACCCTCGTGCTGTACGCGGCAGCGCTCGTCACCCTCGCCCTGTACGGCGAGGACTTCGTCACCTGGTCCACCCCCTTCGCCGACGACTGGTCCAGCCCCTGGCCGGGCCTCTTCCGCGGCTTCCTGACCGCCGTACTCTTCGCCCTCGCCCTCCTCCTCGCCGTCCTCACCTTCACCGCCGTCACCCTCCTCATCGGCCAGCCCTTCTACGAGTCCCTCTCGGAGAAGGTCGACAGGGACGTCTCCCCGGACGGCACGGCCCCGGAGTCGGGCCTCCCGCTCTGGCGCGAGCTGTGGATCTCCGCGCGAGACAGCCTCCGCATCCTCGTGCGGGCCGCCGTCTGGGGCGTCCTTCTCTTCGCGCTCGGCTTCCTCCCGTTCATCGGCCAGACCGTCGTCCCCGTGATCGGCTTCTTCGTCACCGGCTTCTTCCTCACGGAGGAGCTGACCGCCGTCGCTCTCCAGCGCCGGGGCGTCGGCCTCCGCGACCGCCTCACCCTGCTCCGCTCCCGCAAGACGCTGGTCTGGGGCTTCGGCACCCCGCTGGGCCTCGCCTTCCTGGTCCCGTTCGTCGCCGTCTTCCTGATGCCGGGCGCGGTCGCGGGCGCCACACTGATGGCCCGCGACCTGCTCGACGAGGAGACGGGCGAGCCGGACGACGACCACGACCACCACGGCGGCCACGACCACCACGGCGGCCACGACAACCACGAAGAACGCGCCGCCGCGTGACCGGGACCCCCGCCGGCCCCGGCATCACCCCCGCGTCCGCCCCGTCCCCCTGACGGCCGACGCGCTCGCGTCCGCGGCCACCGTCACGATCGCCCGCACCTGGGCGATGATGTCCAGCCGGTTCTGAACGAACTCGGGGTCCGTGACCGTCCCCGTCGCCGGGTCCGTGTTGCCCGCGCCGAACTGCAGTACGGGTGTGTGGACATGCCCGCCGGGCAGGCTGTCGTGCAGTCCGAGGCGGTCGCGCAGCAGCGTCGCGCGGTAGGCGATCTCGTTGGAGAGGTAGTCCCCGCCGCCCCCGGCGCGGGCCGTCGAACCCGGAGTCGGGCCGTCGGGGCGTACGACCGGATCGGTGCCGCCCGCCGGAATCTCGGTCACCGAGGTGTGGTCGTACACGGGGAAGCGGCCCGTGGCCGCGGCCACGATCCGCGCGTACGGGAGCGTCGTCGACGTCCATTGCGGCTGCGAGGCCGGGTCGGTGACGGGGATCGTCTCGGTGCGGGAGACGTTCTCGTTGTCCGGGAAGCCGCCCCGCCAGGCCCCGTTGGTCCGTTCCACATCGAAGCGCCCGACGCGGCCCTGGCTCACCGTGGTGAACAGATTCACGCGCGGGAGCTGGCGGCGCAGTGTCCGCTCCACCGTACCCTGGGCGAAGTCCTGCCAGCGGACCGGGAACACGGCGGTCTCGATGCGCGCCGGGCCGTCCGCGGTCTGGATCGTCGTGCCGTCCAGGGCGAGGGCGGTGGCCCCGGACGGGTTGGAGATCCGGACGTCGCGGTCCAGCGTGAACGGGTCGAACCCGGTGAGCAGGATCCGCTTCACGCCCTTGGCGCGCGCATAGCGGATGGCGTTCTCGCCGCGCGAGTTCTCCTCCAACTCGGCCAGAAGTTCGGCGCGTTGTGTGTCGGTGAGATCGAACTCCGGCTCCCACTGGCGCACTTCGCGCGTCATGCCCAGCCGCGCCCAGTACAGCGGCCGGTCGTCGTCCCGGCTCAGGTCGCCACCCGCCGGGCCCCGCCCCTGCGCCCGGTCGACGGCCCGCTGCCACAGCCGCGCCCCCTGCCGTACGACGACACGCTCGGCCTGCCCGAACGAGCCCGCCCGCTCCAGCGCCCGCGCGAACCCGGGGGCCACCGTGTCGAATCCGGAGCGCCGCAGGATCTCCTGGGGAGCGGCCCGGTCGAGGCGCTGTTCCTCGACGGTGGCGGGGGCCGCCGCTGCCGCCGACGCGGTGGGCGCCGCGGCCAGGCCGCCCACCAGGGCCAGTCCGAGTACGCCTGCACCGAGCCGAACGCGTATGTAGGTCAAGGGAGTTCATGCCTTCCGTCGCCGTGGGGTGCTGCCGGACGGCCGCAGTATCGCGTGACGGAGGGGACGTGCGCCATGAGGTGTGGCACCGGCAGCCGAAGTGGCTGGGGCGGCGAGTGGCTCAGGTGGGCAGGTGGGTCGCCGCCTCCCGCAGTGCCCCCAGGAACGCCTGCGCCGCCGGTCCCAGCGACCGGCCCCGCGCCGTCGCCGCGTACACCGCCCGCGCCGGCGCCTCCTCGTCGCGCACCGGAAGCAGCGCGATGTCCGGGCGTACGGACTCGGCGGCGAGCGCCGGTACCAGGGTCACTCCGAGCCCGGCGGCGACGTACCCCTGCTTGGCCGTCCACTCGGCCACGACATGCGCGACGCGCGGGCGGAAGCCGTGCCGCAGGGCCGCGTCCAGGAGGGTGCCCTCGGGGCGCGAGGAGCCGGATATCCAGTCCGCGTCGGCGAGTTGGGGGAGACGGACGGAGGGCTCGGCGGCGAGCGGATGGCCCGCGGGGACGGCGACGTACAGGGACTCGTCGAGGAGGTGGTGCAGGGTGTACGGGTCCAGCGGGGCGCGGCCCGTCGTGGAGACGATCGCCAGGTCGAGGCCGCCCGCGGAGAGCCGCTCCAGGAGCACGGGCGTCAGGCCCTCCTCGCGGGTGAGCCGCACCCCCGGATGGCGCACCCGGAACGCGGCGATGGCACGGGGCACGAGCGCGGCGTCGGCCGTGGCGAACGCGCCGAAACGCAGCCGGCCGCCCGCGACCCGCCGCAGCGCGGCCAGTTCGCGGTCCGCGCCATGCAGCCGCTCGACCACCGCCTCGGCGTGCGGCACGAGGACCCGCCCGGCCTCCGTCAGCCGTACGCCCCGAGGAAGCCGGTCGAAGAGCGGGGCTCCGCCGAGCGCCGACTCCAGCGAGGAGATCTGCCGGGACACCGCGGACTGTGTCCAGCCGAGGGTCCGCGCGGCCACCGTGAACGAACCGTGCCGGGCGACCTCAAGGAAGACCCGCAGCCAGGTGGTGGAGAGGCCGGGTACGGCATGCGGGTTGGGCATGAGAGCCATGCTAGACATTCGCTTGTCGCATCACGTGGGCCCGCCTAGCGTCGAAGGCATGGAAAAGATCGCATTCCTCGGGCTCGGGCACATGGGCGCCGCCATGGCGCGCCGGCTCCTCGCCGCGGGATTCCCGCTGACCGTCTGGAACCGCACCGCCGAGAAGGCCGAGCCGCTGGTCGCCGAGGGCGCCACCCTCGCCGCGTCCCCGGCCGAGGCCGTACGGGACGCGGACGTGGTGATCAGCATGCTCGCCAACCCGGCCGCGCTCGACGCGGTCGCGGACGCCATCGTGCCGGAGCTGCGCCGGGGCACCACCTGGGTGGAGATGTCGACCGTCGGCCCCGAGGTGGTCAAGGAACTCGCCGCCCGGCTCGGGGAGGGCGTGACGTTCGTCGACGCGCCCGTGGCGGGCAGCACGGACAAGGCGGCCGCCGGGCAGCTCCGCATCCTCGCGGGCGGCGAGCTGACGGGCGTCGGGCACGTGCTCGTCCATATGGGCACCGTCACCCGCACCGGCCCGCTGGGCTCCGGCGCCGCGCTCAAGCTCATCGTCAACACGGCCCTGCTCGGCGGGGTCGCCCTCGTCGCCGAGACCATGGCCCTCGCGGACAAGCTCGGCATCGACGAGAAGGTGGCGCGCACCGCGCTCGCGAACGGCCCGCTCGGCGGCGCCGTCGGCCGCGCCTTCGCCGAGGACGTGCACTTCGCCACCGCGCTCGCCGCCAAGGACGTCGCCCTCGCCACGAAGGTCGCCGAACTTCCCGTACTTGAAGCGGTGTTGGAGCACTACAAGCGTGCCGCCGCCGATCCCGCCGTCGCCGGCGCGGACATCGCGAAGGCCGTCGAACGCATCCGCCGCTCCGCCTGAGAGGGCCTCCCATGCAGATCACGCTCGACAACCCGCCCTCGGCGCCCGGTCCCGCCAACGGCTACTACTCCCAGGTGGCCCGGGTCGAACTGCCGGGCGCGGGAGCCCTGTTGTACCTCTCCGGACAGGTCGCGGACGGCGCCGACCTCACCGAACAGAGCCGCGGGGTCTTCGAGACCATCGACGCCCTGCTGGGGGCGCACGGGGCGGGCCTGGCGGACATCATCAACATCCGTACGTATCTGACGGACATCACCCAACTCCCCGCCTACGGTGCGGTACGCGCCCAGTACCTCACCGGTGCCCCGCCCACCAGCATGACCTTCGAGGTCTCCCGTCTCTTCAAGCCGGAGGCGCTCATCGAGATCGAGGTCGTGGCCGCCGTACCGGCCCCGCGTGACGCACACGGGCCGGAGTGATCCCTTCCGGGTGATACTGCCGCCCATGAAGGCAGCGAACCTGGGCGTCCTCTTCCTCATCGAACTCGGCGCCCTCGCGGCCGTCGGGTACTGGGGCTTCACCCGCGACGCGGCGACGCCGCTGACCTGGCTCCTCGGCCTGGGTGCCCCGGCCGTACTCATCACACTGTGGGCGCTGTTCGGCTCGCAGAAGGCGTCGTACAAGACGCGCGGCGCGGTCCGCGTCGGTTTCGAACTGCTCTGGTTCGGGGCCGGTGTGGCCGCGCTGGCCTTCGCCGGGGTCTACGGGTGGGCGATCGCCTTCGCCGCCGTCTGCGCGGTGAGCAAGACGCTGGCCGTGATCTGGCGCCAGTAGCGCAGACAGCGGCGCAGGCGGTGACGGTGACGGTCGGGTTCAGTCCTCGCCGAGCAGCGCGAGGAAGTCCCGGAACGCCCCCGGCATGTCCACCGACTCCGGGTCCAGGAGCCACTGGAACTGGAGGCCGTCCATGACCGCCACCAGCAGCGGAGCGGTGCGCTCCGGCGTGAGCCCGTTCGGCAGCCGCTGCCCGTACTCGGCGCGCAGCACCGCCGCCATGCTCGCGCGCACCCGCGCGTACCGCTCGGTGAAGTACTCGCGCGCAGGGTGTCCCTCGGTGACGCTCTCGCCGAGCAGTGCCGAGAACGTCTGGATGATCCCGGGCCGCATGGCGTTGTACTCGACCAGTGAGGCGAGCAGGTCGACCCGCCACTGGGTGTCGGGCACGGCGTCCCACTGGTCCCGCTCCTCGAGCACCGCGACGAGCAGCGCGTCCTTCGTCGGGAAGTAGTGCAGCAGCCCCTGCTGCGTCAGCCCCACGCGCTCCGCGACCGACGCCATGCTCGCGCCCCGGTAGCCGCGTTCGGCGATCACCTCCAGGGCCGCCCGGACGATCTCGGCGCGCCGCTCCTCGCTTCTGGCCCTGGTGCTCATGGCGTCACCGTACGGCATGAGCATACCCGTAATATAACGAAGAAATAACGAAACCTACTGCTTTACAGGTAGCGGATGCAGGATGGACGCGCAGACCGAATTCGCGGGCTCACGGGCTCACGGGCGTACGGGCTCACGGGCGTACGGATTCACGATTCACGGACTCAATGAGGAGGCACCGCGATGGCGGGAACGCGCACACCGGCCGACGAGGCCCGCGAGGCGGTCGTCGAGGCGGCCCTCGGCAAGCTCGACCTGGGCACGAAGGCGAGGCTGCTCGCCGGGCAGGACATGTGGTCGCTGCCCGCGCTGCCCGAGATCGGCCTCAAGTCCCTCGTCATGTCCGACGGCCCGATCGGCGTACGCGGTGTCCACTGGACCGCCGGCGACCCGTCGATCGCGCTCCCCTCGCCGACGGCGCTCGCCGCCACCTGGGACCCGGCCCTCGCCCGCCGGGCCGGCACCCTGCTCGCCCAGGAGGCTCGCCGCAAGCAGGTCCACGTCCTCCTCGCGCCCACCGTCAACCTGCACCGCTCCCCGCTCGGCGGGCGCCACTTCGAGGCGTACAGCGAGGACCCGTTCCTGACCGGCGAGATCGGCTCCGGCTATGTCCAGGGCGTCCAGTCGGGCGGCGTCGGCACCACCGTCAAGCACTTCGTCGCCAACGACGCCGAGACCGACCGGTTCACGGTGAACAACCTGCTCTCCGAACGCGCCCTGCGCGAGCTGTACCTGGCCCCCTTCGAGGCCATCGTCGCCCATGCCCACCCCTGGGGCATCATGACCGCCTACAACACGGTCAACGGCACCACGATGACCGAGCACCACCACCTCGTGAACGAGATCCTGCGCGGCGAGTGGGGCTTCGACGGCTTCAACGTCTCCGACTGGACCGCCGCCCGCGCCACGGTCGGCGCCATCGAGGGCGGTCTCGACGTCGCCATGCCCGGCCCCCGGACCGTGTACGGGGAGGCGCTCGCCGCCGCCGTCCGCGCGGGCGAGGTCGAGGAGGCCAAGGTCGACGACGCCGTCCGCAACGTCCTGCGGCTCGCCGCCCGCGTCGGCGTCCTGGAGGGCGCCGAGCCGGTCGTCACCGAACCGCCCGGGACCGTGGACGGCGAGGCCCTGGCCCGCGAGATCGCCCGCCGCTCCTTCGTCCTCGTGCGCAACCAAGGGGCTCTTCCGCTCAGGGAAGGGCACGGCGAAGGGCACGGTGAAGGGCACGGTGAAGGGCATGGCGAAGGGCACAAGGTCGCCCTGATCGGCGCCGCCGCCCGCGACGCCCGCGTCCTCGGCGGCGGCTCCGCCACCGTCTTCCCCTCCCGGGTCGTCCCGCCTCTCGACGGCCTCACCGCCGCCCTGCCCGAGGGCAGCCTCACGTACGCCGTCGGCGCCGACCCGAACGAGGAACTCGCCGTCGCCGACAAGGGGTTCACCCTGCGGGCCGTCTGCCGTGACCGGGCCGGCACGGTCATCGGCACCGGCTCGGCCCCCAACGGCCAGATCCAGTGGATGGGCAACGACCTTCCTGAAGGCGTCACCCACGCCACCCTCCACAGCGTCGAACTGACCGGCACCTTCACCCCGCGCGAGAGCGGCATCCACACCCTCGGTATCAAGGGCGTCGGCGCCTTCACGCTCACCGTCGACGGCACGGTCCACTTCGACGACATCCAGCGCAGCACGAAGGACGACCCCTTCGAGGCGTTCTTCGGCGCTCCCGTCGAGCGCGCCCAGGTGGATCTCGTCGCCGGTGAGACGTACGAGGTGGCGCTGCGGCACGTCATCGTCGTCCCCGAGGGCGCGCCGCTGAAGGTGGTCGGCTTCACGCTCGCCCACCAGGACCCGCGCCGCGACCCCGACGAACTCATCGCCGAGGCCGTCGAAGCCGCCCGCGCCGCCGACACCGTCGTCGTCGTGGTCGCCACCACCGACCGCGTGGAGTCCGAGGGCTTCGACCGGAAGGACCTGCGACTGCCAGGCCGGCAGGACGAGTTGGTGCACGCCGTCGCCGCCGCCAACCCGAACACCGTCGTGGTCGTCAACGCCGGCTCCCCGGTCGAGCTGCCGTGGCGCGAGGAGGTCGCGGCCGTACTGCTCAGCTGGTTCCCCGGCCAGGAGGGCGGCGCCGCCCTCGCCGACGTCCTCACGGGCGCCCACGAGCCCGGTGGCCGGCTGCCCACCACCTGGGGCTCCCTCACGGCCGCCCCGGTCACCCAGGTGGCCCCGGCCGACGGCGAACTCCCGTACACCGAGGGCGTGTTCATCGGCTACCGCGCCTGGGAGAAGGAGGGCAGGACCCCCTCGTACGCCTTCGGGCACGGCCTCGGCTACACCGACTGGACGTACGAGTCGATCGAGCTCGACGGCGGCGACGGCGGTGCCGGTTCCGGTTCCGGTTCCGGTTCGAGTTCGGGTTCGGGTTCGGGTACGACGGTCACGGTCCGTGTCCGCAACTCCGGTGCGCGTCCCGGGCGCGAGGTCGTCCAGGTCTATCTGGCGCCCGTCGAGGCCGACGCCGAGCGTCCGGCCCGATGGCTCGCCGCCTTCGCGGGCGTCGAGGCGGGCCCCGGCGAGAGCGTCGACGTCGGCCTCGTACTCCCGCGCCGGGCCTTCGAGGTCTGGGACGAGAGCACCGGAGCCTGGGTGTTTGTGAAGGGTTCGTACGAGGTTGCGGCGGGTCGCTCGATCAGCGACCGTCGGGTCGCGGCGACGATTAACGTCTGACGCGGGACGAGTCCACCCCGAGCAGCCCCGGTCCGGAACCTGACATCCGGACCGGGGCTCGTCGGTTCTCGGCCACCTGTGGCAGACTCGCGGGCCGGAAACACGCCGGTTCGGGGGAGAACAACGCATGTACCCAGGTCAGCAGCCAGGCCCGTACCCACCACAGGGGCCGTATCAGGGGCAGCAGCCCTACTACCCGCCTCCGCAACAGGGCCCGTACCCACCTCAGCAGGGCCCGTACCCGCCCCAGCAGGGCTACCCGCAACAGCCGCAGCAGCCGTACCAGCCCTATCCACCCGCTCCTCCCCAGTACCAGCAGCAGCCCCAGGCCCCCCAACAGCACCTGGGCGAGGGCGAGATGCGGCTGGACCCCAGCCTCACCCCCGACCAGCGACAGCTGGTGGTGCGCATCCAGCAGCAGGCGAAGACATACGCGTACGGCTTCGTCCTCGGCATCCCGCTGACCTTCGGCGGCGCCCACTACGGCATCACGCGGACACCGATCGGCTTCGCGGCCACGGCCGTCGGACTGGTCGCCGTGGCCGTCGGCCTCTTCGCCATGACACGGATGCGGGCCCTCAAGCAGCAGCTGCGCCTGATCACCCCGGACGCCTGGCGCTCCCCGGCCGCGCATCTGCCGGGCGCCCGCAAGGCCGCCACCCTCGCCGCTTACCTCAACGGCGTACTCGTCCTGCTGTCCTTCGCCGCCGCCGGCTATCTGCTCTACAAGGGCGCCGGATGGGGCGCGTACGGCAACTCGTTCGGCTTCGGCGCCCTGGTGCTCGGCGCGTTCATCCCGTTCGGCATGGGCATCGCCGCCGCCACGACGATCCCGCAGCTGCTGCGGGTGATCCCGGCCGGTGCCAAGGTCGGCCGGAGCCTGTACTCGATCATCATGGTGCTGGCCACCACCGTGCTCGTCGAGGGGATCAAGGGCAAGGCCCCGCTCCCCGCGCTGACCGGCGCCGTGGTGGTCGCGGTCTGCCTCGGCGCGATGACCCTGCTGGGCAGGGCCACCCAGCGGATGCGCGGCGAGAGCGTCTGACGGTCGGTCGCCGGCTACTGGCCGCGGACGCCGAACCCGTACACGGTCCGCGACCGGTACACCCCGCCCGGCCGCAGTTCCGTGCTCGGGAACTGCGGCCGGTTGGGGGAGTCGGGGAAGTGCTGGGTCTCCAGCGCGACGCCGTCGCCGGGGGCGAAGGGGTCGCTCAGGTGCTCCGCGGTGTACAGCTGGAGCCCGGGTTCGGTGGTCGCGACGGTCAGCGTCCGTCCGGAGGGCGGGTCGTACAGCTCGGCGACCTCGACGGCGGTCTCCGTGAGCCCCTTGTCGAGCACGAAGTTGTGGTCGTAGCCGGCGCCGACCTTCCGCGCCGCACGGAAGTCGAACCGTGTCCCGTCGACGGCGTCCAGCGCCCCGGTGGGGATCAGATCGGCGTCCACCGGCGTCAACCGCGAGGCGTCCAGCCGGAGTTCGTGGCCGCCCGCGTTGCCCGTACCGGCCAGGTTCCAGTACGTGTGGTTCGTCAGGTTCACCACGGTCGGCGCATCCGTGACCGCCTCGTACGCGATCCCCAGCGCACCCGCCTCGTCCACCGTGTACGTCACCGAGACCTCCAGACGCCCCGGGAAGCCCTCCTCGCCGTGCGGGGAGACCCGGGTGAGGCGCAGCCCGTGATCGACCGGCTCCGCGTCCCACACCCGCTTGTCGAAGCCGCGCTCCCCGCCGTGCAGGGAGTTGGGCGGGTTGTTCTGCGCCAGGTGACAGGTGAGGCCGTCGAGGAGGAAGCGGCCGCCGGCGATCCGGTTCGCGTACCGCCCGACCAGCGCCCCGAAGTACGGTCCCGTGTGCGTCAGATAGCCGTCGAGGTCGGGGAACCCCAGCACCACGTCCGCGCGCACCCCGTCCCGGTCCGGGACCTCGACCGACTGGACGATCCCGCCGTACGTCAGGACCCGCACCCGCACCCCGGCCCGCTCCAGCGTCCAGCGGTGGACCGGGGTGCCGTCGGGAAGAGTGCCGAAGAATTCGCTGTGCATGATCG
The DNA here is from genome assembly GCF_042959425.1 of Streptomyces sp. NPDC007896. NCBI lineage: Bacteria > Bacillati > Actinomycetota > Actinomycetes > Kitasatosporales > Streptomycetaceae > Streptomyces > Streptomyces sp. NPDC007896. The sequence goes on along the minus strand of NZ_JBIBKX010000001.1, from coordinate 855,692 downwards.
AAAGCCTAGGCCAAGGATCCCAACGACAAGTCCTAGCCCACCGGCTTCGTCGCCGTCACCACCCGATAGGCCATCTCCGCGAGCCGCGCCTGCCCGTCCCTGCTCGGGTGGAACCAGTCCCAGTGGCTCAGCTGGTCCGTGCCGAAGCGGTAGTCGAAGACCGCGCCCCCGTCGAAGCGGCAGTGCTGGTCCTTGGCGCACACCTCCTTCAGGACCTGGTTGTACGCCTCCACCCGGTCCTGCACCGTCGTGCGCCGCCGCATCGCCGCCGTGGTCAGGGAGTCCGCGTCGCTCAGCATCGAGGGGCAGATACCCAGCTTCCAGATCTGCTTGCCCAGCGGGTTGCTCCGCCCCTCGGACCACAACCGCTTCAGATCCGGCACGCTCGACACGTACACCTGGGTCTTGGGCAGCGCATGGCGCAGCGTGTCCATGGCGTCCTCGAACTCGGCGCGGAACTCGGCGACGGGGGTCATCGCCGACACCGACGAGCGGCAGGCGTCGTTCGCGCCCGCCATCACGGTCACCAGCTCCGGTTTGTTCGTGACGGCCTGTGCCATCTGGTCGGGGAGATCCGCCATCCGGGCGCCGGTCACCGCGTAGTTCCAGCTGCGCTCGGCGGCCCCGGCCTGCCCGAGCAGCCGTACGGCGAGGCTCTTGACCTTCGTGTCGCTGCCCGTCGCCCAGGACACCTCCGGACAGTCGGACAGCACGGTGCACGCGTCGAAGCCGCGGGTGATGGAGTCCCCGACGGCGGCCATCGACTTCGGGCTGCGGTCCCAGGCGGGGGTCGGCTTCGGGAACGCCTTGGCCGTCGTGCCCCGGGGCGCCGGGGAGTTGTCACCGACGGCGTCGCAGCCGGCGACGGCGACACCCAGGAGAGCCGCCGACGCGATGGCGAGGACGGCCCGAGAACGGTGACTCCTGTGATGCATCCCCTGGTCCCCTCGTTCGTCAAGCACGATTGCTCGGCACCATTGCTCAGCACCCCTGCGACACGGTTGGCCGACACCCCGCAGTACACGACCGGTCGCACCGCGTCCCCTTGGGTGAAACCTCAATGTTTCTGGGCGCTGGGACCGACGGTACGTCACACTCCTTGCGCCGCCGCACGGTAGCCTCGCCACGTGGCCGCCCTGCCACTGCCTTTCCGCTAAGTTACAAGATGTCTCGCTCTGTCCGGAGGCCCCAGTGACGACACGTGGAGTTCTCTACGTGCACTCCGCGCCCCGAGCGCTGTGCCCGCACGTCGAGTGGGCGGTCGCGGGCGTGCTCGGTACCCGCGTCAACCTCGACTGGATCCGGCAGCCCGCCTCGCCGGGCACCTGGAGATCCGAGTTCTCCTGGAAGGGCGAGGTGGGCACCGCCTCCAAGCTGGCCTCCGCGCTGCGCGGCTGGCAGATGCTGCGCTTCGAGGTCACCGCCGAACCCTGCCCCACGGCCGAGGGCGAGCGCTACAGCTGCACCCCCGAACTGGGCATCTTCCACGCCGTCACCGGAATCCACGGCGACATCCTGATCCCCGAGGACCGCCTGCGCGCCGCCCTCCTGCGCTCTCAGCGGGGCGAGAGCGACCTGGAGTCCGACCTCGCCAAACTCCTGGGCAAGCCCTGGGACGACGAGCTGGAACCCTTCCGCTACGCGGGAGAGGGCGCCCCGGTCCGCTGGCTCCACCAGGTGGTCTGACTCTTAGTCGCCCTCAGGGGCAGCGCCCTGCTTTTAGGGGCGCGGGGCTGTGACATATGCGGCTCCGCCGCGTGGGCGCGCCCAGCCCCCACCGCCCGCACTCGACGAACAACAGATGTGGCCCCGGACTCCAGAAGGAGCCCGGGGCCACACCCCGTTAGTACACCTACGGCCGAATTCAGATCGTACGGAACGCCAGCACCACGTTGTGCCCACCGAACCCGAACGAGTCGTTCAGGGCCGCGATACGGCCCTCGACAGGCAGCTTGCGAGCCTCCCCGCGCACGATGTCGGCGTTCGCCTCGGCCTCGGGGTCGAGGTTCTCCACGTTGATGGTCGGCGGAGCGATCCGGTTGTACAGCGCCAGCACCGACGCCACCGACTCCACACCCCCCGCGCCACCGAGGAGATGACCGGTCATCGACTTGGTCGCCGAGACCGCCATGTGGTCCGCGTCGTCACCGAAGACCTTGCGCAGCGCCTTCAGTTCCGCCACGTCACCGGCGGGCGTCGAGGTCGCGTGCGCGTTCACGTGCACGATCTCGGCCGGGTCCAGGTCGGTGTTGTCGAGCAGGTTCTGCAGGGCGCGGGAGATGCCGCGCCCCTCCGGCTCCGGCTGCACGATGTCGTGGCCGTCGGCGGAGATGCCCTGGCCGACCGCCTCCGCGTACACCCGGGCGCCGCGCGCCGCGGCGTGCTCGGCGGACTCCAGGACGAGGACGCCGGCGCCCTCACCGAGGACGAAGCCGTCACGAGCCACGTCGTAGGGGCGCGAGGCGCCCTGCGGGTCGTCGTTGTTCTTGGACATCGCCATCATGTTGCCGAACGCGGCGATGGGCAGCGGGTGGATCGCCGCCTCCGTACCACCGGCGACGACGACGTCGGCGCGCCCGGTGCGGATCATCTCGATGGCGTAGCCGATGGCCTCGGCGCCCGAGGCGCAGGCCGAGACGGGGGTGTGCACGCCGGCGCGGGCGCCGACGAGCAGGCCCACGTTGGCGGACGGGCCGTTCGGCATGAGCATGGGAACGGTGTGCGGGGAGACGCGGCGGACGCCCTTCTCCTTCAGCACGTCGTACTGGTCGAGCAGCGTCGTCACGCCACCGATGCCGGAGGCGATGACGGTGCCGAGCCGGTCCGGGTCGACGGAGGCGTCGTCGCCGGCCTTGTCGGTGAAACCGGCGTCGGCCCAGGCTTCCTTGGCGGCGATCAGAGCGAACTGCGCCGAGCGGTCGAGACGGCGGGCCTGCGGGCGGGGGATGACCTCGCCGGGCTCCACGGCGATCTGCGCCGCGATACGGACCGCCTGATCGGCGGCCCAGTCCTGCTCCAGGGCGCGGACACCGGACTTGCCGGCGACCAGCCCCTCCCAGGTAGAGGCTGCGTCGCCACCCAGCGGTGTGGTTGCGCCGATACCGGTGACGACCACGGTGCGATTGGTCGGGCTCACGGGAATTCTTTCTCCAAATACGAGGATTCAGCGGCGCCACCGCCGGGTGGCGGGGCAACGGACTGATCAGTGGACCGGGCCAGGGCGAACCGGGCCCGATCGCTGGATCAGGCCTGGTGCTTGAGGATGTAGTCGGTCGCGTCGCCGACGGTCTTGAGGTTCTTGACGTCGTCGTCCGGGATCTTGACGTCGAAGCGCTCTTCGGCGGCGACGACGACCTCGACCATGGACAGCGAGTCGACGTCCAGGTCGTCGGTGAAGGACTTGTCCAGCTGGACGTCCTCGGTGGGGATCCCGGCGATCTCGTTCACGATCTCGGCGAGACCTTCGACGATCTCTTCCTGAGTGGCGGCCATGTCAGGCGCTCCTTCGGTGTGTATCCAGAGAGGGTTGGCGGTATTCCGTACGGACCGGATGATCCGGCACGGAGTGCCTAGGGGAGAGTAACGACCGTCGCGGCGTACACGAGACCCGCCCCGAAGCCGATGACGAGCGCGGTGTCGCCGCTCTTCGCCTCGCCGGTCGCCAGAAGCCGCTCCATCGCGAGCGGGATCGAGGCGGCCGAGGTGTTGCCGGTGGTGCGTACGTCACGCGCGACCGTGACGTGCTGCGGCAGTTTCAACGTCTTCACCATCGAGTCGATGATCCGCTCGTTGGCCTGGTGGGGAATGAAGACGTCCAGGTCGTCCGCGGTGATTCCGGCCGCGTCCAGCGCCTGCTGGGCGACCTTCGCCATCTCGAACACGGCCCAGCGGAACACCGCCTGGCCCTCCTGCGTGATCGCAGGGAACTTGATCTCGCCCTTGGAGTCGAGCGGAAGCTCCGACACGTCACCGATGCGGAAACGGTCCCACGGCACGGTCTGCTTGATCGTGCCGGCCTTGTCGCCCTCGCTGCCCCACACGGTCGGGCCGATGTGCGGCTCCTCGGAGGGGCCCACGACGACCGCGCCCGCGCCGTCACCGAACAGGAAGGCCGTCGCACGGTCCTCCAGGTCGGTCAGGTCGGACAGTCGCTCCACGCCGATGACGAGGACGTACTCCGCGGAACCCTCGACGATCATGCCCTTGGCGAGCGTGAGGCCGTAGCCGAAGCCCGCGCAGCCGGCGGAGATGTCGAAGGCGGCGGCCTTCTGCGTGCCGAGCTTGTCGGCGATCTCCGTCGCGACGGCCGGAGTCTGGCTGAAGTGCGAGACGGTCGAGACGACCACGGCGCCGATCTGGTCGGCGTTGATCCCGGCGTCGGCGATGGCCTTGCCGGACGCCTCGATCGACATCGCGGCGACGGTCTCCTCGTCGGAGGCCCAGTGGCGGGTCTCGATGCCGGAGCGCGAGCGGATCCACTCGTCGGAGGAGTCGATCGTCTCGAGGATCACCTCGTTCGGCACGACCCGGACGGGACGGTAGCCGCCCACACCCAGGATCCGCGCGTACGGGGCGCCCTTGCTGGGCCTGATCTTCGACATGCTCTGTCGGCTCCTTAGGCGGAGGCGTGCTCTGCGATGAGCTCGCGAGCCGCGTCGAGGTCGTCGGGGGTCTTCAGCGCCAGGGTCTTCACACCCGGCAGCGCGCGCTTGGCGAGCCCGGTCAGGGTGCCGCCCGGGCAGACCTCGATCAGCGCGGTCGCGCCGAGCTCCTGGAAGGTCTCCATGCACAGGTCCCAGCGGACCGGGTTCGCGACCTGGCCGACCAGTCGCTGCACGACCTCGGCGCCGGTCGTGACGGTCCTGCCGTCCTTGTTCGAGACGTACGCGATCTTCGGGTCCACGGGGCTCAGGGCCTCGGCGGCCCGCGCCAGCGTCTCGACCGCGGGCGCCATGTGGTGCGTGTGGAACGCGCCGGCGACCTTCAGGGCCACCACGCGGCGGACGCCCTCGGGCTTGTCCGCCTCCAGGGCGGCCAGCTGCTCCAGCGTGCCGGCGGCCACGATCTGGCCCCCGCCGTTCACGTTCGCCGGGGTCAGACCGAGCTTCTCCAGGTGCGGGACCGTGGTCTCGGGGTCCCCGCCGAGCAGCGCCGACATACCGGTCTCGGTGATCGCGGCTGCCTCGGCCATCGCCAGGCCCCGGGTGCGCACGAGCTTCAGCGCGGCCGTGGCGTCGAGCACGCCCGCGAACGCGGCGGCGGTGATCTCACCGACGCTGTGACCGGCGACGGCACCCGGGCCGAGCTCGGCGACGTCACCGAGCGCGGCGGCGGAGAGGAGACCGGCGGCGACCAGGAGCGGCTGCGCGACAGCCGTGTCCCGGATCTCGTCCGCGTCTGCCTGCGTGCCGTAGCGGGCAAGGTCGAGCCCGATGGCGTCCGACCACGCGGCGAGGCGGTCGGCGGCACCGGGGAGATCGAGCCAAGGGGTCAGGAAGCCAGGGGTCTGAGCGCCCTGGCCGGGAGCGACGAGTACGAGCACTCTCACACTCTCTCTTGTGGACGGCCACGGCCGCCCGTGGGGACAGGGACGAAGAACACGAAGGGGAATTGTAGAGCCCCGACAAAAGCCTAGGCTTGAGGATCCCCATCGGCCAGACGCCCCAGGATCAGCGCGATCCGTAGTGTGAACGCGGATCGTACATCCGAAGGTGACCAACCGGTGACGTCAGTCACACGTCGGAGCCGGTAGCGCACGGTGTTGGGGTGAACGAAGAGCATCCGGGCCGCGCCTTCGAGACTGCTCGCCTGTTCCAGATAGACACTGAGCGTTTCCAGCAGCGCGGAGCCGGCCTCCTCGAGCGGTCTGTAGATCTCCTCCACCAGTTGCTCGCGGGCCGAGGGGTCCGAGGCGATCGCGCGCTCCGGCAGCAGATCGTCGGCCAGAACCGGGCGCGGAGCGTCCTGCCAGGCGAAACACGCTTTCAGCCCGGCGGCCGCGGCCTGCGCGGAGCGGGTCGCGGCGAGCAGATCGGGCACGATCGGCCCCGCGACGACGGGCCCGGCGGCATACGGCCCGATCAACGACTTCGCGACCGCGAGCGGATTGTCGTTGCCCCCCGCGATGACCACGAGCCGGTCCCCCAGCACACCGGTGAGCACCTGGAGCTTGGCGTGCCGGGCCGCGCGCCGGATCGCCTCGACCGTCAGCTCGCTGTCACCGTCGGGCGCCGTACCCAGCACCACGCAGACATGTTCGGGCGAGTTCCACCCGAGGGCGGCGGCCCGGCTGACGGCACCCTCGTCGGCCTCGCCGGAGAGCACGGCGTTCACGACGAGCGATTCGAGGCGGGCGTCCCAGGCGCCCCGCGCCTCGGCGGCCTGCGCGTACACCTGGGCGGTGGCGAAGGCGATCTCCCGGGCGTACACGAGCAGCGCCTCGCGCAGTACGGACTCGTCCCCCGGGGCGGCGACCTCGTCGATCGCGCTCTCCATGACCTCGATGGTCGTGCGCACCATCTCCACGGTCTGCCGCAGGGTGATCGCCCTGGTCAGCTCGCGTGGCGCGGTCCCGAACACATCGGTGGAGATGGCCTGCGGGGCGTTCGGGTGGCGGAACCACTCGGTGAAGGCCGCGATACCGGCCTGAGCGACGAGCCCGATCCAGGAGCGGTTCTCCGGTGGCATGGCCCGGTACCACGGCAGCGTCTCGTCCATCCGCGCGATGGCCTGAGCGGCGAGACTGCCGGAGGACTTCTCCAGCCGCTTCAGGGTCGCGGAGTGCGCGTGGATGTCGTGCGCTGGGCGCTCGGTGTTGCTGGATTCGGGTTCGGGCACGGGACAAGACTGCCTTATCAGGACGGAGGCGTGCGGCGGCGGGTCGCAAGTAGGCGGGGGGAGGGCCTGGGGCGGGGCTACGGTGTCCGTTGTGACGGACGTACGGCGACGACGGCGGAACGAGCGGATCTGATGGACGTACGGCGCGCCGACGAGCGCTACCACGGAGGTGACCCGGACGCCGGGATCACCTCCTTCCACGCCTTCTCCTTCGGACCGCACTACGACCCCGACAACCTCCGCTTCGGTGCGGTGATCGCCTGCAACGAGGAGTCGCTCGCGCCCGGCGCCGGCTTCGACGAACATCCGCACAGCCACACCGAGATCGTGACGTGGGTGGTGGAGGGGGAGCTGACCCATCGCGACTCGGCGGGCCACGAGTCGGTGGTCCGCCCCGGAGACGTCCAGCGGCTCAGCTCCGCGGGCGGCGTCCGGCACGTGGAGCGCAACGACGGCTCGGTCCCCCTCGTCTTCGTCCAGATGTGGCTGGCCCCGTTGTCACCCGGCGGCGAACCGTCCTACGAGGTCGTCCACGGCATCGCGGACTCCACGCCGTACGCCGTCCCCGAGGCCGGGGCGATGCTTCATGTGCGGAGGCTGGCGGCGGGGGAGCGGACGGCGGTGCCGGATGCCGGGTTCGTGTACGTCCATGTCGTCCGGGGTGAAGTGCTCCTGGACGGCGAGGAACTGGGCCCCGGCGACGCGGCCCGCATCACCGAGGCCAAGGACCTGGAAGCGGTGGCGGGCGCCCCCGCGGAGCTGTTGCTGTGGGAGATGACCCCCTCGACCTGAAACTCCGGGAGGCCCGAGGCTTTCAGGGGCGCGGGGCTGTGACATGTGCGGCTCCGCCGCGTGGGCGCGACCAGCCCCCACCCACCCGCAGCCGAAGAACCGGTGGGATCAGGCTTGTAGGGCCCTCAGTACGGCATCCGTGAACGGGGTCCAGGACTCGACCGCCCAGGGGCCGAACGCGCGGTCCGTGAGGGCGACGCACGCCGCGCCCGCCACCGGGTCGATCCACAGGAACGTACCGGACTGCCCGAAGTGACCGAAGGTCCGGGGCGAGGAGGAAACCCCCGTCCAGTGGGGGGACTTGGAGTCGCGGATCTCGAAGCCGAGCCCCCAGTCGTTGGGGTTCTGGTGGCCGTACCCGGGCAGCACCCCCTTCGTACCGGGGTACTGGACGGTCATGGCCTCCAAGACCGTACGCGGGTCCAGCAGCCGCGGCACCTGCACCTCGGCCACGAAGCGCACCAGGTCCGCCACCGTCGACACCCCGTCCTTCGCGGGCGAGCCGTCCAGTGATGTCCTCGTCATCCCCAGCGGCTCCAGCACCGCCTGCCGCAGATACTCCCCGAAGGGGATGTCGGTCGCCTTGGCGACATGGTCCCCGAGCACCTCGAACCCGGCGTTGGAGTACAACCGCCGCTCCCCGGGCGCGGCCGTCACCCGGTGCTCGTCGAACGCGAGCCCGGAGGTGTGCGCGAGGAGATGACGGACCGTCGACCCGGCAGGACCGGCAGGCTCGTCGAGCTCGATCGCGCCCTCCTCGTACGCGACGAGCGCGGCATACGCGGCCAGCGGCTTGGTGACCGAGGCGAGGGCGAAACGGTGATCGACAAGGCCGTGCGACCCGAGCACCGCCCCGTCCGCGCGGACGACGGCCGCGGCCGCCGTGGGAACGGGCCAGTTCTCGATCGACGCCAGGCTGCTCTGCAAAGACATGGCTACGAGCCTAAGCGGCTCACAGGTGCAGCCGCATCGACGGGTCGGCCTTGCGGACGAATCCGAGCGAGACGTACAGCGGCTCGGCGGCGGCGGACGCGTTGAGGTCGACCTGGGGGACGTTCCGTTCACGGAACCAGTCGAGGAGCGTTTCCATGCACGCTCGCGCGTACCCCCGCCGCCGCGCGTCCGGATCGGTCGCGACGCTGAAGACGTGCCCGACCGCGCCGTGCGGATTGCCCGCGCGCCCGATCCGGTACTCGATCGTCCCGGCGACGAGCGCCGCGAGAGCGCCGGGCCGGTCGGGGTGGTCCGGGTGGTCCACGACGAAGGCCGCGAAGTCCCCGTCGGGGTCGGCGAGCCTGCCGCGTACGGTCGGGAGGGACTGGGCGTGCCACTCGGTGGACGGGGGACCGGCGGAGGCGAAGACCGAGTCGATCATCACCTGGCGCAGGCGCAGTACTTCCTCGGCGTCCCCGGGCACGGCACGGCGTACGAGACTCATGATCCGCACGGTAGTCAGAGTGCCCCGCGCACGTCTCCGTATTTGCGGCGGGCGTCCGTCGGGCGTCGCCGGACGGGTTCTCACCCGAATCCGCTTGCTTCGAGTGCACTCGAAGGTTTTAGCGTGGAGGTCATGACGGTGATGGAGACCACGGCCGAGGCCGCCGAGACCGGCACCAGTACGCGTACCCGGGACTGCGCCGCCCCGCCCCACCGACACCGGCGCCCGGACGGCCAGGACAACTACACGATCAGCGAGGTCGTCGCCTTCACCGGCCTCACCGCGCACACCCTGCGCTGGTACGAGCGGATCGGGCTGATGCCGCACATCGACCGCTCGCACACCGGCCAGCGCCGCTACAGCAACCGCGACCTGGACTGGCTCGACCTCGTCGGCAAGCTCCGGCTCACCGGTATGCCGGTCGCCGACATGGTCCGGTACGCGGAGCTGGTGCGCGCGGGGGACGACACCTACATCGAGCGCTTCGAACTCCTGGAGGCGACCCGCCGCGACGTCAAGGCGCGGATCGCCGAGCTCCAGGACACCCTGGCGGTTCTCGACCACAAGATCAGTTTCTACGCGGACGCCGGGCGTGCCCTGACGTCGGAGAGGTCCCGATGACGGACAGCAGGATCGCGAACGTGGAACTGGGCACCGGCGGCCCCGAGGTCGGCGTACAGGGCCTCGGCTGCATGGGCATGAGCTTCGCGTACGGGCCCACGGACGCCGACGAGGCCCGGGCCACCCTGGAACGGGCGCTGGAACTCGGCGTCACGCTCTTCGACACGGCCGACGTGTACGGCCTGGGGGAGAACGAGAAGTTCATCTCGCCCTTCGTCAAGGCGCACCGCGACGAAGTCGTCCTCGCCACGAAGTTCGGCATCTACCGTGATCCCGCCGAGCCGACGAAGCGGACCATCCGCAACGAGACGCCGTACATCCGCCGGGCCGTCGAGGGGAGCCTGCGGCGGCTGGACGTCGACGTGATCGACCTCTACTACATGCACCGCCGTGACGTGAACATCCCCATCGAGGAGACCGTCGCCGCGATGGCCGAGCTGGTGCGCGAGGGCAAGGTCAAGCACCTCGGGCTGAGCGAGGTCACCGGCGGGGAGCTGCGCGCCGCGCACGCCGTGCACCCGATCGCGGCCGTGCAGTCGGAGTGGTCGCTGTTCAGCAGGGACATCGAGGCGGGCGTGGTGCCTGCGGTCCGTGAGCTGGGCGTCGCTCTGGTGCCGTACTCGCCGCTCGGGCGCGGTTTCCTCACCGGTTCGTTCGTCGACGCCGACCGGGATCTGACCTCGGACGACTTCCGCCGTACGATGCCGCGCTTCACCGGCGACAACGCGGCCGCCAACGCCGCGCTGTTGGAGCCGGTGCGTGCGGTCGCCGAGGCGCACGGGGCGTCGCCGGGGCAGATCGCGCTGGCCTGGGTGCAGCAGCAGGCGTCGTCGCTCGGATTGCCGGTGGTGCCGATCCCGGGCACGCGCAGGCGCAGCCGGGTCGAGGAGAACACCGCGGCCACGCGGATCGTCCTGACGGAGGACGAGTTGGCGGTGCTGGAGCCGATCGCCTCGAAGGTGGCCGGGGAGCGGTACGCGGACATGTCGTTCTCGTCGGCGGGGCGGGAGTAGAGCCGCGCCCCGCAGCCGGCATCAGAGCTCGGCCAGCAGTTCCGCCTTCTTCGTCGTGAACTCCTCGTCCGTGACCAGGCCCGCCTGGTGGAGTTCGCCGAGGTGACGGATGCGGTCGGCGATGTCGGCCGGGTCGCGGCGGGGAGCCGCTGCCGCGGTCACCGGGGTGGGACCCGAGGCCTGCACGGCCGCGAGGACCGACGCGGCGAACGGGAGGGACTCGTGGACGGGGCCGTAACCGAGACCGAAGACGACCGCCGCCGGGTCCTGGTCCGCCTGGGCGGGCTGTGTGGTGGCGGGCTCGCGCCGCAGGAGCCGCAGATGGCCCTCGAAGACCTCGGGGGAGCGCCACTCGACCCCGCTGAGGCCGGTGACCGGGAAGCTCTGGTCTCCGGCCTTCCACTTGGCGGAGGACGCGCCCGTCCAGAACCAGCGGAAGGACACCGCCTTGCCGTCGAAGGAGGCCTTTCCGTCGTACGCCTTGAAGTTCAGCGGCGCCTCGGGCGGCGCGACGAGGTAGCGCTCGGGCGGTTCGGCGTCCTCGGTGAGCGCGGCGCGCAGTTCGTCCGCGTAGTACTCGGCGAGGGTCTCCCGGTCGGCCGGCAGCACCAGCCGATAGGGGTCGCCCCCTTCCTTGAGCTGTCCCGCGGCCGCCTCCATCAGCGGATCGGCGCCCGCTCGCGGCACGGCGTGCAGGACGACCGTTCCGCGCTTGCCCGGCGTCAGTGTGACCCCCGCTATCGCCTCCAGGGGGATACGCCTTTCGCCGAGCGCCTGGAACAGCTTCGGCGAACGGATCCCCCGTTCGAAGCGGATGAGCACGGAGTCGGACTCGAACTCCCAGGCGGCATGAAATCCGGCCAGTACGTCACCCATGCGGGCCATCGTAAGCGGCTCTTACGCCTGCGTCGCCTCCCCGGGCGGACCGCAGTTCCTCGACCTCTACGCGCGTCCCGCCGCCGGGGCGTCGGACAAACCCTCTCGGCACGCGTCATCCTTGTGTGCGCACTGCACCGCCTGGTACGCGCCAATGCCGATCTCGGCGAAGTTGCGCAGGCTCTCGGTGCCCGGCTCGAAATAGCCGCCGTGGCCGTTCGCGCCCCGCGCGGACAGCACCCGGGCCCCGAACGCCTTCGACACCGGGTCGGCGCCGTGTCCGAGCCCGCCCAATTCGAGGTAGGGCACGTCCTGGATCCAGTCGCCGGAGTCCCGCATCGCCCAGACCCGGGCGGTGGTGTGCAGCGAGGACGCCTTCTGGGCCCGCATGCCGGGGCTGCCGGCGACCGCTATGTCGGAGACCCGGGAGGGCATGGCGCGGGCGGCGAGGCCGCACAGCACCGAGCCGTAGCTGTGGCAGTAGAGCGCGACGGGGGCACGGCCGGGCAGGGCGCGCAGCAGCGCGTTCAGCCGGATCGCGCCCTCCTCGGCGCGGCTGCCGGTGGCGGCGTCCATGCCGAGTCCGCTGGGCGTGGTGTAGTCGGCCCAGGCGATCACGGCCGTACGGGCCTGGGGGGCGGCGGCGTGCTCGGCTCCGTACAGGGCCTGCGCCATGCCGACCGGCGCCGAGTACTGCTTGTTGGTGCGCTGGAACGTGAGCAGATCGGTGTCGACGCCCGGCACCACGATGGAGATCCGCTCGGCCCGGTCGAGGTTTCCGAAGACCTCGGCGACCCGGCCCGAACCCATGGGGTCGAAGGCGAGGAAATCGCGCCCCTTCTGCAGCATCGCCTCGTAGCGGTGCATGCGGCGCCCGGCCTGCTGCTGTCCCAGGGACGAGAGCCGGCTGTCGTGCATGCGCTTCTTCTCGACCTTGCGCTGCTGGCCGATGGCGACGCGGTTGGCCTCGTAGCGCAGGGGCACGGGCGCGCCGTTCATGTTGCCGACCGCGAGCGGATAGCGGTGGGCGAGACCGGTGCGCTCGCGGGCGTCGAGGGACGCGAAGAAGCGGGCGAGGCGGCTCGGCGTGGAGTCCGGGTCAGGCAGTCGCTGTCCGGCGACGCTGCCGTGCTCCCACGCGGAGCGGGACGCCTGGAGAGGGGTTGCCCCTCGATGGCCCTGGAGTGCGGTCCAGCCACTTGTGGCCAGCATCACGAACACCACGGCCAGCGCGAGCAGTGCGCGCCAGACGTTCAGTTGGGGGGATGTGTCGAAGGAAGTCACTGAGAGGACACCCTAGGAGAAGGTTGGCGCCTCCCGTTAAACGAGTGACTGGTATCACGTTTCTCGCAGGGTAATTGGGGCAAACCGGGTTCAGTTTCAGATAAATAGTGACGCAGTGTGCCCGGAGTTGATCGTTCCGTGCGGCGTTCCGTGCGTCATTCTGTACGTCACTCGGCACGTCACTCCGTGCGTCATTCCAACGTCACTGCATGCGTCACTCCGTGCGCCACTTCTCCGCCAACGCGGGCCCCACCTGGTCGAGGTAAGCGGTGGTCAACTCGCGGATCGCCGGGATGCTGTGATCGGTTCCCTCGCTCCACAGACGGCCCGTGACGCGCATCACTCCGCCGAACACGGCCACCGCGACGCGCGGTCTGGGGTCCGCGTCCACGTCGAGTCCCTCGCGCTCGGCGATGACCCGCGCGATCTCCTCCTCCAGTTCCGCGGAGCGGCGCAGATAGGCGGCGAGGAGGGCGGGTGTCGACTCGATCAACTGGTAGGCGCGCATGTGCAGTTCGAGCGGCACGACGGACTCGATCGACTCGCCGATGGTGTCCCAGCCCTCCAGGACGGCGCGGCGCAACGCCTCCAACGGGGCTTCCTGGGGCGGGCGTTCGCGCACGGCGGCGAGGAAGCGTGCCTCCGCGACCCCCTGGGTGAACAGGGCGACCTCCTCCTTGCCCGCGAAGTAGCGGAAGAAGGTGCGCTGCGAGACGTCGACGGCCTCCGCGATCTCGTCGACGGTCGTCCGCTCGTAGCCCTGGGTGGTGAACAGTTCGAGGGCGGCACGCAGCAGTGCCTCCCGGGTGCGCTGCTTCTTGCGCTCGCGCAGGCCTGCCCGGGGCGACGTCTCGTCGGCGGTCGTCTCCATGAGGTCCTCTTCTGTTCTTTCAGCCCAGCTCAGCGTACTGGTGGGTGACGTGACAGTTACCGACTTGTGAATTGGTTTGTCAACTGTCAGTGGCTGTCACTAGCCTCGAAGGTATGACTAGTCAGACCACCATCGACACGACGGGTTCGGGGGACAAGGCTCCGGTCACTCCGTCGGACAAGGCGCCGTCCGACGGGCTGCGCGGCCATCCGTGGTTCACCCTGTTCACCGTTGCCGTCGGCGTCATGATGGTCGCCCTGGACGGCACCATCGTGGCCATCGCCAACCCGGCCATCCAGAAGGACCTGGGCGCGAGCTTCGCCGACGTCCAGTGGATCACCAACGGCTACTTCCTCGCGCTCGCGGTCACCCTGATCACCGCGGGCAAGCTCGGTGACCGCTTCGGGCACCGTCAGACCTTCCTCATAGGCGTGGTCGGTTTCGCCGCGGCCTCCGGCGCGATCGGCTTCTCCAGCAGCATCGCCCTGGTCGTCACCTTCCGCGTCTTCCAGGGGCTGTTCGGCGCGCTGCTGATGCCGGCCGCGCTCGGCCTGCTGAGGGCCACCTTCCCGGCCGAGAAGCTGAACATGGCGATCGGCATCTGGGGCATGGTCATCGGCGCCTCCACCGCGGGCGGCCCGATCCTCGGCGGTCTGCTGGTTCAGCACGTCAGCTGGCAGTCGGTGTTCTTCATCAACGTGCCGGTGGGCGTCATCGCGCTGGTCCTCGGCCTGATGATCCTCCTCGACCACCGCGCCGCGAACGCCCCGCGCTCCTTCGACGTCCTGGGCATCGCGCTGCTCTCCGGTGCCATGTTCTGCCTGGTATGGGCGCTCATCAAGGCTCCGACCTGGGGCTGGGGCTCCGGCCTGACCTGGACGTTCCTGGGCGCCTCGGTGCTCGGCTTCGTGCTCTTCGCCCTGTGGGAGAAGCGGGTCGAGGAGCCGCTGATCCCGCTGGGGCTGTTCCGCTCCGTACCGCTGTCGGCCGGTGTGGTCCTCATGGTGCTGATGGCCATCGCCTTCCTGGGCGGCCTTTTCTTCGTCACGTTCTACTTGCAGAACGTGCACGGCATGAGCCCGGTCGACGCCGGTCTGCACCTCCTCCCGCTCACCGGAATGATGATCGTGGGCTCGCCGCTGGCCGGCGCCCTGATCACCAAGACGGGCCCGCGCATCCCGCTGGCGGGCGGCATGGCCCTCACCGCGATCTCCATGTACGGCATGTCCACGCTGGACACGGGCACCAGCGGCGCCGTGATGTCGCTCTGGTTCGCCGGTCTCGGTCTCGGCCTCGCGCCGGTCATGGTCGGCGCCACCGAGGTCATCGTGGGCAACGCGCCGATGGAACTCTCCGGCGTGGCCGGCGGTCTCCAGCAGGCCGCGATGCAGATCGGCGGCAGCCTCGGTACGGCCGTGCTGGGCGCCGTGATGGCCTCCAAGGTCGACGGCGACCTCGCGGGCAACTGGGCCGACGCCAAGCTGCCGCCGCTCACCGCGGCCCAGCTCGACCAGGCCTCCGAAGCAGTCCAGGTCGGCGCCGCACCGGTCGCCCCGGGCACCCCGGCCGCACTCGCCGAGAAGATCACGACCGTCGCCCACGACACGTTCATCTCCGGCATGAGCCTGGCCTGCCTGGTCGCCGCCGGGGTCGCCGTCGTGGCGGTCTTCGTCGCGCTCCTCACCAAGCGGGGCGAGAACGCCGAGGCGGCGGGGGCGGGCGCCGGCCATATCTGAGTCTGCGCGTCGGACCAGCCCTTTTTTGTACAGGTTTCACCTATCTGGGTGACACCACGGAAGATCCCTCCCGCCGGCAGCCGTCGCACGTCACAGTGGGTCAAGTCCTCCGCACGACATGGGAGGACCACCGGAACTGCGGCGCGCTGCCGGAGGGGGGCGGCGCGCCCGCAGTCCGAAGGGGGCGGGTGGGGCGCCCCTTCAGGGGCGCGGGGAACTGCGCGACCAGCCACATCGGACCCGCACCCGACAACGAACCCCCTTCGCGCTAGCGCGAACGCTCCTCCGCACCCCCCGACACCGGGTGCCGAACCCCACCGGCCAGCGCAGCCACCTCCGCACGGAGCGCCCGCACTTCCTCCGTGAGCGACTCGATCGCCGCCGTCTGCCGCCGCTCCTCCACGTCGTCCTTCTCGAACCGCGAGATGAACCACGCGGCGATGTTCGCGGTCACGACACCGAGCAGCGCGATCCCGGAGAGCATCAGCCCGACCGCGATCATCCGCCCGAGGCCGGTGGTCGGCGCGTGATCCCCGTACCCCACCGTCGTCATCGTGGTGAACGACCACCACACGGCGTCACCCAGGGTCTTGATGTTCCCGTTCGGCGACTCCCGCTCCACCGACAGCACCGCGAGCGAGCCGAACATCAGCAGCCCGACGACCGCGCCCCCGACGTAGGTCGTCAGCCGGATCTGCTCATCCATCCGGGCCCGCCGCCCGACGAGCGTGAGCGTCGCGACGAGCCGCAGCAGCCGCAGCGGCTGGAGGATCGGCAGGATCACCGCGCACAGGTCCATCCAGTGCGTACGGACGAAGTCCCTGCGGTCCCGGACGAGTATGAGGCGCACGAGATAGTCGACGGCGAACGCGCCCCACACCGTCCACTCCACGGCCGTGCACGCGCCCGTCAGGCCACGGCTCGCGTCACTGTCCACGATCGGCACGGCATAGGCGACGGCGAAGGCCACCGCGAGTCCCAGCAGGGGCCGCTGCGTGCGCTGCTCCCAACGGACCTGCACCGATTGCTCGTTCATGTCCGCATCGTAGGTGCACACAGCACACGTAAGGGGCGCGGAAAGCCGGGTGTCCCAGCTCCCCGCGCCCCTAGGGCCCACCGGCGCTCGCGCGGAGCGCCTACGCGTCGCCGCCCGCGGCTCCCGGGTCGGCCGACGCCACGTCGAGCAGCTGATAGCGGTCGATCGCCTGCTTCAGCACCGACCGGTCGACCTTGCCCTCACGGGCCAGCTCGGTCAGCACCGCGACCACGATCGACTGCGCGTCGATGTGGAAGAAGCGCCGGGCCGCGCCGCGCGTGTCCGCGAAACCGAAGCCGTCCGCGCCCAGCGACTGGTACGTGCCCGGCACCCACCGCGAGATCTGGTCCGGAACCGATCGCATCCAGTCGGAGACGGCCACGAACGGACCCTCGGCGCCGCTCAGCTTCTGCGTCACATAGGGGACGCGCTGCTCCTCCTCGGGGTGCAGCAGATTGTGCCGCTCCACGTCGACGGCCTCGCGCCGCAGCTCGTTCCAGGAGGTCGCCGACCAGACGTCGGCGCGTACGTTCCACTCCTCGGCGAGGATCCGCTGCGCCTCGACCGCCCAAGGCACGGCGACACCGGACGCCAGGATCTGCGCCGGGACGGAACCCGAAGTCCCTTCCGAGTAGCGGTGGATGCCCTTGAGGATGCCGTCCACGTCGACGTTCGCCGGCTCGGCCGGGTGCTGGATCGGCTCGTTGTAGACGGTGAGGTAGTAGAAGACGTCCTCGCCGTGCGGGTGTTCGTCGGACGAGCCGTACATCCGGCGCAGACCGTCCTTGACGATGTGCGCGATCTCGAACCCGAACGCCGGGTCGTAGGCGACACAGCCCGGGTTGGTCGAGGCGAGCAGCTGCGAGTGGCCGTCCGCGTGCTGAAGGCCCTCACCGGTCAGAGTCGTACGGCCCGCGGTCGCGCCCAGGACGAAACCGCGCGCCAACTGGTCGGCCATCTGCCAGAACTGGTCACCGGTGCGCTGGAAACCGAACATCGAGTAGAAGACGTAGACCGGGATCAGCGGCTCGCCGTGCGTGGCGTACGCCGAACCCGCGGCGATCAGCGAGGCCGTGCAGCCCGCCTCGGAGATGCCGTCGTGCAGCATCTGACCGGTCGGCGACTCCTTGTAGGCCAGGAGCAGATCGCGGTCCACGGACTCGTACTGCTGGCCGAGCGGGTTGTAGATCTTCGCGCTCGGGAAGAACGAGTCCATGCCGAAGGTGCGGTACTCGTCGGGCGCGATCAGCACGAACCGCTTGCCGATCTCCTTGTCCCGCATGAGGTCCTTGAGCAGTCGCACGAACGCCATGGTCGTGGCGATCGACTGCTGACCGGAGCCCTTCTTCACACCCGCGTACGCCTTGTCGTCCGGCAGGGCCAGCGGCTGCGACCGTACGACGCGCGTGGGGACGTATCCGCCGAGCCCCTTGCGGCGGTCGTGCATGTACTGGATCTCTTCCGAGTTCCGGCCCGGGTGGTAGTACGGCGGCGCGCCGGACTCCAGCTCCTTGTCGGAGATCGGCAGGTGCAGACGGTCCCGGAAGCCCTTGAGGTCGGCGACCGTCAGCTTCTTCATCTGGTGCGTGGCGTTGCGGCCCTCGAAGTTCGGGCCGAGCGTCCAGCCCTTGACCGTCTGCGCCAGGATCACCGTCGGCTGGCCCTTGTGCGCCTTGGCCGCCGAGAACGCCGCGAAGATCTTCTTGTGGTCGTGACCGCCGCGCCCCAGGTGCAGGATCTGGTCGTCGGTCATGTTCTCGACCATCGCCCGCAGCCGGTGGTCGTCACCGAAGAAGTGCCGGCGGATGTAGTCGCCCGTCTCGGTGGCGTACGTCTGGAACTGGCCGTCCGGAGTGGTGTTCAGCTTGTTGACCAGCACGCCGTCGCGGTCCTGCGCGAGCAGCGGGTCCCAGGTGCGGTCCCAGACCAGCTTGATGACGTTCCAGCCGGCGCCCCGGAACTGGGACTCCAGCTCCTGGATGATCTTTCCGTTGCCCCGTACCGGGCCGTCGAGGCGCTGGAGGTTGCAGTTGACGACGAAGGTCAGGTTGTCCAGGCCCTCTCGAGCGGCGATGGACAGCTGTCCGAGCGATTCCGGCTCGTCCATCTCGCCGTCCCCGAGGAACGCCCAGACGTGTGACTTGGAGGTGTCCGCGATGCCGCGCGCCTCCATGTAGCGGTTCATCCGCGCCTGGAAGATCGCGCCGAGCGGACCGAGGCCCATGGAGACGGTCGGGAACTCCCAGAAGCCCGGCATCAGGCGCGGGTGCGGGTACGAGGACAGACCGTACGGAGCCTTCGACTTCTCCTGCCGGAACGCGTCGAGCTGCTGCTCGGAGAGCCGGTCGAGGAGGAACGCGCGGGCGTAGATGCCGGGGGAGGCGTGCCCCTGGAAGAAGATCTGGTCGCCGCCGTCGCCCTCGTCCTTGCCGCGGAAGAAGTGGTTGAAGCCGACGTCGTAGAGCGAGGCGGAGGAGGCGAAGGTCGCGATGTGACCGCCGACGCCGATGCCGGGACGCTGGGCGCGCGAGACCATCACGGCGGCGTTCCAGCGGGTGGCGTTGAGGACCTTGCGCTCGATCTCCTCGTTGCCGGGGAAGAAGGGCTCGTCCTTGGTGGCGATCGTGTTGACGTAGTCCGTGCTGCGCATCTCGGGCACGGCCACGCGCTTCTCGCGGGCCCTTTCGATCAGCCGCAGCATCAGATAGCGGGCGCGCTCACGGCCGCGCTCGTCGACAGCGGCGTCGAGGGAGTCGAGCCACTCCTGGGTCTCTTCGGGGTCGAAGTCCGGGACCTGACTGGGAAGGCCGCCAATGATGATCGGATTGCGATCGGATCCGGAAACCACGCTGTTCCTTCACTGTCAGAGGGGCGTGTGAGGGCTGCCCGAGGGGTTGTCTGGGAAGCTGTCTGGGGCGGTTTTTCGGTCTGTCTGCACCGTTCCCCATCGTGTACCTCGGGAACGGAATCGTCATCTCTACCGAGAGGTAACCAACACATTCCTGCAGTTCGTTGGGACGTGCCCGACCAAAACGCAACGATACGCTCACTCCGTGACGCGTTCCGCAAAGTCGTTCGGGTCTCGTACGCTCCAAGGGTTCCGAAATTCATAAATGGGGCAGAAGGGTGTGGTGTGCGTCACTTGTGGCCTTGAATCCACGCCTGAGGTTGCGCCGACACCGCCGGGATCGTCACCGTTTCGGCGGTCTCGACGGCCGGGTACTTGCGCGATCCGCCCCGCCCGTGTGGACTACGGCCAATGCTTCGCGTACGCGCGTGGCTGAGACATCTACCGAAACATGATCAGGAGGCAAGCCGTGAGCGCGACCGCGGACCACGCGGAGGAGCGGACCAACCCGGCCGGCAGGCTGGGGTTCGAGCCCGGACAGGTGGTCCAGGAGATCGGCTTCGACGACGACGTTGACCACGAGCTCCGTGAAGGTATCGAATCGTTGATCGGCCAGGACCTGGTCGATGAGGACTACGACGACGTCGCTGACGTCGTGATGCTGTGGTTCCGCGACGAGGACGGCGACCTTACGGACGCTCTGGTGGACGCCATCGGTCTCCTTGAGGACGGCGGCATGATCTGGCTGCTGACCCCGAAGACCGGCCGGGACGGCTACGTCGAGCCCAGCGACATCAGTGACGCCGCCCAGACTGCCGGCCTCTCCCAGACGAAGAGCATCTCGGTCGGGAAGGAGTGGTCGGGCACGCGTCTGGCCACGCCCAAGTCGAAGCGCTGAGCTCTCGCTCCGTCTGCCGCACCAAACCACCCAAGAGGCCCCCGTCGGCGTCCCCGCCGCCGGGGGCCTCCCCCATGCCCCGGGCCTGTGGGGGAGGCGAGGAGCACCCGCGCCGGACCACCTCACCGCCGCGGTCCCCGGGCCGGAACGCCGGCCTCCGAGACAACACCCCACCCGAATGGCGGCAGCCCCCACAAGACGTTGTGCCCCGGGCGAGCGGGCTCGGTCGAGCCGGTGCGAGGCGCGCACCGGGGGTGGCGCGTGGGGCACGTGGTCGGGGTGCGGCCGGTGGGGCGGGGGGTGCTGCGTAGGGTGGGGTTCACCCGAACAGGCCCTTGGAAGGGGAGCGTGTGACTATGGCGATCGAGGTCGGCACCGAGGCACCGGACTTCGAGCTCAAGGACAACCACGGCGCCACCGTGAAGCTGTCCGACTTCCGCGGTGAGAAGAACGTGGTGCTGCTCTTCTACCCGTTCGCCTTCACCGGCGTGTGCACCGGCGAGCTGTGTGCCCTGCGCGACGAACTGCCGAAGTTCGTCAACGACGACGTCCAGCTGCTGGCCGTCTCCAACGACTCCATCCACACCCTGCGCGTCTTCGGCGAGCAGGAGGGCCTGGAGTACCCGCTGCTCTCCGATTTCTGGCCGCACGGCAACACTTCGCGCGCGTACGGCGTCTTCGACGAGGACAAGGGTTGTGCCGTGCGCGGCACCTTCATCATCGACAAGACGGGCGTCGTCCGCTGGACCGTCGTCAACGGTCTGCCGGACGCGCGTGACCTGAACGAGTACGTGAAGGCGCTCGACACTCTGTGAGCCCGACACCCTGTGATTGTTCGGTCGCAGGGCCTGCAGGGTGCGGGAACCCGTCACTAGGATCGACACGTTGATCCGATACCAACGCACGACGGGGCTCCCCGCCCCTGGACACCATTGGGAGGACTCGTGGGAGTCAGCCTCAGCAAGGGCGGCAACGTATCGCTGACCAAGGAGGCCCCGGGACTGACCGCGGTCATCGTCGGTCTGGGATGGGACGCCCGAACCACCACCGGCGTCGACTTCGACCTCGACGCCAGCGCCATCCTCACGAATGCGGACGGCAAGGTCAGCACCGACCAGAACTTCGTGTTCTTCAACAACCTGAAGAGCCCGGACGGTTCGGTCGAGCACACCGGGGACAACATCACCGGTGAGGGCGAGGGCGACGACGAGCAGATCAAGGTCAACCTCGCCGCCGTGCCCGCCGACGTCCAGAAGATCGTGTTCCCGGTCTCCATCTACGACGCCGAGAACCGCCAGCAGTCCTTCGGCCAGGTCCGCAACGCGTTCATCCGCGTGGTGAACCAGGCCGGCGAGGCGGAGATCGCGCGCTACGACCTCTCCGAGGACGCCTCGACGGAGACCGCCATGGTCTTCGGCGAGCTGTACCGCAACGGCCCGGAGTGGAAGTTCCGCGCCATCGGCCAGGGCTACGCCTCGGGCCTGCGCGGCATCGCGCAGGACTTCGGCGTCAACGTCTGACACGACCGTCGGACGAGGACACGTCGGACGCGAACGTCTGATCTGAACGTTTGACGCGACCGTCCGACGTGAACGTCTGAGCCGTACGGCCTTCGGCTCCAGGCCCGGCGCCGCACGCTTCATGTGCGGCGCCGGACCCGCTGGACCACCGCGCGCAGGCCGCGCGGCACAACTAAGAGTTTGACCTCGGGGAGGACCAGCATCATGGGCGTCACGCTCGCCAAGGGAGGCAATGTCTCCCTCTCCAAGGCCGCACCCAACCTCACGCACGTGATGATCGGGCTCGGCTGGGACGCGCGCTCCACCACCGGAGCCGACTTCGACCTCGACGCCAGCGCCCTGCTGTGCAATTCCGGCCGGGTGCTCGGCGACGAGTGGTTCATCTTCTACAACCAGCTCAAGAGCCCGGACGGCTCCGTGGAGCACACCGGTGACAACCTCACGGGTGAGGGCGAGGGCGACGACGAGTCGATCCTGATCGACCTCTCCAAGGTGCCGGCCAACGTCGACAAGATCGTCTTCCCGGTCTCCATCCACGAGGCCGACAACCGCGGTCAGACCTTCGGCCAGGTCAGCAACGCGTTCATTCGCGTGGTCAACCAGGCCGACGGTCAGGAGCTCGCCCGCTACGACCTGTCCGAGGACGCCTCGACGGAAACGGCGATGATCTTCGGCGAGGTCTACCGCTACAACCAGGAGTGGAAGTTCCGAGCGGTCGGACAGGGGTACGCGTCCGGTCTGCGCGGCATCGCGCTCGACTTCGGAGTCAATGTTTCCTAGGGCCCGCCCGAGCCAGCCGAAGGGGCAGCCCTCTAGACTTCGTGGTCAACAGTAGGTAAAGCCGAGTACGGCGCGGGGGAGACCCGTACATACACGATGATTGGGTAGCCAGTGCTTCTGAAAACCTTCGGCTGGTCGTTTGCGGTCACCGCGCTCGGCTTGGTCGCAGCGGTGATCTACGGGGGGTGGACCGCCTTTGGCATCGTGGCGATCCTGGCCATCCTGGAGATCTCGCTGTCCTTCGACAACGCGGTGGTCAACGCCGGGATCCTGAAGAAGATGAGTGCCTTCTGGCAGAAGATCTTCCTCACGGTGGGTGTGCTGATCGCCGTCTTCGGCATGCGACTGGTCTTCCCCGTCGTGATCGTGGCGGTCACGGCCAAGAAGGGTCCGATCGAGGCGGTCAACCTCGCACTGACCGACAAGGACCAGTACCAGCAGCTGGTCACGGACGCCCACCCGGCGATCGCCGCCTTCGGTGGCATGTTCCTTCTGATGATCTTCCTCGACTTCATCTTCGAGGACCGGGACATCCAGTGGCTGCGCTGGATCGAGCGTCCGCTGGCCAAGCTCGGCAAGGTCGACATGCTGTCGGTCTGCATCGCCCTGGTCGTGCTGCTGGTCTCCTCCATGACCTTCGCGGTCCACGCCCACCAGCACGGCGGCGCGCACATCGACAAGGCGCAGACGGTGCTGATCGCCGGCATCGCGGGCCTGATCACGTACATGGTCGTCGGCGGACTCTCCGGCTACTTCGAGGACAGGCTCGAGGAAGACGAGGAGCGGGAGCACGAGGAAGAGGAGGAGGCCGCGCGGACCGGCAAGAAGAAGCCGGCCGTCGTCCTCGCCGGTCAGGCCGCGTTCTTCATGTTCCTCTACCTCGAGGTCCTGGACGCGTCCTTCTCCTTCGACGGTGTCATCGGCGCCTTCGCCATCACCAACGACATCGTGCTGATGGCGCTCGGCCTCGGCATCGGCGCCATGTACGTCCGCTCGCTCACGGTCTACCTGGTCCGCCAGGGC
The DNA here is from genome assembly GCF_042959425.1 of Streptomyces sp. NPDC007896. Classification (NCBI taxonomy): domain Bacteria; kingdom Bacillati; phylum Actinomycetota; class Actinomycetes; order Kitasatosporales; family Streptomycetaceae; genus Streptomyces; species Streptomyces sp. NPDC007896. Next base: position 832,119 of record NZ_JBIBKX010000001.1, on the reverse strand, counting down.
ACCCTCGACGACTACGTCTACCTGGAGCACGGCGCGCACTACGCCATCGGCGCCCTCGCCGTGATCCTCCTGGTCACCATCCAGTACCAGATCCACGAGGTCATCACCGGTCTCGTCGGTGTCGTCCTGATCGCCTGGTCCTTCTGGTCCTCGGTGCGCCGCAACAGGGCGCTCGCGGCGGCCGAGGGAAAAGCGACGGCCTCGGACGACAAGACTGAGGTCTCGTCCGGGGTGTGAGTCCGGGAGCGTGATTCCGGGAACGCTCTGAGCGGGGCGGCCGTCGAGGACGAGTCCTCGTGGCCGCCCCGTCGCATATCCAGGCAACGTGGGGGCGGGACAAGGCAATGGGCTTCTGGGACGACCTGTGGCGCGGACGCTCGACGGACTTCGACTCCGGCAGTGCCGCCACCAATTCCATAGAACTGACCAAGCGGAACCACACGGTCTCGCTCACCAAGCAGGGCGCGGCCACCGGCAACCTGCGCATCAACCTGTCCTGGCGTATGCGCACGTCGGACATCGGCGGCGGCCAGCAGCGGGGCAGCCTGCTGCGGCACCCCTTCAAGACCTTCAAGCCGGACGTGGTCCAGGCGCACACCCAGAGCATGGTGAACGTCGACCTCGACCTGGGCGTGATGTACGAGCTCGCGGACGGCTCCAAGGGCGTGGTGCAGCCTCTGGGCAACTTCCTCGGCGACATCAACGACCCGCCGTACGTGAAGCTCAGCGGTGACGACCGGTTCGGTTCGGCGTCCGGTGAGACGGCCTACGTCAACCTCGACCATCGTGACGACATCAAGCGGCTCCTGGTCTTCGTGTACATCTACGACCAGACGCCCGCCTTCGACCGTACGCACGCCATCATCACGCTCTACCCGAGCAACGGGCCCCGGATCGAGATCGGCCTCGACGAGCGGCATCCGCAGGCCCGCTCCTGCGCGGTGGTGATGATCGAGAACAACAAGGGCGAGATCACCGTGCGGCGTGAGGTGAAGTTCGTGTACGGGTTCCAGGCGGAGCTGGACCGGTTGTACGGGTGGGGGCTGCAGTGGGGGCGGGGGTACAAGTCCAAGGCCGACCGTTGATGGTCGAATACAGCCCCGCGCCCCTTTCGGGGCGCTTTCCTAGCGTCCGATGAACTGTGGCCCCTGTGGCGGCAGCCTGAAATCCGGGTCGGGGAGGGAGCCGACCGCCTGCGGGAAGCCGTAGGCCGGCTGGACGGCCGGGGCCGTCTGGGGCCCCGGGTAGCCGTAGGCGGGCTGGCTGGTCGGCTGGGGGTAGCCGTACGCGGGCTGGGCGGGGGCCGTCTGCGCGGGCCCCGGATAGCCGTACGCGGGCTGCTGGGGCACCGGGGCGGACTGCTCGGGCGGGAGCGGCACCGAGGTCTCCGGGGAGGCCGCGGGGTCCGCCCAGGCGGTGGCGTCGGGCACGGGCGCGACGGCCTCCGGCTCGGACTCGTCCACCGTGATCCCGAAGTCGGAGGCGAGCCCCTCCAGACCGTTCGGATAGCCCTCGCCGAGCGCCCGGAACTTCCAGCCCTGACCGCGCCGGTACAGTTCGCCGCAGATCAGCGCCGTCTCCGTACCCGTCTCCGGTTTGATGTCGAAGTAGGCCAGCGGCTCACCGTCCGAGCCGGTGGTGCCGGTCGTGCCGGACGCGTCGTACAGCAGGATGCGTAGGGCGCGTACCTGGTCGAAGGTGACGCCGTCCGCCGATGCGACCAGCAGAATCTGTCCGACACCGGACTCGACACCCGCCAGATCCGTCTGGATGGTGTCGGTGAGGCCCTCGGAGACGCGTTTCTTGCCAAGTCGCCACACCTTGCCCGAGGGATGGCGTGGCTGGTTGTAGAAGACGAAGTCCTCGTCGGATCGCACACGACCGTCGGGACCGAGGAGCAGCGCCGAGACATCGACATCGGGGACACCCTGCCCGGGCGTCCAGCGCAGCACGGCACGTACCGCTGTGGCGTCCAGCGGGACGTTCGACCCCTTCAGCATCGCGTGCGTCATGCGGTCATCCTGCCCTCTCGGTCCTGGTCACGACAACGCGGGGGTAAGGATTCCCGGTCGGCATGCGCGGGCAACCGACATGGCCGAGTTACCTGAACTTCACGCCTGGTGGGAACGACTGACATGGATTTGTACGTACTATTACCGGCCACCTCACGTAAGTCCGCCTAGCCGCCACGGGGGAGTTTCATGCGTCATTTCGGGCACATCGCCCCTGAAGAGCGGCAGCGTCTCTTCTACCGGGAGCCGTGCGTCTTCACCGCCGACTCGCCCGCCCGCGTGCTCGCGGCGGCCCTCGGCGCCACCCTGTACAGCCCCGCGACCAGACCCCGCCTCGCCGACGACGTCGTCAAGCAGGCCGGGCGCGGCGTGGTCTCCATGGTGCTGTGCCTGGAGGACTCGATCGACGACGCCGAGGTCGTGGGCGCCGAGGAGAACCTGGTCCGGCAGTTCGCCGACCTCGCCGGACGGCCGGAGACCGACGGGCTCCCGTTGCTGTTCGTACGGGTCCGTGAGCCCGGGCAGATCCCGGACCTCGTCCGGCGGCTCGGCGCGTCCGCGCGGCTGCTGTCCGGGTTCGTCCTGCCGAAGTTCACCGAGGAGCGGGGCGTCCCGTTCATGGAGGCGCTCACCGCGGCCGAGTCCGCGAGCGGCCGGCGGCTGTTCGCGATGCCGGTCCTGGAGTCGCCCGGCCTGCTGTACCTGGAGAGCCGCCGGGAGACCCTGGAGGGCATCTCCCGAGTCGTCGACAAGTACCGCGACCGTGTCCTCGCGCTGCGCCTGGGCGTCACCGACTTCTGCTCGGCGTACGGGCTGCGCAGGGCGCCCGACATGACCGCGTACGACGTCCAGATCGTCGCCTCCGTGATCGCGGACGTGGTGAACGTGCTGGGGCGCTCGGACGGCACCGGGTTCACGGTCACCGGGCCCGTGTGGGAGTACTTCCGGGTCCAGGAGCGCATGTTCAAGCCGCAGCTGCGCCGCAGCCCCTTCCAGGAGGGCGAGGTCGAGGAGCTGCGCCAGTCGCTGATCGAGCACGACCTGGACGGGCTGCTGCGCGAGATAGCCCTCGACCGGGCCAACGGTCTGCTCGGCAAGACCTGTATCCACCCCTCGCACGTCCCGGCGGTGCACGCGCTGTCCGTGGTCAGCCACGAGGAGTACAGCGACGCGCAGGACATCCTCAGGCCCGAGCGGGGCGGCGGGGGCGTGCTGAGGTCGGCGTACACGAACAAAATGAATGAAGTGAAGCCGCACCGCGCCTGGGCCGAGCGCACCCTCCAGCGCGCCGAGGTGTTCGGTGTGGCGAACGAGGACATCGGCTTCGTGGAACTGCTCGCGGCCGCCCTGCCTGCGTGAACCGCGCCGGCTCGAGCGACCTCGACCGACCGACAAGGAATCGATGAAGAACGTGGTGTGGACGGGGACCTGGGTCGCCGAGCGACTGGGTGTCGAGCTCGTCGGTGACGAGGAGCTGAGCGACCTGCTGGGGCTCGCGCTGCGGCGCAACCCCCGCCGGGCGCATCTGCTCGTGTCGAACGTGCTCGGCAAGCATGTCCCGCAGTCGCCGTCCGTGGTGTACGGACACGGCTTCGCGCTCGGCCGGCGGGTGCGGGAGCTGCTCGGCACCGAGGACGCCCGCGCGGCCGTCGTCCTCGGGTACGCCGAGACGGCCACCGGCCTCGGCCACTGCGTCGCCGACGGCGTGGGCCTCGCGCCCTACCTCCACTCGACCCGCCGTCCCGTCCCCGGCGTCGACACGGCGGGCGGCTTCGAGGAGTCCCACTCCCACGCCACCTCCCACCTCCTGCTGCCGGAGAACCCCGCTCTGCTGGCGGGCGCCGGCCCCCTGGTCCTCGTCGACGACGAGTTCTCCACCGGCAACACGGTCCTCAACACCATCCGCGACCTCCACGCCCGCTATCCGCGCGACCGCTATGTGGTCGTGGCCCTGGTCGACATGCGCTCGGCCGCGGACCTGGGCCGGCTGGCGGAGTTCGCGACGGAGATCGGCGCGCGGGTGGACCTGATCGCCGCGGCGAGGGGCACCGTGAACCTCCCGGAGGGCGTCCTGGAGAAGGGGCAGGCGCTGGTGACGGAACACGAGACCACCGAGCGCGGCGAGCCCGCCGACAGCCGTCGGGGGCATCCCGGTGCCGCCCGTGTCGAGCTCGGCTGGCCCCGGGGCCTGCCCGACGGGGGACGGCACGGGTTCACGCCCGGGCATCGAATACGGCTGGACGCGGCGCTGCCCGCCATGGCCGCGCGGGTCGCCGACGCGCTGCCGGAGGGGGCGCGGCGTGTCCTCGTACTCGGCTTCGAGGAGCTGATGTACGCGCCGCTCAGGCTGGCCAGGGAGCTGGAGCAGGTGGTGCCCGCCGAGGTGCGGTACTCCACGACCACCCGCTCCCCGGTGCTCGCCCTCGACGACCCCGGTTACGCCATTCGGACGCGCCTCGCCTTCCCGGCCCACGACGACCCCGACGACGGACCGGGCGAGCGGTACGCCTACAACGTCGCGGGTGCCGGTTTCGACGCGGTCGTGGCCGTGGTCGACTCCGCCGCCGACACGCCCGGCCTGCACGCCGCCGACGGCCTGCTGGCCCAGCTCGCGGAGCACACCCCGAGCGTCCTGCTCGCCGTCGTCCCGTCGTACGTCCCCGCACGGCCGTCCACAGAAAGGCCCTCCATGCTCCCTGAGCCCCTCCGCGGCCCCGCCTTCTCCTCGTACGCGCCCGACGAGGTCGGCTGGCTGCTGCAGGACCTCTCGGACGTGACGCTGGAGGCGCCGACCGAGGAGCGCGAGGAGGCGATCCAGAGCGGAGGCGCCCACTACGCGGAGTCGCTGCCGGTCGAGTACCAGCCGAGCCCCCAGTACCAGGAGCTGTTCCAGACGGCCCTGGGCACCTCGGCCGCCCGGATCGCCCAGGCCGTCGGCGCCGTCACCGAGCTGGTGCTCGCCGAACGCTCCCCGCGTCCGGTCCTCGTCTCGCTGGCCCGCGCGGGCACCCCCGTCGGCGTCCTGATGCGCCGCTGGGCCCAGCACCGGCACGGCCTCGACCTGCCGCACTACGCCGTCTCCATCGTCCGTGGCCGCGGCATCGACGCCAACGCGCTGCGCTGGCTGGCCGCCCACCACGACCCGGCCGACGTCGTGTTCGTCGACGGCTGGACCGGCAAGGGCGCCATCACCCGCGAACTCGCCGACGCCATCAGGGAGTTCGAGTCCGCAGAGGGCGTCACCGGCTTCGACCCGGAGATCGCGGTCCTCGCCGACCCGGGCTCGTGCGTACGGACGTACGGCACCCGCGAGGACTTCCTCATCCCCTCCGCCTGCCTCAACTCGACGGTCTCCGGCCTGATTTCGCGTACCGTGCTGCGCTCGGACCTGGTCGGCGAGTACGACTTCCACGGCGCGAAGTTCTACCGCGAGCTCGCCGGCTCCGACGTCTCCGTCGACTTCCTGGACGCCGTCGCCGCCCGCTTCCCCGACGTCGCCGACGCGGCCTGCGCCCAGGCCAAGGAGCTCCTCGCCGCCGACCGCACCCCCACCTGGGAGGGCTGGGCGGCCGTCGAGCGGATCAGCGAGGAGTACGAGATCCACGACGTGAACCTCGTCAAGCCGGGCGTCGGCGAGACCACCCGCGTGCTGCTGCGCCGCGTCCCCTGGAAGATCCTGGCGCGCGCCGGAGCGGGCGCCGACCTCGATCACGTACGCCTGCTCGCCCAGCAGCGCGGGGTGCCCGTCGAGGAGGTCGACGAACTCCCTTACACCTGCGTGGGGTTGATCCACCCGAAGTACACGCGCGGCGCGACCGGCGCCGACGGCAAGGCGGTGACGGTCTGATGTCCGCGCCCAAGGTGCTCGTCGCCAGCGATCTCGACCGTACGCTGATCTACTCCTCCGCCGCCCTCGCGCTGACCATGCCGGACGCGCGGGCGCCCCGGCTGCTCTGCGTCGAGGTGCACGAGGCCAAGCCGCTGTCGTACATGACCGAGACGGCCGCCGCGCTGCTCACCGAGCTCGGCGACACGGCCCACTTCGTGCCCACCACGACCCGCACCCGCAAGCAGTACCAGCGCATCAACCTGCCGGGCCCCGCGCCCGAGTACGCGATCTGCGCCAACGGCGGGCATCTGCTCGTCGACGGTGTCTCCGACCCCGACTGGCACGCGGCCGTGACCGCGCGGCTCGCCAGCGAGTGCGCGCCGCTGGACGAGGTGCGGGACCATCTCGCGGCCACCGCCGACCCGGCCTGGGTCCGCAAGCACCGGGTCGCCGAGGACCTGTTCGCCTATCTGGTGGTGGAGCGCGAGCTACTGCCCGAGGAGTGGGTGAAGGAGCTCGCCGTCTGGGCGGAGGGCCGCGGCTGGACGGTGTCGCTGCAGGGCCGCAAGATCTACGCCGTGCCGAAGCCGCTCACCAAGAGCGCGGCCGTGCGCGAGGTGGCCCGCCGCACCGGCGCCCTTCTCACGCTCGCCGCCGGTGATTCCCTCCTCGACGCCGACCTGCTGCTCGCCGCCGACCGCGGCTGGCGGCCGGGCCACGGGGAGCTGGCCGAGGCCGACTGGACGGCGTCGGCGATCACCGCCCTCCCGGAGCGGGGGGTCGCGGCGGGGGAGCGGATCCTGCGGGAGTTCGTGCACGCCTGTGGCCGCCCCGGCGTGGTCTGAGCGGGGTCCGGGCGCGGTCTGATCGGCAGCCGGGCGCGGTCTGAGCGGGAGCCGTGCCCGGCCTGTGCGGGGACCTCGTAGGGCCTGAGAGTGCGACACGCCCGGGCGGCGCGGAGGATTCGGGCGAAGAAAAGCTGAAGACTTCCTGAAAAATCCTGGTCGGTCAGCCGCAGCAACCGCCGCCGCAGCACCCGCCTCCGCCCCCTCCGGACGGGCGCGGGGCGGGCGCGGACGCCGACCCGCCGGTGGCGACCGCGACGGTCGACAGGAGTTTCACCGTGTCGTCGTGCCCGGCGGGACAGTCCGCCGGAGCGGCGGATTCCGCCATGGGGCGGCTCAGTTCGAAGGTGTCGCCGCAGGTCCGGCAGCGGTACTCGTAGCGAGGCATACGCACAGGTTAGCGGCCGGGGACCGACGATCGAAGCCTTCCGTGACCCGGTCGCGCACCGGGTGGCGCCGTGGTCCGGAACCCGGGCCTCCTCGATTCCTCCCCGATTCCCGCCCGGTGCCTTCAGAGGGCCGACTTGACCTGCTGAATATTTCTGTCTGGTTCCTGGGCGAGGAGATCGTATTAGTCGCTGATAATTTAAGAGGGCCGCGACGAGCCGCAAGGTCGGGGAGGGGGGCTCGCAGCCGCATGTGCGGCAGCTGCATCTACCCGCGCGCGCAATTCCGAAGTGCGGAGGGAGACGCAGTCGTGACCGAGGCATGGCATCGAACAGATGCCCCGCATCCCCTGGGCCGTCCACGCGCCGGAGCCCGCCGTGGCTAGCGGGGAGGGCGACGACCGCCAGAACCGCCGCGGGCTCGGTCCGCAACGGCCCGCGAGCCGTCGCACGGAAGACCCCGCGAGCCGTCGTACGGAGGATACGCAGGACGAGACTCCCGCCGAGCGAACCACTCAGCTTCGCCTCCCGCCCGGCATCGATGAGACCACCCAGCTTCGCCTCCCGCCCCGCGCCGAGGAGACCACTCAGCTCCGCCTCCCGCCCGGCGCCGAACGTCCCGCAGAGAAGACCACGCAGCTTCGCGTCCCGACGCCTGCCGAGATCGAGGCGCACTCAGGTGCGGAGGACCTCGCACGACGCACCGATCGAGGGACGAATTCCGGCCATCGCGGCACCCGGCGCAAACCGGCCATGCCCTCCGCGCTCGCCGAACGCTGGGCGCGCATCGCCCGCCGTCTGAGACCGGCGTACCCGCGCCCCGGACGCACCGGCTGGCGGCGCTGGGTGCCCTCCTGGCGTCAGTGGCTGGGCGCCTGGGGCCTGGCCGTCGGGCTGAGCGGAACGTTTCTGGTGATCGCCTACGCCGCGACAGACATACCCCAGAACCTCAACACGTACGCCACCCAGCAGGACAACGTCTATTTCTGGTCCGACGGGACGCCCATGGCCCGTACCGGGTGGGTGCGGCGGCAGGCGATGCCGCTGAAGGACATACCCCAGGACGTGCGCTGGGCGGTGCTGGCCGCGGAGAACCAGAGCTTCTACTCCGACCCGGGCATCTCCTTCAAGGGCATCACCCGCGCCCTGGTGCGCACGATCGGCGAGGGCAACACCGAGGGCGGCTCGACGATCACCCAGCAGTACGTCAAGAACGTCTACCTGAACCAGAACCGCTCGGTGAGCCGCAAGTTCACCGAGGCGATGATCTCCCTCAAGCTCGACCAGAAGATGAGCAAGGACAAGATCCTCGAGGGCTACCTCAACACCAGCTGGTTCGGCCGCGGCACGTACGGCATCCAGCGCGCCGCCCAGGCCTACTACGGCAAGGACGTCGGCGAACTCAACGCCAGCGAGGCCGCGATGCTCGCGTCCCTGCTGAAGGGCGCGGGCCTGTACGACCCCACCCTGAGCCAGGCGAACCACAAGCGCGCCGTGGAGCGCTGGTCCTGGATCCTCGACCGCATGGTCAAGATCGGCAAGCTGTCGCCGGCCGAGCGGGCCAAGTACACGAAGTTCCCCGAGCCGACCACACAGTCCCAGACCTTCGACACCGGCAAGCAGAGCGACTACCTGGTGGAGCTCGCGACCCAGTACGCCAAGAAGGCCGCGCACATCTCGGACCAGCAGTTCGACCTGGGCGGCTACCAGATCTACACGACCTTCGACCGGAAGCGGGAGACGGCGCTCGCCGACGCCGTGGCCAAGGCCCGCAAGAAGGCCCTGAAGGACGACCCCAAGACGGCGAAGACCGCCCACTACGGGGCCTCCTCGGTGGCCGCCGACGGCAAGATCCTCGCCGTCTACGGCGGCCCCGACCACCGTACGCAGGGCTACAACGAGTCCAACGCGACCACCGTCCCGGCCGGTTCGGCGTTCCTGCCGTTCGTCTACGCGGCCGGGCTGGAACACGGCGTCCACAAGACCCGCGACAGTACGGCGACACCGGTCACGCCGGAGACGCTCTACAACGGTGACGACAACATCCCTGTCACCACACCCGAAGGGCCCTACTGGGACCGCGCCAACAAGAAGGTCGCCGCCCACAACGACGGCAACAAGTCCTGGGGACAGATCAGCCTGCGCAGGGCGCTCGCCGAGTCCGTGAACGTGCCGTTCATGCAGCTCGGCATGGACACGGGCCTGGACAAGGTGCGGCAGACCGCCGAAGCGGCGGGGTTGCTCTCGTCGACCATGGGACCCCAAGTGCCAGCGCTGTCCCTGGGCAACTCCACACCCAGCGCGATCCGGATGGCCAACGCCTACGCCACCTTCGCCGCGGGCGGGTCGCACACCGAGCCGTACTCCGTGCGACGCATCACCCGCAACGGCTCCCAGGTCGCCCTGGACACCCCCCGCCCCCAGCGCGCGGTGAGCGCCGAGGTGGCCCGTGAGGTCACCGAGGGGCTCACGGACGCCTTCGTCACGGCGCACCCCACCGCGGCCCAGAGCGCACCGGACACGGCCGGGAAGGCCGGCACCACGGCGGACGACACCGCCGCCTGGTACGTCGGCACGAACCGTTCCGTGTCGACCGCGATCGTCCTCTACCGCATCGACCTGACCAAGAGCCTCGAACCACTGCCGCTCAAGGGGCTCGCCGGCGCGTCCGCCGACGACGTCCCGTACGGCATCTGGGCCGGCGCCATGAGTCCGCTCGGCTGACCGCGACGGCCACGAGGCCGCCCACCCCGACGGCCGAGAGGCCACCGCGCATCCCGATGGCCGAAAGGCCCCCGCCCGCTCCTTCCACCCCCCTCGCAGAATGTGCCCCGTATGAACTCGAAGCACAGCGGTCACCGCCGCCGCGAACCCGCACCCGCTCCCGGTTCCGCCCGCCAGGGTTTCGTGGCCATGGCGGCCTTCCTCGTCGTGACGTCGACGACCGCCACCTACCTGGCCCTGAACCACTCGGACAACACCACGCCGGCCGCCTCGGCCGGCGGTCCCCGCTCCGGGGCCAGCGCCACCAAGACGACCAAAGAACCCCCGTGGGACGGCAAGACGAAGGTGCTCGGGGACGGCTCCACGTCCTACACCGGGCCGCAGAAGGGGCAGTTGAAGCCCGTCCCGCTCAAGCCGGGTGAGAAGCCGCCCCAGTTCGTCGTCTTCTCCTGGGACGGCGCCCTCCAGGGCGACGACAAACTCTTCACGCACTACCAGGAGTTGGCGAAGCAGTACAACGCCCACATGACGTTCTTCCTGACCGGCATCTATCTGCTGCCCAAGGACAAGAAGACGCTCTACAAGCCGCCGATGCACGCGCCGGGCGCCGCGGCGATCAGCTACGCCACCGACCAGCACATCCGCGACACGCTGGAGGAGCTCGGCAAGGCGTACAAGGAGGGCAACGAGATAGGCACCCACTTCAACGGTCACTTCTGCGAGGACAAGGGCGGCGGGGACTGGAGCGTGGAGGAGTGGGAGAGCGAGATCAACCAGTTCTTCTCGTTCGTCGAGAAGTGGAAGACCAACACCGGCTACACCGACCTGCCGGCCCTGCCGTTCGACCCCACGAAGGAGGTCAACGGCGGTCGCGCGCCCTGCCTGGAGGGCCAGAAGAACCTGCTCAAGGCCATGAAGGCGACCGCCAAGGACTACGACTGGCGCTACGACGCGAGCTCCTCGGGCAACCTCCAGATATGGCCCAACAAGAAGGAGGGCGTCTGGGACTTCCCGCTGCAGCTGCTCCCCTACGAGGGCGGCAAGTTCCAAGGTCTGTCCATGGACTTCAACTTCCTCGCCAACCAGTCCGGCGACTCGACCGAGGGCGACCCGGCCAAGTACCCCGAGTGGGAGCAGGAGACCGTCGCGTCGTACATGGACGGTTTCAACCGCGTGTACTACGGCAGCCGCGCACCGCTGTTCATCGGCAACCACTTCGAGAACTGGAACGGTGGCATCTACATGAAGTCCATCGACCAGGTCGTCAAGAACGTGTGCACGAAGAAGGGCGTTCGCTGTGTGTCCTTCCGTGAACTGGCCGACTGGCTCGACGTGCAGAAGCCCGAGACCCTGGAGCGCCTGCGCAGTCTGGATCCCGCGCAGTCCCCGGACTGGTCGACGGTGGTGAAGTAGCCGTGAACGGCGTCCTGACTTTCGGTGCGTCAACCTACTCTTTTCTCAAGGGAGTTGACCTGGGCGTGCATGAAATCCCCCCGGGTTCACCACAGTTGAGGAGGACGTGTAAAGATTCCCTCCCCGACATCTGATCGGGTGTAAGGAGAGTCCTCAGTGAGATCGAAGACGTTGAGCCGATGCTCGACCCTGACGGCGATCGCCGTCTCCGCAGTGCTGCTGCCCCTTTCCTCCGCCCACGCGGCGACCGCGTCCGTCACCGTGAACCGGGCGACGACCGACGCGTTCGGCCGGATGGCGGACGCCGTGCTCACCGACCGCACGGCGGCCCTCCTCGACAAGAGCCAGGCGGCACCCCGTACGGCCCTCGCGTCGAAGTCGACGGGAGGCGTCAAGCTGACCGCCGCGCTGACGAAGACGGAGGACACCGCGGTGACCTCCCTGCGCGGCACCCGCTCCCGCCTCGCGGCGCTGGGTGAGGCCTACACCGCGGCCGACACCAAGGTCACCGTCGACAGGACGCGCAGGTGGGGCAAGGTGGCCACCGCCTGGGTCACCGAGACCACCGTCCTGACGTACAAGAAGATCCGCGGCGACGAACCCGACACCACGGGCTTCAACGCACACCACGTCCTGACCTTCGCCGCCCAGCCGGACGGCACCTGGAAGCTCTCGGGCCTGCGCACGACCGACAAGGGCCCCCGCCAGGTCAACGAACCCGTCACCGCCGCCCCCGCGCGCAGGACCCCGATGGCCGTTGTCGACGCCCCCCCGGCAGCGACCACGTATCCCGCGCCCGCCAACCCCAAGAAGCTCACCGGAGGCGCGTACGACTACGCGGCGATGGCGACCTACGCCGAGAAGTACTGGAAGAACTACAACGCGGCCTACCGGAAGTTCAACGGGGTCGGCGGTGACTGCACCAACTTCGTGAGCCAGAGCCTGCTGGCGGGCGGCTGGCAGCCGATCAGCACCGTGACTCCGGAGGAGTACGACACCTGGTACTACGTCGCCAACGGCCAGTCCGATTCCTGGGCGGGCGTGAACGAGTGGTCCTGGTTCACCCAGACCGCCAAGCGCACCGCGCCGCTGGCGAACGTCTACCAGATGGACGTCGGTGACGTTCTTCAGGTGGACTTCGACAAGGACGGGTCCAAGGACCACACCATGATCACGTCCTACCGCAGCTCCAGCGGCGTCCCGTACCTGACGTACCACGACGCCGACACCTACCGCCGGTCCCTGTCGAGCATCATCGCGTCGTACCCGACCTCGGCGTACTACGCGTACCGCACCTGATCACCTGATCACCTGAGGTGACCTAGGGATCCGTGGGTTCGGGCGGTTCGGCGGGCTTGGTCTCCGCTGCCTCGGATTCCGCTGCCCCGGTGGATTCCGCTGCCTCGGCCTCCGTGCCGCCCACGGCCTTGGGCGTCGGCGCGGCCCTGTGCGACTGCTGCAGGGCCGTTGCCGAGGCCGACTCCCGCAGCGCCCGGATCCGCTCCGCCCGCTCGACCTCCTCGGGGTGGCGGGCTTTGTAGTACGGGTTGTCGTGCGGCAGGGCCGAGCCGACCCTCCCGTACATCCCGAAGAACATCAGCAGGACGCCGACCACAAAGCTGAAGAGCACGTTCTGGATGTGGAAGGCGAGGAAGTTGTAGCGGCCGTCCAGCAGCGCCAGGTTCAGGAAGCCGTTGAGGATGAACAGGACGCCGAAGACCATGTTGAGCGTCGAGGCGAAGTTCCCGCCGATCACCATGCCCACGAACAGCAGCAGCCCCACGCAGATGGACAGCACGCTGAGCGAGCCGTTGGTGTTCAGCCCTATGACCGTGTCCCCGTGGGTGGTGAAGAAGCCGACCTTGTTGGTCAGGCCCAGGATGCCGAAGGCGAGCAGGAAGAGGCCCATCAGGCCCGCGCCGATCCGGTAGAACGTGTTCAGCCGGTGATCGACCGGCAGATGGTCGTCGAAGGCGATGCGTCGTCGGGTTCCGGGACGAAGTACGTGCGTGGCCATGTCCGCCTCCCTCTTCAGCTAGCGGAGGCCGTACGTACATCCCAGCATCCGCCCGGAGGCCGGGGACCGCCAACACAGGGGACGGGATCGCCGACATCGGAGGCCGGGATCGGCGGTACCGGAGACCGGCACGACGGGTATGGCAGAAGCTCAGACCGGGCCGCCGCGCTCCTCGCGGATCTGGGAGACCACCCGGGCCGCCGTGGCCCGCACCGCCTCCGTCTCCGTCAGGAAGTGCCAGTAGTCGGGGTGGCGCCCCTCCAGCGCGGCGATGGCGCGCTCCAGCCGGGCGACGGAGTCGTCGAGCGGGCGGGCGTGCCGCGGATCCGGGGTGTTGCGGCCCGACATGGCCAGGCGCTGGGCGTCCCGGATGGCGAAGCGGGTGCGGTCGATCTCCTGCTGGGGGTCCTTGGACACGGCGTTCAGCCGCCGCAGCCGGTCGCCGGCCGCCGACACGGCCTCGTCGGTGCCGTTCAGCAGCGCGCGGACCGTGGACAGCAGCGAGGTGGCGTCCGGCCAGCGCTGCGCGTCGCGCGCGGCCTGCGCCTCCTTCAGCTTCAGCTCGGCCTGCCGTACGTTCTCGGTGGCCTGCTCCGGTACGTGCTGCAGGTCCTGCCAGCACGCGGCCGCGAACCGGCGCCGCAGCTCGCTCAGCACCGGCTCCACCTGCCCGGCGCGGGTGGTCAGCGCCTGGGCGCGGGTGCGCAGCGACACCAGCCGGTGGTCGATCTCCGCGGCCCGCTCCGGCAGCCGCTCGGCCTCCGCGCGCACCGCCCCTGCCTCCCGCGAGACCCGCTCGGCGCGCTCCAGCGTCTCCGGTACGCCGTGCTGTCCGGCCCCCTGGTTGAGCTTGGTCAGCTCGGGCCCGAGCGCGGCGAGCCGGCCGGCGAGATCATCGGCTCTGAGTCCTGTCTCCCGTGCGCTGTCGAGGGCGTTCGAGGCGGCGAGCAGGGCCTGGCGGGCGCGCTCGACGGCGGGCGCGAGCCGGGCGAGCTGCGTCTCGGCCTTACCGAGCAGCGGCCCGAGCCCCTGCGTGAACCGGTCCAGGTCCCCTTTCACCCGCCCCAGCTGGTCCTTGGCGGCGGTGAGTTCGGCGCGGGCGCGGGTGGCGACCGACGCCTCCAGCTCGTCCCGGTCGAGGTCGTGGGCGTCGACGGCCTCGATGTACTGCTGACTGGCCTCGTCGATGCGCCGGCCCAGCGCCTCGAAGTCGGAGACGGCGCGGCGGGCCGCGGGGGAGTCGTCGACGGCGGTGATGGTCTCGATCGAGATCCGCAGATCGCGCTGGGCGGTGTCCAGTTCGTAGAACGCGGCCGCGGCGGCGTCCTTCGCGGCCTGCGCCTCGGCCCGCTGACTCTCGGCGCGTCCGCCGAACCAGCGCCGGGTGCCGCCACCGGCGAAGGCGGCGGGCAGAACGAGGGCGGCGAGGAGCGGGAGGGTGACGAGGGTCAGCACGTCACGGCATCGATGGGGCTGACGGCGTACCGACTGCGCGCGTGGCGCAAACGGCGTGTACGGCTCTGAAGGTGTCGCCGTCACATCCCTCTCCCGTGCTGTCATCCGCCTTGCCCGGTGTCATTCTCCCACCGGTTAAGGACGAACACACGGGCCGGTTAGTTCGCGGTTCGTACTGTGATGCTTCCGTCGTTCGCGTGGGCGGACACCACATGGGAACTGGCCGGGTCCCTGGGCACGGACACCCGCACGGATCCGTCCCCGCTCTCGGCCGTCACCCGATAGGTGTCGTGGGGCAGCCCGATGGTGAGCGAACCGTCCTGGCTGCGGGCCTCGACCAGGTCGGGTACGACCCCCAGTTCGAGCTGTACGGACCCGTCCGAGGACTGGGCGCGCACGCGGCGTGAGTCGATGCCGAGGGCGTGGATCGAGCCGTCGGCGGTACGCAGGTCCAGCGCGCCGGAGGAGTTCGTCACGCGGACACTCCCGTCCGACGTACGGATCCCGAGCGCCTCCTTGAACCCCTGCGCCCGTACGCTCCCGTCCCCGTCCACGACCTTCACCGCGACCCCGCGCGGCACGACGATCCGGTGCTTGGCGCTGCAGTCGGCGACCATGCCGGAACACTTCATCCGCAGCGTCAGCCGGTCGTCCTTCATCGCCCAGGTCACGCGCGGATCCCCACCGACGACGATGTGTCCCTGGAACCACCGGGTGACCTCGACCTTGTCCGCCTCGCCCGACTCGGCGACCACGAGCTCCAGCGCGGAGTCGTCCGAGTCCACGGTGAGCGTACGACCGTGCAGCGTGAACGCCCGATGCTCCGGATGCCTGTCGTCCCCGGCACTCGCCCCACAGCCCGCGGCGGTCGCGACGAGAGCGACGACGGCACCGGCGACCGCCACGGTCCGCGCAGGTGTCTGTGTCCGAGCCATGAAGATCTCCCCCTGGAATGAACGCCGACGCGCTCCGATGCCCTTCGACGCCTTTCGACCATACGGTTCCGGGGTGCGCCGGGGCATCCGGGCTGCTCCCGGACCGGAGGTGGGGTTAACCCCCGGATACGGGTTTGCGGGGCATCCCCCCGGGCAATGTAGGCTGTCGACTCGTCCTGGGCGCGTAGCTCAGCGGTAGAGCGCCGCCCTTACAAGGCGGATGTCGGCGGTTCGAAACCGTCCGCGCCCACCAGTCTCAGGACACGAGAAAGGCCCAGGTCAGCCGGTATGAATCCGGATGCCTGGGCCTTGATCTTTTTCGGCTACTCGGGGCCGTCGTGCCACTTACGTGCCAGATGGGTCGCGACGCGGCCGCTTCACCTTCTTGATCTGACCGTCCACGTAGTCGGCGATCTGGTGGTCGCGCCCGTTGACGAGGTGCTGATAGACCAGCGCGGCCCGCACCGACGAGTGGCCCATCCGGTGCATCAGCTCGCGGGTGGTGGCGCCACCGGTCGCGGCGAGGGTGTTCCCGGTGTGCCGCAGATCGTGGAAGTGGACGTCACCGAGACCGGTCGAGTCGAGCGCGCGGAGCCAGATCCGCCGGAAGTTGTTCCGGCGCAGGACACCGCCGCGGGCGCCGACGAAGACGAGCCCGGTTCGGCCGGCGGAGGCATGCTCGGCCAGGTGGTGTGCCAGCTCGGGCACGAGCGAGGCCGGGAAGGCGACGGTGCGGACACCGGCCGCGCTCTTGGGCGCCTTGACCGTCAGGCCGTCTGTCCGAGTCTCGGCGTATGAGCGGCGCGGACCGACACGGTACGGGCCTCCAGGTCGATGTCCCGGCGCTGGAGAGCGGCCAGCTCACCGAAGCGCAGCGCCGTGAAGGCGGCCAGGAGGATCAGGGCGCGGCAGTGAGGCGGAACGGCGTCGGCGAGCCGGTACACCTCGGGCACGGAGAGGAACGGCCGCTCGGTGTGGGTGACCGTCCCTGCGCCTTTCACCCGGCACGGATTGCGCTCGATCAGCCCGTCATCCACGGCCGTGTTCATGATGGCGCGGAGGACCTGATAGGCCTTGGCGACGGTGGCCGCGCCGACTCCGGCGTCGAGGAGATCAGTACGCCAGCGCCGTACCTGCGGAGTAGTGATCTCCCGCAGTGGGATCGCACGAAACGTCGGCAGGATGTGCCGATTGAGAACGCCTGTGTTGCGCTCGCGGGTGGTCGCTGCGTAGTCGCGATCCTTGATCCAGGCGTCCGCGAAATCGCCGAGCGTCACCTTGACGTCGGGGTTCTGCCAGTCACCGTCGAGGATCTTCGCTTCCTGCTTGACGAGCCAGCGGTCCGCGTCGGTCTGCGTGGCGAAGGTCTTGTCAGCCGTGCGCATCAGCCCGTCGGGGCCCCGGTAGCGGGCCTGGAAGCGGGCTTGCCGACCGTGGCTCGGCTGGAGTGGCCGTCCGGTCCTTCGGGGCGCCCTGGTCGCTGATTGAAATACGCGGAACGCGTCGCTGTTTACGGAGCTGACGACAGGGTGTCCTACGGGCCGACGAAAGGAACTCGGCTGCGGGAGGGACGCGTGAGCAAACAGAGGGCCCGGATATGGGTCGGTATCGACGCGGGCAAGGGCCATCACTGGGCCGCGGTGGTCGACGAGACCGGCGCGACTCTGTGGTCGAAGAAGATCGAAAATGACGAGTCGGCGATCCTGACCACACTCGGCGAGATCCTGGACCTGGCCGATGAGGTGCACTGGGCGGTGGACATCTCCAGCAGGTCCTCGGCACTGCTGCTGGCGCTGCTGACCGCCCACGGGCAGCAGCCTGTCTATGTGCCCGGGCGGACGGTCAACCGCATGGCCGGCGCCTACCGGGGCGAGGCCAAGACGGATGCCCGCGACGCCTATGTCATCGCCGAAACCGCCCGCCACCGCCGGGACTTCGCCACCCTCGACGTGCCCGCACAGCTGGCCGCCGACCTCGCACTCCTGACCGCTCACCGCACCGACCTGGTCACCGACCGGGTGCGAACGGTCAACCGGCTCCGCGATGTGCTCACGGGCATGTTCCCCGCCCTGGAGCGGGCCTTCGACTACTCGGCCCGCAAGGGCGCACTGGTGCTGCTGACCGCCTACCAGACCCCGGCCGCCCTGCGCCGATGCGGCCAGGCTCGCCTGACCTCTTGGCTGGTCAATCGAGGCGTCCGCGACGCGGACAGCGTGGCCACGACGGCCGTGGAAGCCGCCCAGGCCCAGCAGACCGCGCTGCCCGGCGAGGACGCCGCCGCACAGATCGTCGCCGACCTGGCCACTCAGATCCTGGCCCTGGACGACCGACTCAAGCGCATCGACCGGCAGATCCGCGATGCCTTCCGCACCCACCCCCAGGCCGAGATCATCGAGTCGCTGCCCGGCATGGGCCCCATCCTCGGAGCCGAGTTCGTCGTCGCCGCGGGCGACATGACCGCCTACGTTGACGCTGGCCACCTTGCCTCAGCCGCCGGACTGGTCCCCGTCCCCCCGCGATTCCGGCCGCCGCACCGGCAACCTGCACCGCCCCAAGCGCTACAGCCGCCGCCTACGCAGAGTCTTCTACCTCTCCGCGCAGACCAGCATCATCCGCGACGGCCCCAACCGGGAGTACTACCTCAAGAAACGTGGCGAGGGCTGCAAACACGTCCAGGCCATCATCGCCCTCGCACGACGCCGCACCAGTGTGCTGTGGGCTCTTCTACGCGACGACCGGGCCTTCACCCCCACCCCGCCCATCACGCAGACGGCTTGACTCAGCCCAAGGCCACAAAGCCAGCAGCGTGGCTGAGGCCGACGGGGCTGCAGCGAGACACACGCGCACCTGATCGGTCGGCGTGCCCGCCGTCGTGGCTGACTTTCGTCGGCTGAGGCACAGACGACCTACCGGACGAGGCGCCGCCCTCACCTGCGAAGGGCGGCCACAGCCTTGACTCGGTCATTGAAACTCCAGCCCAAAGCCGCTCCACCGACCTCTTACCACTGCCGCTTGATAGCAGAAATAACCAGCGCAATATGCTGTTGCGCCAGGCTATTAAGGTAGGACTGACGCTGGAGCGCCTCTACGATCCAGTCGGGCCCCTTCCTGCTTTGCACATCTGGGGCCAGTCTTTCGAGTTCACCTTCACGCACTAGGACCGCGCCGAGGTCTTCCAACCCGCTAAGCAGCCGTCCCGAAGCGCTCACAGCCACGCCACCTTTGAAGGCTCGGATGCCGTAATCTTTCAAATCTTGCCAAGGGCTCCTCTCTGCCCTGATGGCCGCCTGGATGATGGCTTCGGTATCTTTGTCATAGCGCTTCTCCGAGTCCTGCTCAAGCACCCGTTTCACAAGCTCAAGGACTTGAGATCGAGTTTTAGACGTTTTCGGAACCCGGAATTGCTGGGTGGCCTTCTTGTAATCGTCCGCAAAGTGAATCCAGTCACCACCCAACATCTCGACAAAGAATTTAGTCTTCCCTTCATTATTGAGGAGATCAAGGTCGGCAACAACGACGGTTGGAACAGACACCGACCGCAACGCCTTCAGCACCCTCGAAAAGCCATCTTTGCCTCCAACCGGAGTGAATTGGATATCCCCCGGAGAGAAGTCGAGCCCAGATGCCGCATCCAATGAAGCCGCATAAAATCGGCAATCGCCGTCCGATTCGGCAAGGACTACAGCTCGATGAAATAGACCATCGAGTACGCTGCTGTACCTCAAAACTGGCTCGTCCCAGAGTTCTCGAACGAGTTGGTGATCCAACTGATGCACAGTGGTGCCGTCTTCGTTGCGGTCCAGTCGAACCACTGCGACAGGCGCTTGAGCCTCAAGCAACCCCACGAGGAAGTTCCGGTCGTGCGTGGCGATGAGGATCTGGATTCCTCGATCCGCCGCCAGCTCGCCGATCACGGTACCGGCAATCTTCGCTTGGGGAGGGTGCAGAAATGCTTCGGGCTCATCAATAAGCATGATTCGACAGGAAGCCGTAACCAGTGGCAGCAAGAGTCCCAGGAAACTCTTCATGCCGTCACCTTGCTTATCCAGAGGATCAAGATCGGCGAGAGATTTGACGTATTCAGGCGTGATTGCATCAACTGCTGGCGCGGCGATGATTGTTTCCCCCACGCGCAGTTGTGTCTTTCGTCCGATTCTCTCCAGCGTAAGCTTCTGTCGAAAGACCCGCTCACTCAGAGACTGTACGGTCTTCAAGAGTTCCGGATCGTCCTGCAAGCGATGAAGGGGATGAGTAGGAGGCTCATGAAGCTCATCTCTCTGATCGACCGGCTCCACAACCTGAAGTCGATTATTCAAATCGCCGCGCTGCACAAGAAGTGACGCGATACCAGCCAAGTTTCCTACGGTCTTACTTTGCTTGCAAAATTGCTTGATATTGTTGACTGTGACGCGCGCGTAAGTATCACCGGCAACAAACCCGGCGCGAGATTTGACCCCAGACCAAACCGAGTGTTCGTTGCACCAGCAAAAGAAGTCGGCCTGTTCACCTTCTCGGGCAATATCGACCTTGTCGATCAGTCGCGACCTGTAAACAGAATTGCTTGGCCGAGAAAGCTTTGTCCATACATCCCTAAGGAAAGTTGACTTGCCCGCATTGTTTCCGCCGACGATTACCGTTACTCCGCCACGCGGCGGAGTAATTTCTTCCCCCTTCCGGGTGACCAACTTTGAGATGAAGACATCGAAATTTGCGGCGTCTCCACCCTCAAGCAGGTCTTCGGGAAGCGGGATTTCGTCCTTATCCTGGTGATGTGCCCCCATTGCCATGCTGGATAGTATGCAGAGTCTGCGGCACCTCTCGCATGTGGTTTCTCCGTATTGATCAGGAACAGTTGCCGTTGTGGACTTGCGCCAGGGAGTGCCTGGGCAGTTCAAAGTGCGCGAGCGCCCCCCTGGCCGTCTTCGGGTCCTTGAAGGGGTCACAGCGATGACCAACAGGGACGGCTACCGACGGCTCAGCAACAGGTCAGGATGTTGATCGATAGGGCGGTCGCAGGTCACGGTTCCTGGTGGAGCTGCAGTGACCCGCGGGCATAGGGACCCCTTGTGTCCACTTCGTGTGCGTGCCGCAGAGGGGGAGCAGCGCTGTCGCGTGGTCGCTGCGGTCTGTGTGGGCTGAGTCCTGGGCAGTCCCTTGGCCGTCCGAGGCCGACCAACGCTGACAGACAGCACCCACGGGTGACCACCCCCACCCCGCTCTGGCCTGGACCCCCGGAGATGATCTGCCACACTGGACGTGTTATGCCTGCACCCGGAGATTACCTATCGCTAGGCATACTCAGCGACGAACTCCGGGCGGTACGTGGCTTGGTAGTTGTCGAGCGCCCATCGAAGCGCGGCGGCAGCCCCGCAGGGAATGCCGGCCGCAAGCTGATCCCAGCCAAGGAAGCGCACCCGATCGGGGATACTGACCAGACCGGTAATTGCATCCCAGAAGGCATCCCAGCTCATGCCGTAGAAGCCCGGGAAGCCCGGCTCCCGCATCAGAAGCAGGTGCAGGGCGCGCTCGTCGGTCACCTCGCTGACATCAATGGTGATCACGGCGGCATGCTTGCACGTGGTTGAACCGTTCTGCCATCCACACGAGTGACATCAACGCCGCCGAACGTCCGCACTCCCAGGCGGCCTGCCATGGCCAGCGTCGACGGGTCTCCCTGGCAGTGCCGAAGATCAATCGAACTCCTAGAGCAGTGCACACGCACCAGCGCCCTCCCGGGCCGTCCTGGGGCCGTGGAAGGGCGCTCAATGGTGACCAACGTCGATAACTGCCGACAGCTCAGCAGCAGGTCAGAGCGGTGATCGTTTAGGCGGCCGCAGGTCACGGCCGCCGTAGGTCAGTTATGGCTGAACTGAAGCCACTCAGCCAGTCTCAGGCTGAGAGACACGGTCTGTGGCGTTCCGTGCCTCTCGGTGCGCGAGAGATCTTGCGCTGCGGTCATTCCTTGACCTGCCCCCAGCGGTCCCCGGATACGGGACGCTCGTCTGCGGCCGCAGTGGCCTCAACTCTCGTGTTCCCGCCCGCCTCAAACACCGAAGCGTTCGTCGTCGCGCACTGCAGAGACACCTCCGTGATGGCATGAGCCTGAGGACCGGCGAGATATTCCGTGTCTCCTGCAGCTTGCGCCTGAGATCATGTTCATCGTCGGGTGGCTGATATGACAAGGACATGTCTTGATCATTTTGGATACGTGCATCTTGCGCGGATGCGGTCTAGGCAGCAGCAGCGCAGATCTCCTGCGGACAATCCGTGGATCGGGTATCCAACGGGTGGCAGTCCCTTGGGTTGTCATGGAGGAGCTTGCGGCACAACACGCCGTGAAGTATGAAAAACAGTACGAATCTGCCGCAGCTGTCTTGGAATCCCTCAGGAAACTCACACCATGGTCTGGTGTTCCGGAGCTTAGAGAGTGTGACCTCGATCGCGTGCGCGAGCACTGGCGCCGGGAGTACGGATCGATCGTCGATGTCATTCCGACGAGCGAGGAGGCCCTACGTGAGGCAGCCTTCCGGGAAGCCAACGGGCTTGCCCCGTCGAAGATCGCCTCCAGTGGCAGCAAGTCAGTAAAGACCGGTTACCGCGATGTCGCCATTTGGATGTCAGCCATCGAATACGGGCGTCAGCACCCTCAGGAGACTGTCTACTTCGTCAGCTCGAACACGGAGGACTTCGGCGATGGCACCTCCTACCGTCATCCCATGTCCAATGATGTCGTGGGCCTGGGAAGCCGTTTCGTGCACCTAACTTCGCTGGACCAAGTCGTGTCGCGGTTCACTCACCCTGCCGAGGTTGATGATCAGCGGGTTCAGGCGGCTCTCGCTCGTTCTACCTCTCTTATCGCCAAAGCCGCGTTTGAGGACGACGACATGGCCAAAAGCCTGCGATCGGGTGGGTTCGAGTGCATCCTCGCTCGCCGCCACCTTCTCTCGGCAGAAGAGCTGGCAGGGCGAGCGCTGGCGTGGGTGAGACCGCCCGACGGGGTCGAGGTTGGCACTCTTCGGGACGTAAACGTCTATCGGATCGGCAATCGTGAGTGGTTTATCGCGACGGTCCGCTGGCACCTGGCTGGACCAGCAGTTCTCGAACCCGGGGAGGATTTCGTCCGCTGGAGGAGCCACGACGAAACGGCCACCATCGGTTGCAGCTGGGAGACCAGGGTGCTTTGCACCCTCGACGAAGAGGATTCCCGCCTGGTTGTCCTGAGGAGTTCGGCCCCCCAAGCTCTATCGCCAGAGGAGTTCGGACGGCTCTCGGCCGATGACACGATGACCGTCGACTCGATCCAATATGCGCTGGAGCGAGTCCTTCACGCCGGCGTCAGGGAGAACAGCCCGCAGGGGATTCAGTGGCAGATGCTGGTGCCCAAGCAGGGAGCAAGCTACTTGGAAAGCCTACTCGCCGAAGCAAGGCAGCAGTACCGAACAGGGAGACCCTCGTTGGTCTGGGAGCAGCAGGGATAGCAATCATTAGTCGGCGATAGCGAGTTCCTCGCGAGGCACTGCCAGCGTGGTGGAGGCCGGTGGGGGTGCAGCAAGACACGCGCGCGCCTGACCGGTCGGCGCCCCGCCATCGTGGCTGGCTGTCATCGGCTTAGGCTCGTGCCAGATACAGCGGTCAGCCACGGTCAACGGGAGTGTCTAGCGGTCGAGTTGCTGGGTTTCTCACCGGGCATCGAAAGCCCAGGTCATCGGCCCAATGCACCAGCCGCTCTCCTAAAGCGGTGGTCCCGTCCAGGCACCCTCTCTACCCTGTCCGCATGTGCCGATACGCGACCCCTTACAAACCGCACTTCGTGTGTCTTGCGTGCCGGTCGTCGTTCAAGCAGAGCCCGCTGCCGCCGCGGGCGCATCCGTGCCCGCGCTGCCGTACCCCGATGATCAATGCTGGGTTCGACCTTGCTGTCCCTCGCCGTAGAGACAAGAGCGCTTGGGAGGCACTTGAGGCCACGCTGCGTGCCGGCCTCACCTTCCACTCGTGCGGTTGCGGCGGCCCCGGCTACCGACCGCGCTCGACCGCAGAGGTCCGGGAGCGACGCCGGGCGGCGAGGCAGCTGGGGCTGCTGGAGCAGACGGCGCTGGAGCGCTACGACCCTTGGGAAGAACTAGCGCGGTGAGGTGGTGCGCGTACAGCAGCGAAATACAGCAACCCCAGCAACCAGCAGTGCCCAACGGTGGTCCTCATAGCCATCGTTGTAGCCCGTATGACCTTCAATGACCGACCTCTGTAGAGCTACGGATCAGAAGGTCTCTGACATCTACGGTTGACATCAACGACGCCGGACGGAGACGCACCCCAGCGTTCTCGTCCGGCCATCGTGTCAGCGAGCGGTTGCGGCCGGAGCGGACCCGGAGCGAACTTACAAGGCGAATGTCGACTGGGAGTCGCATGCTCGGATATGGGCAGGGGATGGCTGTCAGAGCCGGGTGGGAGTGTGCTGCCATGAAGGACGCACTCTTTGATTTGCCGGAGATACCTCCGGAGCACGCCGTGATCGCTCGGTTCCACCTGGGCGGCGGTGACCTCGGCGAGTCCGATCAGTGGGCGCTGGTCTTTGAAGCCGAGCGGTCGATGACGGCCGCGGTCGAAGCCGCAGATGTCGGTGAAGTCGAAGGCAACGAGTTCGGTGGCGGCGAGGTCGTGATCTTCGCCTACGGACCTGATGCGAAAGCCCTGTACCGGGTCATGGAGCCTGGCCTGCGCGCGCTCCCGTTTCGGCCGGCGCACGTCGTGCTGCGCTACGGAGAGCCTGCCGATGATGTGGTGAGGGAGCGCATTGATCTTTGAGTGTGCGCAGCCCACGCAGCGACCGCTGGGCTGTCTCTGGGCCGTGAAAGGTTGACCAACGGTGACAGGAGACACCGGAGGGTGACAGGTCCCTCGATGACCGCAGGGAGGGTCCGGCGATGTACGCCTGCCACCGGATTTCTGCGGATGGCTGCAGTGATTCCGTGGAGAAGTTTCTCCTGGCTCAGGGGGCAGGCGGTGTGGGCCCGAGTCCCGGATCCTGCGCAGTCGGCTGATTTTGCCCGAACGACCGAGCGGTACGAAAAGCAGCCTGAATTAACACCAGCAGCCCCTTCTCGCTCAATTGCCCATCCTGATGAAGTTGCAGCGCCCCGATCACGACCACCCCGACCAGTGCCCCAAGGAGCACAACCGGGAGCGTCCAGGCTGGAAGCGTACTTCCTACCACCAAGAAGAGCGTCGTGATTACAGCTAGCGCCAGCAGGTAGAACACACCAGCGCGCCATGGCCCACGACTGGCCAGCCGCTGTATTTCCACCAGCTTAAGGATGTCGGCGACTTCGGCGGAGTTCGCGCCGGAGATACTGGCGATTCGTCCAGACCGCCCGCTCGAGAAGGTGGCAGAGCAGTTCTCACACTGGCGCATCCCTGACGGCTCGTCGGGCGCTGGAAGAATGCGGCCCTGGCCGAGGCAATCCGGGCATCGTGCTTCATCGTCCCTGTTTTCAGCCATATGTCCCCTCCTTGGCACCTAGGACGCCCCGCGGCTCTGCACGGTTGCCGCGGCACAGCAGCAGGGCTCAGAGTGATGCCCCTTCATAGGTGTAGTAGGTCACGACGCGCCTCCGTACGTCTCTCAAGGTCGCCCAATTACCCGGAGACGCACCGGGTGCGAACGGCCAGCATGAGTGTCTAACTGCGCGACAACACTGACGGACAACGGCAGACGAGTACAGACTTCTGCGGACCTTCAGCGAAGGCTGGGAACACAGCGTCCCAAGGCCGAACCCTCTCCCAAGTTGCTTCGGGGCGAAGAGGCCGTGCCAGACGCGTGCCAGGTTGTGCGGGGAACCACGGGGAACGCCGGGGCATCGAACCGCGGTCCGGCAAGGCGCTAACTCTCTGCTTCCCAGGTCAGCAGGGCAACCTGAGGCAGAAGACACGAGCTTCCCAAGCTCAGTGTGCGGACGGTGCTGACGCAAACGATGCCCTCCGATACGGTCCCGAGCCATGGCGAATGGCAACGGTGTGCCGGAGAAGGTGGCGTGGATCCTGGTTCGGGACGACCGGGTGTTGGTGACGCGTAGTCACGGCAGAGATCGCTTCTACTTCCCGGGCGGTCATCGTGAGCCGGGCGAGTCCGACGGCGAGACCCTGGTGCGGGAGATCGACGAGGAACTGCAGGCGGTGATCGACCCCGGTTCCATGGTGCACTTCGGCACGTTCGAGATCGGCGAGGGCCATCCGGATCACGGCCCCTTCCGGATGATCTGTTACACCGCCGATCACCGCGGTGAGCTGACCCCGTCGAGGGAGATCGCCGAGAAGGCGTGGTTCCGCTACGCCGATCGGGACCGAGTCTCGGCCGTCGACGAGATGGTTTTCGACGCGCTTTACGAGGCCGGGCGGCTTTCCTGATCCCGTGACCGCTGTACAGCAGTGGAGTACAGCAAGCACCACGACCGCAGCCGAGCGTCAACAACCGAGGATGGCCGACCGACCAGACCTCAATGACCTCCCAGCCGAGCGCTCGGGACGAAGAGGTCGCTCCAGAGCTGTGCCGCGTGGGTACCTGCCGTTTCCCCAGGTCCACGGATGGACGACTCGTATGGTGAGCGGCATGTCATCGCCGCTGAGAGCAGACGAGTCAATCGCCGGCCAGGAAGCTTTCGTTGCCTTCCTGACGAGGCTCACGGAGGACTACCGTCAACGCGGGGAGGAGTGGGAGAACCCCACTCTGGAGCAGTTTCTCGAAGCGTTGGCCGCGTGGGTGGCCGACGCTGGGCCGTCTTGGTACGAGCGATATCAGGGCGAGACCTTGCCGCCGGGTGGCAACTGGACGTACTTCGCTCAGGCACTTATGGCCGCAACGCTCTACGAGTGACCGCCGTGTCTTAGAGGTGGCGCGAGTGCTCAGCAGCGGGTCCATGGCTGGGCCGTCCCTGGGCCGTCCGAGGTCGCTCGACAGTGGCCAATGACGACCAACGACGACCACCAGGCGCACGAGACCACTGCTCCTGAGCAGGGAAAACGCAGGCCACCAAGATCCCCGACAAGACCCAGGGCAAGAAGAAGCACCTCCGCGCCATCGATCCCCTGACTCAAAGCCACAAGGGCACCGCCCCGGAACGAGGCGTTCCGGCCTCGTGCACTACCAGTTCCTGGGATGGTTATCCCGCACGCTCGCCCGATAGATCAGCTCCAGGGATCTCCCACCGCCCTGATGAAGCGCTCGGCCGAGACCGCCAACTTTGCCCGCGGGCCCCGGCAGGTGCTTGAGTGATTGTCAAATCCTGTGGATCATTGTCTGCGCCAGCGAAGTTCGGGTGGGTGCCCCGAGTGTCGACGAGCGCGGCTCGTTTGTGACACTCGTCCCCATGACCAGCAGCAACGCCCTTGGCTTCACCCAGATCGTTGACCCGCACGAGATCACTGACGAGCTGAAGCAGACCCTCGTGGACTGCTGGACCGAGGTGAGCAATGCGGGTGGGGCGGCCGGGTTCCCCTTTCCGCCGGTGGATGCCGCCGAGGTCACCGCTGTCCTTGACCGCATCATCGAGAAGCTTGCCCCAACGACCAGCCGCCTTCTGATCGCCCTGGCCGATGGCACCGTCGCGGGCTGGCTGAACATCCGCTGCGATCCCCACCCGCCCGTCGCGCACTGGGGCACGATTCACCACGTGCAAACCCGTCTCGGCGTCCGGGGCCAGGGGATCGGCGCGGCATTGATGAGCAGGGTCCGTGAGGTCGCCCGCGACGAGATGGGCCTGGAGCAGCTGCACCTTGCCGCCCGCGGTGGTGTCGGTCTCGAAGAGTTCTATGGCCGACTCGGCTGGAAGGAGATCGGCAGGTGGCCCGGCGCTCTGCGGCTGGCCTCCGACGACGATCGCGATGAGGTCCTCATGATGTTGTCGCCCTTGTGACACCCAGCAACCTGATCTTGGCCCAGGTAGGGCACAACGACAGGGACAGCAAGGTTGTCATGCCGAGAGGGGCTGCGTGCGCTCGATGAGCTGTCCGCGTTCGAAGCGGGCTAGGCGCGGTACTCCCATGGCGCCGCTACGAGACCCGGCCATAGGCCTAACTATCGGCCACCCTCTTGAGGTAGGAGACGGATGAACCCGTTGGAGCCGCGAGCGCAACGTGATCACCCTGCGCAGTGCGTTCATGAGCAGGTTGAGGCCGCTAGCCCCGAAGGCGCTCACAGCATGACGATTCCCAACTGGATCATCGCCATCGCCACGCTCCTGGGCTCCGCAGCCGCCTTGATCACAGCGCTCAGAGGCTAGGAGCCCCCGTAGACGGCGAACTAGGCTGGCCCGACCCAAGGGCGCCAACAGCCTGGGGGCCCGCAGAAGGCCACACGTGCCCCCTACGTGCCTGATCGAGCGGCGACCGGCGGGGAACAACGGGGAACCTCAGCGAGCCTCACGAAAACGCCCAGGTCGGGGCTTCGGCAGGTAAGGCCAGATCCAGTTACGCGATCTTCCAAACTAGGGCTCTACGACATCGGTAGGCCATCGACCAAAGCCGTTCCGCCCGTGCAGTAGCCCTCCCGTGGAGGGGGGCCATGTCCGCGTGGATCATGTTGGGTTCCGGCTGCGTTTTCGTAGTTCTAGGCATGTTGACTTTGAACGGCCGGGGAACCGCGGCGTATGCGCCGTCGCCTAGGGCTGGTTGGGGTTGGATTGCGATGGCTGGCGGCCCCGTCCTGGACGGAGGACCCAAACTCCTCGGCTTCTCTTCCGGGGCGGCGATGGTGCTTTCCACCCTAGCTCTGGGGCTCGTCGCGCTCGGTGCGGTGCTTCTGGTCCGGGGCGGAGCGTTCGCCAAGGCTCGCCGTGCCGGCGGCGGCGACTGAGTGCCTCCGCTAATCCCTATTTAGGACGAAGGGTCTGCTGTACTGGCCACGGCCCGACCGGGAGTTGCCCTCAACGGTCAGATGGCCGTGCCTCCCTCAAAGATGCTCTGGCGTTGCCAGACGCATTCCG
>NZ_JBIBKX010000001.1:802081-803432 GCF_042959425.1 Streptomyces sp. NPDC007896 | reverse complement strand
CCCTGCTGTACTGGCCACGGCCCGACCGGGAGTTGCCCTCAACGGTCAGATGGCCGTGCCTCCCTCAAAGATGCTCTGGCGTTGCCAGACGCATTCCGCGGCTGGTCGCTACACGCAACACGTCCCCCAGTGCCGCAGCTAGCTGGGCCGTGAGAAGCGGTAGTTCGTTGAAGTCGCCCGTTCGGTGATCGAGTACTTGCAGTGTGTGCTTCAGCAGTTTGGACGCCGCGTCGAGTTGATCCGTCTCGATGCGGTCCGCCAAGCGGGACATGAAACCGTCACCATCGTTGGTGCTCAGGTAGCACGGTTTACCCTCCGGCCCTACCCACGGGAGCAGTCTCAGTTCACTCTCCTCCGTCATCGCTGCGTCTGCCCTCCGGCAATTTCGAGGTTGGATGTCGGAGCACTGCCAGGTGTCCAACCGCTCGGCGGTTCACGTTCGTCGGGTGTGGAGCAGTCGGATACCGGATGGCATGAACAGCCGCAGGCTTCGTAGATCACGGGCACGTCGATCGGAGCCGAGACTGGGGAGGACTCCGCGCATGCGTGATGCGTGCCGATCCGGCAGGCGATCGAGCGGTAGGAGGCGCCCGAAGCGTCCGGACTGGAGGTCTGCTGTCGGGAGGGCATCAGATGGCCTCCACGGGAGTCGGCCATGCTTCGGTCGGCAGATGAGGAGCAACGGCAACCGTCGGGTGCTGTCGAGCGCGCTTCTCCCAAGCCAGCATGTAGGGGCGGACGAGCGAGTTCTCTTCGCCGGTCAGCACGTAGCGATGTCTCGCCAAGTCGGAGGCCCGAGCCAAGGTGACCGTCGGCTCGTCGGCGGGCGCAACAGAAGCGGGAGCGGTCGACGGTCGGGAGGGCGTTAAGGGGCGGCGATGTCTGCCCCTGGATGAGTGCCGCGCTTTGGTGAGCGTGGCGGCATGGCGGATACGGTTGAGCACGCTGAATCAGCTCCTGTTGCTGATGGCTCGGTCCTGCGACATCGCTTGTCGTGGGACCGCTTTGCGTAAGACCGCCCAGAGAGTGCGGTCACCGAGGCTCGTGGCGAGGAGCCCGAACCGATCAGCCTCGGCCGCCGCTTGCAGGGCCTCCCTCCATGACTCGGCGGAGAGCTCTTCCGGCACCTCCGCTTCGACCGACGTGAACTCCTCGTGTTCCTTCACGCGTGTAGGGAGTCCGACGGCGGACAGCCGGGCAGCGATGGCCGCCGCGCGAACTCCCGAAGCGGGCACAGGGCAGCCTCCGTTAACTGGCGATCACTTTGAGTGAAGCTAGTTAACTAGATTAGAGCTAGTGGACTAGATTTTCCACATGTCTGAGCAACCGCCCTACCTCCGCATCGCCGACG
>NZ_JBIBKX010000001.1:617112-801983 GCF_042959425.1 Streptomyces sp. NPDC007896 | reverse complement strand
GGCGATCACTTTGAGTGAAGCTAGTTAACTAGATTAGAGCTAGTGGACTAGATTTTCCACATGTCTGAGCAACCGCCCTACCTCCGCATCGCCGACGAGCTCCGGCGGCGGATCGGGGAGCACGTGTGGGAGCCGGGAGACCGACTCCCCTCTCGCGCCCAGATCGGCCAGGAGTTCGGCGTAGGCGAGAACGTGGTCCGTCGGGCGCAGGAGCTGCTGATCTCCCAGGGACTGCTGGAAGGCCGTGCCGGATCGGGCACGTACGTCGCCGAGCCTCAGCAACGGGTTCGAGTTGTTCGGTCCTCAGCGCGCGAGCAGCCCAACGGATCGCCGTTCCGCGCGGACATGAAAGCCGTCGGCAAGCTGGGCGACTGGGAAAGCCGGACCGATGCGAAAGTGCCGGCCCCTGCGGACATCGCGGCACGGCTGGGTGTCGACGAGGGTGCCATGTGCGTCCGGACGTCGTACGAGTTCCTGGCCGACGGCAGGCCAGTACAGCTGTCGACGAGCTGGGAGCCCTACGACCTCACCGCAGGCACGCTCGTCGTCCTCCCTGAGGGAGGGCCGCACGCCGGGGCAGGCGTCGTGAACCGCATGGCCGCGATCGGGATCACCGTCAGCCACGCCGTGGAGCAGCCGGAACCCAGGCAGGCGACCGCCGAGGAAAGCTCGCTTCTCGGCATCCAGAAGGCCGCGCTCGTCACGCACATCCGGCGGACCTACTACAGCAACCAGGGGCGACCCGTAGAGACGGCGGACATCGTGGTGCCCGCCGCTCACTGCGAGATCGTCTACGAGATTCCGATCGGTCGTTAGCAGCGTCGTCAGTGGCTCAGTTGGCTCAGTGGGGAAGCGGGCGTACTCAGCCCAGGACGTGCCAGCTTCGTGCCACATGCGTGCCAAATCGTGCGGTCAACCACGGTCAACGGCGGTTCGCCGCAGTCGGAATGCGCGGACGACCTGGGCAGCTGCTACGGCGGGATTGACCTGCGCCGTCCCGATCAACAGTCACGCCGCCCTTACAAGGCGGATGTCGGCGGTTCGAAACCGTCCGCGCCCACCAGTCTCAGGACACGAGAGAGGCCCAGATCAGCGGGTGGGTACCCGGAGATCTGGGCCTTGGTCTTTACTTGGCGAGATCGAGCAGCGCTCGACGGGGGCGGCGGGGGTGTGAGGGCGAGGGTGCCGTCATGCGCGTCGGATGACCAGCACGGCCACGTCGTCGAGGTGGTCTACCGCGACCGCGGCGTCGAGGACGCGGTCGGCGGTCTGCTCGGCGTTCAGTCCGTCATGGAGGGCCGCGCCGGCCAGTGCTCCGGCTCGCTCCAGTCCGGCGTCCAACGTGAGGCCCGGTCCTTCGACCAAGCCGTCGGTGACCATGACCAGCGCGGCGTCCTTGTCCAGGGTGAAGGTCTCCTCGCGGTACTCGGTGCCGGGCACGATTCCAAGGACCGGGCCGCCCGGCAGCTCGCGGATGCTGTGGCTGCCGTCCTTGCGCGCACACAGCACCGGCACGTGGCCGGCGCTGGCGCCGGTGACCTGTCCGTCGACCGGGTCGATATGCAGCATGGTGCAGCTGGCGAACCGTGCCGCCTCCATCGTGACCAGCAGTTCGTTGGTGCGCGTCAGCACGGTTGCGGGATCCGTTTCGTGGGCGGCGATCGTGCGCATGGAGGCGCGTACCTGTCCCATGGCTACGGCGGCGTCCACGTCGTGCCCTTGGGCGTCGCCGATCTCCAGGGCTACCGCGCCGTCGGGCATCACGAAGGCGTCGTACCAGTCTCCGCCGATGTCCAGCCCGTCCCGGCTGGGCCGGTAGCGGGCGGCGACCTCCAGGCCCGCGAGGTGCTCGGGCAACGTGGGGAGCATGGTCTTCTGCACGGCCGTGGCCAGCTCGACTCGCGCCTGCTGCAACCTGATGCGCCTCAGTGCCTGGCCTGCCAGGTCGGCCAGAGTGCCCATGAGGGTCTGCTTGTCCAGCGACGGCCGGTATCCGCTGCCGTAGGTCACCAGCCACGCCCCGAGCGGTTGATTGCCGTGCTCGCTGAGGGGGGTGATGGAGACGGCGTAGTCGGAGCCGAGTCGGCCGAGCCGCGGAAATTCGGCCCCGTCTGGCCAGCGGTGGATGTAATCCTTCCGGTCGGCGATGAACTGCGGCTTGCCGGTGCGGATCGCTTCGGGCAGGGCGCTCGGATGGTTCAGCGGCAGGCCGTGCAGGGCTGTGACCTCCCACATGGCTATCCCGGCATCGGTGGAGACGCGCAGGCGGCCTTCGTCGACGAGTGCGAGCAGGGCGCCGGTGGCGCCGAAGGTTGCGGCGAGCCGGGTCAGGGCGACCTGCTGCAGTTCCTGTTCCGTGGCTGCGGTGATCAAGGCGGAGGAGAAGTCGGCGATGTCTTTGGCGCGTTGTCGCTCGGCAGTCAGTGCGGCCTGCGCCTTCCTCTTGCGTTTCTCCTGCTTGGTGTCGTCGCGGACCACCCCGAAGACCCTCTCGGGGCCGTCGTATCCCAACTGGATCCGACGGGTCTGGGCGGCCAGTTGGTGCCAGCCCTCGTGCCGGGGAAGGTACAGCAGCCTCACCCAGGGAGACTGCTGGGCCGAGGCCGAGCGCAGGAGTTGCTGCAAGGCCTCCCGGTCGTCAGGGTGCACTGCCGAGATCACACTGGTGAGCGACGTAGTGGGATCCGGGAAGAGCGCGGCCACGGCGGGTGCGCCACCGAGCCACTCCAGCAGGCGTCCCTGAGGTGAGTACATCCACAGGCCGAGGTTGGCGGCCGTGGTGGCCATCCGGAACGGGATCAGTAGGCTGGCCAGGTCGTTTCGCGCATCCAGTTCGTGCACCCAGACCAGCTGCTCGTCACCGGTCGGATCCTCGACCGTCCGCGCCTCGATCAAAGAGGTAACG
This sequence comes from Streptomyces sp. NPDC007896, assembly GCF_042959425.1. NCBI lineage: Bacteria > Bacillati > Actinomycetota > Actinomycetes > Kitasatosporales > Streptomycetaceae > Streptomyces > Streptomyces sp. NPDC007896. The sequence goes on along the minus strand of NZ_JBIBKX010000001.1, from coordinate 799,078 downwards.
GGTGCTCCGGCGCGCCCGGGGAAGTCCAGCACCCGCATCGCGACCGTCTTCGTCCTGGCGGCGTGGGTCACGAGACTCTCGGCCGACGTCTTCTGGTTTGCGGGCCACATATCACCGAAGTCACGTCCCAGGCACTCCTCCGCCGACCTGCCCAGCGCCGTGGCCATCGCAGCGTTGAGACTGCGGATGGCACCGTCCAGCGTCAAAAGAGCCGCTGGCTCAGCCCTTCGAAGGAGATCGTCCGAGGCGTACATCTGTGACTCCCTGGCACAGAACAAAACAGCCCTTTCGTCCATAATCGCGCATTTTTCCGCGCCTTTGGGTCCACCAGGTTCAGGACGTGAGTTGGCTATGCTCGTCCGCCATGCGTGCTGCAGTGATCGTGTCCAAGGCCGTACTTGTCGTTCTCGGCACGTGGACCGTTCTCGTCGTGGGCTTGGGGCTGGTCGCGCTCCTGCCTGAGCGCGTGCAGTACTACGCGATCTCCCCCTTCACCATGTTCCTCTGGGTCTGCGCCCTTGTCGTGTGCCCCGTGATCTCCTGCCTGGTGCTCCGCCGCTGGATCAGGACCGTGCCGGGCATGCCGTAGCGGGACCCGTGGGCCCCGGAAATTCGGTGGTCGCGCCCGTGGGTGCTGGCCATACTGCTGCCATGGATCCCGTGACTCTGGAGACCGCGCGACTTCTGCTCAGGCCCTTCGGCCTCTTGGACGCGGACGCGGTGTACGCGGCCTGTCAGGACGAGGACATCCAGTTCTACACGCCGGCGCCGTCGCCGTTTCGGCGTGAGGATGCCGAGAAGTACGTCGGGGAGACCGCGCCCCAGGGCTGGGCAGGGGATCGCGACCACATTCTGGGTGCCTTCCGATCGGACAACGGTGCCCTGGTCGGTTCGTACTGTCTGACGAGGCTCTCCGAGGGGGTCTACGAACTCGGCTACTGGGCGGCCAAGGAACAGCGCGGCCGGGGGTACTCCGCGGAAGCGGCCCGGGTTCTGTGCGACTGGGGTTTCGCCGTGCTCGGGGCGCACCGGATCGAGTGGTGGGCGATGGTCGGGAACGTGCCCTCCCGCGCACTCGCGGAGAAGCTCGGCTTCACCGTCGAGGGAACCCTGCGCCGTCGCACCGTGGTCCGGGGTGAACCGCGTGACTGGTGGGTGGGCGGACTTCTGAAGTCCTGACGGTCGAGAGTCTTGACGGTCGAGAGTCTTGACGGTCGAGAGTCTTGACGGTCGAGAGTCCTGACGGTCGGGAGTTCGGACGGTCGGGAGTTCGGACGGGCGAGAGTTCTGGCCATCGAGAGTTCTGGCAGTCGAACGTCCGGCCTCGTCATTCCTCGGCGAAGACCAGATCCTCGATCGGGTGGGTCATGCGTACCGTTCCGGCGTTGACCTCGACCACGTGGTGCAGGCCGGTGAGGGTCTTGGCGGTGGGGCCCTGGGAGAGGATGCGGAATCGGTCGGCGCCGCCGAAGAGGTAGCTGGGGAAGCAGTCCAGCGAGGAGTCGGGCGCGAAGCGCAGATGGTCCGCGAGGCGGCGGAAGAGCTTCGGGAGCAGCACCAGGTCGTCCGTGAGGGAGGACAGGCCGGTGATCGCCGCGCCGGCGGTCGTCCTGTCCTTGGCCCATACGCCGAGCCCCGCCGACCTCGCCTGCTGGGACACCGCGGTCAGTTCGGTGCGCAGGTCGGGGAAGAGGTCCGAGTAGAAGGTCGGGAAGACCAGGCCGAGCGCGAGCAGGTGGTGGTTGGCGGTGGTGCGCAGCAGCGGTACGTCCACGGTGATCCAGTCGCCGCTCTTCTTGCCCGCGGGTGGCGCGCCGCGACCTGCCAGCGCGACGCAGCGGCTGTGCACGTCGATCGCGCTCGCCAGGACGAAACCGGGCACGCTCTCCGGGGTGCTGGCGGTGACCTTCTCGCCCGCGTGCTGGACGGTGGTGAATCCGAGCCAGTCGAGCAGCTCGTCGCGGGCGGCGTGGGCGAGGTCGAGTGGCTGGTGCACCTCGTGCGGGCCCGCGCCCAGATAGTGGGTCTCCAGCGCGTCGATCGCGTCGAGCCGCAGGTTGGCGCCGCCACGGCTGTTCCGGTGCGTCTTGTCGATCTTGTGCGTGCCGGGGATCTCGTACCAGAAGGCCGCGTCGTGTGGGTCGAAGCGGACGGTGTCGCCGTCCGGTTTCGCGTTCAGGATCCGGTAGTCGCCCTCGATGAGGAGCATGGGCATGAGTACCTCCGCGTCAACGCCGGTGACTCATTGTTGCCGCGTGGCGGCTCCCTTGTACCCGGAGTGACGCGGATTTACGACGTTTGTGGCGGGCCTTCGTGGGCGTGCTTCAGCTTCGCGCGGGCGTCCACCGTGTCCGGTGGGGCGACCTCCGACCAGAAGCGGTGGCAGGTGACGAAGACGGCGAGTTCTCGTTCGCGCTGGCGGAGCTTCTCGACCTCGGCCTGTTCGTCGGGTGTCCAGCCGGGGGAGGCGGGGCGTTCCACCTTGCGCCAGCCCTTGTCGTCGCTGAAGCCGTCCAGGGGCTCCACCGACCAGGGGAGCTTCTTGAGCAGGGCCAGGAGCTCCGCCCGGACCTGATGCAGCTCCTCCTGGCCGGCCAGGAGGTCACTCGGGAAGTCATAGGTCGCAGCCACGCGGCAATGGTACGCCTGTTCGAATTTGAGGTGCGAGTTCCTTCGGGGACTTCACGCGAACGGGTAGGGCGTCCACGTCGGACGGCGTCCTGTCGCGGCGGCCCGAACTGTCCGTGACGCCTTCGTCCACGCGTACACCGGGACCGAGGCCCTGCGCTGCGCCTTCTCGTACCACCGGGCCCTGCCCGAAAGCGCCCGGCAGATCCAGGAAGCCGTCCGGACGGTCCGGCCGGCCGTGCCCACCACGGCCATCGGCGCCCACCCCGTGGGCAGCGCGCTCGAACGACAACTGCGGCCGGTGGCCGACCACTTGATCGGCCACGTCATCGAGAACTGCGGACACATCATCCCGCTGCACCGCCCGGAGCGGCTCCTCGGCCTGCTGGAGCCGCTCCTCGGCCTGGAGGGATCAGGGGGTCAGCTTCGCCATCACGGCCCGCGGCAGTGACGGATTGGCCGCGGCCGCCTCCGCCACCCGCCCCTCGTCGTCGCCGAGCAGTTCGACGATGACCTCCGCGGGGAGGGACGGGTGGGCGGCGGCTGCCGGTCGCGCCTGTCGGTCGGTCAGACAGGCGAGCAGGGACGGCGCCGTCGCGCCCGGGTGGCGGGCCACCTCGCGGAACGCCTTCTGGACCGGTGGGTCGTGTCTCGTCACGTGCTCCAGGAGGGACGGCGACGCGTCCGGGTTCGTCGCCACCCTGGCCAGCACCCGGACTCCGTGACGGTCGATCATGGCGCGCAGCCTGGCCTCGGAGAGGCCGGGGTGAGGGGCGATGGACTTGAGCACCTTCGCGTCGGTGTCGGCGGCCAGCGCGTCGCGGATCCCGGGCGGCAGATCGCGTCGTGCGGCGAGGAGCATCCGTACGACCGGGTCGCGCGACTCGGCCAGTTCCTCGACCTCGGTAGGGGTGGCGGCGGCGATCCGCGGCAGCAGGGTCGCGCCGATCTTGGCGGTGCCCGCCAAGGAGGTCAGCACGTCCAGTGGTACCTGGGGATTGTGGGCCACGCTGCGCCGTACGTCGGGACTCACGTCGGTGGCCAGCGCGCGCAAGTGGGCGGCGTCGAGCGCGGGGTTCTCGGCGAGGTCGGCCCGTACGCCGGGCAGAGGGTCCTCGGCCAGCCGGCGCCCTGCCTCCGGGGGCAGGTCGGGGCGGGCGGCGAGGGCCCAGCGCAGCAGGCCGGAGGAATGGTCGGCGAAGCCGGCGGCGGCCCGGGCGGGAGTAGCCGGGTTGCTCAGTGCCTGCCGCCCCATCTCGTGCAGGGTGGACTCGTGGGAACCGGTGCAGAACGCGCCCGGCGGCAGGTCGTCGGCCGGGCGCGGGCGAGCGTGGGCGGCCGGAGTCCGCTCTCGGTCGCAGACCAGGCAGCGCCGCGCCGGAGGCAGCCCGTCCCCGGTCAGCAGCATCTCCAGTACGGCCGGTGGTGTCGCCTCGTTGGCCGCCACCGCGCGGCGGACCTCGGCGTGCGGGTGTCGCGCGAGCCGGGCGGCCATGTCCGGCGTAGTCCACAGCGCGAGCTCGGCCACGACCGCGATCTTGGAGTCGGCGGCGAGCGTGTCCGTCACATCGGGTGGCAGGTCCGGGCAGGCGGCCAGCTTCTCGCGGCGCTCGGTGACCGGATCCGTCGCGAAGCGGCGTGCCCACTCCGGGGGCCCGGCCCCCGTGTCGAGCAGGGCGAGCGCGGCCTGCGGCTGGGCCACGGGATCGATGTCGGCGGACGTCAGCCGTCCCTCGTACGCGAGGTGTACGGCGATGTCCTCGGCGTGTGCGGCCAGCGCGCGTGCCTGTGCGTGGCCGAGGTCCGGGCGGGCGGCGAGTTCCGCGGCGATCTCCGCGCCCGCGCCCGCGTCCGCGTCTGCGATCGCGACCGCGATCAGTCGGTCGACCAGCTCGGCGGGGAGGGCCGGGTTTGCGGCGAGCCCGCACAGGATGTGGTTCACGGGGGCACATCCTGCCCGGGGCGTGCGGGAAGCGCCCGTGGATTTCTCTTCGGCTCCGTCGGCTCTCCCCGTACCACGGAATTGCTCAGCCCAGGCTGCGCAGCCTCAACTGGACAGTCTGGACTGAAGGTCCTAGCGTGGGGGCATGGACGGCAGCAGTGACAGCAGTGACAGCGGAGACAGCAGGGATGACACCGAAGGTGTCGACGGCGTCTCCGGGTCCGCCGCGCGTGCCGCGCGGGATCTGCGGGTCGCGTTCAACCGGCTGCGGCGGCGGATCCGGGAGGTCGCCGAGACGGAGGGGGAGGCGCAGGACCTCACGCCCTCCCAGGTGTCCGCGCTCACGCTGGTGAGCAAGAGCGGCGCCGCGACGGCCAGTGGACTGGCGGCCGCCGAGGGGGTGCGCCCACAGTCGATGGCCGCCACGCTTGCCGCGCTCGACCAGTACGGGCTGATCGAGCGCAACCCCGACCCCGGGGACGGCCGGCGGCAGCTCGTCACACTCACCGACGCGGGGCGCGAGCGCATCGAGGGCACCCGGCAGGCCCGTGCGGAATGGCTGGCCAGGGCCTTCGAGGACCGCTGCACGGAGGCCGAGCGGCAGACCGTCATCGAGGCCATGGCGGTACTGGAACGGCTCACCCGGCCGTGATGCCGAAGATATCCGGACTCACTCGCTCCGACCGGCCCTCGCGCCCCCGCCCCGCGGACTCCTTCGACCTGCGGCTGATCGCCCCGATGGTCCTGGGGTCCGTACTGAATCCCATCAACTCCGCCATGATCGCGGTGGCGTTGGTGCCGATCGGGGCCGCGCTCGGGGCACCGCCCGCGCAGACGGCCTGGCTGGTCACGGGGCTCTACCTGGCCACCGCCGTGGGGCAGCCCGTCATCGGACGGCTCGTGGACACGTACGGACCTCGTCGTCTCTATCTCATCGGGACGGCGCTCGTGGGGATCGCCGGGCTGCTCGGCGCCCTCGCTCCGAGCCTCGGCGCGCTGGTCGCCGCCCGGGTGCTGCTCGGATTCGGCACCTCCGCCGCGTACCCCGCCTCGATGAGCCTCACCCGCAGTGAGGCCGAGCGCACCGGGCGGGACAGCCCGGCCGGGGTACTGACCGCGCTCGCCGTCTCCGCCCAGACCGTCTCCGTCGTCGGCCCCACCCTGGGCGGAGTGCTGATCGGCGTGGGCGGCTGGCGCACCATCTTCCTCGTCAACGTGCCGCTGTCGGTGGCCTGTCTGGTCCTCGGTGTGCTGCGGCTGCCGAAGAGTCCGGGCGGGCGGCGGGAGAAGCGGAGCGTCGACCCGCTCGGCATGGCGCTGTTCGCCGGCCTGCTCGCCGCCCTCATGTTCTTCCTGATGAAACCGCGGGCCGACCACTGGTGGCTGCTCGTGCTCGCCGTCGGCGCGGCAACGGGCTTCGCCCTGCGGGAAGTTCGCGTCGCCGAGCCGTTCATCGATCTGCGGGTGCTCGGCGGCAACGTCCCCATGCTGGCGACGTTCCTGCGTCAATTCCTCAGCTTCACGACGGCGTACGCGTTCCTGTACGGCTTCACGCAGTGGCTGGAGGAGGGGCGGGAGCTGTCCGCCGCCACCGCCGGACTCGTACTGCTGCCGCTGTCGCTCAGCGCGCTGGCCGTCTCCGCCGCCACCGGGCGCCGCGAGGCGATCCGGGGCAAGCTCGTCGTGGGCAGTCTGGTTCAGATCGCCGCGTGTGCCGCGCTGTTGGGCGTGGACTCCGACAGTGCGATCTGGCTGCTCGGCGCCGTCGGGATCGTCATGGGCATCCCGCAGGGCCTCAACGGCCTCGCCAACCAGAACGCCCTCTACCGGCAGGCCGACCCCGCCCGCATGGGCTCCGCGGCCGGACTCCTGCGCACCTTCATGTACCTCGGCGCGATGGTCGCCTCCGCCGCCGACGCGGCCGTCTTCCCCCATGGCGCCGACACCGGGGGCCTGCACCACCTGGCTCTCTTCATGCTCGCCGGAGCCGCGCTGCTCCTGGCGGTGACCCTGCTCGACCGATCCCTGCGCACCCTCGCGCCCTCCACCCCCCGAAAGGCCTGACCATGGCTGTCACCACGCTCGACCCGAACACCGCGCTCGTCGTCATCGACCTGCAGAACGGCATCGCCGGAAACCCGGGCCTCGCCCCGAACCCGGCCGCCGAGGTCGTGGAGCGGGCGGCCCGGCTCGCGGACGCCTTCCGCGAGCAGAGCCTCCCCGTCGTCCTCGTCCGGGTCACCGCCGCCGCCGACGGCGCGGACGGCGTCCCCGGGCGCATCGACGGCCCCGCCCGCGCCCCCCGTGTCTGGCCGGAGGGCTGGGACGTCCTCGTCGACGAGCTCGCCGGTCACCCGGAGGACATCGTCGTCACCAAGCGGAACTGGGGCGCGTTCTACGGCACCGACCTCGACCTGCAGCTGCGCCGCCGCAAGATCACCCAGATCGTGCTGGTCGGCATCGCCACCAGCATCGGCGTCGAGTCCAGCGCCCGCGCCGCCCACGAGCACGGCTACCACGTCACCCTGGCCACCGACGCCATGTCCGACATCGACGCCGAGACCCACCGCAACAGCGTCGAGCGGATCTTCCCGCGTCTCGGTGAGACGGGCACGACGGACGAGATCCTGGAAGTGCTGGCCAAGACCCACGCCTGAGCCGTAGGCAGGGTCAGCGGCGGCGGTTGCCCTCCAGCTCCTCCAACTCCCTCACCAGCCCCCGCGCCACCGGCACGGCCACCCCGTGCCGGTCCGCGGCCCGCAGCAACGCGCCGCCGATCGCGTCGAGTTCGAGCGGACGGCCCGCCTCGGCGTCGCGCTGCATGGAGGACTTGGTGTCCGGCGGGAAGGCGTCGTAGCGGGCGAGGGCCACGGCAGGGTCCGCCGGGGCGCCGCACGCCCGGCTGACGGCGGCCGTCTCCGCCACCAGGGACGTCAACTCCTCGCGGTGGCGCGCACGGACCTCGCCGAGCGGCACCCCGTAACGGGTCGTCAGCAGCGCGAACGGCGCGAGGAACGACATCTTCGCCCACAGCGTGGCCGCCTCGTCGTCCAGCACGCGGACGGTGGGGCCTGCCGCAGCCAACACCCCGGCGAGCGCGTCCAGCCGGCCGCGCGGCACGTTCTCGCCGGTCAGGTCGATCTCGGCGAAGGGGCTGCCGTGTTCGATCACCCCGGGGGCGGTCCGGGTCGACTCGACACGGATGACGGCAGGGGCGACACGGGCGGCACCGTAGCGGGCTCGCAGGGCCGCCGGGTGTTCGACACCGTTCAGGAACGGGACCAGCAGGCCGTCGCCGAGCACCTCCGGCCGTACCCGCTCCAGGGCCGCGTCCAGCGCGGTGTGCTTGACCGAGATCAGGCAGGCGTCGACCGGTTCGCGCAGTTCGGTGTCGGCCTCCACGGCCGCCGTGAAGTCCCCGAACCGGCCGCTGCGGACGCGGATGCCGTCCGTGCGCAGCGCCCGCGCCGTCTCGTCCCCGGCCAGACAGATCACCCGGTGTCCGGCCCGGGCCACCAGCGCGGCCAGCAGTCCGCCGACGCCGCCCGGGCCCAGTACCGCCACGGTCGACCGGTCTGCGACCCGTTCCGCGTCCCGTTCCTCGGCCTGTTCCGCGGCCCGTTCCTTCGACTGGTCCTTGGTCATGACTGTTCGATCCTCTCGTCGGTCGGCCCCGGAAGGTGGCCGCCTCGACGTAGATCATCCCGCTACGGCAGCAGGACCGATGCCCCGGGTTCCGACCGGCCGCGCGAGACTGGACGCATGTGCCGCAGCATCAAGACACTCCGCCCGCCCGTGCTCCCCGAAGAGGCCACCGAGGAGGAGATCCGGGCCGCCGCCCTCCAGTACGTCCGCAAGGTGTCCGGCTTCCGCGCCCCGGCCGCCCACAACCGTGAGGTGTTCGACCGCGCGGTCGAGGCGATCGCCGCCGCCACCGCCGAACTGCTGGACGGCCTGGAGGTACGCGGGGCCGCTCAGCCCGGCCGCGCCGGATAGCGCCCCGCGTGTCCGCAGGTCCGCATATCCGCAATATCCGCAATATCCGCAGGTCCGTGCGTTCGTGGGTCAGGCGCCGGTGCCCGACTCCTGGGGTGCGGGACGGCGCATCAGGTAGGCCGCGCCCGCCCCCGCGCCGAACAGCGCCAGGAACGACACCCCGGTCGCGAGCCAGCTCGCGCCCAGCCACTGGCCGCCGAAGTAGCCGAGAGCGACGCTGTAGGCGGCCCAGGCCAGGCCCGCCACGATCGACCACGGCAGGAACTCGCGGACCCGGCGGTGGGCCGCGCCCGCGCCGAGTGAGACGACCGAGCGTCCGGCGGGCGCGAAGCGGGCGAGGACGACCAGCGCGCCCCGGGCGCCGCCGCCGCGCGCGAGGACCGCGCCGAGACGTTCCTGCGCGCTGGACAGCCGGCGCGAGCGGGCTATGGCCCGGTCCAGGCGTTCGCCGCCGCGCCAGGCCAGCCGGTAGGCCACCAGATCACCGAGGACCGAGGCGGTGGCCGCGGAGAGGGTGAGCGCCATGATGTTGGGCACCGCCTGCCCGACGACGGCCCCCGCCGAGCCCGCCGCCGCTGCCGTGGCCGCCGTGATGACGAGGACGCCGCTCGGCAGGACCGGCAGGAAGACGTCCAGCAGGACCGAGACGGCCACCGCCGCGTAGATCCATGGGCTGCCCGTCAGCGGCCCCACACTCTCCAGCACCGAAACTCCCCCGTACTCCCCCGTTGGCACGACCTCGCCGCTACTCGCGGGGAGCGGCAGGCGGCCTGTGACAGCCATACAGCGTACGCGGCGGGTGTGACAGGAGGGTCACTGGGGGTTCATGTGCTCCTCACGGCGGGAGCGACCGGTCACCCGCAGCCCCACGGTCGTGGCGCCGGGACGGCCTGAGGGAGCGCGGTACGGGACGGCGCCCACCTCCGGGTGCGGGAGGCGGGCGCCGGGCCGGGCGGTGGCAGGGTCAGGCCGCGACGGGCTCCGAGGCCCGCTCGTCCGCGCGGGACGCGGCCGTGCGCCCGGCGAGGAGCCGGTCGAGGCCGAGCGCGCCGGAGCCGGTGAAGACCAGCAGCAGCATGGTCCAGCAGAACAGCACGGAGAGCTCGCCGCCGTTCTGGATCGGCCACAGGGCCGTCGACTGGTGCACGTCGAAGTACGCGTACGCCATCGAGCCCGACGCGATGAACGCCGCGCCGCGGGTGCCGAGGCCCAGCAGCACCAGGGCACCGCCGACGAGCTGGATCACGGCCGCGTACCAGCCCGGCCAGGTGCCGGACGGGATGGAGCCGCCGTCGGTGCCGGCCGCGCCGCCGAGGACACCGAACAGCGAGGCGGCGCCGTGCACGGCGAAGAGCAGGCCTATGACGATGCGCAACAGGCCGATGGCGTACGGCTGAGCGCTGTTGAGGCGGTCGGTCATGTGGGGGACTCCTTCGGTCTGGTCCGGTCCGTGGGGAACCGGATCCTGGGGGGCGGAACCGAGTGAGTCATCAACGTTAGGGGAACCTAATCAATGCTTGCAAGTTCAACATTTAGCCATGGTCCAGGTTCCGCTTGGGCTTCCGTTTCGGCTGTCGCCGCACGTAGTGAGGCCCGCGCCACCGCGTCGGCGTCCGAAAGCGTGACCGAATCCACACCCGGCCGGGCCCCGGCCGCGGTCACCCAGTGCACGCCCTCCGTGGGCACCCCGAAGGCGAACCGCCGTTCGTGCGGCCGACCTTGACGGTCAATCAGGCGGTAGGGGCGCGGTGTTACGTCCAGCCCCCCGGTTTCGTAACCGTCGCTCGTGTGCGGGCGGCACTCGCCCGTCCTCAGCAGCCGGGTGAGCAGTTCGTCGCCCGTCCGCCTGAGGTCCGGTTCCGGCAGCCGCGCCTCTATCAGCGTCGTCGCGCGGACGGTCGAACCCGGCACGTCGGGGGAGTGCGCGACCCATCCCCCGTCCTCGGCCCGCACTTCCAGCCGGGGGCCCAGGACGTCCAGGACACCCGCCTCGATCAGCGCGGCCATCTCCTCGACGCGGCGGCGGGGCGGTCCGATGGAGAGGAAGGCGTTGAGCGGCGTGTACCAGCGGTCCAGGTGCTCGCGCCGCGAGCCACCCGGCAGGCCCCCGTGGTCCACGATCCGCCGCACCTCGTTGCGCAGGTCGCGCAGCACGTCCAGGGCGGCCTTCAGGGGACCGTCGACGTTCCCGAGCGCGGCCTGCTCGGCGTCCTCGCGCAGATGCGCCAGCAGCCAGGAGCGCCAGGCGTCCGGCGTGGCGAAGTCGTGACCGGCGTACGGGCGCGAAACGCGGTCCCAGCACCAGCGATCGCCCTGCGGGATGCCGAACTCGTCGAGGACGCGGGCCTCTTGAGGGCTCCGGTGTGCGGCGGCGAGGAAACGGTCCCTGAACTCCAGCAGCCTCGGACGCTCCCACCGCCCGACGCACACACCCTCGTAGTAGACGGTCTCCACCTCCTTCGCGATCAGCGGCCATATCTCGCCCAGGAAGTCCGGCGCCTCACCGGAGTCGGCGCGCTTGCGGAAGCCGGCGATGACCTCGTCGGTGAGGACGAGGGGCAGATGGCGGCCGTAGGGACCCTTCGCGTTGTCGCCGCGGGCCTGGTACGGGACACCGCGGCGTGAGCCCGCGTACAGGCGGGGCTCGTGGCCGGAGGGGAGGTAGCGCAGGCCCTCGGCGGTGCGGGTGAAGCGGCCGCCGCGGCCCGTCGTGAGCAGGGCCATGTGGTCGAAGAAGTTGAGACCGAGGCCGCGCAGCAGGACCGGTTCGCCGGGAGCGGGGGCGGACAGGTCGACGTCCGCCGGGTTGGCGGGCGGGATGTGGCGCAGGCCGTGCCGTTCGGCGTACGCCGTGAGGTCGCGGTGGGCGCGGTCCGGGGCCGTCGGCAGATGGCCCTGGGCGAGGACGACCGCGGACAGCTCCGGCAGCGCGCGCCCGTTGTCGAGGGTGAGGGTCTGGCGGCCGTCGGGAGCGTCGTCGAGCCGTACCGCGCGCGCCGCGTGCACCTCGACGCGCACTGCGGGCGGCGCCCCGCGCACCACCTCGGCGAACACCCACTCCAGGTAGCGGCCGTAGTGCGCGCGGGTCGGGTAGTCGTCCGGGCCCAGTTCGCCGCCCGCCCAGGTGTGCAGGCTCGGCCCGGGGCGGACCGGGCCCGAGCAGTCCACGCTGTCGTCGGTGAAGAGGGTCACCTGCGAGGCCACGGTGTTCATCAGTAGATGCGGCGACTGCGCGGTGCGCCAGACGCGGCCGGGGCCGGGCGGCGACGGGTCGACCACGTGGACCGTCAGCCGTGCTCCGGGCGGGAGCAGCTCCGGCGCGGAGGCGCACAGGCGTTCAAGGACGCTGGTGCCCCGCGGTCCCGCGCCGACGACGGCGAGGGACACATCGACGGCAGGGGTGGTCCCGGAGGGCGCGGCGCTCACTGCAGACAAAGGTGTGACTCCCGGGCATGGGGGGCGCATGACGGCGAACCGCCCGCTGGGAGCTCCACGGGAAGGTCCCCTGGAAGCGGACGGTCCGCCTCATCATGCCGTCGGCGAGAACCCGAACCGAGCCCCGGGCGGGAGGATCGCCGTCCGCTGTGGGATGCGTCACGGGTATCTCACGGGTCCCTCACGCACCCCTCGCACCGCTATCACGCTTGCTTCACAGGCGCGTTGCGGACGACCGAGGGCGACCGAGGGCGACCGCTGACGCTCACGAACCGATCTGGGACGCTCATGAACCGATCTGGCACGCTCATGAACCGATCTCGGACGTTCGTGAACCGATATCGGACTCCATGACCGTCCGCAGCCGGGCGGCGCCCCCGCCCTTCCCCGCGCGGGCCTGCTCCAGCCGCAGCCGGGCCGAACGTCCGTGCAGGGTCAGGGTCATGAGCTGGTTGCCGAACCAAGGGCCTCCCGTCTTACGCCAGTCGACGGGTGGCCGGTCGCACTTGCCGTGCCCGGCGAACCGGCGCCCGATCGCCCGCCCGACCGCGCTCCACCCGAAGCGGAAGCCGAGCCGTATGGAGAGGGGGATGGAGTTGTGGACGGGGGAGCAGGTCAGCTGGAGGACGCGGGCGTCGGGGGAGCGGGAGTCGGGCGTCCCAGAGGTCCCGGAAGGCCACTGGGGCTCGGCGATGTAGGCGTGGTGGACGTCTCCGGACAGCACGGACACCGTCGCCGGGGCGTCCGGCCCGGAACCGGCCTCGGCGATCAGCTCCGCGAGCGCGGCGAAGGACGCGGGGAAGGCAGCCCAGTGCTCCAGGTCGGCCCGGCGGCGCAGCTTCTCCCCGAACCGGGCCCAGCGCGGGCCCCGTTCACCCCGGCACAGGGCGGCGTCCCATGCCTCGGCGTCGTGCACGAGGTGGGGGAGCAGCCAGGGCAGTGAGGTGCCGATCAGGAGGTGGTCGCAGGAGCCCGGCGCGTCCAGGGCCTGCTCGCGCAGCCACCGCTCCTCGCCCGCGTCCAGCATCGCCCGCCGGTCCTCGGCCAGCACGCGGGCCGCCCGGGTGTCCACCATCAGCAGCCGTACGCGGCCGAAGTCGCGGCGGTAGCTCCAGCGGACGGAGGCCGGATCGGCGTCGGACTGGGCGGCGAAGGCGCTCAGCACGTCGGTGCCGTCGGGGGTCTCGCGGACGGCGGCGTACAGGGCGTCCTCGGCGAGTTCGCGCGGTGAGAGGTTGCCGAGGTGCTGGTGGACCCAGTACGACATCAGGCCGCTCATCAGCCGCTCGCGCCACCACACCGTGGCCCGCATGTCGGCGAGCCAGGAGGCGCTGGTGTTCCAGTCGTCGATCACGTCGTGGTCGTCGAAGATCATGCAGCTGGGCACGGTCGACAGCAGCCAGCGGACTTCCGGGTCGAGCCACGATTCGTAGTAGAGGCGGGTGTACTCCTCGTAGTCCGCGACCTGGTCGCCCGGGGGGTCCGCGAGGTTGCGGCGGGCGGCGAGCCAGCGCTGGGTGGCCTTCGAGGTCTCGTCGGCGTACACCTGGTCGCCCAACAGGAGCAGGACGTCCGGCCGTTCGCTCCCGGGCTCGCTCGCGACACGGGCCGCCAGCGTGTCCAGCGCGTCGGGCCCGACCGGGTCCTTCTCGTCCGCGGGCGGCGCGGCCCAGCGGCAGGAGCCGAAGGTGACACGGACGGCGTCTCCCTCGCCCCGGGTGCGGACGACCGAGGGCGGGAAGGGGGAGCCGGGCAGCGGCCAGACACCAACGCCGTCCAGCAGTACCTCGTAGGCGGTGTCCGTGCCCGGGGTCAGACCGCTCACCGGCACCAACGCGTAGTGGTGCCCGGCGACTTGGAAGGTGCGGGCCGAGCCGCGGGCGCCGTCGGCGCAGCGCACCTCGGCGGTGCACGGACGGCTCGCCTCGACCCAGAAGGTCGCGGACGAGCCGTCGACGTACCTCAGCAGCGGTCCCAGGCGCAGTTCCGCCAAGGTGATCACCCCTCTCCGTCGCCCCGTACGGTACGGAACGACGGAGATGAACGGGGAGGTTCCGGGAACTGCGCCGGATTCCGTGGGGGGAGGGGACCGGTGGGGAGATCCCGTGGGGGGAGAGGTGCGGGGATCGGTGCGGGGATCAGCAGCCGCTGAGGACCGAGCTGAGCTTGCTCTTCTCCGCCGAGTCGACCTTGAGGTTGTAGTAGTACTTCACCTGGACCCAGGCGCGGACGTAGGTGCAGGCGTAGGAGCTGAGCGGGGGCATCCACTCGGCCGGGTCCTGGTCGCTCTTCTGCTGGTTCACGTTGTCCGTGACGGCGATGAGCTGCGGACGCGTCACGTCGTTGGCGAAGGCCTGGCGCTGGGCGGTCGTCCAGGCGCTGGCGCCGGAGTCCCAGGCCTCGGCGAGCGGGACGAGGTGGTCGATGTCCAGGTCGGAGGCGGCGGTCCAGGTGGCGCCGTCGTAGACCGAGTACCAGGTGCCGCTGGTGGCGGTGCAGGCGGAGTTGGTGACGACGTTCGAACCGTCGCGCTTGAGGACGTACTCACGGGTGTTGCAGGTGCCGCTGATGGTGATCCAGGTGGGGAAGAGATCACGGTTGTAGCCGGTGCGGTTCTCCGTCGCCACGGTGAGCGAGGCGAGGTAGGTGCGCGCGGTGGCGGCGCTGACCGGGGTGGGGAGCGCGGCGGAGGCGGTCGGGCCGTTGAAAATCCCGACCATGGCTATCAGGCCGGTGAAGGCTGCGAGTATGCTCAGCCGTCGACGCGCGTAGACCTTTGGCATGCGAACTCCCTTGAGGTGGGGGGACGTTGGGGCGAGCGGGCCCATGCTCGCGGTGCCGCATTTCCGGAAGGTGTGAGGCAGGTAAGAAGCTAGTGACGTGGGCATGACATGCCAAGGGGTTCGGGGTCATCGTTTTCTGTGGATCGGGGCGGGTGTCGAGGTGTGCTGTGAGGGGCTTGGGACCTATGGCCCTGTCCGGCCCGTTTCGTCATCCCGTACGATGGGTGGCGCAGAAGGGGAGTAGCTCTTCGCCGGACCGTCGACATACTGCTCAGCTCGTCTGAGCCGGCGCCCGGAGGCAGACCGTCACGGTCGGCCAGCGAGACCTTCGGCAGAGCAGTGCACTGTCCGCGCGTACGTCCTCGTGCGGGCGCCGATGTGTGCTGCCGTGCCGAGGTGTCGCGCAGCAGTCACAGCACTCTCGGTGGGGCAGCCCCGACCGATTGAGGGATTTTGATCAGCATCACCGTGATGGCGCTCGTCTTCGGCGTCGTCTTCCTCGCCGAGCTGCCGGACAAGACCGCGCTCGCCGGGCTCGTCCTCGGCACCCGCTACCGCGCCTCGTACGTCTTCGCCGGCGTCGCCGCCGCCTTCGCCGTGCACGTCGCGCTCGCCGTCGCCGCGGGCAGTGTGCTGACCCTGCTGCCGCAGCAGATCGTGCACGCGGTCACGGGTGTGCTGTTCCTCGCCGGTGCCGCCGTGCTGCTCCTGAAGAAGGGCGAGGACGAGGAGGAGATCCGCGATCCCGCGAACCAGAGCTTCTGGAAGGTCTCGGGGGCGGGCTTCATGCTCATCCTGGTCGCCGAGTTCGGTGACCTCACGCAGATCATGACGGCGAACCTCGCGGCCCGGTACGACGACCCGCTCTCGGTCGGCCTCGGTGCGGTGCTCGCGCTCTGGGCGGTGGCCGGACTCGGCATCGTCGGCGGCAAGGCCCTGATGAAGCGGGTTCCGCTGGAGCTCATCACCAAGGTCGCGGCCATGCTGATGCTGGCGCTGGGGGTCTGGAGTCTGTACGGGGCGGTGGCGGCCTGAGCCGTCGGCGCCCCGCTCTTCGGGGTGTCGTCGAAGGGTCCGAGGCTCGTCCGTCGGGGTGGCGTCGATGGGTCCGAGGCTCGTCCGTCGGGGTGTCGTCGATGGGTCCGGCGCTCGTCCTGGTCGGAGGTGGTGGCGCCGGTCCCCCTCGTTTTGTATCGTAGAGAAACAAAGTGGCTCCCGTCCGCACTCCCTGACCGGCGGGCGGGGCCGCCTTGTCCCCGGGGGACCCGGTGCTGATCCAATGGACGCCCCCGGCCCCTTCCCCCGCGCCCTGGAGCCTGCCGATGACGGCCACCACCGTTCTGACCGCCCGCGCCCTCCTGCTCGACATGGACGGCACCCTCGTCAACTCGGACGCCGTGGTCGAGCGCTGCTGGCGCCGCTGGGCAGAGCGGCACGGGCTGGACGGGGACGAGGTCATGAAGGTCGTCCACGGGCGGCAGGGGTACGCGTCGATGGCGGTGCTGCTGCCGAACCGGCCGATGGAGCAGAACTACGCCGACAACGCGCGCATGCTCGCCGAGGAGACCGCCGACATGGACGGGGTCGTCGCGATTCCGGGTGCCGCGGAGTTTCTTGCCTCGCTGGGCGGGGTGCCGCATGCCCTTGTCACCTCAGCGGATGTGGGGCTGTCCACGGCGCGGATGGCTGCCGCCGGGCTGGGGCTGCCCGATGTGCGGGTCACCGCGGAGTCCGTCGGTGCGAGCAAGCCTGATCCCGAGGGATTTCTGAAGGGTGCTGCCGAGTTGGGTGTGGCGCCTGAGGACTGTGTGGTCTTCGAGGACTCGGGGGCCGGGATTTCCGCTGGGCGGGGTGCGGGGATGCGGGTGGTCGGGGTGGGGCCCCGGGCCGGCTTCCATCGTCCGGATGTCGTCGTGCGTGATCTGACGCAGGTGCGGGTGGAGGTTGTCGGGGACGGGACGATACGCCTGCACGTCGGCTGACACCGGGTTTCCTCGCCCCCGCCGCCCCTACCCTCCCCCAAGCTCTCGGCTTCGCTCGAGCAGGGGGACCCCCATCATCCCTACCTGGGGGCTCCGCCCCCAGACCCCCGGGGTGTGTCCGTCGGCTGCGGGCGGGTGGGGGCCGATCGCGCAGTTCCCCGCGCCCCTGGGCCACGGGGCTACGCCCCGGCCCTCCCATCGGCCTGAACGGCCTCGTCCTCAACGCCGGGCAGGCTGCACACACGAACCGGCGCCGACAAGAGCCCCCGCCTCAGGGGCGCGGGGAACTGCGCGCCTAGCCCCCACCGGCCGACAGTCGAACGGATCGGGCGGGTGGGGGATGGGGGGCGCAGCCCCCTCTTGGGGGCGCGGGGAACTGCGCGCCAAGCCCCCACCGGCCGACAGCCGAACGGATCGGGCGGGCGGGGGATGGGGGGCGAAGTCCCCGCCTCAGGGGCGCGGGGAACTGCGCGATCGGCCCCCATCGCCCCGCAGCCAAACCAATCGCGCGGGCGGGGGATGCGGGGCGCGGCCCCGTCTTGGGGGCGTGGGGAACTGGGTGAACGGCTCTCGGCGGGCCGCAGTCGAGGAATTCACCGAACCCGCCGGACCGCTACGGCGTCCTCGTCTCGCCCTCGAGGCTCGTCCGTGTCGCCGCCCCGTACACCCCGGACTCGTCGCCCCTGATGCCACGCGCCCACTGATAGCGGCGTACCGCGTCCTCGACCTGGCCGGAGTACGTACCGTCGGCCTTGCCGGTGTAGAGGGACAACTGGCGCAGGCGCAGTTGGAGTTCGGTGACCTCGGAGCCCTTGTCGCCGCGGCGCAGGGTCCGGGCGGGCTGATCGCCCGTGGAGCCCTGGCCCGGCGCCAACGACGCGGCCGCGGTGGGCGTGGGTGTGGATGACGGTGAGGGCGTCGGCGGCTGTGATCGCGTCGCCGACGCCGACGCCGAGGGGGACGGGCTTCCGCTGGGGGACGGGGGTGGCGCGGTCGTTGTCGTTGCCGTGGCGGTGGGGGACGTGGCGCCCTCGGGGGCCGACCCCGAGTCTGATCGTGACGACGGGGACGACGGCGCCGACGTCGACGTCGACGTCGGTGACGGGTCCGGCACGCTCGCCCGTACATCGTCCGGCAGTGCCCTGTCCCGCGCGGGGGCGTCGTACGAGAACAGCCCGCTCGCGAACCCCGCCGCCGCCACGACCGCCACCGCGGCCCCGGTCACGGCCAGCAGGGCCGTACGCCGTCGGCGCCGGGGAGGTTCCTCCAGGAAGGGGGCCGGGGGCGGGTACGGGGGTTCGTTCCCGGAGTCGACGTGTCCTGCGGCGGTGGCGGCCTCCGACGGCACCGTACGCAGACGCATGGTGGCGGGGGAAGGGGAGGGCGAGGACTCGGTCGCCGGCAGATCCACGTACGGGCGTATGCGCAGGGGATCGAAGTCCTCCGCCGCTGCCGCCTCTGCCGTGCGCGCGTCGCGCAGGGCGTCGGACGCGCGCCGGGTGCAGGCGCAGGACGGGGTGCCGTCCGGCGTCCGGGGCGCGGCGCACTCTGGGCAGACATGCCCATTCGGTTCAGTCACGCGTTGGGTCCCTCCCCCTGAGACTCGCCCCCTCGGAACTCCCGAGGTTAGCCACATCCACCACACCATCTCCCAGGAGCCCCCGGAATCCCGCCTTCCGCACCCGTTACAAGCTTCAACAGGCCATAACCCGCCATACCGACCACCATGGAGGGTGACCGGCACCCCAGGGGCTCATGGGAGGTCCGCATGACGGGCGAGACACCCGGTGATGTGCACGACCCGGACGCGCCGCCGCACGACCCCCCGTACGGTGTGAACGAGTCGGCCGTGCGGAGGCGCTCGGCGGCCGCCGTCGACGCCAAGGAGGCGCCGGTGCACGGCAGCGTCGTCGTCTCGATCGGCGCGCTGCTGCTCGGCATGCTGCTGGCCGCCCTCGACCAGACGATCGTGTCGACCGCGCTGCCCACCATCGTCAGCGACCTGGGCGGGCTGGAGCACCTGTCGTGGGTGGTCACCGCGTATCTGCTCGCGTCGACCGCGGCCACTCCGCTGTGGGGCAAACTCGGCGACCAGTATGGCCGGAAGAAGCTGTTCCAGGCCGCGATCGTGATCTTCCTCGTCGGGTCCGCATTGTGCGGAATGGCGCAGAACATGGGTGAGTTGATCGGCTTCCGGGCCCTTCAGGGCCTCGGTGGCGGTGGGCTCATCGTGCTGTCCATGGCGATCGTCGGCGACATCGTCTCGCCGCGCGAACGGGGCAAGTACCAGGGGCTGTTCGGAGCTGTCTTCGGTGCGACGAGCGTGCTCGGGCCACTGCTCGGCGGGCTGTTCACCGAGCACCTCGGCTGGCGCTGGGTCTTCTACATCAACCTGCCGGTCGGCGTGGTCGCGCTCATCGTGATCGCGGCGGTCCTGCACATCCCGAAAAAGTCCGCCAAGCACGTCATCGACTACCTCGGCACGTTCCTCATCGCCGCGGTCGCCACCTGTCTCGTTCTCGTGGCCTCGCTCGGCGGCACCACCTGGCGGTGGAGCTCGCCGCAGATCATCGGTCTCGCGGTGCTCGGTGTCCTGCTCGCCGTGGCCTTCGTGGCGGTGGAGCAGCGGGCGGCCGAACCCGTCCTGCCCCTCAGGCTCTTCCGCGTCCGCACCTTCACCCTCTCCGCCGTCATCAGCTTCATCGTCGGTTTCGCGATGTTCGGCGCGATGACCTATCTGCCGACCTTCCTCCAGGTCGTCCGGGGTGTGAGCCCCACCCTGTCCGGCGTGTACATGCTGCCCATGGTGTTCGGGTTGCTGCTGTCCTCGACCGTCTCCGGGCAGATCGTCAGCCGTACCGGACGCTGGAAGGTCTTCCCCATCGTGGGCACCGGTGTCACGGCGCTCGGTCTGCTCCTGCTCCATCAGCTCGACGAGCACAGCAGTACCGGAGAGATGAGCGTGTACTTCCTCGTCTTCGGCCTGGGCCTCGGCCTGGTCATGCAGGTCCTGGTCCTGATCGTGCAGAACGCGGTCTCGTACGAGGATCTGGGCGTCGCCACCTCGGGCGCCACCTTCTTCCGGTCCATCGGCGCCTCGTTCGGCGTGGCCATCTTCGGCACCGTCTTCGCGAGCCGCCTCGGCGACAACCTGGTGGCCGTGCTGAGCGGAAGGCAACTCCCCGCCGGCATCACGCCGAACAGCCTCAAGGCCGACCCGAAGGGCATCGCAGACCTGCCGTCCGCGCTCCGCCAGCCCGTCCTGCACGCGTACGCCTCGTCGATCACCGACGTCTTCCTGTACGCCGCCCCGGTCGCCCTGCTCGGCTTCGTCCTGGCCTGGTTCCTGCGCGAGGACAAACTGCGGGGTTCGGTCACGGCACCCGACATCACCGAGACGCTCGCCACCAATCCCGTGGAGCGGTCGTCGTACGACGAGGTGTGCCGCGCGCTTTCCCTGCTCGGCACCCGGGAGGGGCGGCGGGAGATCTACGAGAAGATCACCGTGCGGGCCGGGTACGACCTGCTGCCCGCCGCGAGCTGGCTGCTGCTGCGGATCAAGAAGTACGGCTGGGCGGAACCCGCGCTGCTGGCCGAGCGCAGCACCGTACCGCTGCCCGTCGTACTGGCCGCGGCCCGGCAGTTGGAGGAGCGCCGCCTCGCCGCCCGCGAAGGGCTCGACCTCGTCCTCACGGACGAAGGCCGCGAGGTCGCCGGGAGGCTGGCCGAGGCCCGTGAGGAGTCCCTGGCGGAGCTGCTCGGCGACTGGTGGGGTCCGGACCGCCCGACCGATCTGACCAAGCTGGTCAAGGAGCTGAACGGCGAGCTGTGCGGCTCCGACGGGGAGCGGCCGCACGACGGGACGGTGCCGCGTGCGCATCCGCGCGGGACACCGGCGTGAATCCGCACACCGCCGTGAGTCCTCCGTCGGACTTCAGGGCGTCGGCCTCGTCGTGAACCGCTTCAGGGCGTCAGCTTCTTCGTGAACCAGTGGTCGGCGTAGGTCTCGTCGTTGTGCGGCTCGGTCTCCTCGTAGCCGTGCCGCGCGTACAGGGCGCGTGCCTCCGTCAGGTCGCCCCGGGTGTCGAGGACCAGCCGCTCGGCGCCGAGGCCGCGCGCCGCCTCCTCGGCCGCCGCGAGCAGCAGTGGCGCGCCGCCTCTGCCGCGCAGTTGCTCGCGCACGAACACGCGCTTCAGCTCACCCGTCGTGGCGTCGAGCATCCGCACCCCGGCCATGCCGCCGGGGGCGCCGCCGTACCGTGCGACCAGCAGCACCCCGCCGGGTGCCTGGAACTCGGCACCCGTGGTCGCCGCGATCTCCCGCTCCAGTTCCTCGGGGTCGGTCGGGTGCCCCTCGTGCAGCAGGTACCAGCGGTCGCTGACCTCCGTGTAGTACGCGCGCCACAGTGCGGCGGCGACGGAGGAGTCGAAGGGCTCGGGGGCGATGGTCCAGGTCATGGCGGTCATTGTCGGGAGGCGCGGCCCCTGGTTCGCAAGCGGATTTCGGCGGGGCGCCGGTGAGGGGTTCGTTTGAGTGCGGGGTTCCGGGCAACCCGGTCCTCGAACCGGCCCGTCGGGTCGAGAACCCCGGAAGGCACCCATGTCCACAGGCCTCATCATCGCTTTGATCGTGATCGTGGCGGTCGCCGTCGTCGCGGCCGCGCTGATCCTTTTGGCCCGCAGGCCGCAGGGCGGGCGCACACTGCGGCGGCGCTTCGGGCCCGAGTACGACCGTGCCGTCGCCCAGCACGACGGCGACGCCAGGGCCGCCGAGCGTGATCTCGCCGAGCGGGTGAAGCGGCACGGCTCGCTGCGTGAACGGCCGCTGGAGCCAGCGGCCCGCGACGAGTACGCGGCCCGCTGGGGGGCCGTTCAGGAACGCTTCGTCGACTCGCCCCAGGAGGCGGTGGCCGAGGCGGACCGGCTGGTCGCCGAGCTGGCCGGCGTACGCGGCTTCCCCGACGGCGAGCGCTACGAGGAGCAGCTCGACGCGCTCTCCGTCCACCACGGACACCATCTGCACGGCTACCGGCGCGTCCACCAGGCCACGTACGCCCCCGCCTCGGGTGCCGACGGCAGCACGGAGGAGCTCCGCGCGTCCATGGTGGACGCCCGCGCCCTCTTCGAGGAGCTGCTGGCCCCGGTTCGCGAGGACGCCCGCCAGGACACCGCCGACACCGCCCCGGCCGCGGAATCCGTCCCGGACGAGCGTTCCCACCGCGCCCATGTTCCGTCGGTACTGACCAGGCGTCATGCGAAGGGGAGTTGAGGAAGTGAAGAGGATGACTTCGGACAACGGGAATGAGAACACTCCGCGTCGCGAGGCGATGACGGGTCGCGGGGACGTCGACCCCCGCGTCCATCGGCACGCCCAGGACGCCCAGGTCGCTCCGGCGACCGGACCCGGCACCCCGGCCGACCCGGCCGTCCGCGACCCCGGTGAGGCCCCCGGCGGCATGGGCTCCCGCGAGACAGCGAACCCGTCCCGCTCGACAGCCGGCGGCGCGCCGGGTATGCGCGGCGAGGACCGCGCGACCCGCGACACCCGCACGGGGAGGGAAGAGCCCACCCGTACGGGAATCGACGAGCCCACCGGCAGGGGAACGGGCGACGCCTCCCGCGCCGCGCAGGGCGACCGCATGCGCGCCATGCAGCCGGATTCCGCCCGCGCCGGGCAGGGCGACCGCACCCGGGCCGGGCAGCGCGACACCGGTCCGCAGGGCGACGGCCACGGGGCGCTGCTGTCGCACGACGAGTGCGACAAGTACGCGTTGCGGCTGCAGCACGCGGTCGGTGGGTTCGTGGACGGCCCGCGGGCGTCCGTCGAGGAGGCGGACCACGTCCTGGAGGAGCTGACCACAGAGTTCACGGACGCCATGACCCGGCGCCGCCGCAACCTGCGGACGACCTGGCAGGCGGCCGGTGAGAGCGACACGGCCGACACCGAGAAGCTGCGGCTCGCCCTGCGCGACTACCGCGAGGTCACCGAGCGGCTCCTGCACCTGTAGGAGACAGAACAGGAGGCCGGACAGGAGGCCGAACCGTCGAGTGCCACAGCGAGGCCGCGCCCCGGACCATGTTCCGGGGCGCGGCCTCACCCGTCGACGGGGTCATCCGGCCCGGCGCTCGCGCCACTCCCGGACGATCTCGTCCACGTCGTACGGCTTGAGGCCGAGGGGAGGTCCCGGCGGCGGCTTGAACATGACCTCGCGGATCTTGGCGTTGATGTCCTCGACGATCCGGCGCACGACCCGCTCCGAGGGCGCCACCGACGCCGCCGCGAGCGCGTCCTCGGCCTCCTTGCGCAGGGCCAGCGTCGGCGGCAGGACCGACAGGCCCTCGCGGGCCATCTTCCGCTTGATCCACCACAGTTCGTCGTACGACGTGTCGGTCACCTCGGGCATGGGCTTGCCCGCACCGGGCAGGTCCGCGAACTCGCCGCGGGCCTCCGCCTCACGGATCTGTCGGTCGACCCAGGTCTCGAAGCTGACCCCGGGTGGCTTCCGTTCGGTCATGCGTCCATTGTGCCGTACGACACACGATCGGACGATCGGGCGAATTATCATGCGGCGGCGGCGCGTCAACCACACTCGGTACCAGGAGGGTTGAAGCGTCGCGCCGCGACCGGACGAACGCTGTAACTCGAAGGAGCGCACGTGCTCGAACTCACCATGGCCTCGGTCACCGGGGCGGACGCTGGTGCGACGGCCGGAATGCTGATGGCCGACGCGCCGAGCGACCCCGGAGCCGTGCTGAGGGTGGGCCGGGACCGGGCCGTGTGCCGGCTCGCGACCCCCGACGACTGGCTGTTCGTCTCCCGGGTCCACCTGGAGTTCCTGTGCGGCCCGGACGGCACCTGGCAGGTCACCTGGCTGCACGGGTCACGCCCGGAGCCCTCCGCCGAGGTACGGCTGACGCTGGCAGGACTGCCGACCCGGGCCGTCCCGTACGGCGGGACGGCGAAGCTCCCCGCGGGCGGTTCGGGGGAGATCGTCATCCTCGACCGCACAGGACCGCACAGCGTGAACGTGGGTTTCTACCACGAGACCTGAGCGCCCCCGGAGGGGGACCCGAGCGTCCCGGAGGGGGAAACGCGCGTCAGGCGAGCACGCGCGCCAGCGCGAAACCGTCGTACCCCTTGCTGCCCACCGTCTGGATCGCCGTACCGCTCAACTTCGGGTGGGTGGCGATCAGTTCGAGGGCGGCCCGGGTGCCCCGCACGCTCGGTTCGGCGCTGCCCGCCTCGGTGACCCGCCCGCCGCGCACGACGTTGTCGACGACGATCAGGCTGCCGGGGCGGGTGAGCTTGAGGGCCCACTCGACGTAGTGCGGGTTGTTCACCTTGTCGGCGTCGATGAACACGAAGTCGAACGGCTCCGGGTTCTCCTCGGCCAGCTTCGGCAGCGACTCCAGCGCGGGGCCCACCCGCACCTCGGCGATCTTGTCGAGGCCCGCGCGGGCGAGGTTGCGGCGGGCGACCTCGGCGTGCGTGGCGTCGTACTCGAAGGTGATCAGCCGGCCGTCGGCCGGGAGCGCGCGGCCCAGCCAGATGGTGCTGTAGCCGCCGAGGGTGCCGATCTCCAGGATGCGGCGGGCGCCCTGGATCTCGGCGAGCAGCTGGAGCAGCTTGCCCTGGTTCGGCGCGACAGCGATCTGCGGCAGCCCCGCGGCGTCGCTGTCGCGCAGGGCCGCCGTCAGTGTCTCGTCGGCGGGGGCGAGGAGGGTGGCGAAGTAGTCGTCGACTTCGTTCCAGAGCTGCGACTCGCTCATGAACCATGCCTTTCGTATGCCTAGTTAGATGCGCTAACTAGTCCCACGGGCAAAGTTACACGGCGGGTGCGGAGCCCGGCAGTGGGCGCCCCGCCGATTCGGTCATGAACCACACCGCGACACCACCGATCACGGCCGCGGCCATCATGTAGTAGGCGGGCATCATCATGTTCCCGGTCGCCCCGATGAGCGCCGTGGTCACCAGCGGGGTCGTACCGCCGAAGAGCGAGACGGAGACGTTGAAGCCGATGGACAGCGAGCCGTAGCGGACCTTCGTCGGGAAGAGCGCGGGGAGCGCGGCGGGCATCGCGGAGGTGAAGCAGACCAGCAGCAGGCCCAGCGCGCCCATGCCGAGCGCGACCGCGAGCAGACTGCCCTGGCGGATCAGCAGGAGCGCCGGGACGGACAGGGCGAGGAAGCCGACGCAGCCCGCGGCGATCACCGGGCGGCGGCCGATCCGGTCGGTCAGCGCGCCCGCGAAGGGCTGGACGACCATCATCAGCGCCATCACGCCGAGGACGACCAGCAGGCCGTGCGTCTCGTCGTACTTCAGCTCGCTCGTCAGATAGCTCGGCATGTACGACAGCAGCATGTAGTCGGTGACGTTGAAGACCAGCACCAGGCCGACGCAGAGCAGCAGCGCGCGCCACTGGCCCGCGACCATGTCGCGCAGCCGCACCTTGGGGCGGTCCGCCTCCTTCTTGGAGGCCTTCGCCAGCTCCGCCGCGAACGCCGGGGTCTCTTCCAGGCGCATGCGCAGATACAGGCCGATGATGCCCATCGGGCCCGCGATCAGGAACGGGACGCGCCAGCCCCAGGACAGCAGGTCCTCGGTGGACAGGAAGGCGGTCATGAGGGTGACCAGGCCGGCGCCGCCGATGTATCCGGCGAGCGTGCCGAACTCCAGCCAGCTCCCGAAGAAACCGCGCTTCTTGTCGGGCGCGTACTCGGCGATGAAGGTGGAGGCGCCCGCGTACTCGCCGCCGGTGGAGAAGCCCTGGACGAGCCGGGCCGCGAGCAGCAGCAGGGGAGCGCCGACGCCGATCGTGGCGTACGAGGGGATCAGGCCGATCGCGAAGGTGCCCGCCGCCATCATGATCATGGTGAGGGCGAGGACCTTCTGGCGGCCGACGCGGTCGCCGAGCGGGCCGAAGACCATGCCGCCGAGCGGGCGGACGAGGAAGGCCGCGGCGAAGGCGCCGAAGGTGGACAGCAGCTGCGCGGTGGGGTTGCCGGAGGGGAAGAAGACCTTGCCCAGCGTCACCGCGATGTAGCTGTAGACACCGAAGTCGAACCACTCCATCGCGTTGCCCAGGGCCGCCGCCTTGACGGCCCGCTTGACCAGGGCCGGATCGGTGACGTAGGCCTCGGGCGGCGCGGGGGTCCGGGGTCGGGGCACGGCGGGGGTGACTGCTGTGGCGGACGGCAAGGGCATGCCTTTCGTAGGGGACGGGGGCGTGGCTCACCCGGAAGTGGGCCGAAAAGCGACCATAGGGGCACTTGTCCGCGTTACGTGCCGTAGGCAACTCGATGCATAGTGCAAGTAAATGCGCCGTACGCAGGGGTGCAGGCCTGGCCGCGCACCGCTTTTCCGGGGCCTGTCTGTGAGCTATGTCGCGAACGAAGGGGGGAGCCGGAACCGTGCGCGCACTATCGTCATCCGGACAAAAGGCGGGAGGCCGTCAGGTGAAGAGGGGGT
Organism: Streptomyces sp. NPDC007896; assembly: GCF_042959425.1. Classification (NCBI taxonomy): domain Bacteria; kingdom Bacillati; phylum Actinomycetota; class Actinomycetes; order Kitasatosporales; family Streptomycetaceae; genus Streptomyces; species Streptomyces sp. NPDC007896. The sequence continues at coordinate 772,843 of NZ_JBIBKX010000001.1, read as the reverse complement.
TGCCTGCGTCTCTCGATCGGGGCGTGCGAGCCTCGTAAGGGTCCGGGCGGAGTCCGGCCGCACGGGACGCACGGGGTGAACGGGACAAACGGGGTGGGAGGGTCGGCGGGGCGTGGCGAACGTTGAGCACGGCGGGACAGTGGGCAATGCCTTCGGGGCGGGGGCGGCGGAATCGGCGAGAGCGAGACTGCGCGCGATCCGCATCGGGCTGTGGGTGATCGCCGCGGTCCTCGCGATACGGCAGGTCACCGTCGTGCTCAGCACCCCGAAAGGGGAACGGCTGACGGACCTGGAGACCTGGGTCGGACCCAACGGCGTCCTGCATGTGAAGGGATCGCTGTACGACTCGACGCAGTTCACCGGCACCCCCTTCGGAGGATTCGTCCTCAAACCCCTCACCCGCGCCGCCGAACAGGCGCTCGGCTGGGGCTGGACCTTCGGCAGCCTCTCGCTGGTCGTCGTGCTCGGCCTGGTCGTCGCACGGGCTCTGCCCCAGCCGGTGAGCCGGCGCACCGCCCTGCTCGCCGCGCCCGTCGCGATCAGCCTGTTGATGCTGTCGCTGCCGGTGCGCAACGCCCTCTACCTCGGCCAGACCAGCATCATCCCGGTGCTGCTCGTCCTGCTGGGCTGCTTCGGCGTCCGGGGCGAGCGCGCCGGCGGCCTGCTGATCGGCGTCGCCGCCGCCCTGCAGCCCACCATGCTGCTCTTCGCGCCGCTGCTCTGGTTCACCGGTCGCCGCCGCGCCGTCGAGTCCACCGCGATCACCTTCGCCGGCCTCGGCGCGCTCGCCTGGGCCGTGATGCCGCACGACTCCACCACCTACTGGGTGCACCACCTGGCGGGCGTCGGCCTCGGCGGGGACGCGGACGACCTCTCCAACCAGTCGCTGCACGGCGCGCTGCTGCGGCTCGGCCTCAACGGCCCGCTGGAGATCGCCCTGTTCCTGCTGCTCGGCGCCGCGGTCGCCGCCCTCGGGCTGCGCCGCGCCATCCGCTACGCACGGGACGGGCAGCTGCTGCTGGCCGTGGCGATCACCGGCTGTGTCGCCGTCGTCGTCTCGCCCACGTCCTGGCAGCACCAGTTGCTGTGGGTGCTGCTCGCGCTGGTCGGCAGGGTCGGCAAGAAGACCTCGGACCGCCCCATGTGGCCCGTCGCCGTCATCCTTGTCATGACGCTGCCCGCGAAGATGATGCTGCCGAACATGGCGGCGCTCTTCCCGCTGCGCGACAACGTGGTGCTGCTCGCCGCGCTCGCCGCCGCCACGATCGTGCCGTTCCTCTCCCGCACCTCGGAGTACTACCGGGCGCCGATCCCCACCGACTACGCCCGGCCCGTCCCCACACGCTGGAAGCGGTTGCCGCTGCTCCCCTTCCTCGGCCGCGTGTTCACCCGCCCGAACCTGCTGCTCGAACTGCTCCTGATCCGCGTCGGCTACTCCGCCTACCAGCGGGTCAGGCTCGCCGCGACGGGCGGCACCAACGCGGGCGGCCGGACCACCGCCGAACACCACGGCGCCCAGATCCTCTCCATCGAGCGGTTCCTGCACATCGACATCGAGCACTGGGTCAACCACACCGTGTTCAAGGTCGAGTGGCTGCGGGACTTCTTCGACTTCTATTACGAGTCGTTCCACTTCGTCGTCCCGCTCACCGTTCTCGGCGTGCTCTACGTCCGCCGCCCCGGCGACTACCGCTGGGCGCGCTCGGCGCTCGGCTTCGCCACCCTGATAGCGCTCCTCGGCTTCTGGCTCTTCCCGCTCGCCCCACCGCGCCTGATGCCGGGCCTCGGCATCATCGACACCGTGCACGGCGTGCAGGACTTCTCCAAACCGGACTACGGCACGCTGACCGCGCTGACCAACCAGTACGCGGCGATGCCCTCGCTGCACTTCGGCTGGTCCCTGTGGTGCGGAGTCGTCATCGCGGTCCTTGCGCCCAAGTGGTGGATGAAGGCGCTCGGCCTGCTGCACCCGCTGTTCACGGTCTCCGCGATAGTGGCGACCGGCAACCACTGGGTGCTGGACGCGATGGGCGGCGCGGCCGTCGTCGGCGCGGGCTTCGGCCTGACCCACCTCCTCCAGGGGCCGCGGCCGAGGCCGCTGATGAAGCCCGTGGAGGTCAGCACGAAGGACCCGGTCCCCGTGACGGGGCGTACCCCGAGCTGATCCGGTACTCGCCCGGCTCGGTCACCGTCAGCCGCGTGAACTCGCCGTCCCGTGTCAGACAGCCGCCCGGCGCGCGCAGCCACGGTGAGTACGCGACCCGCACGGTCACCGGGCCGGGCACCGGCACCCGTACGTCCACCTCGGCGCTCGTCGTGCGCAGCACGGTGGCGGGCGCCGACACCAGCGGTACGGCGTCGCGCACCCGCAGCACCTGCCAGTTGGCGTCGCTCCACACCGGTTCCAGCCACGCGGGCCGGCTCCTCACCAGCCGCGCCTCCGCCTCGGCGAACCCGTCCGGCTTCCCCGCCGGCAGTACGACGAATCCCACCGCCCAGCGGTCCAGCCAGGCCCGATAGGTCGCCTCCGAGAACGAACCGTCGTAGAACAGCCGCCCCCGCTCCATGTCCAGCTGACGGTTCCAGCCGCGCGCCAGGTTCACATGCGGGGCGAGCGTGGAGGCCTCGCGGTGGTTGCGGGCCGGGACCACCTCGACACGGCCACGGCCGGCGCCGAGCCGCTCCAGCGTCCGTACGACGCCGTGGGTGTCGGCGGCCCAGGCGGGCACGGACGTGGACACCTCCAGGTCGTCGATGGTCTTCTGCCCGACCCAGACGACGGAGAGCACGAGCGCCACCACCAGCGCGATCCGCCGCACCAGGTGCGGCCCGGGCGCGGTGAGCAGCGCCGCAAGCAGCGCGGCGGGCGCGAACAGCTCCGCGAACCGCTCCACGTTCGTCCCCACCGGGGAGGCGATCAGATACGTCAGCACGGTCCCGGCCGCGTACACGACCCCGCACCACCGGGCCACCCGCCAGCCGCGCGGGGCCAGCGTGGCGAGGGTCAGCCCCAGCAGCACGGGCGGCCAGATCCGGCCCGAGGGCATCAACTGCTGTCCGGCGAAGGGGAACAGCAGCGTGGTCGCCCCGACGACGACCACCGGCGGCACCAGCAGCACCCCGGCCCGCACTCGGTCCCGTACGGCGAGATGTCCGGCGCCCACCACCACCAGGAACAGTCCGGCCACCGGGCTCGCCATGGTCGCCAGTGCCGCGTACGCCGCTGCCGACAGTGCCCGCCGCTCGCCCGTCAGCAGCACACAGGCGGCGAGACCGAGGGCGACGCCGAGCGCGAAGGTGGTGCGCCCCGAGGCGACGTTGCACCACAGCGCGAGCGAGGCCAGCAGCGCGGGGCCCACAGGCCGCCGTATCCCCGTGCGGGCGATCAGCACGGCGGCCAGCCAGGTGGCGGCGAGCCCGGAGACCACCGTCACCGGGCGCACGCCCAGCGCGGCCATCAGATACGGCGAGATCAGGCTGTAGTTGGCGGTGTGCATCCCGCCGTACCAGAAGAGGTTGTACGCCGATCCGCCGTGCCGCGCCACGAACTCCGCCCACGCCACCTGGGCCGCGAGATCACCACCGCCGGTCGCGAGGAAGGCCCACCACACCGCGTACAGCGGCAGCACGGGGAGGGTGACGAGGAGGGGGAGGCGGTGGCGCAGCCAGAACGCGTGATGCGGGCGTTTTCGGCGTACGGCCGGGTGGTCGGGCCGGACGGGGGTCAGCTCGGCAGAGACCACGGTGCACCGGTTCCGTTCGAAGCGTGGGTTGTCTTCGGAGGTGGGGGGATGGCTGAGCCACCGGTGAAGACGCGAAACGGAACGGTGACGTTCATCGGAGGTTCGTCTCGGGGGAGGCAGGGCCTGGGGGGATGCTCCTGCCTCCCGAGGGACGGGCCGACGGGCACCGGGAGTCCGTCGGCCCGAGCGTGCGGTGCGGTCAGCCGGCGTCGACCTGGAGTTCCTTGACGCCGTTGATCCAGGCGGAGCGCAGTCGGCGCGGGTCGCCGACCAGGGTGAGGTCCGGCATCGCGTCGGCGATCGCGTGGAAGATGAGGTCGATCTCGAGGACGGCCAGGGACTTGCCGAGGCAGTAGTGGGGGCCTCCGCCGCCGAAGCCGAGGTGGGGGTTGGGGTCGCGGGTGATGTCGAAGGCGTCCGGGTTCTCGAAGACCTCGGGGTCGTGGTTGGCGGAGGCGTAGAAGATGCCGACGCGGTCGCCCTTCTTGATCTGCTTGCCGCCGAGTTCGGTGTCCTGGGTCGCGGTGCGCTGGAAGGAGACCACCGGGGTCGCCCACCGCACGATCTCCTCGGCCGTGGTCGCCGGACGGGTGCTCTTGTACAGCTCCCACTGCTCGGGGTGGGTGAGGAAGGCGTGCATGCCGTGGGTGATGGCGTTGCGGGTGGTCTCGTTGCCGGCGACCGACAGCATCAGCACGAAGAAGCCGAACTCGTCGGAGCCGAGGTTGCCCTCGTCCTCGGCCGCCACCAGCGTGCTGACGATGTCCTTCGCCGGGCACTGCTTGCGGTCGGCGGCCATGTTCATGGCGTACGAGATGAGCTCGGCGGCCGACTCGGCGCCGACCTCCTCGGTGATGGCGTACTCCGGGTCGTCGTACGCGATCATCTTGTTGGACCACTCGAAGATCTTGATGCGGTCGTCCTGGGGGACGCCGATCAGCTCGGCTATCGCCTGGAGGGGCAGTTCGCAGGCGACCTCGGTGACGAAGTCGAAGGGGCCCGAGTGGGCGCGGGCGCCCTCGACGATCGCGAGGGCACGGGAGCGGAGCCGTTCCTCCAGCGCCCGGATGGCCCTTGGCGTGAAACCGCGTTGCACGATCTGGCGGACGCGGGTGTGCTCGGGTGGGTCCATGTTGAGCAGGATCAGCCGCTGGGCGTCGATCGCGTCGCGCTGCATGTGCTCGTGGAAGCGGATGATCGCGGTGTTGAGGGAGGAGGAGTAGATCTCCGGGTGCGTGGAGACGTACTTGACGTCCGCGTGCCGGGTGACCGCCCAGTAGCCCTCGTCCTGGAAGCCGGCCAGACCGGCGGGCTGGGGGATCCAGCGGACGGGTTCGGCCCGGCGCAGTTCGGCGAACTCCGGCAGAGGCACGCGGTGGTGCAGCAGATCGGGGTCGGTGAAGTCGAACCCGTCGGGCAGCGCGGGACAGGGCATCGGCGACCACCCACCATTCTGACGGTCCATCAGGAATCCGGAATTGCCGTGAAGGTAGTAACGGGTTCTATAAGTCGCAAGAGGTACGGCGCCCCGAATTCCGTGGGGAGTTCGTGCAGATCACGACTTCGAGCGCTGCACGACCCTTGCGGCGCGGGGGCTCCGATCCGCAGACTGCACACAGAACTGGTACGCGTTCTAGTTCTGCGCGGTGGGTGGGCCGGGACGCCCCGCGCTGCGCGGGTCAGCAGGGCCTGGCCGCCGGGCAGGCCTGAGGAGAGGACGAGCCCCCATGGCCGCGGAACCCGTGATCGTCGAAGCCGTACGCACCCCCATCGGCAAGCGAGGTGGCGCGCTCGCCAACCTCCACCCCGCCTATCTCCTGGGCGAGACCTACCGTGAACTCCTCGGCCGCACCGGCATCCACGCCGACTGCGTCGAGCAGATCGTCGGCGGCACGGTGACGCACGCCGGCGAGCAGTCCATGAACCCCGCGCGCACGGCCTGGCTCGCCATGGGCCTGCCGTACGAGACGGCGGCGACGACGGTCGACTGCCAGTGCGGCTCCTCGCAGCAGGCCTCGCACATGGTGGCCAACATGGTCGCGGCGGGCGTCATCGACGTCGGTATCTCGTGCGGCGTCGAGGCGATGTCGAGGGTGCCGCTGGGCTCCGGCTCCAAGCACGGCCCCGGAAAGCCGTTCCCGGACGAGTGGAACGTGGACCTGCCCAATCAGTTCGAGGCCGCCGAGCGCATCGCGCGGAACCGTGGATTGACGCGCGAGAACGTCGACTCGCTGGGGCTCGTCTCCCAGGAGCGTGCCGCGAACGCCTGGTCGGAGGAACGCTTCAAGCGCGAGACGTTCGCCGTCCAGGTGCCGACCACCGAGGACGAACAGCGGGCCGGACAGGGCATGTGGCGCCTCGTCGACCGCGACGAGGGACTCCGCGACACGTCCATGGAAGCACTGGCCGGCCTCAAGCCGGTGATGCCGACCGCCGTCCACACCGCGGGCAACTCCTCACAGATCTCGGACGGCGCGGCGGCGATCCTCTGGGCGTCCAAGCGGATGGCCCGGGCGCTGAAGCTGCGCCCGAGGGCGCGGATCGTGGCCCAGGCCCTGGTGGGCTCGGACCCGCACTTCCATCTGGACGGCCCGATCGACGCGACGCGCGCGGTGCTGGGCAAGGCCGGGATGTCCTTGAAGGACATCGACCTCGTGGAGATCAACGAGGCGTTCGCTTCAGTGGTGCTGAGCTGGGCCCAGGTCTTCGAGCAGGACCTGGAGAAGGTCAACGTGAACGGCGGTGCGATCGCGCTCGGGCACCCCGTCGGGGCGACGGGTGCCCGGCTGATCACTACTGCCCTGCATGAACTGGAGCGACGGGACAAGGAGTTCGCGCTGATCACCATGTGCGCGGGCGGTGGACTGGCCACCGGGACGATCATCCAGCGGTTGTAGTCCAGGAGACGAAGGTGGCGAAGGCGGCGGGGGCGATCGTGAGGATCGGGCCGGTGGGGTTTTTTGAGTCTCGTACGGCGATGGTGGTGTCCAGGGTTTCGGCGATCTCTAGGCAGTCGCCGCCCTGGTCGCCGCTGTGCGTGGACTTGCGCCAGGCCAGGGGGCCGAGGGGCGCGCATTCGATGCAGTCGCCGCCCTGGTCGCTGCTGTAGCTGGACTTACGCCACCGGGCCCCGGCCGGAATCGCGTTGATCGCCATACTCTTCCTCCATCACGCGCCGGATCAGCTCCGCCGAGTCCCTGAGGGAGAGCGCGGCGGCTCGCAGATGATCGTAACGGAGCGAACAGTCCCTGACGGTGTCCGGGTTGGCGGTCGGATGCCCGCTGCCGTACCCCTCGGTGTAGACGATGGTCGGATCGCTCGCGAAGCGGTAGAGGTTGAATGAGCCGGTCAGTCCCGCGTGCGCTCCGACCCTGTACGGCAACACCTGAATGTTGATCCGGGGATTGCTCTCGAATGACAACAGGTGGGCCAGTTGCTCCCGCATGGTCTCCGCTCCGCCGATCTCCTGGCGTAGAGCGGCCTCGCTGATGACCGCCCAGAGGACGGGCGGCACCTCCTTCTCGAAGATGCGCTGACGGGCCAGTCGTACGGCGGTTCGGTCGTCGAGGTCGCTGTCGTCCAGTGCGCCGAGCACGGCACGTACGTACGCTCCGGTCTGGAGAAGGCCATGGACCATGTGGGTCTGGAACGTGCAGATCTCGACCGCCCGCGCCTCCAACTCCGCCACCTGTTGGAACCAGGCCGGAAGTTGACTACGCATCACCAGTCCGACCAGCCGGGACAGTAACCCACCCGTTCCCAGCGCCGCGTCCACCCGCTCGCTGAACTCCGGCGTCGGTAGCTTCCTCGCCGTCTCGATCTGGCCGACCAGTGAGCCGGTGTAGTTGACGATGTCGCCGAGCTGCCGCTGTGTCAGGCCTGCGGACTCACGATGGCGCCGCAACTCGAACCCGTAGTAGTCGAGCGGGGACGCGCCCGGGTCGAGGATGTTGATATGGGTCACGTACGGCCCCTCTCGCGCGCAACTCGGTCCACTCCAGGACCCGTTGTATTCGGTCCGTAGCCGAGCGTAGTCGTGCGAGGTCAGTCTCGTAGCGTGAACGAACACATTCCCCCCACCCTCCTGGGCCCCCGCCCCGCCCAGTACACGATGCGGATCACCGTCGGCGCACACTCGGCCCGGCACGTCCGGCGGATCGTCAGGTCGCTGCTGGAGGAGAGGGACTTGGCCGAGCTGACCGACTCCGTGGAGCTGGCCGTGACCGAGCTGGTCGCCAACGTCGTACGCCATGTCCCGGACCGGCGCTGCGCGTTGCTGGTGCTGCGGCAGGCGGCCGGAGTGAGGGTGGAGGTCGCGGACGGCTCCCCGCAACCACCCCGCGTGCCCACCGAGTTGTCGCCGGAGGCGGAGGGCGGTCGCGGGCTCGTGCTGCTCGACGCGGTGGTCGACAAGTGGGGTGTGGGGCCGGGGCCCGGGGGCGGCAAGACGGTGTGGTTCGAGTGCCGACCGGCTCGGCCGCCGGGCCAAACCCGTGGGGCTGGGAATCACTCATGGTGATGATGATCGTGCGAGGGAACCCGAACATCCGTTTTTGTCCCCTGATGATGAGCCCCACATCCAAGTCGCACGACCCCGGGGCATATGCCCTCGGGGTCTTCGTGCGGCCCGAAGGAAGGGGATCGACCGCAGTGAGCAATGAGAAGGCGGCCCGCGAGCAGCAGTACGTCGGTTCGATCGGGCTGATGGCCCCGCTGGACCAGCCGAAGCCGCCGCCGGCTAAGGAGCCGGACGAGACGTGGCACTTCGGCCGTCACCTGAACCCTCATGAGGAGGGCCAGGAAGGCTACGTGCCGGTCTACGACGGCACCGCCTGGGTGTACTACGGCAAGGGCCACAGCGGTGTGCAGCGGCCGGTGCTGATGTCCGACGGCTTCAACATGGGGCCCAGCAGTCTGGACGAGCTCTACGACGGCTTCGAGCGGGGCGAGTACCCGCTGATGAGCCAGTTGCACGAGCGCGGGCGGGACGCGGTCATCTTCGGCTACGGGGAGCGCTCCGCGTCGATCCTCGACAACGCCGGGTACGTGATCGAGGCGATCACGAGGCTGATCGACGAGCGCAAGGGCAAGGAACCGCTGGTGGTCGGCGGGTTCAGCATGGGCGGTCTGGTCACCCGCTATGCCCTGGCGCGGATGGAGACCCAGAAGATGGACCACCAGACCGGGATGTACTTCTCCTACGACAGCCCCCACCGGGGCGCGTGGGTGCCGATCGGTCTGCAGGCGTTCGCGCACTACATCAAGCGCGGCAACCCGGCCAACAGCGCCCTGTCGGACCAGATCAACAGCCCGGCCTCGCGCGAGCTGATGTGGCGGCACATCGAGACGGTGGACGGCACTCCCGGGCAGGACAAGGCCCGCTCCGACTTCCTCGCCGCCCTGGAGGGCGTCGGCAACTGGCCGAGGCGACCGCGGAAGATCGGTGTCGCCAACGGCACCGGGAACGGCCGGGGCACGGGGATCGCGCCCGGCGCGGAAGCGTTCCGCGCCACCGGGATTCTGTTCCCCGGCACCACCATCTACACCCAGTCCGAGGGCGACGACGCCGTGGTCGCCGAACTGAAGGCGAACTTCGGGAAGGACGAGACGATCACCACCGACGGGTTCCCGGAGATCGACGGCGCTCCCGGCGGGACGCTGGCCTCCTTCGGTATCGCCGCCAACGTCATCAACAAGCTGATCCCCGGCAGCGCGGTGGCCCCGGTCCCCGAGATCTGTTTCGTGCCCTCGGTCAGCGCGGTGGCCGTCCGCGACGTGGACACCACCGCCCTCCTGAACACCGACATCGACGCCCTCGACCCCAGCGAGAGCGAACTCGACGCGTTCCTGTGCGCCTCCCAGAACGAGGAGCACACCAAGATCACCGAACGGCTGTGCACCTGGCTCCTCGCCGAACTCGACCAGCGGTAGCCCCGCCCGGATCAGTAACGGTCACAGCCGCCCGGCCGCGGCAGCACGCTGGTGCTGCCACGGCCGGTTTCGCGTCACTCCCGCCCCGAAGTAGCGACCGCCAGAACCCCCGCCAGCACTGCCGCGAGCAGCAGGGGGATGCCCAGGCCGTGGTGGATCACCAGCCATGCGCCGAGCGTCGCGCCCGCCAGCATGGCGAGGACGGCCGCCGTGCGGCGGGGGGAGCGGTGGCCCGAGCCGTCGCCGGCCGCGGACTCGGAGGCGAGGCCGGTCAGGGTCATCGTCAGGACGGTGGTCGTGAGGTCCGGCACGCCGAGTTTGCGCACGGTCGCGTTGCGCAGGCCCATCGCGAAGGCCGTGAGGGCGATCAGGGCGTAGGTGGTCGCGGTGGCGCCCGGCGCGACGATGGCGACCACCGCGGAGGCGCCCACGAACACCGCCTCCGCGGTGAGTGTGACCCGCGCCCAGGTCCGGCGTGAGCCGCCGCCGTACCGCCCCGCGATCCGGCCCCCGGCCGCGGCGCCCGCCAGGAAGAAGGCCAGCGAGGTCGAGGTGTGCGGGATCGAGAAGCCGGGGGCGCCGGCCGCGGCGAAGCCGAGTACCACCACGTTGCCGGTCATGTTCGCCGTGAAGACGTGCCCGAGTCCGAGATAGCTCACCGCGTCGATCAGCCCGCTGACCACGGTCAGCGACAGCAGCACCACCACCAGACGCACCCCGCGCGCCTCGGGGTCGTGCGTCTTCTTCGTCTCGGTGCTCATACGGCCTCCGGTCAGCGGGACGGGCCCGGCGCGCCGCGCCCCTGGGGCAGCCGTGCCCGTGGGGTCCTGCGGGCTGCCCCTTGTGTCCTTCCCTGCGCGCGTGTCCCGGAGCCACCATGACCCCTTACACCTTCGGGGGCAACGGAAGCGGGCGCTCAGGCGTACGACGGGAGCCCGGTGGATGAAGAGGTGGGTGGAGGGGCGTATGGACAGGCGGCAGTACGGCGAGGGCGGGCGCTCACGGGCGGGATCACCGGCACGTACCGCGCCCCTGCCGCGCCCCGCCTCTCCGGGCCCCCACCGGACCCGGACCGGGTCGGACGCCACGCCCAGGACGCCCGCCGAGATGGCGGCGATCCAGCGCACGGCCGGCAACCGGGCGGCGTCCGTCGCCGTGCAGAGGGTGGGGGAGTCGAGCACGAGCGCGCCTCCCGCCGCCGAGGAGTCCGGCCGGGAGGTGCAGGGCGCGGCCGTGATCACGCGGCTGAGCCGGTCGATCGAGGGCCATGTCGTCGTGGCGAAGATGAAGGTGAACCCCCTGGCGCCGGGCACGTGGTGGCCGGAGCACTGGATGCCGGAGGGGCCCGCGCGCCTGAAGCGCACCCTGGAGCGGCGGGTGATCAGCGGCGAGCTGTTCGGCGCCCAGGACCTGGAGGACATCAGGACGCTCTCCCAGGTGAACCCCCAGTGGCTCGCGAAGGTGGGTATCGGCACCTTCAAGGAGTCCGAGGAGTACATCAAGGGCGACCACAAGGACTGGCTGAGGAACCTTCCGGGCAAGCGCATCCTCGCCGCGACCCTGGCCTTCCAGCGAAACGCGCCGGGCACGCGCCCGGTGGGCGCGCCCACCCCGATCGCCCCGGACTACACCCTCGGCCGTTTCATGACCACCAAGGCTCCCGGAGTCCCGGACGAGGAGAAGCAGCCCCTGCGGGCCGAGCGGGACGAGCAGATACGGCAGACCGCCGTCGACACCCTGTACCCGGCCGGACTCCCGTCCGAACGCCTCCACCCCGACGCGGACAAGGCCGAGACGGTGAAGCACGCGGCGAGGGACGCGAAGGCCCGTGATGTCTTTACCTCCGTCCTTCTCCTGCTGCAGCACGGACTGAAGACCTACGACCCGGGGGCGGGCGTGGCCGCGCATGTCGACTACCGCGAGGGTGACGTCGTGCGGGCGCTCGCTCACGGCGGCCGGGTCAACATCCGCATCCCTGCCCTGCGCGGGGGCGAGTCGCCCCAGTCGTTGACGGACTTCCTGGGCGTCACGGACCGGGGCCGGCGCGCGGGGTTCGTCGACAAGCGTGATTTCGCCACGCACCGCACCGCCATCGAGAAGAACAAGGAGGGCGGCGAGCCGGGCAAGTTCCAGGAGAAGGGCGGTATCGGCGCGTCCGTCGCGAACTTTCTGACGCCGGCCGTGCCCCATGTCGGGCCCGAGCGTCCGCAGCTCATGGGCATGGACATCTCCGGCGGCGGGTTCGGCTCGCAGGACTGGAACGGCGACGTGGTCCTGCCGAACGGCTCGTACGGCCACATGCTGCTGATTCTCACCCCGCCGACCGCCGCCAAGGACGGCTCCCTGCTGGTCGGCATCGAGACGATCAAGCCCCATGCCGAGAGCCCGGTCGGCTATGTGCACAACGCCCGGTCCACCGAGGCCACGGCCAACCCCGAGTCGGTCCTGCACGGTCACAAGGGGGACAAGGTCGGCACCGGCGGGTTGAAGCACAACGAGCGCCTGGTGGAGCTGCGGGAGCTGGGGAAGGCCCAGGGAAGCGGGGACTGGCGGGCGTTCCTGGACCGGATCAAGCGGGAGTGGCTCGACGAGCTGGAGAAGAACAAGGGCGACGTCGCCGGGCAGCGGAAGATGTACGAGCGGCTCGTCGGCCGACGGCGGCACTTCTACGAGCAGACCGAGCAGGGCGAGCAGGCCGAGTAGGCCGATTCGTTCGACGTTCGGTGGGCATGGCGAAGGCGGCGGCCCCGGGGATCGGGGGGCCGCCGCCTTCGCGTATACGGGTGCCGTGTGGCTCCGGTGGTCACCGGTGGGCCGCTCAGTACCAGTTGTGGGCCTGCCAGAAGTTCCAGGCGGCGGCCGGGCTGCCGTAGCGGGAGTTCATGTAGTCCAGCCCCCACTTGATCTGGGTGGCCGGGTTCGTCTTCCAGTCGGAACCGGCAGTCGACATCTTCGCGCCGGGCAGGGCCTGGACCAGGCCGTAGGCGCCGGAGGAGGAGTTCGTGGCGCTGGGGTTCCAGCCGCTCTCGTGCTCGACGATCTTGCTGAAGGCACTGAACTGCGCGGCGTCCGGGATCATCTTGTGCGCGATCGCCTGGGCGGAGGAGGCCTGGCCGGTGGCGGCCTGAGCGGGGCTCGCGGCGAGGACCATGCCGGTGGCGGCGGCGGCCACGGCGGCGGTGGTGAGGACCTTCTTCGGGGAAGCGGCGATGTTGCGGATGAAGGAGACGGACACGCGGAGAACCTCTCTTAGGAAACAGGGCGGTCGCGGTGCGCCGTGACCACACGACGTGTGGTGGGGGCGTACATCGGCGCCGCGGCCCGGGTGGGCTCGTGGCGCCTGGCGACTGCTCCAGAGAAACAGGCTCAGGGGGCGTCCGCAATGACCCCTTTTACTAGTGGTGGTCGCATCCGGGGGAAACGTCCCTTGTGTGACCTGGGTCTCAAACCCCAGGTCAGAGGGGTTGACGACGCGTCCATGCCACGCCTTCAGGGCTACTAGCCCGCTTCGTATGTGACGTGGGTCCTATGGGGTGCTTCACCCCGCGACTGACAGAAGGTGTGCGGGTGCCTACGGGGCGCGTCCGGACGGTGTGACCTGGACCGCACTCACCGGGGTTCGAAGGTGACCGGTGTCTCAAAGGCGGCCCGTCGCGTTGCCCTGCGCAGCGCCTTGAGGAGGGGCGCGCCGAGCGTGAGGGTCAGGACGACGGTGACGACGGCCCGGCCCAGGTCCCAGCCGAGGGAGGTGGCCAGGCAGTAGGCGAGGAAACGGGCCAGGTTCGCGGTCACGTCGGCATGCGGGTCGAAGGCGACGTTCGAGGCCAGCGCGCCCATGAAGGGCCAGCCGGCCAGGTTCATGACCGTGCCGTACGCGAACGCGGCGCAGAACCCGTACGCCGCGAGCAGGGCCAGTTCCCCGCGCCCGCGTAGCTGGTCGGGGCCCGGCAGCAGCCCGGCGCCCATCGTGAACCAGCCCATCGCGAGCATCTGGAACGGCAGCCACGGACCCACCCCACCCGTGAGCAGCGCGGAGGAGAACATGGTCACGGACCCGAGCACGAACCCGAACCCCGGTCCGAGCACCCGGCCGCTCAGCACCATCAGGAAGAACATCGGCTCGATCCCGGCCGTCCCCGCGCCGATCGGCCGCAGCGCGGCGCCGGTCGCGGCCAGCACCCCCAGCATGGCCACCGCCTTCGGACCGAGCCCGGACTCGGAGATCGTCGCCGTGACGACGGCGACGAGCATCACCAGCAGCCCCGCGAACAGCCAGGGCGCGTCCTGCGCGTGCGCGACGACCTGCGAGGTGGGGTCGGCGAAGAGCGGCCAGCCGAACCCGGCGACCCCGACGGCGCTCACGAGGCAGAGGGCGGCGAGGGAGCGGGGGCCGAGGCGCACGGCTCTGGTCCGGACCTCCGGTGTCGTCATGTGAGGGCCTCCCTGACCTGGGTGACCGTGAGCCACGGCTGCGGCGCGAGCACCTTCGTGACCTGGGGGGCGAAGGACGGGGAGGCGACGACCACCTCGGCCGTGGGGCCGTCGGCGACGATCTCGCCGTCCGCGAGGACGACGACACGGTGTGCGAGCTCGGCGGCGAGTTCCACGTCGTGGGTGGCCAGGACGATCGCGTGACCCTCGGCGGCCAGGCCGCGCAGGACCGTGACCAGGCGGGCCTTCGCCGCGTAGTCCAGGCCGCGGGTCGGTTCGTCGAGGAGCAGGAGCGGGGGGCGGGCCGTCAGGACGACGGCCAGCGCGAGCGCCAGCCGCTGCCCCTCCGACAGGTCACGGGGGTGGGTGGCGTCCCCGATGTCCGGCAGCAGCTCGGACACCAGGGCCCGGCAGGTGCCGGGCTCGGCCCCCGCGTCCTCGTCGGCCGCCGCGCACTCGGCGGCGACCGTGTCGGCGTACAGCAGGTCGCGCGGTTCCTGCGGTACGAGACCCACCCGGCGTACGAGGTCCCGTGGTGCCGTGCGATGCGGGACCGCGCCCCCGACCAGGACCGAACCGGCCGCCGGTTGGACCAGGCCGACCAGCGTGCCGAGGAGGGTGGACTTCCCGGCTCCGTTGCGGCCCATCAGCGCGATGATCTCGCCGGGGGCGGTGGTGAGGTCGACGCGCCGGAGCGCCTCGACGCGGCCGTGGCGGACGGCGAGGGCTTCGATCGAGGCCGGGGCCGTCGCCCGTGGAGTTGTCGGCTGCGGAACGCTCGCCCGCGGAACTGTCGGCTGCGGGGTCCTAGGTTGCGGGGTCCTCGGCTTCGGGACGAGTTCCGCGAGCCGCTCCCGCAGGGACCCCGCCCTGCGCCGTGCGTCGCGCACCGTGAGGGGGAGCGGGGACCAGTCGGCCAGCCGGCCCAGGTCCACCACCGGCGGGTACACCGGGGACACGGTCATGATCTCGGACGGGGTGCCGAGGAGCGGCGCGGCGCCCGGGGACGGGAGCAGGGCGACCTGGTCGGCGTACTGGATGACGCGTTCGAGGCGGTGTTCGGCCATGAGGACGGTCGTGCCGAGGTCGTGGACGAGGCGTTGCAGGACGGCGAGGACCTCCTCGGCGGCGGCCGGGTCCAGGGCCGAGGTGGGCTCGTCGAGGACCAGGACCCGCGGGTGGGGGGTCAGGACCGAGCCGATGGCGACGCGCTGCTGCTGGCCGCCGGAGAGCGTGGCGATCGGGCGGTCACGGAGGTCCGCCAGGCCCAGCAGGTCCAGGGTCTCCTCGACGCGTCGGCGCATCACGGCCGGCGCGAGGCCCAACGACTCCATGCCGTAGGCGAGTTCGTCCTCGACCGTGTCCGTCACGAAGTGCGACAGCGGGTCCTGGCCCACCGTGCCGACCACGTCCGCGAGCTCGCGCGGCTTGTGGGTGCGGGTGTCCCGTCCGGCGACCGTGACCCGGCCCCGCAGGGTGCCGCCCGTGAAGTGCGGCACGAGACCGGAGACCGCGCCGAGCACGGTCGACTTGCCGACGCCGGAGGGCCCCACGAGCAGCACGAGTTCACCCTCCGGGACCTCGAAGTCCACGCCCTGGACGGTGGGTTCGACGGCTCCGTCGTACGTCACGGAGACATCCTCGAAGCGGATCATGAGGGGTCCTTGGGGGTGGAGGGTTCCCGTGAGGGGGGTGTCGGGGCCACGAAGGCGGGGAGCAGGCCGAGCATGATCGCCGCCGCGGGCCAGAGGGGCAGGGCCGGGGCGGTCAGCGGGAGGACGCCGGGGCTCAGGGCCGCGGCGTCGTACGTGGCGGAGACGATCAGTCCGGCGGCGACCGCGACTCCGGAGCCCGCCACCAGCCAGGCCCTTACGCCCCACACGTCCGGGCAGTAGCGCGTACGGACCGAGCGGCGCCCGCCCAGCCACAGCCCGCCGAGCGCCGCGGCCACTCCGGCGAGCAGCACGGGCAGGCCGTAGGTGCCGCCCTCGGCGGTCAGCACTCCGTACGTGCCCGCGCAGACGCCGAGCAGACCGCCCAGCGTCAAGGCGGTGGTCGTACGGCGGACGGCGGGCGGTACCTCGGCGGTGCGGCCGTAGCCGCGGGCGTCCATCGCCGCCGCGAGGGCGACCGAACGCTCCAACGCGCCCTCCAGGACCGGGAGTCCGACGTGCAGCAGGCCGCGCAGCCCACGGTCGGGGCGGCCGCGCAGACGGCGGGCGGCGCGCAGTCGCCGGCCGTCCGCGATCAGGTTCGGCGCGAACGTCAGCGCGACGACCACCGCGACGCCCGCCTCGTACAGGGCGCCCGGGAGTGACTTCAGCAGCCGTGCCGGGTTCGCGAGGGCGTTCGCCGCGCCGACGCAGATGAGGAGCGTGGCCAGTTTCAGGCCGTCGTACAGCGCGAACAGCAGGCCCTCGGCGGTGACCCGGCCGCCGATACGGATGCCCTGGGCCCAGTGGGGGAGGGGGAGTTCGGGGAGGGTGACGAGGAGGTGGGTGCCGGGGATGGGGGAGCCGAGGAAGACAGCGAACGCCAGCCGGATTCCGAGGACGGCGATACCGAGTCTGACGAACGCGGTGTAGGAGCGGGCCCAGGGGGCGTCGGTCCGGCGGGCGGCCACCACATAGCCGGCCACGGCTATGAGGAGGGCGAGCAGGAGGGGGTTGGTGGTGCGGGAGGCGGCGGTTCCCAGGCCCAGGGCCCAGATCCACCAGGCTCCTGGGGGGAGGGCGTTGGAACGGTGTGCCTTCGGCGCGCGTGTCATCGTCGGTCGCCGTACTCAGGGCCGGCGGCGGCGGGTCTGCCAGACCGCCGCCCCGCCGAGCGCGGCGACCGCGACGACTCCCGCGAGCAGGCCCAGCGACGGGCCGTGCCGGTCCGGCTCGGACTTGGCGTCGGCCTTGGCGTTGTCCTTGGCGTTGTCCTTGGCGTTGTCCTTGGCGTTGGCTTTCGAGGTGGCGGAAGGCGCAGTGTGTGACGTCGCGACCTGGTCGCCGCAGCCCGTTCCGGGGTAGCCCGCGATGGCGCACAGGAGGGCGTTGGTGTCGTACCGGAGGGGCTTGGCGACCGTCGCGAGCGCCTCGGCCGTGGTCGCGTCGGCGGGGACGCGGGCACAGACCGTCCGCGGAGCGGGCGGCGTCTCGCCGCCCGGGGCGTCCGCGGTCGTGCCGGAGTCGATGACGAGGGCCACCCGCTTGTGGCCCGCCTGGGCGGGCGTCTTCGCGCAGATGGACGCGAAGTCGGCGTCGCCGCGCGGCTTGGAGGCGTCCTGCGAGTCCGCGCTCACCGCGAATCGGAAGCCCTGTACGTCGCCGTCGGACGGCCGCGCGGTCGACGGGCCCTGCGTCGCGTACGTCCACTTCCCGCCGGTCAGGTCCCAGAACGACCAGTAGCGGTAGCCGACGGCCTGGGCCTGTCCCGCGCCGCCGAGTACGAGCAGGAGCAGGGACAGGACCAGTGCGCACGTCCGACGGCGGCTCACGGCTGCTGCTTCTTGTTCCGGGCGCTGATCAGGAAGCCGATGCCGATGCCGCCGACGAGACCGACGCCGATGATCCACCAGACGCTGACGCCGCTGTCGTCCTTCTTCTTCGCGGCTTCCGCGGCGGACGCGGAGGCCGTGGGCTCGGCCGGGAGGGACGCGGGCGCGGGGCCGGTGGCGTTGAGCTGCTTGACGAGGTCCCGGCCGCCGAAGTCGCGCGGGTCGAACGTCGCCGCGTCGGCGGCGAGGACGAGCTGCGCGTACGCGGCGGGTCCGCTCTGCTCGGCCCACTGCGCGGAGTGGGCCTCCAGCCAGCGCATCGCGTCGGCCGCCTTGTCGCCGTGCCCGGCGGTCGCGAGCGCGACGACCGCGTCCGCCGTGTTGCCGTAGTCGGGCTGGTTCTTGGCGCCGGGCATCACCGACGTGAGGTGCTGGTCCTTGGCGAGTGCCTTGACGAGGTACGCGGCGCCGTTCCGGGCCGTCTGTTCGGCGCTGGTGGCGGCCTTGCAGGAGAGGGGGTCGGCCACGGGCTTCAGGGGCTCACCGGCGAGGCCCTTGCCCAGGGCTCCGACCACGGCCGCCGCCGTCGCGTCCGCGTTGGCCGCGAGCTTGCCCTTCTTGTCCGGCTGGTAGGCGAACGCGCCCCCGTCGGCCCCGCCGCACGGGATCGACAGCTTCGAGAGTGCGTCGTACGGCGACTTGCCGCCCTTGGAGACATCGTTCGGCTTCTTGCCCACCGCCGCCAGCGCCCCGATCACCACGGACGTGGAGTTCGCGTCGCTCGCGCCGCCCGCGGTGTAGCCCCAGCCGCCGTCCTTGTTCTGTACGGACTCCAACCATGCGACGGCCTTGCCCGTCTCGCCGCCGTGGCCGCCGAGCGCGGCGAGGGCCTGCACGGCCGCCGAGGTGCTGTTGGTGTCGACCATCGTCTTGGCGTCGCACTTCGCCGACGCGTCGGCGCGGTACGCCGCGAACGCCCCGTTCGCGCACTGCTGCCCGGCCAGCCAGTCGACGGCCTTCGCCGCGGGCTTCACACCGACGGTGTGCTGGGCGAGCAGCGCGAGGGACTGCCGCCAGACACCGTCGTAGGTGGGGTCGGTGGTGCCGTAGAGGCCGGAGGGTATCGCCGGGGCAGGCGAAGGCGAGGCGCCTTCGGCCACGGCGGCCGGGGCCAGGGCCGTACCGATCACTACGGTGGCGGCCAGTACCGCGGCGCTGCGGCGAACAATCATGACTCTCCCTGCGGAAGCCGGGCAGCACCGGGCGCAGGCTTGGCCCCGAGCGGCTCCGGCCCCGTATCCCTCGACGGTGCCGGCCACCGACGGGCTGCCGGTGGCACGAGCCGGTCACGTCCCGGACGAGGCGATCCGGCTTGCCACGTTTGTGGGTGGCTCACGGTTGCGGGTCAGCGCCGGAATTGCACCGGCTTCTCCGCGTACGGGTGTGATGACGACCTGCTTACTGTACCGGCCCGTAGGAATCGCCTGAGGAGTGGCTGCGAGCGCCGACTCGCGGGCCTATGCTGCGCTCTCGATGTGCTCTGTTCGAACACGTCGACATTCGCCGGTCCCTGGGGGGAACCGGGGTCCAGGGGGGACACGAAGATGCGCGGCACTGTGGACGAGAAAGCTCAGTCGTGCCCGGAATGCAGCACTGAGGTGCGCACCGACCCGCGGTTCACGGCGTGGTGTGCGGCCTGCGGATGGAATGTGGATCCCGGCGAGCCGGAAGAGAGATCGGGGCGGCTGGAGGGACTGCGGCGGTCGCTGGCCCGACAGCACGGGGAGGCACTGCTGGCCGAGGTGTCGGCCGACGGCGATCCGCGTCCGCGCCGCGATACGGCCGCTGTCCTGGCGTACGCCGTCGCGCTGGCCATCCACGGCGCCACGATCGCCCTGCTCGGAACGGGGATCCTGCTGGTGATACTCGGCTGGGGCACCGCTCTGCCGGTGGTCGGAGTGATCCTTCTGCTGCTGGCCTGGCTCCTTCGGCCCCGCTTCGGACGGCTGCCGGACGACGCGCCCGTGCTGCACCGGGCCGAGGCGCCCCAGCTGTTCGCCCTGGTCGACGAGATCGCCTCCGTCGTCGGTACGACCGGGGTCCACGCCATCGCCCTGACGACCGACGTCAACGCGAGCGTGACCACCTACGGAGTGCGCCGACGTCGCCTGCTGACCATCGGGCTCGGACTCTGGGAGATCACCACCCCGCAACAGCGGATCGCGCTGCTCGGACACGAACTCGGTCACTACGCCAACGGGGACACCCGGCAGGGACTGGTCATCGCCAACGCGCTCCAGTCCCTCGCCACATGGCGCTACCTGATGCGCCCGATCTCTCACCCCACCGTCCCCGAGATGGCGCTCAACGTGCTCTATCTGCTGCCCTACGGAGCCGCCCAGGGCCTGCTGATGCTGCTCGACCAGCTGACGATGCGCGCGAAGCAGCGCGCCGAGTACCTGGCCGACGCCGCCGCGGCCCGGGCCGGTTCCAGCGAAGCCGCCGTGGCACTCATGGACCGCCTCCTCGTGACCGACTCGGCGGAGACCCTGCTGCTCCGCATGTCCAACGTCGGCCAGGTGATCCGGGCCCAGGACGCGGAGCGTCGCGAGCCGTGGCGCGATCTGTGGGACCAGTTGGCCGCTCACGTGGACTCGATCCCCGAGCACGAGTACGAGCGCCAGCGCCGCGTCGGAATCCTGCGCGGACACAGCGTCGACTCCACCCACCCACCGACGCACCTGCGCCGGGCCTGCCTGCTCGCCAGGCCCGCCGTGGCCGCCGCGGTGGTCACGGACGACGAACGACAGCACGCCCTCGACACCGAACTGGCCCCGTCCCGAGCCCGCCTCGCCCGCCACGTACTCGCCCGGTAGTAGTTCCGTCGGTCACGGCACGGGTGCCGGAATCGTTGCCTCCGTGGGCTGGCACAGGACCAGGGCGAGATCGTCGGCGAGGGCGGTGCCGGTGTGGGCGAGCAGGCGGGCGTGCAGGGACCGCAGAGCCTCGTCGGGGAGCGGCTCGCGCAGGGCGAGCGTCGCCTCGCCGAGGAGGGGGAACGGGGCGCCCTGCGGGTCACGGGCCTCGGTGAGGCCGTCGGTGTAGAGGAGCAGCCGGTCGCCGGGCTGGAGCCGTACGCGGTACTGGCGCGGGTCGGGACCGAGGCCCAACGGCGGGGTGGGGACGAGGGGTTCGAGGAGTTCGATGCGGTGGCCGGAGCGCAGCGGGGGCGGATGGCCGCAGTTGACGAGCCGCACCTCGCCGGGCGCGAACTCGGCGAGCACCGCGGTGACGAAGTCCTCGGGGCCCAGCTCGGGGGTCAGGCGGGCGTCGAGCTCGGCGGTGAGGGTCACCAGGTCCGGTGCGGTGTAGGCGAGTTCACGGAAGGCCGTGATGGTGTCGGCGGTCAGCCGGAGCCCGTCGACGCCGTGGCCGCGTACGTCACCGACGAGGACCCGCAGGCCGTACGGCGTCACCGCGACGTCGTACAGGTCGCCACCGACGGTCGATTCGTGGGAGGCGCTGTGGTACCGGGTACAGACCCGGGTGCCGTCGAAGGTGCGGGAGATGGGCCGCAGGATCGCCGTCTGGGTGACCCGGGCCACCTCGCGGGCCCGCGCCAGCCGGTCGCGGAGGCGGTCGCGCTGCCGGGCCGCGTACACGGTGAGCGCGCAGCCGACGAGGAGCCCGCCCCAGCGGATGCCGAAGCCGGTGCTCGGCACCGCGTCGTTGCCGATCCCCATGGCCAGGCCCAGGACCGCCGACCAGCAGCACACCAGCACGGTGTGCCGGACGCCGAGCCGGGCGCTGGCCAGCAGCGGGCCGATGAGCAGCAGGGTGATGAGCGGCGGTACCTGGTCGAAGAGCAGATCCGGCACGGCGATCAGCAGACAGGTGACGAGCGGCGCGAGCAGCGCCCGCCGCTCCCGCTGTTCTTGACGTCCTCGGTCTTCTTGGTGTTCCCGGCGATCTCGCCGCCCCTGCTCCTTCGTGCCCATCACCCGACGATCTCCGAACATCGACCGCCGCACCCTCACCAACAGGGAGTTGATCGCATCTCGTCGAAAGGTGCCCGGAACTGTCGTAGTGCCGACGCTCTTCTGTCCGAGTTCTCGGACAGCCGCCGGAGCCGGTGTGATCCGTCCAGACTGGTTGTTGTGTCCGACAAAACGACCGAGCCGACGCATCCGACCGGCGGCGGGCCCGGCAATCTGCCGCCCGAGACGCACAGCTTCGTCGGGCGACGGGAGGAACTCCACTGGCTGGAGACGGAGCTGGACCCCTCGATGGGCACATACCGGCTCCTGAGCCTCGTCGGCGTCGGCGGAGTCGGCAAGACCCGGCTCGCCCTGCGCGCCCTGGGCCGGGTCCAGGAGGCCTACCCCGACGGCGTCTGGCTGGTGGAACTCTCCCCCCTGCACACCGCGGGCCTGGTCGGCCTCGCCGTCGTGGAGGCGCTGCGGCTCGCCGACCAGTCCACCGGCCCCGTCACCGAGGTGGTGGCCGAATGGGCGGAAGACAAACGGCTGTTGCTGGTGCTCGACTCCTGCGAACACGTCCTCGCGGAGTGCGCCGCACTCGTCGAGACCCTGCTGCCCGCCCTCCCCGGCCTGCGCGTCCTCGTCACCAGCCGCGAACCGCTCGGACTGCCCGGCGAACTCGTGCTGACCCTGGACCCGCTGCCGATCGCCGACGACGCGGTCACCCTGTTCGCCGACCGTGCCACCACCACCGGGTTCACCCTCGACGACATCAACCGCCCCACCGTGGAGGCCGTCTGCCGCCGCCTCGACGGCATCCCGCTCGCTCTCGAACTCGCCGCCGCCCGACTGTCCGAACTGTCCCTGGCCCAGCTCCACGGCCGGCTCGGCGAACGCCTGCCGTCCCGGCTCGACCTGCTCAGCGCCCCGCGCGACGGCGCCGGACCGCCACGCCACCAGACACTGCGCACGGCGATCGGCTGGAGCCACGAACTGTGCGCACCGCTGGAGCGGCTGCTGTGGGCGCGGCTCTCGGTGTTCGCGGGCGGCTTCTGTGTGCGCGCCGCCGAGGAGATCTGCGCGGGCGGCCCGCTGCCCGCCGGGCGGATCGCCGCACTGCTCGCCCGGCTCGTCGAGCAGTCCATCGTGCAGCGCCACCGCACCGACCCCGCCCGCTTCCGACTCCTCGACACCGTCAGGGAGTTCGGCGCCGACTGGCTGCGCGCCCTCGGCGAGGAACACGCCGTACGGCTGCGCCACCGCGACCACTTCCGACGGCTGGTCCGCCAGGGATGGACCGAGTGGAACACCGGACGGCAGGTCGCCTGGTGCGAACTCACCCTCACCGAGCACGCCAACCTCCGTGCCGCGATGGACTGCGCGCTCGCCGAACCCGACAGCCGTTTCGTCCTGGAGATGGCGACCGACGTCGGTTTCCTGTGGCGGCACTGCGGCTATCTGCGCGACGCCCAGCACTGCCTGGATCTCGCGCTCGCCGCCCACCCGGGGCCCGGCCCCGACCGGACCCGCGCGCTGTGGGTACGCGGCGCGGTGGCGCTGCTCCAGGGCGATCTGGAGGCCGCGGCCACCTGGGCGGAGCGCTGCACGGACGCGGCGGACGCGCGGGCCGATCCGGCGACCGTGGTGGCCGCCGCGTGCCTCACGGGCAGCCAGTTGGCCCTGAGCGGGCGGCTGGCCGAGGCGATCGACGTGCTGTCCGCCATGCCCCGACTGCCCATCAGGGAGGACGGGTTCGGGGGCGCCCAGCTCCACGTCCGGGTGGTGCTCTCCTTCGCGTACCTGCTGAGGGGCGAGTACGGCCGGTCGCGCGCGGTGGCAGAAGAGGCGCGCGAGGCCAGCGTGGCGTGCGGGGAGTCGTGGGCGGCCGCTTTCGCCGACGTGATCGTGGCGCAGACGGACCTGGCCCGCGGTGACGTCCACGCCGCCGTCGACAACGCCCGCACCGCGCTCGCCGGGCACGGCCTGCTGCACAACACCGTCGGCACGGCCATGGCGCTGGACGTCCTGGCCGCCGCGGTCGTCGCGGCCGGCGACGGCCTGCGCGCCGCCCGGCTCCTCGGCATCGGCGAACGCGTCTGGGAACTCACCGGCCGCGCCCAGATGGACTCGCCCGACCTCCTCGCCACCCGCCGTTCCCACGAACTGCGCATCCGCGCCGAGATCGGCGACAGCGCCTACCGCGCGGCGTACGAGGAGGGGTTCGGGATGCCGTACGAGGAGGGGCTCGACTACGCGGCGCAGGGCCGGTGACGGGGGGTGGGGCCGCCGAACGGCAGGAACAGGGTGCGGGCCGAGAGCAGCCACTGCCCGTCGACCCTGCGGAAGGTGTCCTCTCGGCGAGAAGCTGTTCGAGGGCGGGCTGTTCGAGAGGGTCCATGAGCTGTTGCTGTCAGCCCCGGGCTTGCCGTCACCAACGCATGACAACGCCACGCGAACGCGGTACAGCGGCACGCGAACGCGTTACAGAGCCACGTACGTCACCGGATCACTCCCCGTCACCGCCTCCGCCCGGCCCAGTTTCACCAGGCGGCGCACATGGGCCTCGGCCTCCGACACCGCGATGTTGCGGGAGGTGAAGGGGATCTGGTCCCACGGGCGGTTCCACTCCATGCGCTCGGCGAGCTGCCAGGAGGTGAGCGGGGTCGACAGCAGGGCGAGCAGGCCGGTGAGCCGCTCCTCATGGTGGGCGAGCAACTCCCGTACGCGGCCGGGCGCGTCGGTGAACGCGTGCTGGTGGGCCGGGAGCACCTCGGCCGGGTTCAGCCGGCCGACGCGCTCCAGGGCGTCCAGATAGTCCCCGAGGGGATCGGCGACGGTGGCGTCGTCGGGATCCTCGTACAGGCCGATGTGCGGGGTGATCCGCGGGAGCAGGTGGTCGCCGGAGAAGAGGCGGCCGTTGCCGGGGAGAGCGGCCGGGTGGGTCTCCTCCAGGTGGAGGCAGACGTGGCCGGGCGTGTGGCCCGGGGTCCAGATCGCGCGCAGGCGGCGGCCCGCCAGGTCGAGGAGCTCGCCGGGGACGATCTCACGGTCGGGGAGCGCGGGGGCGAAGGCGGGCAGGCCGGTGGAGAGCCGGGCCGTGCGGGCCTCGCGCAGCAGCGCCACGTGCTCCTCGGGGGCGCCCGAGGACGCCAGCTTGTCCGCCATGTAGGAGAACCAGCGGTCGGGCCGGTTCTCCCGGGTCCGCCGCACGATCGCGGCGTCCAGCGCGTGCATCGCGATCCATGCCCCGGACGCCTCCCGCACCTTGCCCGACAGACCGTGGTGGTCGGGGTGGTGGTGGGTGATGACCACGCCGTGCACCTCGGCGACGGAGACGCCACAGGCGGTGAGCCCGGCGGCGAGGGCGTCCCAGGAGGCCGGGTCGTCCCAGCCGGTGTCGATCAGCACGGGGCCCAGATCGGTGTCGACGAGATGGACCAGCGTCGTGCCGAGCGGGTTGTCCGGGATGGGGACCCTGATCGACCGTACGCCCCCGCCGTGATCGGTCACCTGCGTCATGGATCCCCACCAATCGCCGTGTTCTCGCCACTATAACTAGAACCGATTCCATTGGGTGCTCGAACCAACCGTTCTGTGGGCGGTACGCGCGTCATGAGTCCGGCCCGTGGACTCCGTCGACCGGAGCTGGTATCAGTTCTCATATCTGATGAAGCGTCAGAAACCAGGGAGGCGGTCGGCCATGACCGAGCTCGTGGAGCACGGACAGCTGTTCATAGGCGGGGAGTTGACGGACCCCCTGGGCAAGGACGTGATCGAGGTGATCTCGCCGCACACCGAGGAGGTCATCGGGCGCGTCCCGCGCGCGTCGACCGAGGACGTGGACCGGGCGGTCGCCGTCGCGCGCCGGGCGTTCGACGAAGGACCCTGGCCTCGGATGAGCCTCGACGAGCGGATCGAGGTCGTCACCCGGATCAAGGACGGGATCGCGGTACGGCACGAGGAGATCGCCCGGGTCATCTCCTCCGAGAACGGCTCCCCGTACTCCTGGAGCGTCCTCGCGCAGGCCCTCGGCGCGATGATGGTGTGGGACGCGGCGCTCACGGTCGCGCGGAACTTCACCTACGAGGAGACACGCGACGGCGTCCTCGGGCGGATCCTCGTCCGGCGCGAGCCGGTGGGCGTGGTCGCGGCCGTGGTGCCGTGGAACGTGCCGCAGTTCGTGGCGGCCGCCAAGCTCGCGCCCGCGCTGCTGACCGGCTGCACGGTCGTACTGAAGCCGTCGCCCGAATCGCCCCTGGACGCCTATCTGCTGGGTGAGATCGCGAAGGAGGCCGGGCTGCCGGAGGGCGTCCTGTCGATCCTGCCCGCCGACCGCGAGGTCAGCGAGTACCTGGTCGGACACCCCGGCATCGACAAGGTCTCCTTCACCGGATCGGTCGCGGCCGGCCGGCGCGTGATGGAGGTGGCCTCGCGCAACCTCACCCGTGTGACGCTGGAGCTGGGCGGGAAGTCGGCCGCGGTGGTCCTGCCGGACGCGGACCTCGCCACCGCCGTCCCCGGAATCGTCTCGGCGGCCTGGATGAACAACGGGCAGGCGTGCGTCGCGCAGACCCGGATCCTGCTGCCGCGCTCGCGCTACGACGAGTTCGCGGACGCCTTCGCCGCGGCGGCGGGCGCGCTGGTCGTCGGGGACCCGCTGGACCCGGCCACCCAGGTCGGACCACTGGTCGCCAGGCGCCAGCAGCAGCGCAACCTCGACTACATCCGCATCGGCCAGGAGGAAGGCGCCAAGATCCTCACGGGCGGTGGCCGTCCGCACGGGCTCGACCGGGGCTGGTACGTCGAGCCGACCCTCTTCGGAGACGTCGACAACTCCATGCGGATCGCTCGGGAGGAGATCTTCGGGCCGGTGATCTGCCTCCTCCCCTACGGCGACGAGGACGAGGCCGTGAAGATCGCCAACGACTCCGACTACGGGCTGAGCGGCAGCGTCTGGACGGCGGACGTCGCGCACGGCATCGACGTCGCGCGGCAGGTCCGTACCGGCACGTACTCCGTGAACACCTTCAGCCTCGACATGCTCGGCCCCTTCGGCGGCTACAAGAACTCGGGGCTGGGGCGGGAGTTCGGGCCCGAGGGGTACGGCGAGTTCCTGGAGCACAAGATGATCCACCTGCCGGCCGGCTGGGAGGCCTGAGCATGGGCGACCGCTGGGGGGTCGAGGTCGACCGCTCCGTCTGCATCGGCTCCGCCCAGTGCGTCCACCGCGCCCCGGAGGCCTTCCGGCTCGACACCGCCATGCAGTCGCATCCGGCCGAGGCGGAGACCGACGCCAACGAGAAGATCCTGGAGGCGGCGGAGAGCTGTCCGGTGGAGGCCATCATGATCACGCTGCTGGGCAGCGGGGAGCCGGTGTTTCCACCGGAGGACTGAGACGGGGATCGAGGCCGGGACCGAGGCCGGGCGCGGTCTCGAAAAAAAGTCCTCTTTGAGTGGTTCCATCCGGCCGTGGGCGTTCTATTCTGGTAGTGGCCTACGAGGCGAGTGAGGGAGTTCAACCGGAGTAGCCGACTTTGGCGAGAGGCAGCAACTTCCGCCGGGGCCGACGTCGACGGTCGGGCTGAGAGGCCTGAAGGTAGTAGTCGGACCGGAAGGCGACCTCCATCACCTGATCCGGACCATGCCGGCGAAGGGAACCCGTCTCGTAGGTTTTCGCGTGCCTCCGTGCGCCGACATCATGCCTGGGGCTTCTCGGTCGGCTCCGTCGGCTCCGTCAGGTCGATCAGGCGGCACACCGTCTCGATGTCGATCTTGACCTGGGCGATGGAGGCGCGGCCGGAGAGCCAGGTGATCAGGGCCGAGTGCCAGGTGTGCTCGATGACCCGGACCGCGGAGAGCTGCGCGGGGCTCGGGTCGTCCAGCCCCATCGCGTCCAGGATGATCACCGTGGTCTGCCGGGACACCTGGTCGACCTCGGGGCTCACACTGCGGTCCGCGAAGGTCAGCGCGCGGACCATGGCGTCGGCGAGGTGCGGCTCGCGCTGCAGGGCGCGGAAGGCCCGCATCAGCGTCTCCGCCACCCGCTCCGCCGCCGTGTCCCCGGCCGGCGGCTTCTTGCGGAGGGTGCCGTGCATGTGCTCCAACTGGTCCTGCATGGTGGCGACCAGCAGATGGACCTTCGAGGGGAAGTAGCGGTACAGCGTGCCGAGGGCGACCTGCGAGGACTCCGCGACCTCGCGCATCTGCACCGCGTCGAAGCCGCCCCGGCTGGCCAACTGCGCGCTCGCGTGCAGGATCCGGCGGCGGCGTGCCTCCTGCCGCTCGGTGAGCGGGGGAGAGGCCGGCTGCGCGGCGGGTCGCGCGGACTTGGCTTCCACCTTGACTTCCGCAGGCATGGGTCCCGTTCCGTGGTTCAGCTGGAGGAGCGACGAGACAGCATGGCAGACACTTCCGTGGGTCAGAACACATCCGTCATGTCATCCGTCCCGACGCTTTCGTCGTGGCGCGGATCACCTGATCCACTGCTCACAGAGACGCTACCTGCCGGTAGATTCAGTGCTCCTCGAACGATCAAGTCTGAAACTTGTTCTAGATTAGCGTCCCGGCGTAATCTCGCGGGAAAGTGCAGGGAGAAGGGGGCCGTAAGTGACCGCTGAGGCCATGGAGGCGGGCCCCGGAGCGGGCGCGGCCACCAACGGTGACGGACCGTTGCGCATCGCGCTCCTCACGTACAAGGGGAACCCGTTCTGCGGCGGTCAGGGCGTGTACGTACGGCACCTCTCGCGCGAACTGGCCCGCCTGGGCCACCGGGTCGAGGTCATCGGCTCCCAGCCGTACCCCGTGCTGGACGAGAACCTCCCCGGGCTCAGCCGCAACCTCACCCTCACGGAACTGCCCAGCCTCGACCTGTACCGCCAGCCGGACCCCTTTCGCACCCCGAAGCGCGAGGAGTTCCGCGACTGGATCGACGCGGTCGAGGTCGGCACGATGTGGACCGGCGGCTTCCCCGAACCCCTGACCTTCTCCCTGCGCGCCCGCCGCCATCTGCGCGCCCGGCGCGGGGACTTCGACGTCGTGCACGACAACCAGACGCTCGGGTACGGGCTGCTGGGCGACGTCGGCGCGCCGCTGGTCACCACCATCCACCACCCCATCACCGTCGACCGCCAGTTGGAGCTCGACGCCGCCGAGGGGCGCCGGCGCCGCGCGTCCGTACGCCGCTGGTACGCCTTCACGCGCATGCAGAAGCGGGTCGCGCGCCGTCTGCCGTCCGTGCTCACCGTCTCCGGCAGCTCGCAGCAGGAGATCGTCGACCATCTGGGCGTCGCCCGGGACCGTGTCCACGTCGTGCACATCGGCGCGGACACCGACCTCTTCTCGCCCGATCCGTCCGTGCCGCAGGTACCGGGCCGGATCGTCACCACGTCCAGCGCGGACGTGCCCCTCAAGGGACTCGTCCACCTCGTCGAGGCGCTCGCCAAGGTGCGCACCGAGCACCCCGGCGCGCATCTCGTCGTCGTCGGCAAGCGTGCCGAGGACGGGCCGGTCGCCCAGGCCATAGAGCGGTACGGCCTCGAGCGCGCCGTCGAGTTCGTCAAGGGCATCTCGGACGCGGAGCTCGTCGACCTCGTGCGGTCCGCCGAGGTCGCCTGCGTGCCGTCCCTGTACGAGGGGTTCTCCCTGCCCGCCGCCGAGGCGATGGCCACGGGGACGCCGCTGGTGGCCACCACCGGCGGGGCGATCCCGGAGGTCGCCGGACCCGACGGCGAGACCTGCCTCGCGGTTCCGCCCGGCGACTCGGGGGCGCTGGCCGCCGCGCTGGGCCGGGTGCTGGGCGACCCGGAACTGCGGGTACGGCTCGGCTCCGCCGGACGCGCGCGGGTACTGGACCGCTTCACCTGGGCCCGCGCCGCCGAGGGCACGGTGGCCCACTACCGCGAGGCGATGGCGCTTTCCCACGCTCGGCTTCGCTCGCGCGGGGGGACCCCCGTCGCCCCGACGGCCACTGCGCCGGGCGCCGCCCTGTCGGGCGCTGCCGCGCGGGGGGCCTTCGCGCCGGACGCCCCCGCCCCGGCGGTCGTCGCCACGGTCGGTGCGGGCACTGTTTCCGCCCCCGGCGCCGTCTCCACTCCCGGCCCCGCAGGGACCCCCGGCCCCGTTGATTTCGGCCCGGCCACGGGCGTCACCCCCACCTCCGATCGTGAAAGCAGGGCCACGTGCTGACCGTCGACTTCTCCCGGTTCCCGCTCGCCCCGGGCGACCGCGTACTGGACCTCGGATGCGGTGCCGGCCGGCACGCGTTCGAGTGCTACCGGCGCGGCGCCCAGGTCGTCGCGCTGGACCAGAACGGCGAGGAGATCCGTGAGGTCGCCAAGTGGTTCGCGGCGATGAAGGAGGCGGGCGAGGCCCCGGTCGGCGCCACCGCGACCGCGATGGAGGGCGACGCGCTCGCGCTGCCCTTCCCCGACGCCTCCTTCGACGTCGTGATCATCTCCGAGGTCATGGAGCACATCCCGGACGACAAGGGCGTCCTCGCCGAGATGGTGCGCGTGCTGAAGCCGGGCGGACGCATAGCGATCACCGTGCCGCGCTACGGCCCGGAGAAGGTGTGCTGGACGCTGTCCGACGCGTACCACGAGGTCGAGGGCGGTCACATCCGCATCTACAAGGCGGACGAACTGCTGGGCAAGATGAAGGAGGCCGGGCTCAAGCCGTACGGCACCCATCACGCCCACGCCCTGCACAGCCCCTACTGGTGGCTGAAGTGCGCGTTCGGCGTCGACAACGACAAGGCGCTGCCCGTGCGGGCGTACCACAAGCTGCTGGTCTGGGACATCATGAAGAAGCCGCTGGCCACCCGGGTCGCCGAGAACGCGCTGAACCCGCTGATCGGCAAGAGCTTCGTGGCGTACGCGACCAAGCCCCACCTGCCCCTCGACTCCGCCGCGGTGGACGCTTCGTGACGACTCCGCGCACGCCCCGGACAGAACACCTCGTCCTGCCCGGGGTCCTCACCGCCGAGGAGGCGGCCGCCACGGTGCGGGCCGTCCTCGGGGTGCAGCGACCCGACGGCGCCATACCGTGGTTCCGTGGGCACCACCTCGACCCGTGGGACCACACCGAGGCGGCCATGGCACTGGACGCGGCGGGGGAGCACGAGGCGGCCGAGCGGGCGTACGAGTGGCTGGCCCGGCACCAGAACCAGGACGGTTCCTGGTACGCGGCGTACGCCGACGGGGACGCGGACGACGTCACCGACCGCGGCCGGGAGACCAACTTCTGCGCCTACATCGCGGTCGGCGTCTGGCACCACTACCTCGCCACCGGCGACGACGCCTTCCTCGACCGGATGTGGCCCGCGGTCTACGCGGCCGTGGAGTTCGTGCTGCGCCTCCAGCAGCCCGGCGGTCAGATCGGCTGGAAGCGCGAGGACGACGGCACGGCGGTCGAGGACGGCCTGCTGACCGGGAGTTCGTCCATCCACCACGCGCTGCGCTGCGCGCTCGCCATCGCCGATCAGCGTGAAGAGCCGCAGCCCGACTGGGAGTTGGCGGTCGGTGCGCTGCGGCACGCGATCCGCAGGCACCCCGAGCGGTTCCTCGACAAGGACCGCTACTCGATGGACTGGTACTACCCGGTGCTCGGCGGCGCGTTGACCGGCGCCGAGGCCGAGGCCCGGATAGCGGAGGGCTGGGACCGGTTCGTGGTCCCGGGGCTCGGCGTGCGCTGTGTGGTGCCCAACCCGTGGGTGACCGGCGGCGAGTCGGCCGAACTCGCCCTGGCGCTGTGGGCCGTGGGCGAGTCCGACCGTGCCCTGGAGATCCTCCAGTCCATCCAGCACCTGCGCGACCCGAAGACGGGCCTCTACTGGACGGGCTACGTCTTCGACGCCCGGACGATCTGGCCCGAGGAGCTCACCAGCTGGACGGCCGGCTCGGTCCTGCTCGCCGTCGCCGCGCTCGGCGGCGACGAGGCGACCTGCGCGGTCTTCGGCGGCGAGCGCCTGCCGCTGGGGCTCGACGCGGAGTGCTGCTGAGCCCTGCCGGCAGCCGGGCGGGGACCGCTCAGTGGCGGTGCATGCGGTTGGCGATGGCGTGGCCGACGAAGAGGTACACGACGGCGGCCAGGCCGTAACCCGCGACCACGCGTGCCCACGCCCTGTCGAAGGTGAACAGGTCGCGGGACCAGCCGGCCAGCCAGCTCGCCACGTTGTGGACGAACTGGACCAGGTCGTTGGCCCGGTTCGCGTCCAGGAGATACATCAGGATCCACAGGCCGAGGATGACGGCCATCACGTCGGCGACGATCGCGATGACCATGCCCGCTTGGTTGGAACCGTTGCGATATCGAGGGGACATGCCCTCCGGGTTGCCGCGTATCCGTGGATGAAACCCGCGGGGTACGGCACCCGAACGGGTCGCTCGAGTGGCGCAGTGACCGTGTTCGGGTGAGCCTGCTGGAAGAGCCGTGTCTCCCGGAAACCGGGAGAACCGTTCCCTTCCCCGGAGGACCCCGTGCCCGTACCGATACGGCGCCTCGTCGTGGCGCTCACCGTCTGTTGCGCCCTGCTCGCCGGCGCCACGGCCTGCGGCAGTGGCAGCAGCGCCACCAAGGACACCGCCGCCGTCGTGGCGGCCACCACCCCGTCCAGCAGCAGCACCGTGGAGAAACAGAAGCTCTCCAAGACCCGCTTCGTGGCGAACGCGGGCCTGGCCGCCGGAGCCACCTACCAGTGGATCGTGAAGCCCTGGAAGGCCGGCAAGTTCAAGAAGGGCGCCAAGGGCCGCAGGACCGCCCTGATCAAGGCGGCCGTCGCCGGCACGTTCGCGTACAACCGGCTCAAGGCCGCGAGCAGGAACGCCCAGGGCGACCCCACGCTCTCCAAGGCCGTCGCCCCGCTCACCGCGGGCATCGACGCCCTCAAGAACCTGCCGTCCAAGCTCCGCAAGGGTGACTCGACGGACGCGACCGTGGGCTCGTTCGACGACATCATCAACAAGGTGAAGGACGCGGGCAAGAGCGCGGGCGCCCCGGTCACCGACAAGGTGCCGTCGGCCTCGCAGCTGTCCGGCGGCTGAGCCCCGACCGCCGTGCCGTTCCAAGAAGTTGAGCTCGGCGAGGACCGTGGACCGTACCGCCCCTAGGAGTTGAGCTCGGCGAGAACCCGCAGCGAGTGAGGGTCCGGTGACAGCGCCAGCAGGTCTGTCACCGGGCCCTTGCGCCACAACTCCAGCCGCTCGGCGATGCGTTCACGCGGTCCGACGAGAGAGATCTCGTCGGCGAACGCGTCCGGGACGGCGAGCACCGCTTCCTGGCGGCGCCCCGCGAGGAACAGCTCCTGGATGAGCCGGGCCTCCTCCTCGAACCCCATCCGTGCCATCAGATCGGCGTGGAAGTTGCGCGCCGCGTGCCCCATCCCGCCGATGTAGAAGCCGAGCATCGCCTTCACGGGCAGCAGCCCTTTGCTGACGTCGTCGCAGACCCGGACATGGGCCATGGGTGCGACGAGGAAGTCGGCGGGGAGATCGCTCAGCGCGGCCTCGTAGGCTCCTGGGCGGGTCGGCGACCAGTACAGCGGCAGCCAGCCGTCCGCGATCCGGGTCGTCTGCGCAATGTTCTTCGGCCCCTCGGCGCCGAGCAGGATCGGCAGGTCGGCGCGGAGCGGATGCGTGATCGGCTTCAGCGGCTTGCCGAGCCCGGTGCCGTCCTCGCCCCGGTAGGGGTGCTTGTGGAAGCGGCCGTCGAGCTCGACGGGACCTTCGCGTCTGAGGACCTGGCGTACGACATCGACGTACTCCCGGGTCGCGGTCAGCGGCGACTTCGGGAACGGACGGCCGTACCAGCCCTCCACGACCTGTGGCCCCGACAGCCCGAGGCCGAGCATCATGCGCCCGCCCGAGAGGTGGTCGAGGGTGAGCGCGTGCATCGCGGTGGTGGTGGGGGAGCGGGCGGCCATCTGCGCGACGGCCGTGCCGAGCCGGATGCGGGTCGTGTGCGCGGCGATCCAGGTCAGCGGGGTGAAGACGTCCGAGCCCCAGGACTCGGCGGTCCACACGGAGTGGTAGCCGAGCCGCTCCGCCTCCTGGGCGAGCGGCAGATGGTCCGCGGAGGGGCCGCGCCCCCAGTAGCCGAGTGCGAGGCCGAGCCGCATGAACCCTCCAGGAGTTAGGTTCTGACGATGCGTCAGTCATGTGCACGCGCGAGCCGACTGTACGGCAACGGCCCCCCGCCCGGAAGGACGAGGGGCCGTGGGAGGCCGTAGGGGAGCGGACGCGGCCGGTCAGCCGCGCTGGATCCCGGAGGTGTCCTGCAGCACGCCGCGACGGCCGTCCTGCGTCTGCGCCACCAGGTTCGCACCGCGCTGTTCCACGGCCAGGTACCAGGTGCCCGGCGCGAGTTCGGCGATCGGCGCCTGCGAACCGTCCTCCGCGAACAGCGGACGCGGCACCGGCACGGCGAACCAGAACGGCGAGAAGTCGCCGGCGGGCGGCTGCGGTTGCGGGGCCGGCGCCTGCTGCGGCTGGCTGGGCTGGCCGCCGAACGCCTGCCCCTGCTGCGGCTGACCCCCGAAGGCCTGACCCGGCTGCTGGGCGCCGGGGTAGCCGTAACCCCCGGGCGGCTGGGCGCCGTAGGGCTGGGGCGCGGCGGGCTTGGGGGCGGGGACGAGCGCGGCCTGCAGGGCCGGGACGAGCGGGGTCGCGATGGCGGCGCCGGCCATGATCAGCGTCGCGATGAACGCGAGGATGAGGCCGGTGCCGGCGCTGACGCCGCTGTCCCCGCTGCCGGCGTTGTCGACACCACCCATCGGGTCGAAGACGTTCCCGAGCGCGCTCCACGCGGCGAAGACCGTGAAGGCGACGCCGAACTGGCCGAGGTCGAGTCCGACGATCTTGGGCACCTGCGGCAGGCCGTGGGAGACGACGACCAGCGCGGCCCCGATGAGGCCGGCCAGGACGACGCTCAGCAGGAGCGGTCCGCTCGACCAGGCGCTGGGGATCTTGGCACTGCTCAAGGCCCCGTCGATCGAAAAAATGTCGAGGAACGACGCGATGAACAGCAATACCGCTGCTCCGATCACCACGCCGTCGCCTCGAGTGAGGGAGCGGATATTCACTTCAGGTCCTTCGTCAGTCGTCTCGTCGTCGGTGGAGGCGTCGCTGACACCATGTCGCCGTGAGGCCCTGGTGTGAAGCGGCGGGGGGCCCCTCATCGTAGGGACGACACTATCGCCCGTCCGATCTGGGTGTCCGTCGGGTTCGATCCGCCGATCACTACCCGTGCAGGAAACTCACGATTCCCTCAGAGATCCCACGCGCCGCCTTCTGCCGCCATGCGCCGCTGGTCAGCAACGCAGCGTCCTTGCTATCGCGCATGTTGCCGCACTCGATGAACACCTTCGGAACCGTTGACAGATTGAGACCGCCGAGATCACCGCGGACGTCGAGTCCGGTGCCGCCGCCGATGTAGTTGGAGGGCGCGCTGCCGGTGTCGCGGACGAAGTTGCCCGCGATGCGCTCGCCGAGATCGCGGGAGGGGGCGACGATCGCGCGGGTGTCGGCGGTGCCGGAGTGGACGGACGCGGGGAGGATGACGTGGAAGCCGCGGTTGCCGGCCGCGGAGCCGTCCGCGTGGATGGAGACGACCGCGTCGGCGTGCGCGTCGTTGCCGATACGGGCCCGCTCGTCGACGCACGGGCCCCAGGAACGGTCGCCGTCCTGGGTGAACTTCACCGTGGCGCCCTCCTGTTGCAGGAGCGTGCGCAGCCGGCGGGCGACGTCGAGCGTGAACCGGGCTTCCGTGTAACCCGCGTTGGTCGACGTGCCGGTGGTGTCGCACTCCTTCCAGTTCGTGCCGATGTTCACCTTGCGGTTGATGTCGGCCGAGTGCTGGAAGTTGCCGGGGTTGTGGCCCGGGTCGATGACGACGACCTTGCCCTTGAGGGGCCCCGCGGCGGCGGGCAGGTCCGAGGCGGCGGGAGCGGCGGGGCCGGAGAAAGTCGAGCTCGGCGGCTTCCCGTCGTCCGTCCCGGACGCGCTCGGTGTCCGCGTCGCGGCGGAGGCGGACCCGGGTGCCGCGGAGGAGGACCCGGGTGCGTCGGCCGAGGTCGTCGACGTGGCGGACGTACTGCCCCCGCTGCCCGGGTCACCCACCGCCTGCCACACCAGCCACCCCACCAGCGCACCCGGCACCAGCGCGGCGACCGCCACCGTCATCGGCCCGCGCCGGGAGCGACGGGGGCCGGGAGGATCGAAGTCAGGACCTACGTACGACACGTCAGCGACTCTAACCGCGCTCTCAGATCCCCGCTCCCGTTCGCCGCAGGACGCGCAGCGAGTCGGTCACCGAGACCTCGGTGAACGCGCCGGACTCCAGGGCGCGGAGGTAGACGCGGTAGGGGGCCTGGCCGGTGAACTCGTCGGCCGGGTCGGGGAACACGTCGTGGATGAGGAGGAGGCCGCCCTCG
The DNA here is from genome assembly GCF_042959425.1 of Streptomyces sp. NPDC007896. Taxonomy (NCBI): domain Bacteria; kingdom Bacillati; phylum Actinomycetota; class Actinomycetes; order Kitasatosporales; family Streptomycetaceae; genus Streptomyces; species Streptomyces sp. NPDC007896. Next base: position 736,849 of record NZ_JBIBKX010000001.1, on the reverse strand, counting down.
GCGACGTGCGGAGCCCAGCCCTCGTAGTCACCGGAGGCGTGCTCGTCCGTGTGGCCGCCGTCGATGAAGACGAGACCGAGGGGCGTGCGCCAGAAGGCGGCGATCTGCGGCGAACGGCCGACCATCGCGACCACCTGGTCCTCCAGGCCCGCCTTGTGGAGGGTGCGGCGGAAGGTGGGAAGAGTGTCCATCCGGCCGATCTCGGGGTCGACCGTGGCCGGGTCGTGGTACTCCCACCCGGGCTGCTGCTCCTCGCTGCCCCGGTGGTGGTCGACGGTGATCGCCGTCACCCCGGCCGCGCGCGCCGCGTCCGCGAGCAGGATCGTGGAGCGCCCGCAGTACGTGCCGACCTCCAGGAGGGGCAGTCCGAGCCGGCCCGCCTCGACGGCGGCCTCGTACAGCGCGAGCCCCTCACGGAGCGGCATGAACCCCTTCGCGGCCTCGAAGGCGGCCAGGATCTCCGGCTTGGGCGCCGCGGGCATGGGGTCCTGCATCGGGGTCCTCCGTCGGGTGCGAACGGCAGCGTCGCACGTCTGCCTGTGCGGGTCCGCGTGTACGTGCCTGTGAGCGCCCCATGGTGCACCACACCCCCGCCGCGTCGGCGACGGGGGTGTGGTGCGGACGGGCCGGGCCCCAGGGCCTTTCGTTCGGATCAGGCCTGGGCCGGAACGGTCTCGCTCGGCAGCGCGAGGTCCAGTTCAACGGGGCGGTCGTCGCCGGAGTGGGTCGCCGAGGAGGCGAGCGGGCCGTGGCCCGGTGCCCTGGCGGCGAGGACGTACGCGCCCTCGGCGGGCACGGCGAGCGCGTAGCTGCCGTCCGCCTCGGAGAGCGTGGCGCCCGCCTGGCGGCCCCGCCGGTCGATCAGGGTGACCTTGGCACGGGCGACCGTGCCGCCGTCGGCGTCCAGCACCCGGCCGCGGAAGCCGCGGAGCACCTCTTGGGCGCGTTCCAGGGCCGCGTCCTCCTCGCTGCTCGCGCGCAGCTGCGGCTTGGTCGCCGGGCGTCGGCCAGGCAGCAGCAGGGCGAAGAGCAGACCGATGGCGACCGCGCCGGTGGCGATCAGGAAGGAGACCCGGAAGCCGTGCATGGTGGGGACCGCGACGCCGCCGACGTTGTGCGCGGTGTTGGCGAGGACCATGCCGATGACGGCGCTGGAGACCGACGTACCGATCGAGCGCATCAGGGTGTTGAGGCCGTTGGCCGCGCCCGTCTCCGAGGCCGGGACGGAGCCGACGATCAGCGCGGGCAGCGAGGAGTAGGCGAGGCCGATGCCCGCGCCCAGGACCACCGAGATCACGATCGTCTGCCAGGCGGCGCTCATCAGACCGAGGCCGGCGCCGTAGCCGATCGCGATGATCAGCATGCCGAGGATCAGGGTGACCTTGGGGCCGTACTTGGCGGAGATCCGGGCGTAGACCGGCGCGGTGAACATCATCGTCAGACCGAGCGGCGCCACGCACAGACCCGCGACCACCATCGACTGGCCGAGGCCGTAACCGGTGGCCTTCGGCAGCTGGAGCAGTTGCGGCAGGACGAGCGAGACGACGTAGAAGGAGACGCCGACCATGATCGAGGCGAGGTTGGTGAAGAGCACCGAGCGGCGGGCGGTGGTGCGCAGGTCGACCAGCGGCGCCTTCACGCGCAGCTCCATCACGCCCCACAGGAGCAGGACGACGGCCGACGCGGCGAACAGGCCGAGCGTGGTGGTCGAGGTCCAGCCCCAGTCGCTGCCCTTGGTGATCGGCAGCAGGAAGAGGACGAGGCCCGCGGAGAGGCCCGCCGCGCCCAGCCCGTCGAAGGTGCCCTCGGCGCGCATCGGGGACTCCGGTACGGCGACGAGGGTCAGGACGATCGCGACGGCGCCGAGACCGGCGGCGAGGAAGAAGAGTGCGTGCCAGTCGGCGTGCTGCGCGACCAGGGCCGCGACGGGCAGCGCGAGTCCGCCGCCGACGCCGATGGAGGAGCTCATGAGGGCCATCGCCTCGCCGAGCTTCTCGCGGGGCAGCATGTCGCGCATCAGGCCGATGCCGAGCGGGATCGCGCCCATGGCGAAGCCCTGCAGCGCGCGGCCGACGATCATCACCAGCAGTGTGCTGGTGAAACCGGCTATGAGCGAGCCGACGACCATCACGGACAGGCTCGCGAGCAGCATCCGCCGCTTGCCGTAGAGGTCACCGAGCCGGCCCATGATCGGCGTGGCCACGGCTCCCGCGAGCAGCGTCGAGGTCATCACCCAGGTGGCGTTGCTGGGTGCGGTGCCCAGCAGCTCCGGCAGGTCCTTGATGACCGGAACGAGCAGGGTCTGCATCACCGCGACAACGATGCCCGCGAAGGCCAGTACCGGCACGATCGCGCCGCCGGGCCTCCGGGTGGGCTGGTCGGTCGTCGTGTGCGTCATTGCGTGAGGCCTCCAGGCCAGAAGAGAGAGGGAGGAAGGTGGAGAAAGGGGGTGGGCGATCCGTGCGGGATACGTGCATCAGGAACCCGGTGTGCCCGGGCAACTATTCCGATGCTTCGGCGTACTAACAAAATCTTGACCTTCCCGTGAAGAACTGATCCGGCGTCAGGCCTGGCGACCAACTGAAACGTGTTCTAGTCTGCGCGCCATGAAGGCCTACGTCGCCGGGGTCGGGATGACCAGGTTCGAGAAGCCCGAGACCCGTGATTGGCAGTACTGGGACATGGTGCGGGAGGCGGGGGGTGCCGCGCTCGCGGACGCCGGGATCACTTACGCCGAGGTGGAACAGGTTCCTGTCGGCTACTGCTTCCAGCCCTCGACCGCCGGCCAGCGCGCCGCGTACGAACTCGGCCTGACCGGCGTCCCCGTCTACAACGTCAACAACAACTGCGCCACCGGATCGAGCGCGCTGATGCTGGCCCGGCAGTTCGTCGAGGGCGGGGTCGCGGACTGTGTGCTCGCGCTGGGCTTCGAGAAGATGAAGCGCGGGGCGCTGGGGGGCGGTGCGGACGGGGGAGACTTCTCGACGTCCCCGGTGGCCCGCCACTACGGCGTCATGGCCGCCCGGCACGGCTTCGAGATGTCCCCGCCCACCGCGCAGATCTTCGGCGACGCGGCGCGCGAGCACATGGAGAAGTACGGCACCACCGAGGCGCAGCTCGCCGCCGTCGGCGCCAAGAACCACCGCCATTCGGCGAACAATCCGTACGCCCAGTTCCAGGACGTGTACGGGGTCGACGAGATCCTCGCCGCCCGGGTGGTGCACCGGCCGCTGACGAAACTCCAGTGCTCGCCCACCTCCGACGGGGCCGCCGCCGCGGTCGTCGTGTCCGAACGGTTCGTGGAACGCCATGAGCTGGCGGACAAGGCCGTCGAGATCGTCGCGCAGGCCATGACCACCGACACCGAGGAGTCCTTCGCGTCCGGCTCCTGCGTCGACGTCGTCGGGCAGCCGATGTCGCGGGAGGCCGCGCGCCAGGTGTACGAGCGGTCGGGACTTTGCATCGACGACGTGGACGTCGTGGAACTGCACGACTGCTTCTCCATCAACGAGCTGCTGACGTACGAGGCGCTCGGGATGTGCGAGGAGGGGGAGTCCGGCAAGCTCGTCGAGTCGGGGGCCACGACGTACGGCGGGCGGTGGGTCGTGAACCCGTCCGGCGGGCTGATCTCCAAGGGGCATCCGCTGGGGGCGACCGGGATCGCCCAAGTGGCCGAGCTGGTGTGGCAGTTGAGAGGCGAGGCGGGGCCCCGGCAGGTGCCGGGCGCGCGGGTCGGACTCGCCCACAACATCGGGCTGGGCGGGGCGGCGGTGGTCACGCTGCTGCGGGCGGCGGGCTGAGTCACCGCCCGACCGACGCGGCCGGGCCTAGGTCCCGTGGCCGAGGAGCGGGTGCGGCGAAATCCCGATGCAAGGACCGTAGGGCGGTTGAGAGCATGACACCCATGCTTCGAGCCGCGGAAGACACCCGAATATCAGCTCGCGTCGCGCCGCCCACCTGGCTGGTGGTGGCGCTCGCCTGCGCCGGACAGTTCCTCGTGGTGCTCGACGTGTCCGTCGTGAACGTGGCGCTGCCGTCCATGCGGACCGACCTGGGGCTGAGCGCGCCGGGCCTGCAGTGGGTGGTCAACGCGTACGCGATCGCCTTCGCCGGGTTCATGCTGCTGGGCGGGCGGGCCGGTGACCTGTACGGGCGCAAGCGGATGTTCCTGGTCGGGCTCGCGCTGTTCACGGTGGCCTCGCTGGGCGGCGGGCTCGCCCAGGCGGGCTGGCAGCTGCTGGTCGCGCGGGCCGCGCAGGGGCTCGGGGCGGCGGTGCTCGCGCCCTCGACGCTGACGATCCTCACCTCGGCGGTCCCGGAGGGCGCCGCCCGCGCGCGGGCCATCGCGACCTGGACGGCGGTCGGCGCCGGGGGCGGGGCGGCCGGTGGTCTGGTCGGCGGACTGCTGGTGGACGGGCTGTCGTGGCGGTGGGTGCTGCTGATCAACGTGCCGGTGGGCGCGGTGGTGCTGGCGGGCGCCGCACGGTGGCTCGTGGAGAGCCGGGCCGGGGACGGGCGGCGGCTCGATCTGCCGGGCGCGCTGCTGGTGACGGCGGGGCTCGCGACCCTCGCGTACGGGATCGTGCAGACCGAGGCGGAGGGGTGGGCGGCGGCCGCGACCCTCGTGCCGTTGTGTGCCGGGCTCACGCTGATCGGCCTGTTCCTCCTGGTCGAGGCGCGGACGCGGGTGCCGCTGATGCCGCTGCGACTGCTCGGTGTGCGGGCGGTGGCGTCGGCGAACGCGGCCATGTTCGTGTGCGGCTCCGCGATGTTCTGCATGTGGTTCTTCATGACGCTGTACGCGCAGAACGTGCTCGGCTACTCGCCGCTGGGCGCCGGGCTCGCGCTGGTGCCGAGCTCACTGGCGGTGGTCCTCGGCTCGAAGCTCGCACCGCGGCTCATGCCGGTGGTCGGGGCGCGCAACGTCGCCGTCATCGGGTCGCTGGTCGCCGCGGCGGGCTTCGGCTGGCAGTCGACGATGACGGCCGACGGCTCGTACCTGACGGCGATCATGTTCCCCGGGATCCTGATGATGGCGGGCGCGGGGCTGGCCGCCACCCCGCTCGCCTCGCTCGCGACCTCGGGCGCGGCGCCGGGGGACGCCGGTCTGGTGTCGGGGCTGGTCAACACCTCCCGCACGATGGGCGGTTCACTCGGACTCGCCGTCATGTCGACCATCGCGGCCTCGCGTACGGGAAGCGGCTCGTCGGCCGAGGCGCTGACGGCGGGGTACGCGCTGGCCTTCCGCACGGGCGGGTACGTGCTGCTCGGCGGGGCGGTGCTGATGCTGCTGTGGCTGCCCTCGAAGGTCCCCGCTCGCTGAGGCGAGGAAAGATCTCCGCTCGCCGAGGCGAGGAAAGATCTCCGCTCGCCGAGGCGGCGAAAGATCTCCGCTCGCCGAGGCAACGAAATCCGGTCCTCGTGGACTCCTTTGTACATCTAGGAGGTGCCCATGGGGGATCGGAAGCAGGCTCGGGACGAGGAGTTCCAGCGCTTTGTCATCGGCCGCTGGCCGCGGTTGATGCGTACGGCATTTCTCCTTACGGGGGAGCAGCACGCCGCCGAGGACCTGGTCCAGACGACGCTGGAGCAGGTCTATGTGGCCTGGCGCAGGGTCGGCGCGGCCGACGACCCGGAGGCCTACGTACGGCGCGTGATGATCAACGCGCACGCCCGGAAGCACCGCAGAAGGCTCAAGGAGTTCCTGGCGCCGAAGGACGACTCGGGGCTCACGCACGAGCTGCCCGACCACGGTGACCGCATCGCCCAGGCCGACGACCGCAGCGCCCTGCTGACCGCGCTCGGCCAACTGCCGCCGCGCCAGCGGGAGGCGGTGGTCCTGCGGTACTGGGAGGACCTGAGCGAGAGCCAGGCGGCGGAGGCGATGGGCTGTTCGGTGGGCGCGGTGAAGAGCAACGCGGCGAAGGGGATCGCGAAGCTGCGCGCCATACCGGGCCTGGCGGACATGGTGACGCACGGAGGGCGGAAGTGATGAGCGCGGACCGGGAGACGAACCACGACATGACACACAGGGACATCGCCTTTCTGCTGGCCGACGCCGCGGACGAGGCGGAGATCGGCATAGCCCCCTACCAGGCGGTGATCCGCGGCGGCCGCCGCCGCAAGGCCCGCCGCTGGGCACTGGCGGCAGCGGCGGCGCTGGTGATCGCCGGTTCGACGGGGACGCTGGCGCTGGCCGGGGCGACGGACGGTGACGCACGGCGGGTCGCGCCTGCGGCGACGCGGCCGCCGGTGAGCGACGAGCGGCATCTGTACGAGCCGCAGCACAGCGACCTGGCCAGGGGAACCGAGCACGGCAAGAAGTGGAAGGTCGTCATCGACGTCTGGGGAGCGCCCCGGAACAAGGCGGAGGCGCAGGGCCAACTGGACGCGATGACCGGGTCCGGGCTCGGCAAGCCGTGGGTGAACGTGCGCGATGCCTCCGAGCTCATCGGCAAGAGTTCGTACTTCGTCCGCCTGACCTTGGACGGCAAGACGTCGATCAAGTTGCTGGGGGCGTTCGAGAAGGGCGACACCATGGCGGGCACGGACCTCAAGTCCGGCGCGATGCCCCTGGAGACCAGCAGGACGGCGACGAGCGGGACCGATCAGCGGCTCGTGGTCGGTCAGGTCGCCACGAGCGCCCAGGAGGTCACCTGCACCTGGGACGACGGCACGACGACCGAGGCGTCGAGGCCCGCCCCGGGCACGGGCATCGTCGGGGACTTCGAGGATGCGATCCGCCCGGCGGACGGTTCCCGGTCCGACTGGTTCGTGTGCCTGGGACCGGAGGGAAGGACCTTCAAGGCGGTGGCGGTGACGAAGTAGGAGCTTCGCGAGCGGTGAGGCGGGAGGCCGGCGGTCAGAGCCAGCCCTGCTGGCGGGCCTCCCGCATGGCCTCCATGCGGTTGCGGGTGCCCGTCTTGCCGATCGCGGAGGAGAGGTAGTTGCGGACGGTCGACTCGGAGAGGTGGAGCTTCGAGGCGATGTCGGCGACGGTGGCGCCGTCCACCGAGGCCTTCAGGACGTCGCACTCACGGGCGGTGAGCGGATTGGGTCCGGCGCTCAACGCGGCGGCGGCGAGCGCCGGGTCGATGACCGTCTCGCCGGTCAGCACCCGCCGGATCGCCTCGGCCAGGTCCTCCACGGGGCCGTCCTTGACCAGGAACCCGGCGGCGCCCGCCTCCATCGCGCGCCGCAGATACCCGGGCCGGCCGAAGGTGGTGAGGATCAACACCCGGCAGTCGGGCGCCTCTTCGCGCAGTACGGCGGCGGCGTCCAGGCCGCTCATCCCGGGCAGTTCGATGTCCAGCAGGGCCACGTCCGGGCGGTGCGTCAGCGCCGCGTCCACGATGGCGTCGCCCGCCGCGACCTGGGCGACGACCTCGATGTCCGGCTCCATCCCCAGCAGCAGGGCGAGCGCGCCCCGCATCATTCCCTGATCCTCGGCGAGCAGGACACGTACGGACTTCGTGGGCCGGTGGTCCCGGGGCATCTCGTTCACGGGGCCAAGAGTAGGGCGAGGGAAGGCGCGTGACCCGTCGTGGTGCGCACTTCGCCGGTCGTTAAAAACTCTCCATGGTTCGACTCCGCGCGTCTTGACGGCCCTTGACTCCGGGCAAACAATCGCCTCGACATTCCGTGATCGCTTTTGCCGTTCCTGTGCCGAGCCGATATTCGCAAACGTTCGACATTTCGACCGGGAATGGGTTCGGTATTTCGATCGAACGACGTCCGGTATTTCGACCGGTACCCGCACTGTCCTACCAGGAACGGAAGAGGTACACCGTGTTCCCAAGATCGTCGCGCTTAAGAAGTGCCGTGCTCGCTGTGCTGTCGGTGCTGGCGGCCGTCGTCGCGCTCGCCGTCGGCGCCCCGGCGGCCACCGCCGCGGGATCGCTCCCCTGTGACGTCTACGCCGCCGCGGGCACCCCCTGTGTCGCCGCGCACAGCCTCGTCAGGGCGCTCTACTCGTCGTACAACGGCTCGCTCTACCAGGTGCAGCGCGCCTCCGACAGCGCGACCGCGAACATCGGTCTCCTGGCGGCCGGCGGATACGCGAACGCGGCGGCACAGGACTCCTTCTGTACCGGCACCACCTGCATCATCACCAAGATCTACGACCAGTCCGCGCGCCACAACGACCTCACCGTCGAGGGTGCGGGCGGGGCGGGCGCGGCCGATGTCGGGGCGCCCGCGGACGCGCTGCCGGTGACCGTCGGCGGCCACCAGGTCTACGGCCTGGAGATCTCGGCCGGTATGGGCTACCGGGACAACTCCACCTCGGGCGTGGCCACCAACGGGGCGGCCGAGGGGATGTACATGGTGACCTCCGGCACCCATGTGAACGGCAGCTGCTGCTTCGACTACGGCAACGCCGAGACCAACAACAAGGACACCGGCAACGGCCACATGGACGCGATCAACTTCGGCACCGAGTGCTGGTTCTCGCCCTGTTACGGCCAGGGCCCCTGGGTGCAGGCCGACCTGGAGAACGGGCTGTTCCAGTCGGACTCCGGCTACAGCAAGAACACGTCGAACACCGGAACCGGGTCGATGCCGTTCGTGACCGCTTTGCTGAAAAACAACGGTCAGGACCATTTCGCGCTGAAATACGGCAACGCCCAATCGGGCAGTCTCACGACCACTTATTCCGGGGGTGAACCCACCACGAGTGGTTACTCGCCCATGCATCAGGAGGGCGCGATCGTCCTGGGCACCGGCGGCGACAACAGCAACGGCTCCATCGGGTCCTTCTTCGAGGGCGTCATGACCTCGGGCATTCCGACGGACGCCGCCGACGACTCCGTCCAGGCCAACATCGTCTCCGTCGGCTACGGCGGTGCGACCGGCAGCACCGGTTCGCTGACGGCCGGGTCGGAGATCTCGCTGCGCGCGACCACCTCGTGCTGCACGACCGACTACATCCGCCACCAGAACAACGCGGCGGTCATCTCGGCCATCACGTCGAGCAGTTCGGCGCTCGACAAGAGCGACGCCACCTGGATCGTGCGCAAGGGCCTCGCCGACAGCTCCTGCTATTCCTTCGAGTCACGGAACTACCCGGGCGACTTCCTGCGGCACTACAACTACCAGCTCTACCGGCAACCCATGGTCGGCACCACGCAGTTCAGACAGGACGCCACGTTCTGCGCCGGGACCGGCAAGAGCGGGACGGGGACCTCGTTCGCGTCGTACAACTACCCGACGAGATACCTCCGGCACTACAACTACAACGTCTACATAGCGAGCAATGGCGGCTCGAACACCTTCGACAGCGCCACCTCGTGGACGGACGACGTGAGCTGGGCGGTCACGGCTCCCTGGGCGCCGTAGCCACCGAAGAAGACGCCAAGTCCGCCGCTTCCACCGGGAGTTCGGCGGTGACCGTGAAGCCGCCGCGTGGCGACGGGCCGGCCCTGAGCGACCCGCCCGCCGCCGCGAGGCGTTCCGTCAGGCCCTTCAGACCGGTGCCGCCGACACCCTCGGCGGGACCGGTCTCAGGGGCGCCCGTGCCGGCGCCGTCGTCCGTGACGGTCAGGCGGACGTGGCCGTCCAGTACGCCCTCGACGGTGATCTCGCAGCGGGTCGCGCCGCTGTGCCGTACGACGTTCGTCACCGCCTCCCGGACCACCCAGCCCAGCAGGGCCTCGTTCTGCGGGGTCAGCGGGGCACCGGACTGGCGGACCACGGGGTCGACGCTCGCCGCGGACAGGGCGGAGCGTGCCCGGTCCAGTTCTGTGGTGAGGCTGCCCTCGCGGTAGCCGGTGACCGCCTCGCGGATCTCGGTCAGCGCCTGCCGGCCCACGGACTCGATGTCCGTGATCTGGGTGAGGGCCGCGTCCAGGTCGCGCGGGGCCAGCCGACGGGCCGCCTCCGACTTCACCACGATGACGGAGAGCGTGTGACCGAGCAGGTCGTGCAGGTCGCGGGAGAAGCGCAGCCGCTCCTTCTCGACGGCACGGCGGGCCAGCTCCTCGCGGGCGGCACGCAGTTCCCGTACCGCCTCGGAGAGGGAGAGGATCGCCGCCGTCACCATCGTGGACAGGAAGGTGCCGTACGCGACGTTCACCGCGTCCCAGCCCGCCCGGACGAAGGAGACCACCGCCGCCAGCACGGTCAGGCCGAGACCGATCTGACCGAGCCGCGGGCCCCGCAGCACCGCTCCGGTGGCCAGGCCGAGGAGCGGGAAGAAGTACAGCCAGCTGCCGCCGTACCCGAGGGCCAGCCCACAGGTGACCAGGCCCATCAGGACGAGCGCCACCCTGGTGGAGCGGGCCTCGCGCGCTTCCTTCACGAAGGCGCGGAACGTCACGTAGATGTAGAGGGAGTTGAAGGTGAACAGACCCAGGCCGCCGATCCAGGGGTTCGCGGTCTTGCCCTGGAGGAGGTTGGAGAAGGCGCCCATCCCCATCAGCAGCCACGGCAGCAGCGCGAAGCCGGTGGGCGGAGGGCCCGGGTCCTCGGGCATCTTCCCGCCGCTCTTGCGGGCGGCCCGCCGCTCGGCCTTGAAGCGCTCCATGTCGGACCGCCAGCGCGCCCGCGCCGCCCGCCACTCCTTCACCTGGCAGGTGACCTCTCGCATCCAGGACATGTCCCCGCTCCCCCTTCGGACGGTCCGCTTCAGATGGTCCGCGTGGCCCTGCGGTACGAGACCACAGCGTACGAACCGAAGACCAGTAGCCAAGCCGTGAGAACCACCACCGCATCGAGCGCCGGTGCGGTGCCGTCGGCGACGGAGGTGCCGAGCTGGGCGATGCGGTTCGTGGGTGTGAAGCCGGACAGGGACCGGAGCCAGCCCGGGAAGAGCGTGAGCGGGAACCACAGGCCGCCGACCACCGAGAGCCCGAGGTTGCACACCATGTTCGCGACGCCGGTCGTCTGCGCGGTGAGCCGGTAGCCGTTGCCGAGGCCGAGCAGGGTGAAGGGCATCGAGCCGAGCCACAGCAGCACCGCGACCGCGGCCCACTGCCAGACCTCCAGCCGTACGCCGTTGACCAGGCCGCCCGCAGCCAGCACCGCGGCGATCGCGGGCAGCACGGTCACCGAGCCGGTCAGCGTCCGCCCGAGCACCACCTCGCGCGGGGTCATCGGGGTCACCCGCAGCTGCCGCAGCCAGCCGATCACCTTGTCCTCGGCGACCCCGCCGCCGGTGTTCAGGGCTGAGCCCACCGCCCCGTACGCGGCCATGCCGATCATCGAGCCGGTCTTCCAGCCGCCGTCGCTGCCGTCACCGAGGTTGGTGAACAACAGGTACATCATCACGGGCATCGCGATGCCGCCGATGACGAAGCCGGCGTCGCGCAGCGTCCGGCGCACTTCGAGCCGCAGATAGTCCAGCATCACACCGTCTCCAGAACATGCGAGGTGAGCGCCATGAAAGCGTCGTCCAGGGACGTGGGGACGACCTCCAGGCCGCGGACCGCACCGAGCTCCGCCAGCGCGAGCACCGTCGCGTCCGAGTCGTCCGTGCGCAGCCGGGCCCGGTCCCCGCGCACCTCCACCGACACCACACCGGGCAGCAGGGTCAGCCCCTCGGTGCCCCGGCCCGCGAGGTCGAAGGAGACCAGATTGCCGCCCACCGACCGCTTGAGCTGCTCGCCGGTGCCGTCGGCGACGAGCCGGCCGTGGTCGATGACGAGGATCCGGTCGGCGTGCGCGTCGGCCTCCTCCAGGTAGTGCGTGGAGAACAGGACGGTGTGGCCACGTCGCGCATAGGACCGCATCGAGTCCCAGAACGCGCGCCGCGCCTCCACGTCCAGCGCGGCGGTCGGCTCGTCGAGCACGATCAGGTCGGGGTTCCCGGCGAGCGCCACCGCGAACCGCACCCGCTGCGCCTGTCCGCCGGAGAGCCGGTCGACGCGCCGCCCGGCCAGATCCCCGATCCCCGCGAGCTCCAGCGCGTCGGCGACCGGGAGCGGCGCGGGATAGCGGCCCGCGACGAAGGAGACCAGCTCGCGGACGGTCACGCGGGGCACCGGCCGGGTCTCCTGAAGCATCGCGCCGACCCGCCCGGCACGCACCGCCGCCTGCGGGGGGCCGCCGAAGAGCGCGACCGTCCCCTCGTCCGGCTCGTTCAGACCGAGCAGCAGGGAGATCGCGGTCGACTTCCCCGCGCCGTTGCGCCCCAGCAGCGCCACCGTCTCGCCGCGTCCGATCTCCAGATCCACCCCGTCCACCGCGCGCACCGCGCCGAACGCCTTGACCGCCCCCGTGAAGGACACGGCACGCTCTGTCCCACCTGTCTGTGTCATGCCTCAGACGGTACGAATCCGCGCCCCCTGCCCGGCAGATGCGCTTGTACGGACTCCGGCAGGACAAATGTCACGGCCGGGCGGACGGACCGTTGACCTGACGCAGCGTCAGGAGCCTTCACAACTGCCGAGTGCTGGGCTATACAAGGGTCGCCGGACTGGAACGCGTTCTAGATCGGCCAGTGTCGACCTCGGTGCGGCCGACGGTGCGGACGGCCGCACCGAGGTCTTTCGCGCTACTGATCAGGAGCCCCATGCCCATCGACGCCGCCAAGGCCCTCGCCGCCGAACCCCGCAGCAGTGAGCTCACCTGGGACCGCAAGGACGTCCAGCTCTACCACCTCGGCCTCGGAGCGGGCGTCCCGGCGACGGACCCCGACGAGCTGCGCTACACCCTCGAATCGAAGCTGCACGTCCTGCCGAGCTTCGCCACCGTCGCGGGCGCCGGTTCCCCCGGAGTGATCAGCGGCCTGTCCATGCCCGGCGTCGACGTCGACCTCGCCCGCGTCCTGCACGGCGGCCAGACCATCGAACTGCACCGCCCGATCCCGGTCGAGGGCGAGGCCGTGGCCACCGGGCGGATCGCCGCCGTGTACGACAAGGGCAAGGCGGCCGTCCTCGTCATGCGCACCGAGGTCGCCGACGCCGAGGGACCCCTGTGGACGAACGACGCCCAGATCTTCGTACGGGGAGAGGGCGGCTGGGGCGGCGACCGCGGCCCCTCCACCCGCCTGGAGGAGCCCGCCGGCGCGCCGGACCGCACCGTCGAGCGCCCGGTCCGCGAGGAGCAGGCGCTGCTCTACCGGCTCTCCGGCGACTGGAACCCGCTGCACGCCGACCCCGAGTTCGCCAAGCTCGCCGGGTTCGACCGGCCGATCCTGCACGGGCTGTGCACGTACGGGATGACGCTCAAGGCGGTCGTCGACACGCTGCTCGACGGGGACGTGGCGCGCGTCCGCTCGTACACCACGCGCTTCGCCGGGGTCGTGTACCCGGGGGAGACCCTGCGCATCCGTATGTGGCGGCGGGAAGGCAGCGTCCGGGTGGCCGTGAGCGCCGTCGAGCGGAACGACGCGCCGGTCCTCGCCGACACCGTCGTCGCACACTCCTGAGCCCAGCCCATCAGTGACCAGCCCGTTGTCGAGGGGAGCCGCACCATGCGCGCAGCCGTACAGCACGAGATAGGCCAGGACAAGCTGGAAGTCCTCGACGACATCGAGGCGGTGGGCTTCGGGCCGGGCAGGGTGCGGATCCGGGTACGGGCCACCGGGCTGTGCCACTCCGACCTGTCCGCGATGAGCGGCGTACTGCCGCAGCCCGCGCCGTTCGTACCCGGCCACGAGGGCGCCGGGGAGATCGTCGAGGTCGGCGAGGGCGTCACCCACCTCAAGCCCGGCGACCGGGTCGTCGTCTGCTGGCTGCCGGCCTGCGGCGTCTGTCCCGCCTGCAAGCGCGGCCAGAGCCAGCTGTGCCTGGCCGGGTTCATGAACGCAGGCACGCCCAACTTCCGGCGCCCCGGCCAAGACGTCTTCGGCTTCGCCGGTACCGGCACCTTCACCGAGGAGGTCGTGGTCGACGCGGGCTGCGCCGTGCCGATCCCGGACGACGTGCCCTTCGACATCGCGGCCCTCATCGGCTGCGGAGTGACGACCGGCCTCGGCGCCGCCCTCAACACCGCGGACGTGGCGGCCGGTTCGTCGGTCGCCGTGATCGGCTGCGGAGGCGTCGGCATCTCCGCGATCCAGGGCGCGCGCCTCAAGGGCGCCGCCGAGATCGTCGCCGTCGACCCGGTCGCCTCGCGCCGGGAGGCCGCGCTGCGGTTCGGTGCGACGAAGGCGGTCTCGCCCGACGAACTCCCGGGCGCGAAGCAGTCGGTGACCGGCGGCGAGGGCTTCGACTACGTCTTCGAGGTCGTCGGCCGCTCCGCCACCGCCCGCACCGCGTACGAGAACACCCGCCGCGGCGGCACCCTCGTCATCGTCGGCGCGGGCGCCATGGACGACTTCCTGCAGCTCAACATGTTCGAGCTGTTCTTCGACGAGAAGCGGATCCTGCCGTCCATGTACGGCGGCGGAGACGTCCTTCGGTCGTACGAGCGGACGGTCGCCCTGTGGCGTGCGGGCCGCATCGATCTGGAGAGCCTGATCACCCACCGGGTGCCGCTGTCCGGGATCAACGAGGCGCTGGACCAGATGCGGACGGGAACCGCGCTGCGTACGTGCATCGAGATCTGACCCCCCGCGACCGCCGCCACCCACGACCACCGTCACGACTGCTGAGGACTTCGATGTCACTGCCACTTGAAGGGCTCGCCGCGATCGTCACCGGCGCGGGGCGCGGGCTCGGCCGGACCGAGGCACTGGAACTGGCCCGCCTGGGTGCCGCCGTCGTCGTCAACGACTACGGGCAGCCCGGGCGGGACGGCTCCGGCGCGGCCTCGGCCACCCCCGCCGAGGAGGTCGCCGCCGAGATCAGCGCCGCGGGCGGCCGCGCCCTCGCCCACACCGGGGACGTCTCCGACCGTGACCGGGCCCGTGAGCTGGTCGACCTGGCGATCGGCGAGTTCGGGAAGCTGGACATCCTCGTCAACAACGCGGGCATCCTGCGCGACCGGATGGTCTTCTCGATGTCCGAGGACGAGTGGGACTCCGTCATCCGGGTCCACCTGAAGGGGCACTTCAACACGACCCACTTCGCGTCCGCGCACTGGCGGGCGCGGTCCAAGGCGGCGGACGGGCCGGTGTACGGGCGGATCGTGAACACCTCCTCGGAGGCGTTCCTCGCGGGCTCGGCGGGACAGCCCAACTACGCGGCGGCCAAGGGCGGGATCGTCGGGCTGACCACCTCGACCGCGCTGGCGCTCGCGAAGTACGGCGTGAGGGCGAACGTCATCTGCCCGCGCGCCCGGACCCGGATGACCGAGGACGTGTTCCACGGGTTCGAGGTGCCCGAGGAGGGCCTCGATCCCCTCGCCCCCGAGCATGTCGCGCCCCTCGTCGGCTACTTGGCCTCGCCCGCCGCCGCGCACGTCAACGGACAGCTGCTCGTCGTGCACGGCGGCATGGTCGCGGTCGTCGAACGGCCCCGGGTGGCCGCCAAGTTCGACACCAAGCAGGACGCCTTCAGCTACGACGAACTCGACGCACTGCTCGGCCCGTACTACGCGGAGCGGCCACCGGGGGAGACGTTCGCCGCGGCGGAAGTACTGGGACTCAAGCACACCTAGTCCGCCCGGCAGTTCCGAGTCCGCTCACTACCCCTGGCCGTCGTGCTCCGGGCTGAGCAGCCGGCCGTCGGTCGACAGGGGCGGGTGTGCCGGCTGGGTCACGTAGTGCCGGAAGAACAGTTCGGCGACCAGCTCGCGGCGGCTGCGCACCCCCACCTTGCCGAAGACCTGCTTCAAGTGGTCCTGCACCGTGTACTCGGACACCCCGAGGTGCCCGGCGCCGCAGTCCACGCCGGACAGCAGCAGCGAGCGGCGCAACGCGGCGCACGCGGGCACGCTCACGGCCTCGGCGACGGCGAGTTCGGCCGCGGAGAAGGGGCGGGTGTGCGCGTCCCGAACGCCGGGTCAGCGCCCGCAGGTCGTCGCGTGTCCCGGAAAGCTGGACTCCGACAAGAGGACGTCGCCCGCACGTGGGGTTCGGGGGAGGCCCCACACAGAACGGCCCCGCTCGCGCCGAGCGCGAGCGGGGCCGTATCGCTGGTTCTGCTTACCGTCAGGCCGATGGGTTCTGCTGGTCGGACGGTTTGCGGTGGCGGCCATGGGGGGTCGCCTCGTCGTCCCGGCCGGAGACCGGGCCGCGGTGCTTGCCGTGGCCTTCGTCCTGGGCCGTCGCCTCGTGGGCGTCGGTGGCCGGTGGTTCCATGGTGCTGGTTTCGCTCATGTGGAAGTGTTCACCCCGTCAACAAGATCCTTCTTTGTAGCCGGGGGATTCTAACCGGTCGCTCACGCGGGAACGGGGGCGGGTGACCTGTTCTCGCCCCCGGGCCCCCCGTCGGCCCGGAAGGCCTCGTCCTCGGGCACCGGGCGGGCGAAAAGGGGCCGCCTCTTCACGGGGGACTGCCCGCTCAGCGGCGCCTGTTGGAGGGGGACCGGGCGCGCCGCGGGCCGTTCCGGCGGAGGGGGCGCCTCCGACGTCACCGCGGCGACGGGTGCCGTCACCTTCGTCACCCCGCACGGCACCGCCCCCGTCGCGTACGGCAGTCGCAGGACCCCCTCCCTGGTCCACAGGCCCGTGCCCGCCAACCAGCCCTCCGGGGGTGGGAGATGGTGGACCTGGCGTTCGACCGGCCGCCACACACCCACCCAGCTGCCGGCCGGGCCGTCGATGCGCAGGGCCACCGCGCAGCGCTCCGGGGTCAGTACCTGCCCCGGCTGGATCGCGAACGGCGTCACCGCGCAGTCGGTGGCGCGCAGACAGTCGGGGAAGCGGATCGGCAGGGTGCTGCCGAGGACGCCCCAGCCGAGACGGTCGTGGCCCGGGGACGGCGCGTCGGAGCGGATCAGCAGCAGTCCGCTGTCGGCGTCCGCGAGCAGCAGCCGGTCGTCGCTGTCCTCGGCGATCTGCAGCAGTGGCGTTACTTCACCGCCGCGCCCCAGGTCGACGACCACCGTCTTGGTCCGGCCGTCCCGGCAGCGGTCCAGGGCCAGCAGGCGCCCCGTGCCGTCCAGCCAGACCCCGCCCGAGCAGCGGCCCGGCACCTCGGCCAGGTGCTCGGGCCCGAAGGCCCCGCCCGCCACCAGCCACACCGCCGTGGAGTCCCGGCCCACGGCGAGGGCGTACGCGTGCTCCCCGTCCGGCGCGGGCGGCAGCAGCCACAGCCGGGTGTCCTCGTCGTGGCACTCCACCGCGCCGAGAAGCAGCTCCCCGGTGCCGGGCCCGGTCGGGTACAGCAGTGAGAACGTGTGCCGCCCGTCCGCGACGCGGTGGATCAGCACCCGCCCGTCGGTCATCGGCAGCACCTCGGTGCCGGGCTCCTCCGGCTGGTGGGACGGCAGCGGTACGGCGTAGGGCTCGGGGCCGTCCAGCGTCCAGCGCTCCGGGAACCAGCATTCGCCGTCCAGGGCGAGGCGGGCCGCGTAGGTTCCGTCCGCGGCGATCACACAGGTGGGGCGGGCGATCACATCTCTGGGGCACGCGGTCGCATCCGCGGGGCGGGCGGTCACGTCTGCGGGGCCAGTGGCCCGCTCGTCCCCGGGTTCCGCCGCAGTCTCGGTGGCACAGGCCGTCATCGTTCGGTCACCTCCGGCGACGAAGCTAGTTTTCGTACGCACAGACGTGGGACCGGCGGGCGGGCGCTTCACACATAAGGGTGGCCGTCCCGCGATTCGCCTGAGGGAACGGGGACGCGTGTGCTGAGCGGGGCCGGGAGAAGGCGGTGAGGCCCGGGTCACCGGGGTCCGACCGCCGCCGGGACCCCTGGTCGCGCACCTCGGGACCGGCCCGCGACCGGTGGGGCACCGGCCCAAGCCAGGTAGCCTTTTCCCCGTGCCCCGTCTGTCTGAAGTCATCGCCGCGCTCGACGCCCTCTGGCCCCCCGAGAGGGCCGAGGGATGGGACGCGGTCGGCACCGTGTGCGGCGAGCCCGACCAGGAGATCACCCGGGTCCTGTTCGCCGTCGACCCCGTTCGGGAAATCGTCGACGAAGCGGTGAAGCTGGACGCGAACCTGCTGGTCACCCACCATCCGCTCTATCTGCGCGGGACGACGACGGTCGCGGCCGACACCTTCAAGGGCCGGGTCGTGCACACCCTCATCAAGAACGACATCGCGCTGCACGTCGCCCACACCAACGCCGACCGCGCCGACCCGGGAGTCAGCGACGCCCTCGCCGGGGCACTCGACCTCCGGGTCGTACGGCCGCTCGTGCCGGACCCCACCGACCCCGAGGGCCGCCGCGGCCTCGGCCGCGTCTGTGAGCTGGACCACCCGCTGACCGTCCGTGAACTCGCCGCGCGCGCCGCCGGGCGACTGCCCGCCACCGCGCAGGGCATCCGCGTCGCCGGTGACCCCGAGGCGGTCGTACGGACCGTCGCGGTCAGCGGCGGCTCCGGCGACAGCCTCTTCGACGACGTGCGCGCCGCCGGCGTCGACGCCTTCCTCACCGCGGACCTGCGCCACCACCCGGCATCCGAGTTCATCGCGGATCGCGCCCACAGTCCTCTCGCGCTGCTCGACGCGGCGCACTGGGCCACCGAGTGGCCCTGGTGCGAGCTGGCCGCCGCCCAGCTCGACGAGATCTCCGACCGCAAGGGATGGGGCCTGCGGGTCCACGTCTCCAAGACGGTCACCGACCCCTGGACCGCCCACGCGGCGTCCACCGAAACACCTAACGCAATGGGAGCCCCCAACTGAACGCCGCGCCCGCCGACCAGATCCGACTTCTCGACGTCCAGGCCCTCGACGTACGCCTGCAGCAGCTCGCGCACAAGCGCAGGTCCCTTCCCGAGCACGCCGAGATCGAGTCGCTGAACAAGGACCTCACGCAGCTGCGCGACCTGCTCGTCGCCGCGCAGACCGAGGAGAGCGACTGCGCCCGCGAGCAGATCAAGGCCGAGCAGGACGTGGACCAGGTGCGCCAGCGCGCCAACCGCGACCAGCAGCGCCTGGACTCCGGTGCCGTCACCTCCCCCAAGGACCTGGAGAACCTCCAGCGCGAGATCACCTCCCTCGCCAAGCGGCAGGGTGACCTGGAGGACGTCGTCCTCGAGGTCATGGAGCGCCGTGAGTCCGCGCAGGAGCGGGTCGCCGAGCTGACCGGGCGGACCTCCTCCGTGCAGTCGAAGATCGACGACGCGACCGGCCGCCGGGACACCGCCTTCGAGTCCCTCGACGGCGAGGCCGCCTCGGCGACGAAGGAGCGCGAGGTCGTCGCGGCCTCCGTCCCCGCCGACCTGCTCAAGCTCTACGACAAGCTGCGCCAGCAGCAGGGCGGCGTCGGCGCCGCGCGGCTCTACCAGCGCCGTTGCGAGGGCTGCCGCCTGGAGCTCAACATCACCGAGGTCAACGACGTGAAGGCGGCCTCCCCGGACACCGTGCTGCGCTGCGAGAACTGCCGCCGCATCCTGGTGCGTACGTCCGAGTCCGGTCTGTAAGGGGCGCGGGGCGTGCGGGAGTTCATCGTCGAGGCCGACGGCGGTTCCCGGGGCAACCCGGGGCCCGCGGGGTACGGCGCCGTGGTCATCGACGCGGCCACCGGGGAGACACTGGCGGAGCGTGCCGAGTACATCGGCATCGCCACCAACAACGTCGCCGAGTACCGGGGCCTGGTGGCGGGTCTGCGCGCCGCCCACGAACTGGACCCGGCCGCGCGCGTCCGGGTCCGGATGGACTCCAAGCTCGTGGTCGAGCAGCTGTCCGGCCGCTGGAAGATCAAGCACCCGGACATGAAGCCCCTGGCCGCGGAGGCGGCCCGTGTCTTCCCGCCCGACCGGATCACCTACGAGTGGATGCCGCGCGAACAGAACAAGCACGCGGACCGACTGGCCAACGAGGCGATGGACGCGGGGCGGCGCGGCGAACAGTGGTCCCCGTCGGCATCGACGGCGGAACTGCTGACGCCGGGTTCTGCAGCGCCCCGAAAGGGGCGCGGGGAACTGCGCGACCAGCCACACGCGGCCCGCACTTCCACGACTTCCGTCTCCACCCCGTCACCCCGCGGCGAAGCCGCGAAGTCCGAGGACGACGCGCGGGCCGCACACAACGTGGCCACGCCGGCGCCGTCGACCGGCTGGGGCGCGGCCCCAGACATGGGCGCCCCCACCACCTTCGTGCTCCTGCGCCACGGCGAGACCCCCCTCACCCCCCAGAAGCGTTTCTCCGGCAGCGGCGGCACCGACCCGTCGCTCTCGGACGTGGGCCGGGAACAGGCCGAGCGCGTCGCCGCCGCGCTGGCCGCGCGCGGCACCGTCGAGGCGATCGTGGCGTCGCCACTCACCCGTACCCGCCAGACCGCCGCCGCCGTCGCCGCCCGCCTGGGACTGGACGTCGCCATCGAGGACGGCCTGCGCGAGACGGACTTCGGCGCCTGGGAGGGCCTCACCTTCGCCGAGGTGCAGGAGCGGTACCCCGACGACCTGAAGACCTGGCTCGCCTCCCCGAAGGCCGAACCGACCGGCGGCGGCGAGAGCTTCGCGGCGACCGCCCGCCGTATCGCCACCACCCGCGACAAGCTCATCGCCTCCTACGCCGGCCGCACCGTCCTGCTCGTCAGCCACGTCACCCCGATCAAGACCCTCGTACGACTCGCGATCGGTGCCCCGCCGGAGTCCCTGTACCGGATGGAACTGTCCGCGGCCTCCCTGTCGGCGGTGGCGTACTACGCGGACGGCAACGCCAGCCTGCGCCTCTTCAACGACACCTCTCACCTGCGCTGAGCGCCCCGAGCCCGGAGGTCACCCGCGCCGAGCGGCCCGGGGGCGGTCACCCGCGCCGAGCGGCCCGGGCCCGGAGGATCTCGGCGGTTTCCCGGTCCGCCGGGAGGAACGCCTCCAGGTGGAGCTCGGCGAGCGTCACGTCGACCGCGGTCGCGAAGGACGTCAGCGTGGTGAGCAGTCTCAACTCGCCCTCCGCGCACCGCAGTCGCAGCGGCACGGCGAAGCCGAGATAGTCGGCGCCGGGCTCACTCGCCGGTACGTAGTCCGCCAACTCATCGGCCAGGGAGCCGAGTCGGGGATCGGGACTGCGCACGGCACGGGCCCGCAGACTCTCCACGATGTGCTGCCCCCACGCGTCCAGGTTCACCACCCGTGAGCCCATCCCGCGCGGATGCAGCGCGAGCCGCAGCACATTGACGGGCGGCGCGAGCAGCGCGGGGTCCGCGCCCTCGGTGAGCACGTCGAACGCCTCGTTCGCCGCGACGAGTTCACCCCGCGGCCCGGCCACCACCGCCGGATACGGCAGATGCCCTTCGAGAATGCTGTCCAGCGCCTCCCGTACGGGCTTCAGCGCGACCGCGTCGAGCGGTGACTCGGCGAACGCGGGCGCGTAACCGGCCGCCAGCAGCAGCGAGTTGCGCTCCCGCAGTGTCAGGCCGAGCGACTCGGCGAGCCGGATCACGATCTCCCTGCCGGGCACCGACCGTCCGCGCTCGATGAAACTGACGTACCGCTGGGTCGTCCCCGCCCGGGAGGCGAGCTCCAGCTGACTGACCCGGCGTGCGGTGCGCCAGCGCAGCAACTCGCGGGCGAAGGGCGGGGGTTCGGTCACCGAGGCGGCCGCGGTGCTGATGGTCATGGCTCAGTTGTACGTCACGGGTACGACAGTCCCGCCATACCTCACCGGGAATTGAGCGGCGTACCCCGTCCGAGCAGCATGGACGCGTCCACGGAGTACACCCCAGGGAGCCGACATGCGCGCCTACCACCTCGAAACGCCCGGCACCGTCGACGGCATCGCCTCGCGCGAGACGGACCGCCCCGAACCCGGCCCCCGCGACATCCTCGTCCGCGTCCGCGCCGTCTCCCTCAACAAGCGCGATCTGCTGATCCTGAAGGGGACCTATCCACTCAAGGCCGTGCCGGACGTGATCCCGGTGAGTGACGGCGCGGGCGAAGTCGTCGCGGTGGGCGCCGAGGTGACCCGGTTCGCGGTCGGGGACCGGGTGGCGAGCACGTACTTCCCGAAGTGGATCGACGGCCGGATCACGCCCGCGCTGATCGACCAGCCCGGCGCCACCCTGCCCGGCATGCTCACCGAGTACGCGTGCCTCGACGAGAACGCGGCGGTGCGGGTGCCCGACCACCTCGGCTGGGAGGAGGCCGCCTGCCTGCCCTGCGCGGGCGTCACGGCCTGGCACGCGCTGACCGGCGGCGAGGCGGTGGTCCCCGGCGAGACGGTGCTGACACTCGGCACGGGCGCGCTCTCGCTGTTCGCCGTGCAGTTCGCGAAGCTGCTGGGCGCCGAGGTCGTCGCCACGACATCGAGCCCGGAGAAGGCCGAGCGACTCAAGGCCCTGGGCGCCGACCACATCGTGCGCTATGCCGACCACCCCGCATGGGGACGGACGGTCCGCGACCTCACGGGCGGGCGCGGCGTGGACCTCGTCGTCGAGACCGTGGGCCCGGAGACGATCGAGCAGTCGGTCCGCGCCTCGGCGCTCTACGGCAGGATCGTCCTGGTCAGCGCCAACAGCCCGCGCAAGGCCTCCCTGGAGATCACGACGGACGCGCTCGCGTCGAGCCTGGTGACGATGCGGCGGCTCTTCGTCGGCAGCCGTACCCAGTTCGAGTCCATGAACCGGTCCCTCACCCTGCACGGCACCCGCCCGGTCATCGACCGGGCCTTCGGCTTCGACGAGGTCCACGAGGCGTTCCGCCACTACGAGTCCGGCGTGGCCTTCGGCAAGGTCGTCATCCGCGTGGCCTGAGCGCGGCCGCCTCGCGCGCCAGGCTCTCCACGCGCCCCCAGTCCTTCGCCGCGATCGCGTCCTCGGGAAGCATCCACGTCCCGCCCACGCAGCCGACGTTGGGGAGGGCGAGGTAGTCCGGCGCGTAGGTGGGGCCGATACCGCCCGTCGGGCAGAACCGGGCCTGCGGCAGCGGTCCGGCGAGCGACCTGAGGTACGCCGTGCCGCCCGCCGCCTGCGCCGGGAAGAACTTCATCTCCCGCACCCCGCGCTCCAGCAGCGCCACCACCTCCGAGGTCGTGGACACCCCCGGCAGGAACGGCACCCCGGACGCCTTCATGGCCTCGAGCAGTACGTCGGTCCAGCCGGGACTGACCAGGAAGCGGGCGCCCGCGGCCACGCACTCCGTCACCTGCGCCGGCGTGATGACGGTGCCCGCGCCGACCACCGCGCCCGGCACCCCGTCCGCGATCGCCCGGATGGCGTCGAGCGCGCAGGGCGTCCGCAGGGTCACCTCTATCGCGGGCAGCCCACCCGCGACGAGTGCCGCAGCCAGGGGTACGGCGTCCTCGACCTCGTTCACCACGACGACGGGAACCACGGGGGCGAGATCCAGCACGGAGGCGGCGGGAACCGAGGGCAGCGGTGAGCTCATGGCCTCATCGTGCCCTCGTCGTGCAACATGCGCAAAGAGCATTGCGTATGTTGCAACAGCGCATCTGGTGCACCTCTAGCGCACCCCTAGTGCACCTCGTTCACCAGCACATCCAGCGCCCAGGCCGTCCCCGCCCGCGCGGGCGGGGACACCTCCACCTCGTACCCGAGGTCCCGCAGCGCCTCCACGAGCTCCGCCGGATCGGCGGGCGCCGCGCCCGCCGCCAGCAGACTCCGTACGATCCGCCCCTTCGTCGCCTTGTTGAAGTGGCTGACCACCTTCCGGGTGGGCGCGTGCAGCACCCGGACCGTCGCCGTCCGCCCGGCGACCTCGCCCTTCGGCTTCCACGCGCCCGTGTACGCCGAGGACCGCAGATCGAGCACCAGCCCGTCGCCGGCCGCCTCGGGGAGCGCGGCGGCCATCGGCGTACGCCAGTGCGCGCCCAGCGCCCCGAGCCCCGGCAGCCTGACTCCCATCGAGCAGCGGTACGACGGGATCTTGTCCGTCACCCGGACCGCGCCCCACAGCCCGGAGAAGACGAGCAGCGACCGGCCCGCGCGCCGCTTGGCCGCCGTGTCCAGCGAGGCCAGGTCCAGGGCGTCGTACAGCACTCCCGTGTAGATCTCCCCGGCCGGGCGCGCGCCCGAGGTGCGCAGCTCCGTGTTCTTGGCGATCTCGCCGCGCAGGCCCTCGCTCAGCCCGAGCACCTCGCGGGCCTTCTCCTCGTCGCCCGCGCACAGCTCGGCCAGCTCGTCGAGGACCGCCCGGCGTGCCTCGGTGAGCCCGGGCAGGGACAGCGACTCCAGCTTCAGCGCGGTTCCCCGGCCGGAGGGCGCCTTGCCCTCGGAAGGCGGCAGCAGCACGAGCACGGTGGTGTTCTCCTAACGGTGGGTATGGCCCGGCGCCAGCCTAAGGGGTCCTCCCGGACGTCGAACGCGCTCGGGGCGCTGCCCATATGCCCGGACGCTCGGGGTGCCGCCCGCAGGCACGCGACCTACGCTCGACCCATGCCGTGCCGCCACATCCGCGCCACCTGCGTACCGGGGGCTCCTCTGCAGGCCGCCCTGTGCGCCCTGCGGACCGAGCTGGGTGTGCCCGCGAGTTTCCCGCCCGGCGTACTGGAGGAGGCCGCCCGGCCACCCCGCCTGCCTCCCCACGACGCGACGGACATCCCCTTGTTCACCATCGACCCGCCGACGTCCACCGACCTCGACCAGGCGATGCACCTGTCCCGCCGCGAGAACGGCCGCGGCTACCGCGTCCGGTACGCGATCGCCGACGTCGCCGCCTTCGTCGCCCCCGGCGGCGCCCTCGACGCCGAGGCGCACCGCCGCGTGACGACCCTCTACTTCCCGGACGAGAAGGTCCCCCTCCATCCGACCCGGCTCTCCGAAGGCACCGCCAGCCTCCTGCCCGACCAGACCTGCCCCGCCGTGCTCTGGACGATGGACCTGGACGCGGACGGCCGCACGGAGCGCGTCGACGTACGCCGGGCCCTCGTCCGCAGCCGCGCCAAGCTCGACTACGCGCACGTACAGAAGTCGATCGACGACGGCACGGCGGAGGAACCGCTCGCCCTCCTCAAGGACATCGGGACGCTGCGCGAACGCCTGGAGGTGGAGCGCGGCGGGATCTCCCTCAACGTCCCCGAGCAGGAGATCGTCGAGACGGACGGGACGTACGAACTCGTCTACCGCGCCCCGCTCCCCGCCGACGCCTGGAACGCGCAGATCTCCCTGCTCACCGGGATGGCGGCGGCCGACCTGATGCTCGCGCACGGCACCGGCGTCCTGCGCACGCTGCCCGCCGCCCCCGACGGCGCGGTCGGCCGCCTTCGCCGTACGGCCAGGGCCCTGCACATCGACTGGCCGCACCACGTCTCGTACGCGCGACTCGTCCGCTCCCTCGACCCGCGTCTGCCGCGCCACGCCGCCTTCCTCCAGGAGTGCACGACGCTGCTGCGCGGCGCGGGCTACACGGTGTTCCGAGGCGGCGTCCTCCCCGACGTCACCTCCCACGCCGCCGTGGCCGCGCCCTACGCCCACTGCACGGCCCCCCTGCGCCGTCTCGTCGACCGCTACGCCTTGGAACTCTGCCTGGCCGCCGCCGCGGACGAACCGCCCCCCGACTGGGTCCTCGCCGCGCTCGACACCCTCCCCAAGGAGATGGCCGAGGGCTCCCGCCGCGCGGGCGTCGTGGAACGCGAGTGCGTCGACATCGTCGAGGCCGCGCTCCTCAAGGACCGGGTCGGAGACATCTTCGACGGATCCGTGGTGGACGTGATGGAGCGTCAGCCCACGGTAGGCACCGTCCAGTTGGAGTCCCCCGCAGTCGTCGCCCGCATCGAGGGCGGCACGGTGACGCTGCCGCTGGGGGAACGACTGCGGGTCCGCCTCACCCAGGCCGACCCGGGGACGGCGAAGGTGCAGTTCGCGCCCGCGTGAGGGCCCGTACGAGTTCGTCGGGGTCGTCCGCGTGCAGCCGCACGAGACGAATGCGACGTTCCCGGCCCAGGAAGGTGAAGTGCGTTACGGGGGCGACCAGTTCGAGGGTCACATCGGTCTGGGCGCCCACGGCGAGGTTCAGTTCGCCCTCGGCGGGCTCGTGCGTGGTGCGCAGCTCGCGGCGCACCGTCGCGATGTCCGCCAGGGGTATCCGCAGGTCCACGTGCGCGCGGTCGCGGACGCGTAGGTGCGTGGAGTCGAGGATGTGCGGGCGCGTCACGCAGGCCGCGTACATGCCGACGACCATCAGCACGGTGTAGACGTCGAGGACGAGAACGACCGCGTGGACGACCGGCCACCCGCGCAGCAGCACCGCCATCCCGACCGTCTCGACGACGCACACGAAGGCGAGCCCCCACATCATGGCGCCCTGGCCCCGCGCGTGACCGAAGGGGCGGCCCTCGCGCGTGCCGTGCGTCCGCCGGGTCACCCACAGCAACAGGCTCGCGAACAGGCGCAGTTCATGCCGTACGAGGGCGCGCGCGATCCTCATCGCCCGCGCTCCGTGAACATCAGCATCGCCCGCCGGATCGCCTCCGCCTGGGCCGGGGCGACGTCGGCGTAGAGGGCGCGCAGAAAACTGTCGTCGAGGCCGGGAGCGAGGTCGGCCTCCGTGAGCAGGGAATCGGGCAGGCAGTCGGCGAGTGCCCGGGCCGCCTCGTCCACGCGCGGGTCGTCCCGGTCGTCCCGGTCGTCCGGGTCGGCGTCGGCGAGCGCGTCGAGGAGCGCGTACACCTCGTGCGCCCGTGCCACGGCGGAGGGCGTTTCGAAGGCGTTGCCCAGCGCTGCCATCAGCCGCTTCCGGTTCTCGGGCGAGGCCACGGTGTCGATCAGAGCGAGCACCTCGCGGTCCCTGGCGGCCATGGGGGACTCGGGGCCGTGCGCCATCCCCGTGAGCAGCGCGGCCAGTTCGGGAGAGACGGGGCCCTCGGCGGGCAGGTTCCCGTCCCGGTCCAGCAGGGCGCGCAGCCGCTCCCGCCGCTCCCGGATCGCCGCCTCCTGCCGGGCGAGATCGGCGTCGAGCTCCTCCAGCACTTCGGCGAGATCGCGCCCCGCGTCGTCCGCGAGCACGTCCCGCACCTCGGCGAGCCCCAGTCCCAGTTCGGTCAGCCGCCGGATCCGGGCGAGCACGACGGCGTGCCGCAGTGTGTAGTCCCGGTAGCCGTTGGGGCGCCGCTCGGGCTCCGGCAACAGCCCGAGATGGTGGTAATGCCGCACCGTCCGCGTGGTGACACCGACGGCGACGGCGAGTTCTCCGATCCGCATGCCCTCAGTAGAAACGTTGACGTTGCGGCAAGGTCAAGCGAGGAGGTCCTCGTCGGCATGAAAACGCGGGCCGCCGGCGTTGCACCCCTGACGAGACGACCGGGGAGGCGGCCATGGGGGCACGACGTGAAGAGGCCCGCTGGACCCGGGCCGCTCTCGGCCGTGACGGTCCGCCCCTCGACCTGCTGACCGCACACTTCGACCAGCACCGCTACGCACCGCACGCCCACGACGAGTACACCATCGGAGTCTGCGTCGGCGGCTCCGAGATCATCGACTACCGGGGCGGCCGCATCCACACCGGCCCCGGCTCGATCGTCGTCCTGGCTCCGGGCGAGATGCACACCGGCGGCCCGGCCGCTTCCGACGGCTACGCCTACCGGGCCCTGTACGCCGAGCCTTCCCTGCTCACCGAGGGAATTCTGGGCAGCCCCCCGCACTTCCGGGACCCCGTCCTCGACGACCCCGAACTGGCCGCGGCCCTGCGCGCCGCCCACACGGACCTGAGCGCCTGCCCCGACCCCCTGGAGGCCGAGTCCCGTCTCCCCTGGCTGCTGACCGCCCTCGCCCGCCGCCACTCCACGGCCCGCCCGGCGTGCGACACGGTCCCGGGCGCGGCGCACATCGCCTTCGCCGTACGCGACCGTCTCGCCGACGAACTCCAGGCACCCCCGTCACTCGCCTCCCTCGCCATCGACCTGGGCCTCTCCCGCTACCAACTCCTGCGCGCCTTCCGTACGACGATGGGGATACCGCCGTACGCCTGGCTCGCCCAGCACCGGGTGAACCGGGCCCGCGCCCTGCTGGAGAGCGGCCTGCGCCCCGCCGAGGTCGCCCCGCTCGTCGGCTTCGCGGACCAGGCGCACCTGACGCGCTGGTTCCGCA
Organism: Streptomyces sp. NPDC007896; assembly: GCF_042959425.1. NCBI lineage: Bacteria > Bacillati > Actinomycetota > Actinomycetes > Kitasatosporales > Streptomycetaceae > Streptomyces > Streptomyces sp. NPDC007896. The sequence continues at coordinate 708,935 of NZ_JBIBKX010000001.1, read as the reverse complement.
GGGTGCTCGGGGTGACCCCGGCGGCGTACCGGACAAGCGTGTCGCCGACGGCGTAGCGCAACAGCGTTCAAGACAGCTGACCGCACGGCAGCCGAAACTCCCCCCATGAGTGCACGCGGCTGGTTCCTGTTCTCCCTGATGGGAGTGGTCTGGGGCATCCCCTACCTGATGATCAAAGTGGCGGTGGACGGCGTGTCCCCGTCGACGGTGGTGTTCACGCGCTGCGCGGTGGGCGCGGCGCTGCTGCTTCCCTTCGCGATCTGCCAAGGGGGCCTTACTCGGACCGTACGAACGTACTGGCGCCCGATGCTGGCCTTCGCGTGCATCGAGATAATGATCCCTTGGTGGACCCTCACGGACGCCGAGCGTCACCTCTCCAGCTCCACGGCGGGCCTGCTGATCGCCGGGGTGCCGATCGTCGGCGTGGCCGCGGCCCGCCTCTTCGGCGACACCGAACGCCTCGGCGCCCGCAGGATGACCGGCCTGGCCCTCGGCCTGTCCGGCGTCGCGGTCCTCACCGTCCCGCACCTGACCGGCGGCGACGCCCGCTCGCTCGCCGAGGTACTGCTGACGGTGATCGGGTACGCGACCGCCCCCGTCATAGCCGCCCGCCACCTCAAGAACGTCCCCTCGCTCCACCTCACGGCCGCCTGCCTGACCCTGGCGGCCCTGGTCTACGCCCCCGCCGCAGCCCTCACCCACCCCTCCGGGCTCCCCTCCCCGCAGATCCTGGCCGCCCTCGCCGGCCTCGGCGTCATCTGCACCGCGGTCGCCTTCGTGGCCTTCCTGGAACTGATCAAGGAGGCGGGCCCGACGCGGGCGACGGTGATCACGTACGTCAACCCGGCCGTCGCCGTCGCCGCGGGCTCCCTGTTCCTCGACGAACGCCTGACCCCCGGCACCGTCGCGGCCTTCGCCCTGATCCTGGCGGGCTCGGTCCTTGCGACGGCGACGGCGAAGGCGAAGGTGACGTCAGCGGCCGGACCAAGGCGCACCCCACGCCCGGTACCATGGTCCACACGGCAGACGAGCCGGGCGGACGGCCGCGTGGAGGTCCTTGTGGACCTTCCCGAGGAACGTCCGGGCTCCACAGGGCAAGGTGGTGGCTAACGGCCACCCGGGGTGACCCGCGGGACAGTGCCACAGAAAACAGACCGCCGGGGACCGTATTCGTATGGGCCTCGGTAAGGGTGAAACGGTGGTGTAAGAGACCACCAGCGCCTGAGGTGACTCAGGCGGCTAGGTAAACCCCACCTGGAGCAAGGTCAAAAGGGGCCGCTTGGTGACAGGCGGTCCTGCGCGGACGATCGAGGGCTGCCCGCCCGAGTCCGCGGGTAGACCGCACGAGACCGGCGGCAACGCCGGTCCTAGATGGATGGCCGTCTCCCCGGCCGCCGCGAGGCGACCGGGCGACAGAACCCGGCGTACAGCCCGACTCGTCTGCCGTTTAGGGGCTCTGATCAGCGAACGGGCTGGTCAGGGGCCCTTTTCGGGCTTAAGTTGAGAACGCTGGAGGCGTTCGTACTGGCTGCCACCCCGTCCCAGTACGCCGCTTCGATCTCCCATCGCACCGGCTCCAACAGCGCGAGCAATTTCTCCTCGGCCAGTGCCCTGCCGAGGCTGCCCAGCCGGTGGCCTGGTGGACAGCGATGCCGATGCCAGGCCCTGCTCGGCGGCGAGAGATAGGACAGCAGCCCCAACCGGCGCGAGCTGCGCCGGCGCCGGATCCTGCCGCTGATCTCCCGCAAGGGTGCCCGGAATGTCAAGGACCCAGGCAAACTCCGCTACGTCGTCGAGCAGACCTTCTCGCTCCTGCATCAGCTCAAGTGCTTGGCCGTCCGCTGGGAGAGTCGCCTCGACCTGCACGACGCGCTCCTCAATTGGACCAGCGGCACGCTCCTGACTTGTTGAATCGAGCCCAGGCGCTCGTTCTGCAGCCGTAGCGTCCAGGGTGTCGGTCGGCACGGGCCCGCAGTGCTCCTTGCTGCCCTCGGGCTGGCTCACTGATAGCGTGCCGCCGCCGGCCGACACCCGCGTGGGGCAGCGAAGAAACGAGCCGGATCACCGGTCGACAGGATCCTGCCACCGGAAGGCGGTACATCAAGCACCAACCACCCAAGGCGGCTTCCGCCTGTGTCCACCCGCCGATCGCCAACAGCCTGACACCGGCGCAACGGCTCCGGTCGGTCGAGGGCCCGGCGCCGCTGGCCCAACCACTCGGAAGGAAGGCATGAACTAGCAAGCAAGAAACGGGAGTTCGATCGTAGGATGTGCGGCGAATGATCCCGCCCCGGTTGAAGGACGTACACGACTCATGAGTGACCCTGTGACGACGCCCGAACCGGCGGAGCAGCAGAAGATCGACACGTCGGTGCCGCACTCCGCCCGTATCTGGAACTACTGGCTCGGTGGCAAGGACAACTACCCCGTCGACGAGGCGGCCGGTGATGCGTACACCGAGGTCTTTCCCGGGATCGTCACCATCGCCCGTTCCAGCCGTGGCTTCCTGCGTCGCAACATCGCGTATCTCGTCTCCGAGGCGGGCATCCGGCAGTTCCTGGACGTCGGTACCGGCCTTCCGACCGCGCAGAACACCCACGAGGTCGCCCAGGGGCTCGCTCCCGAGGCGCGGATCGTCTACGTCGACAACGATCCGATGGTGCTCGCCCACGCCCGCGCCCTGCTGTACTCCACCGAGGAGGGCGCGACCGCCTACATCGACGCCAACGTGACGGACCCGGATCGCATCCTTGAAGTCGCCGCCGAGACGTTGGACTTCGGTCGTCCTACCGCGCTCATCCTCAGCAACATCCTGGGCCATGTCGCCGACTACGATCAGGCCCGTTCCATCGTCACCCGGCTGATGGGCGCCCTGCCCTCGGGTAGTTACCTCTCCATCAACGACGGGTCGCGCGGCATCGACCCGGTCTTTGAGCAGGCCCAGGACGCCTACAACAACAGCGGCGCCGTTCCGTACAACCTGCGCTCCATTGATGAGATCACCGCGTTCTTCGACGGTCTGGAGCTTGTCGAGCCCGGTGTCGTCTCGGTGACGGAGTGGCGTCCGGAGCCCGGTTCGGGCGTCCCGGAGGTCATCGCCGAGCACGGTGGACTTGCGCGTAAGCCGTAACGACAGGAGTGGTGCGGCGGTCAGGCCGACGGTAACGGGTCGGCCTTGCCGGAGGCGGCGGTGCTACCGCCGTACCGTTTTCCGCGCTGTCGGCACAGGCCGATGTGGGCGATGTCGAGCGCGCTGCACGCGATGTCCAGACCGAGGTAGAACGGCAGGAAGAGCAGCGTCAGGCGGCTGCGCACGCGGAAAACGCTGAGGTCTCACGGGGCGGTTGGTGCTGGACGGGCCTCTGCGCCGCAATGGGCTACTCCACTGTGCACAACCTTCCGGAAGGCCGCCGGTCTGAACAGACACACACCTACGCGAGCTACCGGGGGGTAGTCATGCGACGGATAGGTACTGCACTGGCCGCGATGATGCTGGCGGGTGGCGGCCTGTTGGCCGGCACGGTTCCGGCGGTGGCCGCGCCGACGGCCGTGGACTGTGCCGTGACGTGGGGGAGCCTGGACAAGACGGGTGACTCCGTTGCCTCCAGGCGACTGACCGACGTGAGGGCCGGACAGCACGAGTGCTTCGACCGGCTGGTCTTCGACGCCCAGGGGACGGGGGCCGACCCGATCGGTTACACGGTCCGCTACGTCGACGTACTGCACCAGGACCCGAGCGACGTCGTGGTTCCGATCAAGGGCGGAGCCATTCTGGAGATCTCGCTGTTCTCCTCGCGCTACGACCCGGCGACCGGACAGCCCTACCCGCCGCTTCCGTCCGTCAACGTCACCGGGTACCGGACCTTCCGGGAGTTCAAGTTCACAGGTGGCTCCGAGGGCTACACCCAGGCCGGACTGGGCGTCCGCGCCCGGCTGCCGTTCCGGGTCTTCCAGACGGCCAACCATCTCGTAGTGGACGTGGCGCACACCTGGTGATCCCGTACGGCCGGGGGTGCGCCCGCCTCTGATCGAGCGGTACGTCGAACACGGCGATGCCCGCACCTACGCCGACCAGGCCGGGCAGGCGGCGTCCGCGATCGGAGCTCACAAACCCGCCTCGTCTGCCCTTCAGCCCCCGGAAGAAGCAGATGTCAGAGCGCGTCGACCCCGCTCACCCTCCAGCCGTCGGACGTAAGGGCCACCGTCATCCGCACCCGGTTCAGGTCCACGCGGGAGCCCGAGACCTGGGTGCTCGTGGTCACCTGGTTGACGAAGAGGAGGACCACGGCCCGGTCGGCCGAGGCCGAGATCACGGAGGCCGCCGGGGAGCCGCCGGTGGGCTGCGCCACCGTGGCCTTCACCACCCCGTGGTACTTACTGGCCGTCGGCCCGACCACCGTCGTGGTGGTCTTCCGGTACTCGTCGCGGAAGTGCCCGGTGAGCCGGGCGCGGGCCGCGGCGAAGTCGCGGTCCAGGTGCCTGTAGTCGTACGACAGCACGACTGGCGCCGCCTGGCGTGCGGCCGCGAGTGCCTGACCGCGTGCCTGTTCGGCCCGCACGCCCTCCCGGTAGCGCCACCCGAGAACGGTGGCCGCGACCAGGCCCGCCAGGAGCAGGACACACAGGGCGGCGGTGAGCAGCCGCCGCCGACCGTGCCGCATAGCCGTACCGGGGCCGGGCTCGCCCTCCTCCTGCCGCGGGTCCTCCTCGAAGCACTCCGGCGAGGGCTCGGGCGGGTCGTCCCAGCCGTCCTCAGCGGGGGCCTCGATGAGCACGGTGCGGCCGGCGGTCGGTGCCTCGGGCCGTCCCGGGACCTCCTCGTCGGTGGACGCCGGGTCCGGTTCGGGGTGGCCGCGCTCCGCGCGCTTGGCCGCCGCGCGGGCGGCCGCGGTCATGGTGCGCCGGGTGCCGGATCCGGAACCGGAGCCGCGGCTTCGGGTGGTCGTCTTCGCCACGGTCTTACTCCTCATGTCCTCAGGGGTTGTATGGCGGGGAGGGCGCGGTCAGCCGACGAACTCGACGTCGGAGGTCAGCCAGCGGCCGTTTCGGTGCACCAGGTCGAGCTGTAGGCGGTAGGTGCGCGCCTCGCCCTTGGGGGCGGCGGTGTTGGTCACCTTGCTGTCGGCGACCACCAGGACGCGGGCCGAGTGCTCGTCGGAGCGGACGATGCCCGCGTCGAGGATCTGGCCCTCGGACACGGACTCGTTCGCGGCGACGAGCTTGGTCAGCTGCTCGGTCTGCGCGGCGAACTGCTTCTTGAAGTCGCCGGTGGCGCCCTGGAGGACGTTCGCGCTGTCCCGGTCGTAGTGCCGGTAGTCGAGCGAGGTGAAGTTCAGCGCCGACTGGCGGGCCGCGGCCAGGACGTCCTGGCGCCGCTGCGCCCTGTCGTGCTGGTCGTAGAGCCCAAGGACCAGCCAGATCGTCAGCGCCGTCGTGAGGACGGTCGCCACGGCGAGCGCCACCGACCACGCCCTGCCCGACCACGCCCTGCTCGACAGAGCCTTGCCCGACAGGGCCTTGCCCGACAGAGCCTTGCCCGACACGGTCACGCTCATGGTCCTGTTCATGGTCCCGCTCATGCCATCGGCCCTACTAGCAGCCATTGCCACGACTCCTTTCCGAACACCGCCTGTTGGCCGCCCGTCGAGCCGATCTCGACCGGTCTGCCGTCCGGGCCGGTCGCGGTGCCGGTCTCCGGGTCGTAAGGCGTGACGTACGGCGTCACGTACGCCGCCTGGTTCGCATCGCCGGAAGCGGCCGACGCGCCGGGGGCGTTCTGCGCGCCCCGTACCGACGTCTTGCTTCCGCGCGGGGCCGTGCAGCGCGCGTCGGTGTTCGCCTCGCGCGGGCTGGTGTCCGAGGGGTCGCGCCGTGCCGTGCCGTACCCCTGGGTGCACGGCGGCGGGTCGTCGGCGTTCACCACCAGGCCGAAGTGGGTGGTGCCGTCGCCCGGGACGACCGTGTAGCTGCCCGCGACCAGTGCCGGGAAGGTGACCAGGGACTGCTCCACGCCGGGCAGGTTGGCCAGCGTGACCTGGCCGCCGCTGATCAGATTGGCCAGCAGGACCGACAGCCGCGGTGAGATGTTCTTCAGCAGCGAGTTCACCTGCTGCGCGGCCGGTGTCGCGTTGCCGATCAGCTTGCGCAGGTCTCCGTCGCTCGACTTCAGCTGTGCCGTGAGAGCCGCCAGGTCGTGCGCGAACGACTTGATGGACGAGCCCTGGTCGGACTGCGTCTTGAGGACCTTTCGCGAGTCCTCGATCAGCGAGATCGTCTGGGGGAGTGACTCGGAGGCCGACTCCACGAGCGCGTTGCCCGAGTCCACCAATCGGCTCAGATTCGGGCCGGTACCCGAGAAGGCCTTGCCCAACTCGTCAACGGTGACTCGCAGATCGTCCTTGCCGACCGAGTTCACCAGCCGGTCCAGGCTCAGGACCAGGTCCGTCGTGGGCAGTGGCACGCGCGTGCTGCCGCGCGGGATGGCGCTGCCGTCGAGGAGGTATGGGCCATGCGCAGTACGTGGCTGCAGATCTACGTATTGCTCGCCCACCGCCGAACGGTTTGCCACCACGGCGAGGGTGTCCGCCGGGATGCGTGGCGTGCCGTCCTTGATGTCGAGAGCGACCGAGACGCCGTCGGAGCCGGTCAGCCGCAGCGCACCGACGCGACCCACCGGCACCCCGCGGTAGGTGACCTCGGCGCCGGTGAAGATGCCCCCGGAGTCGGCGAAGTCCGCTTGCACGGTGTAGCCGCGGCCCAGGACGTCGTCCACCAGACCGGTGTACTCGGCGCCGACGTACGACACCCCGACGGCGGTGACGGTGGCGAAGGCCAGGAGCTGGGCCTTGACCGTACGGGTGATCACGGCTGAACCCCCTTCAGCATCAGCTCCGCGAGCGCGAGGTCTATCCCCTCGGGCAGCCCGCCTTGGGTGGTGTAGCCGCTGGTGCACACCGGCGGGCACAGCGGCCCGCCCCCGCCCGAGGGGCCCGACGGCACCGAGGGGGACGACGGCAGGCTCGGTGTGCTCGGCAGCGCGGTGGGTGTCGGCACGCTCGGCAGATCGGGGAGATCCGGGAGACCGGGGAGATCCGGTACGTCGGGAGTGCCGGGCTTCTGGGAATCGCCCTTGCCCCGGCCGGAGTTGCCGTCCGCCAGGTTTCCGTAGAGGTCGGACAGATTGAGGTCGGCCGTGATGTCGAGGTTGACGTAGTCCCCCTTGATGGCGTCCACCACGTTGCGCGGGAAGGGGTAAGTGGTCAGCAACTCAAGGGAGTTGGGCAGATCGTCACCTGCCTTGTTCAGCTGCTGCAGGATCGGCCGCAGCTGCTTGAGGTTCGCGACCGTGTCGTCGTGCGACGCCGTGATCACCTTGGATCCTGTCTTGCCGAGCTTCGAAAGGGCGGTGAGCATCCTCGTCAGATCGCGCCGCTGGTCGGCCAGGACCTTCAGGGCGGGTGGCATCGCGTCGACGGCCTGGGCGATCGTCTTCTTCTCCTTGCCGAGCCGTCCCGCGAGCCGGTCGACGGCCTCGAGGGCGTGGACGATGTCCTTCCGTTGGTCGTCCAGGCCGCCGATGAAGGTGTTCAGCTCCTTGAGCAGCGATCTGACCCGGTTCTCCCGGCCGTTCAGGGCCTTGTTCAGCTCCACGGTGATCGTCTTGAGCTGGGCCACTCCGCCGCCGTTGAGCAGCGCGGAGAGCGCGGACAGCACCTCCTCGATCTCCGGATTGCGGCCGCTGCGGGACAGCGGGATGCGGTCGCCGTCGCCGAGCCGGCCCACCGGGGCCGTGCCGGTCGGGGCGGAGAGCGCGACGTACTTCTCGCCGAGCATGCTGGTCTGCCGCAGCTCGGCGACCGCGTTGGCGGGCAGCTTCACCGAGTCGGCGACCCGCAGCCGTACACGCGCGTGCCAGCCGTCCAGCCGCACCTTCTCGACCGCGCCCACGGTGACGTTGTTGACCTTCACCGCCGACTGGGGTACCAGGTCGAGGACGTCGCGGAACTCGACAGTGACGTGGTACGCGTGGCCGTCGGCGGCGGCTCCGCCGGGCAGCTGGACGTCGTACCAGCCGTTGAACTCGCACCCGGAGAGCAGCAGCGAGCCGACCGCGGCCCACGCGACCGCCCCGGCCTTGCGCAGTGCGCTCATGCGCTCGCCCCCAGAATTCCGCCGAGCGTCCGGTCGACCGTTCCCGTCACCGCGGAGCCCTGAGGCACCTTCGGCAGGGAGTCGAAGAGATCCTTCAGCTCCTTGCAGTCGGGGTTCTTGCCGCCTTCGTCGCCGGTCGTCCTCAGTACGGAGCACAGCAGCGAGGCCGGATCCTGCGCCTGCTGGGCGTTGTTGCGGGTGTCGAGGGTGCCCGCGGACGGGTTGTAGGCGTTGTTCAGGTTCGACAGACCCGTGGGGGCGACCTCCAACAGCTCGGCCAAAGCGGCCCTTTGGGTGACGAGCACCCGGGTCACCTTGCTGAGGCCCTGCACGTTCGAGGTCAGCGACTTCTTGTTGTTCTTCACGAAGTCCGACACGTCACCGAGCGCCGTTCCCAGGTTCTTGAGCGCGTCCGCGAGGTCCTTGCGCTCGCCCGCGAGCTGTCCGGCGACCTCGGCGAGGTCGGTGTTGAACGACCGCACGCTCTTGTCGTCGGCGGCCAGCGCCGCCGTGAACACCTGCAGGTTCCGTACTGTGCCGAAGAGGTCCGTGCGGCCGTCGGACAGCGTGGTGACGGCCTGCGAGAGGTCCTCGACCGTCTGGTTGAGGTTCTCGCCCTGGCCGTCGAGGTTGGCCGCGCTCACCGAGAGCAGCCGCGACAGCGAGCCGTCCTTGTTGGCGCCGTTGGGGCCGAGCGCGTCGGCCGTCGTGTGCAGACTGTCGAAGATGCGATCCAGCTCGACCGGCACGGCCGTCCGCGTCTCGGGGATGACGGCGCCGTTCCGCAGTACCGGGCCCTTTCGGTACACCGGCAGCAGTTGTACGTAACGGTCGCTGACCACCGAGGAGTTGATGATGGCGGCCTTGGCGTCCGCCGGCACCTTGCGGCCTTCGTCGTACTTCAGCTCCACCCGTACCCGGTCGCCCTCCGGCGTGATCTTCTCGACCTCGCCGATCCGGACGCCGAGGACACGGACGTCCGAGCCGGGATAGATGCCGACCGTGCGCGGGAAATACGCGGTCACGTGCACGGACTCGGAGCGCGGCCACAGCACGTAGGTGAGCGCGGCGACGAGGGCGAGTGCGGTGACCACGGCCACGCGCCTCTTCAGGTTCTTCACTGCGTGCCTCCCGTGCGCGGCACCACCGGAGCGGCGACCAGGTTCTGGACGTAGCTGTCGAACCAGCGGCCGTTGCCGAGGGTGTTGCTGAAGACCCGGACGTACGGTGCGAGCAGCTTGACGCTCCGGTCGAGGCTCGACTGATTCCGTTCGAGCATCTGCACCACGCGATTCAGGCCCTTGAGCGCGGGCCCGATCTCCTTGTCGTTGTCCTCGACCAGACCGGAGAGCTCGATGCCCAGCGCTGCGGAGCTCTTCAGCAGCTTGTGGATCGCCTCGCGCCGCTTGCTGATCTCCTTGAACAGCTGGTCGCCGTCCTTGACCAGCGCGGTGAAGTCCTCGGAGTGCTCGGCCAGCACGCCCGTGACGCCGTTCGCGTGGTCGAGGAGTTCGCCCAGCGCCTTGTCGCGCGAGGCGACCGTCCGGGAGATCTTCGACAGGCCCTTGATGGACGCCCGTACCTCGGCGGGCGAGTCCTGGAACGTGGTGGAGATGGTGTCCAGGGCCTTCGCCAACTGGTCGGTGTCGACCTTCTCCGTCGTCGTAGTGAGATCGCTGAACGCCTGCACGACGTCGTACGCCGGAACCGTCCTCTTCAGCGGTATCTCGCCGCCGGGCTTCAGCTGTCCCGGTCCCTTGGGACGCAGCGCGAGGTACTTCGCGCCGAGGATCGTCTTGACCCGGATCGAGGCGCCGGTCTCGGTGCCGAACCCCGGATCGCCCTTGATCTTGAAGGTGACCTTGACGTGGTCACCGTCCAGATCGACGTCCTCGACCTTGCCGACCTTGACGCCGGCGATCCGCACCTCGTCGCCGGGCTTGAGGCCGCCCGCCTCCGAGAAGGCCGCGCTGTACGTCTCGCCGCCGCCGATCAGCGGCAGGCTGTCGGCGTTGAACGCGGCCGCGGTCAGCAGCGCGAGGAAGGTGAGACCGACGGCTCCGATCACCACGGGGTTGCGCTCGCGGAACGGGGTCAGCCGCGGGCGGCGTATCCGTATGCGGGGCAGCTTGGGCGGGTCGATGCGGACTTTGACCAGGGGTTCCGGGCGGCGGGGGCGGGGTGCCCGGCGCGGAAGCAGCCGTATCTTCGGGAGCTTGGGCGGGTCGATGCGGACCTTGACCAGGGGTTCCGGGCGGCGGGGGCGGGGTGCCCGGCGCGGAAGCAGCCGTATCTTCGGGAGCTTCGGCGGGTCGATGCGGACCTTGACCAGCGGCTCCGGGCGGCGCTTACGGGTCCTGCGCGGAAGGAAGTGCTTTGTCATGCGCCGCACCTCGCCCTCGCCACGTGCAGCTCGGGAGTGAGCACCTGCTTCGTCTTCGGCAGCACGATCCGGCCGTCGAAGTCGCAGAGGTAGAAGTTGAACCACGAGCCGTAGGACGCCGTCCCCGTCAGCTCGCCCAGCTTGTTCGGCAGCCGCTTCAGCACGCCCTCCACGGTGTTCTCGTTCTTGTTCAGCGTTCCGGTGAGATCGGTCAGCTCGGCGATGTCGTCCTTCAGGGGCGGACGCGCGTCCTTGAGCAGCCCCGAGGTGGCGTCCGTCAGATCGCCGATGCCCACCAGGGACTGCCCGATGGGCTTGCGGTCGGCGGACAGCCCCGAGATCACCCGACGCAGCTGCTTGAGCAGCCCGGAGAAACGGGCGCCGCGCTTGTCCAGCGTCCCCAGCACGGTGTTCAGGTTGTCGATCACCGAGCCGATCAGCTTGTCGCGGCCGGCCAGCGTCGTGGTGAGCGAAGCCGTGTGCGCGAGCAGGCTGTTGACGGTGCCACCCTCGCCCTGGAGGGTCCGGATGATCTCGGTGGCGAGCTGGTTGACGTCCTGCGGGCTGAGCGCCGCGAACAGTGGCTTGAAGCCGTTCAGCAGCGCGTTGAGGTCCAGCGCGGGCTGGGTGCGCGACAGCGGGATCGTGGCGCCGGGCTTCAGCCGGGTGCCGTCTCCCGCGCCCTCGGTCAGGGCGACGTACCGCTGTCCGACCAGGTTCCGGTAGCGGATGACCGCGCCGGTGCTGTTCAGCAGCGGCCGGTCCTCACCGACGGTGAAGGTGACCTCAGCCAGCGTCCGGTCCTTGATCCGGATGCCCTCGACCTCGCCGACCCGCACCCCGGCCACCCGGATGTCGTCGCCCTTCTCCAGGCCCGTCACGTCGCTGAACACCGCGCGATAGGTGTGCTCGGGGGTGAGGGAGATGTTGACGATGGTGGCGGCGAGCAGGGCCGTCGCCAGGATCGTCACCAGGGCGAAGAGGCTGAACTTGATCAGCGGGGCGGCGGCCTGCCGGGCTCCTGACGACCTCGTGGTCCTCGTGGTCCTCGCGGTCCTCGCGGTCCTCGCGGTCTTCGTGATCTTCGTGATCCTCATGCGACGCTCACCGCCGTCCCGCGCGCCATCGGTCCGAACAACAGCGTCGCGACCGGCGGTACCTCGTCGGCGGGTACGCCCATGACGGGCGCGACGAGCGAGCCGACGGAGCGCTGCTCGGCCCGGGTGGCGGAGACGCCGAGAGGACTGGAGGAACTCCCCTTCTTCGACCCGTCGTTGAGGTGCACCCCGGGTGCGGGCACCTGGGGATGGGGCAGGTCGCGGCAGTTGGGCCCCGACCGGTCGTCGTAACGCGGCTCCTCACCCGGCTCGTACGCCGCCTGCTGTCGGACGACCTCGAGCGTGATGTGCATCTTGCCGCCCCGGAACGCCTGCTCGGATGCCTGCTCCTCGCGCACCAGGCCGGCAAAGAGGCAGGGGTACTCGGGCGAGTAGCGGGCGAAGAGATCGAGCGTGGGGCGCGAGACCCGGCCCAGGGTGATCAGCCGGTCGCCGTTCGCGTCGAGGAAGTCGTCCGCGGTGCCCGCGGCAGTGGCCGTCGTGGTGAGCGCGGACGCGAGCCGGTCCCGCTGCTCGACCAGGGTGCGGCTGGTGGTGACGGTGTTGCGCAGGATCTCCATCAGGTCGGGAGCCGCGTCGCCGTACACCTCGGCGACATCGGCCAAGCGGGCGAAGTCCTCGGTGAGGGACGGCAGGTGCGGATTGAGCCGGTGCAGATAGTCCTCCACGCGCGTGAGGTTGTCGCCGATCCGGTCGCCGCGCCCCTCTAGGGCGCTGGCGAACGCGGAGAGCGTGGCGTTGAGCTTGCCGGGCTGCACGGTCCGCAGCAGCGGCAGCAGGTCGTTCATCAGCTGCTGGAGCTCGATGCCGACGCGGGTGCGGTCCTGGGTGATGACGTCCCCCGCGCGGATGGGCCTGGCCGAGGAGCGCGCGGGCGCGACCAGGTCGACGTACTTCTCGCCGAACAGGGTCTTGGGCAGCAGGCGTGCGTGCACGTCGGACGGGATGGACGCGACGTACTCCGGCTTGAGCGCGATGTCGAGCGTCGCCTTCGTCCCGTCGGCGTGCACCGCGCGCACCTCGCCGACCAGCAGCCCGCGCAGCTTGACGTCGGCGCGGGGATCGAGTTGATCGCCGATGCTGTCGGCCTCCAGCTCGATCCGTACGGCCGGGGTGAACACCTGTTGGTACACGGCGACGGACAGGGACAGCAGCAGCGCGAGCACGGCGAGGAACACGACGCCGTACAACCGCAGTCTCAGCACTCTCATACGGCTCACCCCGCAATCCGTACGGTCGTGTTGGCGCCCCAGATCGCGAGCGACAGGAAGAAGTCCAGGACGTTGATCGCGACGATCGAGGTGCGCACGGCGCGGCCCACGGCGATGCCGACGCCCGCCGGGCCGCCGCTCGCGTAGTAGCCGTAGAAGCAGTGCACGAGGATGATCAGGACGGCGAAGACGAGCACCTTCCCGAAGGACCACAGCACGTCGACCGGCGGCAGGTACTGCTGGAAGTAGTGGTCGTAGGTGCCCGCCGACTGCCCGTAGTAGCCCGTGGTGATGGTGCGGGCGGCAAAATACGAGGACAGCAGTCCGACCACGTACAGCGGGATCACCGCGACGAAACCGGCGATCATCCGGGTGGTCACCAGGAACGGCAGCGAGGGCACGCCCATGACTTCGAGGGCGTCCGTCTCCTCGCTGATCCGCATCGCGCCCAGCTGCGCCGTGAACCCGGCGCCCACCGTCGCGGACAGCGCGAGCCCCGCCACCAGTGGCGCGATCTCCCGGGTGTTGAAGTACGCCGAGAGGAACGCCACGAAGTTCGAGGTGCCGAGCTGGTTGAGCGCGGCGTAGCCCTGGAGGCCCACCTCCGTGCCGGTGAAGAACGACAGGAAGGCGATGACGCCGACCGTGCCGCCCACGACGGCGAGGGCGCCGCGTCCGAAGCTCACCTCGGCGAGCAGCCGCAGGATCTCCTTCTTGTAGCGGCGTACGGTGCGGCCCGTCCACGCCAACGAGCGGCCGTAGAAGGACAGCTGGCTGCCCAGTTCCTCCAGACGATTCAGCAGCGCCATGACTCAGCCCCTCTGCGGAACGACTTGGAAGTACACGGCGGTCATCACGAAGTTCGTCACGAACAGCAACATGAAGGTGATGACCACCGACTGGTTCACCGCGTCGCCCACGCCCTTCGGGCCGCCCTTCGCGTTGAGTCCCTTGTACGAGGCGACGATCGCGGCGATCGCCCCGAACACCAGCGCCTTGATCTCGGCCGCCCACAGGTCGGAGAGCTGGGCGAGCGTGGTGAAGGAAGCGAGATACGCGCCCGGCGTGCCGTTCTGCAGGACGACGTTGAAGAAGTAGCCGCCCGCGACGCCCACCACCGACACCAGGCCGTTGAGCAGCACCGCCACCACCATCGACGCCAGGACCCGCGGAACGACCAGCCGGTGGATGGGGTCGATGCCCAGCACCTGCATCGCGTCGATCTCCTCGCGGATCTTCCGCGCCCCGAGATCCGCGCAGATCGCCGTGCCGCCGGCGCCCGCGATCAGCAGCGCGGTGACGATCGGCGAGGCCTCCCGCAGCACCGCGAGGACCGAGGCGGCCCCGGAGAAGGACTGGGCGCCGAGCTGCCGGGTCAAGCTGCCGATCTGCAGCGCGATGACCGCGCCGAAGGGGATGGACACCAGGGCCGTCGGCAGGATGGTGACGCTCGCGACGAACCAGGCCTGCTGGATGAACTCCCGCGCCTGGAACGGCCGCCGGGGGATGGTCCGGACCACGTCCAGCGCCATCGCGAAGAGGTTCCCCGAGTGCCTCAGCGCCCCGGCAGGTGACAGCCTCATGCGCCGGTCACCGCCTTCCGGTGCAGCTCGGCCTCGCGTCTCGCGATCGCCTCCCAGCGGGGCGGACGGGCGATGCCGGGGCCCGGCATCAGGCGCGGCGTCATGTCGTTGCCGACGTGGCGGGGTTTCCGGTCCGCGTCGCCGAGCCGCGCCAGCTCCTGCTCGACCTGCGCGGCGTCCTTCTCCTCCGCCATCCCGATCGGCCCCTGCATCCGGCCGTTCAGAAACTGCCGTACGACGGGCTCGTCGCTGGTCAGCAGCTCCTCACGGGGCCCGAACATGACCAGCTCACGGCGGAACAACAGCCCGATGTTGTCCGGCACCTGGCGGGCCGAGGCGATGTCGTGCGTGACGATCAGGAACGTCGCGTTGATCTGCGCGTTGAGGTCGACGATCAGCTGGTTGAGATAGGCGACGCGTACGGGGTCGAGGCCGGAGTCGGGTTCGTCGAAGAGGATGACCTCGGGGTCGAGGACCAGGGCTCGGGCGAGACCGGCTCGCTTGCGCATGCCGCCGGAGATCTCGCCGGGCAGCTTCCCCTCCGAACCGATCAGCCCGACCATGTCCATCTTCTCCAGCACGATGCGCCGGATCTGGCTCTCGGACTTGCGGGTGTGCTCGCGCAGCGGGAAAGCGATGTTGTCGTACAGGCTCATCGAGCCGAACAGCGCGCCGTCCTGGAACAACACCCCGAACAGCTTCCGCACCTCGTACAGCTCGTGCTCGCGCAGCTTGGTGACGTCCCGGCCCGCGACCTTCACGCAGCCCCGGTCCGGCTTCAGCAGTCCGACGAGCGTCTTGAGGAACACCGACTTGCCCGTGCCCGAGGGGCCGAGCATGACCGAGACCTCCCCGGCGGGCAGCGTCAGCGAGACGTCCTGCCAGATGACCTGGTGACCGAAGGACTTGGTCAGCCCTTCCACACAGATCTCGACACCCATCCGGTCCACCCTTCGGCCGTGGAGCAGCTCCGACATCTGCTCTACGGGGAGGGGCCGGGCGTCCGTCGCGGCGGAGACGGTTTTTTTCGGGGATCTTGCGGCCGGGTTTCCGGCGGCTCGACGGCCGCGCTTTTTCCGCTGGTTCTACGGCAGTCCTTTTCCGGCGGTTCTACGACAGCTTTCCGGCGGTTCTACGGCAGCGCGGTCGGGGTCGGTACGTCGACCGGGGCGGAGGACGTGGCGGGAGCCTCCGGGAGGGCCGGAGGCGTCGTCGGGACCGTGGACGTGGCCGGCAGAGCGGGGAGGCCGGGCACGCTCGGCAGGTCGGACACGCCGGGGACGCCGGGGACGGACGGCACCGGTGACAGCGAGGCGTCCGGCAGCGGTGGCACCGACAGAGGCAGCAACGACCGGTCGTCCTCGCCGGGCGGCACCGTCGGCGTCGCCGCGTGGGACGCCGAGGCGGCCGACTGATCACGGGCGTTCGGGGCGGCCACCCGGCCGACGCCGTCGGGCCGGACGGTCTGCGTGGTCGCCTGGGCCATGCGGGACACGGAGGGTCGGGGAGCCGTGCCCGGCCTGTCCCCGTCGTGGACGTACGGCAACACGAACCCCGCCACCACCAGGGTCGCGGCCGTCGAGGTCACCGCCACGGCCTGCGCGTGTCCGCCCGCGCGTAGCTTGCCGCGCCCCCACAGGAACAGGGCGAGGCCCAGCGTTCCGGCCAGCGAGTTGCGCAGTGTGCGCCGGGCCCGGGCGAGCAGCGACTCGACGGTGCGATAGCTCAGCTCCATGCGCACGGCGACCTGGCCGACGTCGAGCCCCTCGGACTTCAGCCGGAGCGCCTCGGCCTGGCGCGCGGGCAGCTCCCCGCTGCGCACGGCCAGCCATCTGGCCTCGGCCCGGTCGCACACCGCCTCCTCGACGGGCACCGGACCCGGCGCGGTGAGCGTGGGGCTGCGGTGTACCTCGGCCTCACGGTTGACCTGGCGATGCCGATCGACGCACAGCCGCATGGTCACGGTCGTCAGCCAGCCGCCGAGGCGCTCGTCGTCCAGCTCGGGGCGCTCCGCGGCGCGCAGCATGGCCTCGTGCACCGCGTCCTCGGCGTCCTCCGGGCTCATCGACCTGCGCCGGGCCACCTTGAGCAGTTGCTCGCGGTGGCTCCACATGCGCTGCCAACGGTCGTGGGCCGCCTGTATCTCCGCAGGCATGTCCGGCATGTCCGTCGCCATGAGGGCCCCTTTGCGCTCACCCGCCGGTCCTGTGCCGTCCGGCGGGTGGTGACATTACCGCCCGGTAGTCGCGGTTGTGGAGGGGGCGGAGGTCGTCGAGTCCCGGCTGTTACTGGTCAGCGGACCGCCGCTGGGCAGCAGGTCGCCGCCGGGCAGTTCGATGTCCGCGCCGGGCGAGGGGAGTTGGGGCTTCTCCGTCGGAGTGGCCCCGCCCGCCGGACGGGACGTGCCGGGGGTCGGCGAGGGACGTGCGGACGGTGTCGGGGAGGGGACGGCGCTCGGACGGGCGGACGGTGTCGGCGAGGGCTTCGGCGTGGACGGCGGCCGCGACGGCTCCGGGTGCGCCGAGGACTTCGCGGAGCTGTCCGGCACCACCCGGTACCCTTCCAGGAAGTACGCGTACCAGGCCCTGACCGTGCGCAGATACGCCTCCGAGTGGTTGTAGCCGAGGACCGCCCGGTCCAGCTCGGCCGGGTCGGAGAGGTCTCGTCCGCCCGCACACAGGTAGCGCCCGGCGGCGAGCGCCGCGTCGAAGACGTTGTCCGGGTCGGCCCGCCCGTCGCCGTTGCCGTCCGTGCCCCAGCGGGCCCAGGTCGACGGGATGAACTGCATCGGTCCGACCGCCCGGTCGTAGGCCGCGTCCCCGTCGTACGCGCCGCCGTCGGTGTCCCGCACGACGGCGAAGGCGCCGCCGTCCAGCCGCGGCCCGAGGATGGGCGCCACGGTCGTACCGTCCGCCGTCACCCGACCGCCGCGCGCCTGCCCGGACTCCACCTGGCCGATCGCGGCCAGCAACTGCCACCGCAGCCGGCAGCCGGGCGCGGTGCGTGCGAGTTCCGCCTCGGCGTGCCGGTAGGCGGCGAACACGCTCCCCGGCAGCGCGGCGCCCGCCACCGACACCTCGCCCTTGCGTTCCCGGGTCCGCAGCGGCGGGAGGTCGGTGCGGTACCGGGTGTCGCCCGACACGCTCGGCCCCTGCTCGGCGGGCGCGTGCCGCGGGGATACGGAGGCCCGTGCCGGGACCGCCCCCGGCGCCTGTGACGCGGTCAGCGCCGCCATGGCCGCCGCCGCGATCACCGTACCCCTGGCGCCTCTGACTCTGTGCCCTGCCACGTCGCGTTCCCCTCCCTGTGAGCTGATGTCGTCTGCTCTACGGGGCAGGGCGGCGGGTCCGTCGCACGGAGCGGGGCGATTTCGGGAACAGGGTCCGCACGCGCGTCCGTCACGATCTCCCCGAGCGGCCGGGGCGGCGCGGTCTCGAGGACCCGGCGGACGCGACCATCCCTGAGCTGACGGCACATCAAGTACGTAACCTGGGCAGGGCGGATAGAAGTAGGCGCAGCCTCGCCGAGGCGAACCTCAAAGCGCCGGCCGACGCCCGTTCCTTCGAGCGCGGGCTCGGGTACCTCGACGCGGTGTCCGGGGTCGAGGTCGGTGACAGCTCGGTCACCGGGACCGTCCACGGTACGGAGCGGTACGAGGTGGAGCGCTGGTCGCGGCCGACATGGCCACTTCCGTCAGACGCGGTGTTCCGACAGTGCGTGTGCCGCGGTGGTCAGGAAGTCGTTCACGTGCCCGTCGCGGCGGCCCTCGAGTACGGCGAGGCAGAACTCGGTCGGCGGGACGTCGGTCACCGGCCGGTGTACCAGGTCGGGGCGCGAGTAGGAGCGCGCGATACTGCGTGGCAGCAGCGCGATGCCCTTCCCGGCCGCGACGAGTTCGAGTTTCTCCTCCACCGTCGCGGTGCGGCGCGCGTGGAAGTCCAGGATCGTCTCGCCGTCGAGGGCGGCCAGGGTCAGCCGACGGCGGGACGCCAGGGGGTGGGTGGTGGGGAGGCATACGACCTTCGGTTCGCTGCCCACCGGGATGGTGCGGATCCCCTCCGCGTCGAAGGGGTGGCGCAGGAAGCCGACGTCGGCCCGGCCGTCCCGGAGCGCCTCGCCCTTCTCGTACCAGTTCAGGTGGAGCAGTTCGACCTCGATGCCGGGGTGGGTCCGGGTGAAGGCGCGGACCGCGGGGGAGACGCTCAGACCGGGGGCGAAACCGACGACCAGACGGTCGGTGCGGGCGGCGCCGTGCACCCGGCGGGTGGCGGCCTGCGCGGCGGCGAGTACGCCCGGTGCGTCTTCGTAGAGTTGCCGGCCGGCCGGCGTCAGGCGCACGCTGCGGGTCGTACGCACCAGCAGTGTGCAGCCCAACTCCTGTTCCAGCGCGCGGATCTGACGGCTCAGCACGGGCTGTGCGATGTGCAGTTGCCGGGCGGCGCGGCCGAAGTGCTCGTGCTGCGCGACCGCCGTGAAGTACCGCAGTTTGCGCAGGTCCAGATCCATGCCCTGAGGGTATCAATGTGCCGGAAGAGGTATTGGACGCGTGACGTCGGGCGAGCGCAGAGTGACGGGGCACGGTGTTCGGGCAGCCCGTTCGCCGGTAGTCAGGAGGTTCCTTCTCGTGATCGTCATCACTGCGCCCACCGGTCAGATCGGCAGTCAGGTCCTGGACCGCGTCCTCGACGGCGGGGAGTCGGTTCGGGTGATCGCGCGCGATCCCTCCCGGCTCTCGCCGCGGGTGCGCGAGCGGGTCGAGGTCGTGGTCGGCTCGCACGGCGACCCCGGCGTCGTCGACGCGGCGTTCACCGGAGCGGACAGCGTCTTCTGGCTGGCGCCGCCGAACCCGCGGGCCGAGCGGGTCGAGGACGTCTATGTGGACTTCAGCAGGCCCGCTTGCGACGCCTTCAAGAGGCGGGGGGTTCGGCGGGTCGTGGGGATCTCGGCACTGGGGCGCGGGGTGCCCGGCAACGCCGGGCTGGTGTCGGCGTCCCTGGCGATGGACGACCTGATCGCGGGTACGGGCGTGGGCTACCGGGCGCTGACGCTGCCCTCGTTCATGGACAACCTGCTGCGCCAGGTCGAGGCGATCAGGAGTCAGGGCGTGTTCTTCCAGCCCGTCGCCGGGGATCTCAAGGCGCCGACCTGTGCCACCCGCGACATCGCCGCCGTGGCCGCCGGGCTGCTGCTCGACCACTCCTGGAGCGGGCAGGGCGAGGTCCCGGTGCTCGGGCCCGAGGACCTGTCCTTCGAGGACATGGCGCGGATCATGTCCGAGGTGCTGGGGAAGCCGGTGCGGTTCCAGTACGTCCCCGTCGAGTCGTTCAGGGACACGCTGACGCAGCGGGGGATGTCCGAGGCGATGGCGCAGGGCATGGCGGACATGGCGACGGCCAAGGACCGTGGCCTCGACAACGCCGAGCCGCGCACCCCGGGGGCCACCACCCCCACCACGTTCCGCCAGTGGTGCGAGGAGATCCTCAAGCCGGCTGTTCTCGCCTGACGGCCGCGACGTACGAGGGCCGCGACGTACGAGGGCCGCGACGTACGAGGGCCGCGACGTACGAGGGCCGCGACGCACGACGGCCGCGACGCACGAGGGCCGGGCGGCGGCCCCGGGTCCTCGGGCGCGCCGTCCGGCCCTCCCGCGTCCGGCGGTCAGGCCTCGCGTACCTCCTGCAGGCGTACGGGCCGGTGCTCGGCCAGCGAAAGGGCGCAGGCCTCGGCGATCCAGCCGGCCTCGATGGCGTCGGCGACCGTGCACGGCGAGGTGGCGCGGCCCGCGACGACCTCCGTGAAGGCGGTGAGTTCGGCGCGGTAGGCGGGGGCGAAGCGGTCCATGAAGAAGTCGTGCGGCGGGCCCGCCGGGAAGGTGGCGCCCGGCTCGACGGAACGCAGCGGCAGCTTGTCCTCCAGGCCCACGGCGATGCTGTCGCGCATGCCGTGCAGTTCCAGGCGGACGTCGTAACCCCGCGCGTTGTGGCGGGAGTTGGAGACCAGGGCGAGGGTGCCGTCGTCGAGGGTGAGGATCGCGGAGGCGGTGTCGACGTCACCCGCCTCGGCGATGTACTCGGCACCCCGGTTGCCACCGGCCGCGTACACCTCGACCACCTCGCGGCCCGTGACCCAGCGCACGATGTCGAAGTCGTGCACGCTGCAGTCGCGGAAGATGCCCCCGGAGACCGCGACGTACGCGGCGGGCGGCGGCGCCGGGTCCAGCGTGGTGGACCGTACGGTGTGCAGCTTGCCGAGTTCGCCGCTCACCACGGCCTTGCGGGCGGCCACACAGCCCGCGTCGAAACGCCGGTTGTAACCGATCTGCACCTCGACACCGCTGTCCCGGACGGTTTCCAGCACGTCGAGGCTCTCCTCGACGGTCCGCGCCACCGGCTTCTCGCAGAACACCGGGACGCCCGCCTTGACCGCGGCGAGGATGAGCGCGGGGTGCGCGTCGGTGGCGGCCGCGATGACGATGCCGTCGACCCCGGCGGCGAGCACCGCCTCGGGGGAGTCCACCGCCGTCGCCCCGAACCGCTCCACCGCCGCCGCGGTGGCCGCCGCCACCGGGTCGCTGACGACCAGGGTGTCCACCGCGTCGAGCCCGGCGAGGGTCGCCGCGTGGAAGGCGCCGATCCGGCCCAGTCCCAGGATGCCGATACGCATGAGATTGCTCCTAAAGCCAGTGAGGGTGTGCCCGCCGGGGGAGGGGCGAGCGGGAACGGAGGAGGGGGAGGAGGAGTACGGGGAGGGGGAGGAGGAGTACGGGGAGTCCGAGGAGGAGTACGGGGAGTCCGGGGAGGGGCAGGGGATCAGTCGAGTCCGCCGAAGACGATCTGGTCCCAGTCGATGACCGAGCCCGTGACCACCCCGCTGCGGTCGGAGAGCAGGAAGACGACGAAGTCGGCGATCTCGTCGACCTGGCCCAGCTTGCCCATCGGCTGGGTCTTCGCCGCCTTCTCCCGCCAGTCGTCGCCCGCGCCGTGGAAGGTGCGCTGGATCTCCTCCTCGCCCTCGGTGTCCGTCCAGCCGATGTTGAGGCCGTTGATCCGGACCCGGTCCCAGCGGTGCGCGTGGGCGGCGTTGCGGGTGAGGCCCATGAGCCCGGACTTGGCGGCGACGTACGGGGCGAGGAAGGACTGCCCGCCGTGCGCGGAGGACGTGATGATGTTGACGACGGTGCCCGGCGCCCCGCGGTCCACCAGGTGCTGGACGGCGGCCTGCATCGCGAAGAACGGCGCCCGCAGGTTGATCGCCATGTGCGCGTCGAACAGTTCCGGCGTGGTGTCCAGGAGCGTGCCGCGTGACGTCAGCCCGGCCGCGTTCACCAGGCAGTCGATCCGCCCGTGGGCGGCCACGACCTGCTCGACACTGCCGCGCGCCTGCGCGGGATCGGTCAGATCGGCCTGTACGAACGTGGCGCCGGTCCGAGCGGCGAACTTCTCGCCGAGCTCGGTGCGGCGCCCGGTGAAGGCGACCGTGGCGCCCTCGCGCAGCGCCGCGCGCACGATGCCCGCGCCGACTCCCTGGCTACCGCCGTTGACGAGGACGACCTTGTCCTCGAGCAGTTGGTTCATGAGTGTGCTGCCGTCCTCTTCCGTTCCAGCCACAGCCACAGCTACGGGTACGTCCACGACTTCCGGCGCGGTGACATTTCTGCCAGTCTCATGAGGCCGGGACCGTCAATCAATCCGCAGAGAACCATCAAAAACCCCTCATCGATCTCCGTGGTCACGGGACGCAGCGAAGGAACCCATGGGACATCCGTATACGATCCGCGAGATCGCCCGGCAGGCCGGACTGAGCGAGGCGACGGTCGATCGGGTCCTCAACCATCGCGGCGGCGTGCGGGAGAGCACGGCGCGGGAGGTGCAGCAGGCCATCAAGGACCTGGACCGGCAGCGCACCCAGGTCCGTATCGGCGGCCGCACCTTCATGATCGACATCGTGATGCAGACCCCGGAACGGTTCTCCTCGGCGGTGCGCGACGCCCTGGAGGCCGAACTGCCGTCCCTGCACCCGGCGATCGTGCGCTCACGGTTCCACTTCCGTGAGACGGACCCCGCGGCGGAGCTGGTGAAGGACCTCGACAGGATCGCCGCGCGCGGTTCGCAGGGAGTGATCCTCAAGGCCCCGGAGGTCCCCGAGGTCACCGCCGCGGTCGGCCGGCTGGTGGCGGCCGGCATCCCGGTGGTCACGCTGGTGACGGATCTGCCCAGCAGCCCGCGCCTTGCGTACGTCGGCATCGACAACCGGGCCGCCGGAGCCACCGCCGCCTACCTGATACGCCAGTGGCTCGCCGACCGTCCGGGCCATGTGCTCGTCACGATCAGCCGGGGATCCTTCCGCAACGAGGAGGAGCGCGAGATGGGGTTCCGCAGCGGGATGCGTGCCGGCGGGCCCGTGCGCCGACTGGTCGAGATCACGGACAGCGACGGGCTGGACTCCACCCAGCGGGCCCTGGTCCTGGCGGCTCTGGAGCGGGATCCGGAGATCAACGCCGTCTACTCCATCGGCGGCGGCAACACCGCGACCATCGACGCCTTCGCGGCGCTCGGCCGGGGGGTGCTGGCGTTCGTCGCGCACGACCTGGACCACGACAACACCCGGCTGCTGGCGGAGGGGAAGCTGTCCGCGGTGCTCCATCACGACCTGCGCCAGGACATGCGGCGCGCCTGCCAGACCATCATGCGGGCCCAGCAGGCGCTGCCGGACGAGGGCCCGTTCCTGCCGTCGGCGATCCAGGTGGTGACGCCGTACAACATGCCGCCGTACAACATGCCGACGGTGTGAGGACCCCGTATCCGCGGGATACAGGCGGACGTCTACGCGGTCGGGCCCAACGGCTGTCCCGCGGGGCCGCTCTCCCGCGCGTGTGCCACGCCGCCGATGTCGGTGCCTGCCCAGGTCAGCGCCGTCCAGCCCTCCTCGGGTGAGCCCTCAAGGATCACGATGTCGGTGTTGTCCAGCCGGTGTTCGGTCGCGAAGGACATGTCGACGTTGTGCGCCCGGGCCGCCGTCCACACCCGGATCGCGGCGCCGTGGCTGACCATGGCGACGCTGCCCGCGCCGGTCGCCGCCGCCTCCGCGACCACCGCGTCGAACCGGCCCAGCGCCTCGGTGCCGTTCTCGCCGCCCGGCATCCGCAGCCCGGTGTCCCCGGCCACCCAGGCGAACGCCGTCGTGAAGTACGTCCTGGCCGCCTCGGTGTCGCCGCGCATCATCTCCAGGTCCCCGGCCTCCAGCTCACGGATGCCGTCGCGTACGACCATCTCCAGGCCGCGGGCGGCCGCCAGCGGGGCGGCCGTCAGCTGGGTACGGGTCAGTGTGGAGACGTACAGCAGGTCGATGTCCACGTCCGCGAGCGTCTGGGGCAGCGCTGCGGCCTGCTTCTCACCGAGGGCGGTCAGACCCGGGCCGGGGACTGCGGTGTCGAGGAGGAACGCCACGTTGGACGGGGTCTGGCCGTGGCGGATGAGGATCAGGCGCATACGGTCACCCTCTCAGACGGTGCTACGACGGACGCGGTGGCCTGGGCGGTGGGGGCAGCCCCACGGCCCCGGCGGACCGGGCAGTCGCAGGGCCCGGGCGGTCGGGGCAGTCGCAGGGCCCGGGCGGTCGAGGCAGTCGCAGGACTCGGGCGGTCGAGGCAGCCCTGCTGGGCAGAGCCGCCCCGCACCCCGCTCGCCCGCCCCGTCCGCCCCGCGCTTCAGCCGCCGACCGTGAACCAGGTCGCCCGGGACTTCTTCCACTCGGGGTGGGTGAGGTCCTTGGCCTCCGTGCCGTCGCCGTACAGGTCGGCGGAGCCGTCGTCGGTGATCAGCTGGGCGCGGGTGCCGGGAACGGTGAGGTCCGGGACGTCGACGACCGACTCCCAGCCGCCCGGGTCCGAGGTGGGCAGGTCGAGCCGCTTGACCGGGGCGTGCGCCGGGTCGCCGTCCCAGGAGTAGAGGGCGTACGGGTCGGAGTTGTCGTCGGCGGCCCAGGAGCCCGCGACGATCAGGTACTGGTTCGCGGCGTTCTTGCGCAGGTCGCGCACGGAGAGACCGCCGAGGTCCAGCTCGACCGGCGTCCCGAAGACGGCCTTGGCGCCGCTGCCGACCACCTTGTCGATGTTCGTGACGGGCACGAGGAGCGCCTTGCCGCCGGCGACCGCAGGGGCGAGCGGCGCGCGGAAGCCGAGGTACGCGGTCGTCGTCGACCCCAGCGCGAACTCCAGCCCCTCCACGTTGAACCCGTCGATCTGCTTGGGGACCTGGCCGTCGGCGGTGCCCGCCGCGAAGCCGTAGCGGTCACCGTGGGCCTCGTCCCAGGCGACGAGGTCGTCGCGGAGCTTCCCGTACGAGCCGCCGTACGACAGCACGGTCGCCGCGCCCGAACCGCTGACCTTGGTGGTGAAGACGGTGTTGCGGGCGGACTTGTACTCGCCGTCCTTGTTGTTGCCCAGCGAACCCGTCCAGTAGATCGTGTCGCCGACGCGCGTGCCACCCTCGATGTCGATCTCCTTCGAGACACCGATGTCCGAACTGAAGTCCCAGGTCTTCACGGGCGCGCCCGAGGCCGAACGGTCGTACAGGCGCAGGGTGTTGGACTCGTCGTCCGCGACCACCGCGTAGCCGCCACCGACGTCCACGGCGGCGGAGGCGTCGCTGGAACCGGTGAAGTACCTGCTGTCCGCGGCCTGTTGGACGGCGGCCGACGCGGCGTAGTGCAGGGTCTTGGTGGCGGTCGTGCCGTCCACGCCGGTGACCTTCACGGTCAGGTCGGTGTAGCCCCGGCCGCGCGCGGCGATGGCGACCTGGCGGGTGGCGCCGGTGCCGGTGACCGTGACGTCGGCGGTGGTGGCCACGGAGGTCTTGCTGCTCTTGGTCACCGTGACCGTGAGCGCCCCGGCGTCCGCGCCGCTCTGTGCGACCGTCACCTTCACGACCGGATCCCCGCTCGCCCCCACCGCGCCGGACAGATAGGCCGCCGACAGCGACAGCGTCGGAGTCCCGAAACTCGCCGCTCGGGCCTGGCTTCCCAGCCCCGTGACGGCGAGCGCGAGCACCCCACTGGCAACGGCGAGCGTCCTGCGGCCACGGAGGACAAGGTAGTCCTGCACGGGGACCCTTTCGTCGGCGTGATGTCGACGAGAAGGCTCGGCCGTCCCCACCAACTGCCGACGGCCCGCACACGTCCACGGGGTGAACAAGTGCGGGCGCGGCTCACCGAGTTGGATCTGCCCCGAGCGACCGCTCCGTGACGCCCGCCAGATGGGCCATGAAGACCTCGCGCGCGTCCGGCGTCAGCGTGCGCAGGGCGATCAGCGCCGTGATGACGACGTCGCAGAGCTCGGACCGTACGTCGTCCCAGGTGTGGCTGGCGCCCTTGCGCGGGTTCTGGCCGGTCGCGCCGATCACCGCCTCGGCGACCTCGCCGACCTCCTCCGACAGTTTCAGGATGCGCAGCAGCAGGCCCTCCTGGCCGCCGTGCGTGCGGTGGGCGTCCAGCCAGGAGCGCAGGCGGTCGATGGATTCCCAGACGTCGTCATCAGCCATGGGGCAAGCTTCCCGCACCGGCCGCGGGTCCTCGTCCACGCCTACCCCCGCTCCTGCGCCTACTCTTCGAACAGTGCCTCCTGCTTGCCCTCGGCCGCCTCGCGCACCCTCTTGTTCCGGGCGCCCACCACGGCCAGCGTGGCCGCCGCCGTCACGCCGAGCGCCACGGGGACCATCCAGCCGCGGTTCACGGCGTGGCCGAGCGCGTGGTCCAGCGAGAGGCGGCCGGGGCCCGCCACCGCGAGGCCCGCCGCCGTCAGGGCCAGCGACGCCGCGTACTCGTAGCCGCCGTTCATCGCGAAGAACCCGTTGGGCAGATGGACCGCGGCCGCGCCCACCATCGCCCCGGCCGCCGCCGCGCCCGCCGCGGGGGTCGCGAGGCCCAGCGCCAGCAGGGTGCCCCCGCCGGCCTCGGCCAGCCCCGCCGCCGTCGCGCTCGCCTTCCCGGGCGTGTAGCCCATGGCCTCCATGGCGGTCCCGGTCCCCTCCAGGCCGCCCCCGCCGAACCAGCCGAACAGCTTCTGCGCCCCGTGCGCGGCCAGCACTCCGCCCGTGCCCAGACGGAGCAACAGCAGTCCCAGATCACTTCGGTCGTAACAGGTCACGGTGGCTCCCAGAGCAGACGGCCGGCGGCAACGGTCAACGGTCCCTCCCGTGTCTCCACCGTCGCACCGATGACGCGTGACCGGCGTGTTCGGGGTGTCGTTCGGGTGGCGGGCGCACAGGACCGGTGTGAGGGTGACTCCCATGACGATTCAGGTAGCGAAACTCAGCGACC
Source organism: Streptomyces sp. NPDC007896 (assembly GCF_042959425.1). Taxonomy (NCBI): domain Bacteria; kingdom Bacillati; phylum Actinomycetota; class Actinomycetes; order Kitasatosporales; family Streptomycetaceae; genus Streptomyces; species Streptomyces sp. NPDC007896. Next base: position 682,174 of record NZ_JBIBKX010000001.1, on the reverse strand, counting down.
CGGCCGTCCGGGCCTTCGTCACCGCTGTGAACGCCCATGACCGTGACGCCTTCGAGGCCGTCCTCGCACCCGGCGCGACCATGTCCGACGACGGTGCCGACCGCGACCTCGCCGACTGGACCGACCGGGAGATCTTCTCCTCCCGCGGCCACATGGAGGTCGACAACGAGTCGAACGGCGGCCGTGCCCTCATCGCCCGCTACAACAACGACACTTGGGGCGAGATGAAGACGAGGTGGAGCTTCACCGTCGACGACGGCGGCAGGATCACCCGCTTCGAAACCGGCCAGGCGTAGCCCGACCGCCCTGGCGAGCATCAACCAAGGCCCGCTCGCCATGGGGCCGCTCACCGCCGCGCGGCCGGCCGAGGCCGACCGCGTGCTGGGACGGTGAGCGGCCCCGGGCCGCGCCTACTGCTGGACGTACTGCTGCTGGGACAGGGGGCGCCGGCCCCCCTGCTCGGTCAGTGTGATCTGCCCGGCCTTGATGGTCGCGAGGCGCGGCGCCCGGCGGGCGATCGACGAGTCGTGGGTGACCATGATGAAGGTCAGCCCGTACTCGTGCCACAGCCCTTCCAGCAGCCCCATGATGTCGTCGCGGGTGCCCTCGTCGAGGTTGCCGGTCGGCTCGTCCGCCAGGAGTACCTTCGGCTTCTTGACCAGCGCGCGGGCGATGGCGACACGCTGCTGCTGACCGCCCGACAGCTCGGACGGCGCATGCGTCAGCCGCTCGCCGAGACCGACCGAACGCAGCGCCTCGGCGGCCCGCTCGCGCCGCTCCGCGGGCTTCACCCCGAGCGGTACGAGCGCGGTCTCGACGTTCTCCTGCGCGGTCAGCGTCGGGATGAGGTTGAACGACTGGAAGATGATGCCGATCTTCTCGGCGCGCAGCCGGGTCAGCTTGGCCTCGCTGATGGAAGCGAGGTCCACGCCGTCCAGTTCGACGCTGCCGGCGGAGGGACGGTCCAGACCGCCGATCATCTGGAGCAGGGTGGACTTGCCGCCGCCCGTGGGGCCCTGGATGACGAGCTGGTCGCCGTCCTCGATGGTGAGGTCGATGCCACGCAGCGCCTCCACCGTGTCCTTGCCCCGCGTGTAGCGCTTGGTGACGCCGGTGAGCTTGTACATGAGGTTCTCCGAAGATGAAGCAGGCGTTGAAGTGGAAGAGGAGAGGAGGAGAGGAGGAGAGGAGGAGAGGAGGAGAGTAGGAGCGAGGGAGGGGGATCGCTCGCGGGGACTAGGACACGCTGCGCAGCGCGTCCGCCGGACGCATCCGCGAGGCGCGCCAGCCGCCCATCGCACCGGCGATCAGACCGCCCGCGATGGCCAGGCCCGCGGCGAGCGCGATGGTGGTCACCGAGACCGGCGCGGAGAGCGCGATCTCCATGGTGTTCTTGACCGCCTGCTGGCCGGGACCGCCACCGCCGGGGCCGCCGCCCATGCCGCCACCGCCACCGGTGTTGCCGAGCTCCGCGGTCAGCTTCGGGCTGATCGCGGTCACCGCGTACGCCGCGCCGAGGCCGATGGCGATGCCGAGCGCGCCGCCGATCAGACCGTTCACGATGGACTCGCCGACGACCTGCCGGGTGACCTTGCGGGAGGGCCAGCCGAGTGCCTTGAGGGTGCCGAACTCACGCACCCGGCGGGACACGGCGGAGGAGGTCAGCAGCGCCGCCACCAGGAACGCGGCCACGAGCACCGCGATGGACAGCCACTTGCCGACGCTGGTCGCCAGGTTCGAGGCGGTCGACAGGGAGCCGGAGACGGTGGAGGCGAGGTCGGCGGAGGTGGTGACCGTCGTACCCGAGATGTTCTTCTGGATGGTCGCCTTGACCGTGGTGATCTGCTGGGAGTCGGTCGCCTTGACATAGATCGTGGTGACCTTGTTCTTCGCGTCGCCCAGCGTCTGCGCCTGCTTCAGCGGCAGGTAGACGTCGGTCGTCGACTCACTGCTGTCCGGCGTCGCGATCCCGATGATCGTGTACTTGGTGCCGGAGATCTTGAAGGTCTTGCCGACCGTGTACTTGTTCTCCTTGGCGTACGACTTGCTGACCACCGCGACCTTCGCGTTGGTCTGCGCCGCCGTGAAGGTCTTGCCCGAGGTGATCTTCGAGGTGGCGAGCGGGCCGAGGTCCTGGTCGGTGACGTCGACGCCCGCGACGGAGTACGAGTTCACGTCGAAGGAGGCGCCGCCGCCCTGCACCTGGGGCGCTCCCGTGCTGCCGCCGCCCTGGCCGCCGCCGGGGCCGCCCTGCTGGGAGGAGCCGCTGGACCCCGAGGAGGTCGAGGACTTCGCGGTGCCCTGGGTGAAGGAGCCGTCGACCTTGGTGACGTTCAGGGTCAGCGCGCCCACCGTGCTCGCCACGCCCTTCTGCGCGGCGACCTTGGTGACCAGGGAGGAGGCCAGGGACTGCCCGCCCTGCGTCATCACGCGGTCCGAGCTCTGCTTGGTGGAGCTGCTCGACTTGGCGTTGAAGTCGAACTTCGGTCTGCCGGACGAGTTGCTCGAAGGCGCCGCCTGGGCCTTGGTCACCGTCATGTCGGTGCCGAGCCCGTACAGCGACTTCAGGACTTTGTCCTGCGCCTGCTGCATGCCGGCCGACACCGAGTTGACGGTGATGACCAGCGCGATTCCGAGCGCCAGACCCATGGCGATCACCAGGGCCGCCTTCTTGCGCCGGCTCAGCTCACGCTTGAGATAGATGCCAAACATCCCGTTCCCCAAAGGTTCTTGGCGCCCGCTGTGGGCGCGGCCACAAGCTATGGAGAAACCTTTGAGTGTGGCTGAGTAAGAGATGTGTGAGAGCTGAGAAAGTAGGGTCCGGAATCAATATTCCGTAAGACAGCTGATTCCTAAGGTCTGGAGGGGCTATTGCCAGGAAACCCCTGTTGGGTGGGGTGCTGAGGGCAGGAGTCGGCCGGGCGTACGGGCGGGGGTGTTCCTTTGTCCTGCCTTTGGGCGCGCCCTGACCTTTCTTTGAGGCCCCGCCGCGTGGCGACTTCGAGGCCCCGGCGTACGGACCCGCGAACTTCTTTTGTACGGTCCCGGGATGCGCGATTCTTCTCCCGTCCCCCCGCGTGCCGCTCAGCTGTCCCGCCGTGCCGCCCTCGGCCTCGCCGCGGCCGTCCCGCTGGCCGCGGCCTCCCCGGCGTCGGCCGCCACGCCCGTGATCGGCGGTGAGCGGCTCGCCCGCGCCGGCGTCCAGGTGCGCGGCGCCTCGGGGCTGCCCAAGCGGCTCACCGCCCGCTCCTGGCTCGTCGCCGACCACGAGAGCGGCGAGGTGCTCGCCTCGTACCACGCGCACACGCACCTGGCGCCCGCCTCCACGCTGAAGATGCTCTTCGCGGACACCGTGCTGAAGAACTTCGAGCGGACCGAGCGCCACAGGGTGACCGACGCCGACCTCGCCGACATCCCCTCGGGCTCCAGCATGGTCGGCGTCAAGCCCGGCATCACCTACACCGTCGAGCAGTTGTGGCTCGGTGTCTTCCTGCGCTCCGGCAACGACGCGGTGCACGTCCTCAGCCACATGAACGGGGGCGTCGCCAGGACGGTCGCCCAGATGCAGGCCAAGGCCCAGGACCTGCAGGCCCTGGACACCCACGTGGTCAGTCCCGACGGCTTCGACCACAAGGGGCAGGTGTCGTCCGCGTACGACCTGACGCTCTTCGCCCGCCACGGCCTCGCCGACGCCGACTTCCGCGCCTACTGCCACACGAAGACCGCGAACTTCCCGGCGGGCGGCAGGAAGACCTTCCAGATCCAGAACACCGACCGCCTGCTGACGGGCGCGTGGGGTGTGCCGACGTACGACGGACTCATCGGCGTGAAGAACGGCTACACCAGCAACGCCGGCAACACCTTCACCGGCGCCGCGACCCGCGGCGGGCGGACCCTTCTCGTCACCGTGATGCACCCCAAGAGCGGCGGCAGCGGCGTCTACGAGGAGACGGCCGCGCTGCTCGACTGGGGGTTCAAGGAGGGCACGAAGGCCCAGTCCGTGGGCGCCCTCGTCGATCCGCTGAGCGAGGGCGGTGCCTCCGTGGCCCCCACCCGGAAGGCGGCGGCGGCCGGAGCGCCCGCGACGGCCGCGGGCGGCGGCTCGTCGTCGTGGGGGCTGGTCGGCGGGGCCGGGGGAGCGGTCGCGCTGCTCGCGGGCGGGGCGTACGCGTGGCGCAGGCGGCGGCGTGTGGTGGGGGACGAGGCCTCGGAGGGACGCCAGGAACGTCAGGACGGTCAGGACCGTCACCAGGGCTGACTGCGGTGGCCGCTGGTTGCCGGCCGATGTCGGGACAGCCGTTCCGAGGCCCGGAGCTCACCTCGCGGTCCCGCGCGAGGTCCGCCCCCCACCCGGGCCGCGGAACGGCTGCCACCACCCCCCTCGGTGTGGACCGTGGTCGTACCGAAGTCCTCCACTCCAAGTGTGAAGCTCTGGTGGAGAAGTCACGAGCATAAGCCCGCCACCGGCCCGAACGGTACGGAGGTTCAGCTTCCGTTTGTGTAGGTTGAGCCGTTGACGAGCCGTTGACGAGCCGTTGACGAGCCGTCCGGGGCCCGTCAGCCGCGCCCGACATACGGCATCGCGGTGGCCAGTACCGTCGCGAACTGCACATTCGCCTCCAACGGCAGCTCCGCCATGTGCCGCACCGTGCGCGCCACGTCCGCCACGTCCATCACCGGCTCGGCCACGGTTTCCCCGTTCGCCTGCAGCGCTCCGGTCTGCATGCGCGCGGTCATGTCGCTCGCCGCGTTGCCGATGTCGATCTGGCCGCAGGCGATCCGGTACGGACGCCCGTCCAGGGACAGCGACTTGGTCAGCCCCGTCAGTGCGTGCTTGGTCGCCGTGTACGCCACCGACAGCGGGCGGGGCGTGTGCGCCGAGATCGAGCCGTTGTTGATGATCCGGCCGCCCTGCGGGTCCTGCTCCTTCATCTGCCGGTACGCGGCCTGCGCGCACAGGAACGCGCCGTTGAGGTTCGTGTTCACGACGTGCAGCCATGCCTCGTAGGGCAGTTCCTCGACCGGGACGCCGCCGGGTCCGAACGTTCCCGCGTTGTTGAAGAGCAGGTCCAGCCGCCCGAAGCGCTCGCGCGTCGCGTCGAACAGGGCCGCCACGTCGTCGGGCCGCGAGACGTCGGTGCGTACGACGAGGGAGGGCGCCTCGGGGACGAGGGCGGCCGTCTTCTCCAGCGTCTCCGGCTTGCGTCCGGCGAGCGCCACCGACCAGCCGGTGCGCAGCAGTTCGACGGCCACCGCGCGGCCGATGCCGGAGCCCGCGCCGGTCACCACCGCGATTTTCGTCGGCGAGGCGGGCAGGGCGTTCGAGTCGTTGAGGGCATTCATGGGCCCGCAGCGTACGGCCTGGCCCGGCGGGTGGACGGGCGCCTCCTGCGGCGTCGGCGCCCTGGGTCCTGTCCGGCGGATCATGCCGCAGACGCGGGGCTTGGCACGCTCGCCTGTGCTGATGAGGCGCCGTCGTTTCCCTCCGACTTGATCCGCCGGACAGGCCCTAGTCGGTCTCTCCGGGGTAGCGGACGCCGATCTGGGCGCGGATCGTGTCGAGCGTCCGCATCACGGCGAGGCTGCCGTCGAGGGGGACGAGCCGGGACTCCTTCTCGTCGGCCCGCAGGGCGCGCATCACCTCGGCTGCCTCGTGCTTGAGGCTGGTGCGCGGGCCGTGCGCCGGGTCGGCCGTGAACTCCTCGGGGTCGCGGCCGTCGCGGTGCAGCACGAGCCGGTCCGGGAAGAAGAAGCCGCCCGGTATGTCGATGCGGCCCTGGGAGCCGGTGACGGAGGCCGAGACGGAGGTGCCGCCATTGACGGAGCAGTGCACCGAAGCGAGAGCGCCGCTCTCCCAGGTGAGCAGTGCTCCGGTCTGGAGATCGACGCCCTCGCCGGAGAGTACCGCTCTCGCGGTGATGCCCGAGGGCTCCCCGAGCAGCAACTGCGCGAACGACACCGGATAGACGCCGAGATCGAGCAGCGCGCCACCGCCCTGCGCGGGGTCCCGCAGCCGGTGCGAGGGCGGGAACGGGCCATTGATTCCGAAGTCGGCCTGAATCGTGCGGACTTCGCCGATCACGCCGTCGTCGACGAGGCCCTTGAGCTGCCGGACCAGCGGATTGCAGTACATCCACATGGCCTCCATCAGGAAGCGGTCGTGCTCCTTGGCGAGCGCGACCAGTTCCTCCGCCTCGCGCACGTTCAGCGTGAACGCCTTCTCGCACAGCACATGGCGCCCCGCCTCCAGACACATCCCGGCGGCGACCCGGTGCGCCGAGTGCGGAGTGGCGACGTACACCACGTCGACGTCCTCGTCCGCCGCGAGCGAGGCCCAGTCCCCGTACGCCCTGGGAATCCCGAACCGCTCGGCGAACGCCTTCGCCGAGGCGTCCGTCCGCGAGGCCACGGCCACGACCTCGGCGTCCGGCATGTCCACCAGATCCGCCGTGAAGGCCGCCGCGATCCCGCCGGTCGCCAGAATCCCCCACCGCACCCGCTCGCCCACGCCCGTCATTCCCGGCCCTTCGCTCTGCCACTCGCTCTGCCACGTGAAGTTCTGTGACCCCGAACACTCCGTTCGAACTGAGAGCATAGGTGGCGGATTACTCGAAGAGGGAGGGGCTCATGCCCGAGCGCGGGCACACCGGACGGGACCCGAAAGGCCCACGGGCCCCGGAGGGGCACATACCGAACACGGCGGTGGCCGACGTACCGGAGGCGCGGGAAGCGCCGGACCCCGGTGCCCTCCGCCGCACCGGCCTCCTCGTCACCCTGATCCTCGGCGGACTCACCGCCACGCCCCCGCTGTCGATGGACATGTACCTCCCGGCCCTGCCGGAGGTCACCCGCTCCCTGCACGCCCCCGCCGCCACCGTCCAGCTCACGCTGACCGCCTGCCTCGCCGGGATGGCGCTCGGCCAGCTCGTCGTCGGACCGATGAGCGACAAGTGGGGCCGCAGACGCCCGCTCCTCGTCGGCCTCGTCGTCTACGTCCTCGCCACCGCCCTGTGCGCCCTCGCCCCGAACGTCGAACTCCTCGTCGCCTTCCGCCTCGCCCAGGGCCTCGCGGGCGCGGCCGGCATCGTGATCGCGCGAGCCGTCGTACGCGACCTGTACGACGGCATGGCGATGGCCCGCTTCTTCTCCACCCTCATGCTGATCTCCGGCGTCGCCCCCGTCGTCGCGCCCCTCATCGGCGGCCAGATCCTGCGCGCCACCGACTGGCGGGGCGTGTTCGTCCTCCTCACGGCGGTCGGCATCGCACTCACCGCGCTCGTCTGGAGGAGGCTCCCGGAGACCCTCCAGCCCGCACAGCGCCACGGCGGCGGCGTCGGTGAGGCGCTGCGCGCCATGCGCGGACTGCTCGCCGACCGCGTCTTCACCGGCTACACCCTGGCGGGCGGCTTCGCCTTCGCGGCACTGTTCGCCTACATAAGTGCCTCTCCTTTCGTGATCCAGGAGATCTACGGCGCGTCCCCGCAGACCTTCAGCCTGCTCTTCGGGATCAACTCCGTCGGCCTGGTGATCGTCGGCCAGATCAACGGCAAGATCCTCGTCGGCCGGGTCAGCCTCGACAAGGTCCTCGCCGTCGGCCTCGGCCTCATCGCCCTCGCCGCGACGGCGCTGCTGCTGCTCTCCACAGGCGTCTTCGGCAAGGCGGGCCTCGTCCCGGTGGCCGCGGCCCTCTTCGTCCTCATGTCCGCCATGGGCCTCGCCATGCCCAACACCCAGGCGCTGGCCCTGATGCGGGTACGGCACGCGGCCGGTTCCGCGTCCGCGCTGCTCGGCACCTCCTCCTTCCTCATCGGCGCGATCGCCTCCCCGCTCGTCGGCATCGCCGGGGAGCACACCGCGGTCCCGATGGCCGTCGTCCAACTGGCGGCGGTACTGGTGGCCATCGCCTTCTTCGTGGGACTGTGCCGTCCCTGGCAGACGGGACACACCGTGGACGGAAAGGCGGCGGGCAGCTGAGCGCACCGAGACTGCGCGCGGACACCCCGGAACGGGCCGGACTCGACCCGACGGAACTGCGCCACCTCGTACGGGACGTCCGCACCCTCACCCGTGGGCCGCGCCCCTGGACGGCGGGCGTCGTGCTGGTCGCGGGCCGCGGCCCGGTCATCGCCGTCGAGGAGGCGGCGGGCTGGGCTGTGCGCTACTCCTCCTACGACGAGAAGACCGACACCGGGGTCGAACTGCCGCCCGGGGATCGGCGGCCGATGACCGTCCACACCCCCTTCGACCTGGCCTCCCTCACCAAGCTGTTCACGGCGGTCGCCGCGGTGCAGCAGCTGGAGCGGGGCACGCTGGGGATCGACGCACGGGTGGGGGCGTATCTGCCGGACTTCCGGGCGGCCTCGGCCCACGACATCACCGTACGACAGCTGCTCATGCACACCTCCGGGCTGCGCCCCGAACTCCCGCTGTACGACTGCCCGGACGACGCGGCGCGTCTCGCCCTGCTGCGGGCCGAGGCCCCCTCGTCCCAGCCGGGCGAGTACGTGTACTCCGACCTGAACCTGCTGCTCCTCCAACACGTCCTGGAACGGATCACCGGCCGCACGCTCGACGTCCTGGTCCGCGACGGGATCACCCGGCCGCTGGGGATGACCGCCACGTCCTTCGGGCCGTGCGCGGGGGCGGCGGCGACCGAGGACCAGCGGCGGCCGTGGGGCAAGGCGGACCGGGGGATGCTGCGGGGGGTCGTGCACGACGAGAACGCGTGGGCGCTCGGTGGGGTGGCCGGGCACGCGGGCCTCTTCTCCACGGCCCATGACCTCGCGGTCTTCTGCCGGACCCTTCTCGCGGGCGGCTCCTACGGCCCCGCCCGCATCCTCGGCCCCGACTTCGTCGAGCTGATGCTCACCCCGCCGGGCCTCGGCTTCGCCGTCGACCAGCCCTGGTTCATGGGGGCGCTCGCCGGACGGGGCGCCGCGGGGCACACCGGTTTCACCGGTACGTCCCTTGTGCTGGACCCCGCGACGGACACGTTCCTGGTGCTCCTCGCGAACACGGTGCATCCCCGCCGCCGCCCGCCGGACAGCGCGCCGCGGGCCGAGGCGGCGACGCGGCTGGCGCGGGCGGTACGGGGAGCGTGAGCGGGGGTTCTGTTTCGCCTGCGGGTGCGTCGTGGCTGGTCGCGCAGTTCCCCGCGCCCCTGGGGCCGGGGCTGCGCCCCGGATCCCCCGCCCGCCCGATTCGTTTGGCCGCGGGCCGGTGGGGGCTGGTCGCGCAGTTCCTCGCGCCCCTAAACGCCCGGGGTCGTCCGGCGTTCCAGGGCGAGGCCGGGTGCCGCACCCCACCCACCCCGGCCCGCATCTCCAGCCCGTCCGGCGTTTGAGGACGAGGCCGTTCAGGCCGATCGGGGGGCTGGGGGCGGAGCCCCCAGGTCGAGGACGGGACGGGTAGGGGCGGCGGGGGCGAGGACGCTGTTGCGGCGACCGTAGAATCGGCGGGTGAACGTCCCCGTACATCCCGCCGAGACCCTGCGTACCGCCCTCGCCGGACTCCTCGACGGCCTCCCGCCGAAGGCGGCCACACAGGCGGTCGACCGGCTGATCGCGAACTACCGGGGAACGACCCCCACCCACACCCCGGTCCTCCGCGACCGCTCGGACGTGGTCGCGTACGCCGCCTACCGCATGCCGGCGACATTCGAGGCGGTGCGATCGGCGCTGGAGGCGTTCGCGGACGCGGTCCCGCAGTGGACGCCGGCGAGCCACGTGGACGTCGGCGGCGGCACGGGCGCCGCGACCTGGGCGGTGAACGCGACCTGGGCGGGCGCCCGCCCCGTGACCGTGCTCGACTGGGCCGAGCCCGCCCTCGCACTGGGCCGCGAGATCGCCGCGGCGAACCCGGAGCTGAAGTCCGCCGAATGGCACCGCTCTCGTATCGGATCAGCGCTCACCATCGAGAGCACTGATCTCGTCACCGTCTCCTACGTCCTCGGCGAGCTCACCGACGCCGACCGCGCCTCCGTCGTGACCGCCGCCGCGACCGCCGCCCAGGCCGTCGTGATCATCGAGCCCGGTACGCCCGACGGCTACGCGCGCGTCATCGAGGCGCGGGAGCGACTGATCGCCGCCGGGTTCCACGTCGCCGCCCCCTGCCCGCACAGCGCGGCCTGCCCGATCGTCCCCGGCGAGGACTGGTGCCACTTCTCCGCCCGGGTCGCGCGCTCCTCCCTGCACCGTCAGGTCAAGGGAGGCTCCCTGCCCTACGAGGACGAGAAGTTCAGCTACGTCGCCGCCACCCGCTTCCCGCCGACCCCGGCCCCCTCCCGCGTCGTACGCAAGCCGCAGATCCGCAAGGGCCAGGTGCTCCTGGACCTGTGCGGACCCGACGAGGCCCTGCACCGCGAGACGGTGACCAAGCGTCACGGGCCGCTGTACCGGGCGGCCCGCGACGCGGACTGGGGCGACGCCTGGCCACCGCCGCCCGCGCAGGACTAGCAGCCGGGGCTCAGCTCCTCAGCTCCTCAACACCTCAACACCTCAACACCTCAGCTCCTCAGCTCCTCCGCTCCTCAACACCGCAGCTCCTGTGTGCAGCACTTCACGCTGCCGCCGCCCTTGAGAAGCTCGCTCAGATCGATGCCGACGGGCTCGAAGCCACGCTCGCGCAGCGGACCGAGGAGCCCCGTCGCGGCCTGCGGCAGCAGCACGTGCAGGCCGTCCGAGACCGCGTTGAGGCCGAGCGCGGCGGCATCCTCGTCACCGGCGATCAGCGCGTCGGGGAACAGCCGCCGCAGCACCTCCCGGCTGCCGGGGGAGAAGGCGGGCGGGTAGTACATGATTTCGTCCGTCGTGTCGTCGAGGACGGCGAGGGCGGTGTCGAGGTGGTAGTAGCGGGGGTCGACCAGGTCGAGCCCGATCACCGGTCGCGCGAAGAACTCCTGGGCCTCGCCGTGCGAGAGAGGGCTCGCGCGAAAGCCGCGGCCGGCGAGTACGTAGGAGGCGGTGACCGCGAAGTCGCCCTCGCCCTCGTTGACGTGGACCGGCTCGTGGACGTGCGGGAAGCCGTGCGCGCGGAACCACTCCAGGTGGGCCGCCGCCTCCGGTTCCCGCTCCCGGTGCGCGAACCGGGCGCCCAGCACCCGGCCGTCGACGACCGTCGCCCCGTTCGCGGCGTAGACCATGTCCGGCAGGCCGGGGCGCGGGGTGAGTTCCTCGACCGTGTGGCCGAGCGCGCGGTACCGGCTGCGCAGGTCCTCCCACTGGGCGACGGCGAGCGGCACGTCGACCGGCTTGGCGGGGTTCATCCACGGGTTGATGGCGTAGGTGACGTCGAAGTGTGCGGGTGGGCACATCAGATAGCGCCGGGGTGTGGCGCGGCGGGGAGGCTGCAAGGAGGGCTCCTCACGTACCGCAGGGGTAGGTGATGCCCATGGTGCGGTCCGCGGGGCACGTCGGCAGCCTGGCGAACGGGTGGACTTCGCAGGGCCACGACGGCTCTCGCCCCCGCCGCCCCCACCCGTCCCATCCCGGGGGCTGCCGCCCCCACCCCCCGCATCGGCCTGAAGGGCCTCGTCCTCAAACGCCGGACGGGCTGGAGGGTGTGGGCCTCTGTCGCGAGACGATCCGTCTTGTCAACCTGTTAAATTCACCCCATGGCCCACACGCCCCGCCCCTCCGCCAAACCCACCCCCGACTCCACCCGCCGCAGCGAGAAGTCCCGCCGCGCGATCTTCGACGCCGCCCTCGCCCTCGTCGGCGAGGTCGGCTACCCCAAGACCACGATCGAGGGCATCGCCGCCCGCGCGGGCGTCGGCAAGCAGACGATCTACCGGTGGTGGTCGTCGAAGGCGGACGTCCTGCTGGAGGCGTTCATCGATCTGAGCGCCCAGGCGGCGCAGGCGGCGGGTCGGCCGGAGGTGCTGGGGGAGCACGCGGAGTACGGCATCCCGGACACCGGTGATCTCGCGGCCGACCTCAAGCAGGTGCTGCGCGCCACCGTCGACGAACTCCTGAACCCCAAGTTCGAGATCCCCTCGCGGGCCCTGGCCGCGGAGGGCCTCGTGAACGAGGCGCTCGGTGTCGAGTTCGTTTCCAAGCTCCTCGAACCCCAGCTCCAGCTCTACGTGAAGCGGCTGCGGTCCGCCCAGGACAAGGGCGACCTGCGGCCCGACATCGACCCCCGCATCGCCCTGGAACTCTTCGTCTCCCCGCTCGCGCAGCGCTGGCTCCAGCACACCGGCCCCATCTCGTACGCGTATACGGACACCCTCGTCGACTACGCGCTGTACGGCCTCGCTCCACGGGGATGAATCATGCCAAAGCGCCCCGGATGGGGGGCTCTGTACATCCGGGGCACAAGAGGGTGGGACCATAGAGGTTGTTGAAGGCGTTTGTCAGCACGATTCATCGACGTAATCGACGTAATCGACGTAATCGACGTGAACGTGCTGGACGTGACGCCGCGACACGACCGCTGTCGGCACAACTGCTTGGCGAGGGGATTGATGAGCGCAGAGTTCGGCCGCCGCTCCGGCGCGCAGGGCAGGATCTCCCAGTGGCTGCGTGGTCGCCGGTCGATGGGGACCGTGGAAACTGCCGGCGGTGGGCGCGAGGCCCTGCTGGTCGCCGCTGCCGCCGCGGGGCTGCCGCTCGCGCAGGCCGCGTACCCCTCCGGCTACCGCTGTTCCTGTGACCGCGTCGGCTGTCCCACCCCCGCGCGCCACCCCGTCTCCTTCGCCTGGCAGACCCAGTCCACGACCGACCGCGCCCAGATCGAGCGGTGGGTCCGGCACCAGCCGCAGGCCAACTTCATCACCGCGACCGGCATGGTGCACGACGTCCTCGACGTGCCCGTCGACGCGGGCCGCGAGGCGCTGGAGCGGCTGCTCGCCTCCGGCGTGGAGGTGGGGCCCGTCGCGCAGAGCGGCGACGGCCGCATGTTCTTCTTCACACTCACCCGCGGTACGCCCGAGGACGAGGACGAGTGGTGGCCGTGCGAGCTGGACTCGCACCCCGAGACGACGGACGAGCACCCCGGTCTGCGCTGGCACTGCCGCGGCTCGTACGTCCTCGTGCCGCCGGCCCAGCTCCCCGGCGGCCTGACGGTCGACTGGGTACGAGGCCCGGAACACCCACTCCCCGACCCCCTGAGCCTGCTCGAGGCCCTGACGGACGCCTGTGCCCGTTACGCGGGCGAGAACGAGTCGGACGACCAGCTGGCAGCCTGGCCCCACCGCAACTAGCCGGCAGGAGCCGGCCGGGCCGGGCCGGTCATCCGCCCTTCGCCCCCGTCAGCCCCTCGATCCGGCCCAGCACCGCTACCTGTTGCTTCTGCGCGCTCTTCCCGGGGTCCAGGACCGCCTGGTTGGAGACGAACTCCAGGGTGAGGGACTGCTTGATGTCACCGATGGTCAGCGCCTTGACGTCCGCGCTGGGGGCCGGGATCTCGGTGCCCTGAGCGGCGGTCTGCTTCTCGTAGCGGCGGGTGGTGAAGAAGACCAGCGCGCCGCCGTCCGTGGTGCGCAGCCCCACCGGGGCGTAGTCGCCGGAGGACAGCGGCTCGTCGATGTACTGCCGGGCGAGACCGGGCTTGGTGGCGTTCTTGGCACGCTGGGTCCGCCACTGCGAGGTGTGGAGGCCCGGTGCGAAGGTGTCGCCGCCGCTCTTCAGATAGGTGGTGTACGACTGACTCAGCTTGTCCGGCTCGACGGCGAGAGCCGTGTCGTCCCCGGTGACGGGCTGCGCCCAACCGTCCTTGTCCTGCTGGAACTTCGGTACGTCGGTGGCGGCGAGGACGGTCAGATACGAGGCCTGCCACACGTCGTTGGCGCTGCCCCGGGTGAAGACGAGCAGCCAACGGTAGCCCGCCACACCCTTGTTGGCCGCGGCGTCGGCCACGAACCAGCGCGGCCAGCCCGCCTTCGCCGGTATCGAGAACTTCGCGTCGGTCAGCGACAGCGGCGAATAGGCCGGGTTGCCGCCCGGATTGTTCTTCTGCCCGGCCGTCAGCTTCGCGCCGTCGATGGCGCCGAGGGCGCCGGTGACGTGGTCCGCGTCCAGGGAGCTGTCGTTCGCCTTGTCCGCCTTGTTGTAGGCGGCGGTGAAGTCCTTGAGCGCACGGGCGGCCTCGGTCCGGGTCGCCGTCGGTACGACCTCCCGCTCCCCGTGCACCACCACGCAGCCGCTCGCCGACAAGGACAGAACGGTCACCGCCCCTGTCGCCAGGGCGAACCGGTTGAGACTACGAAGCCTTCGTGGGCTGCGACCCGCGCGATCCCTGCTCATCAGGTGCCTTCACCTTCCCCTTCCCGGAGGCGAACCCTACCGGGGCGAGGAAGATCGCGAGTGTCGGGACCAGGTACAGCGCCCACACCGTGACCTGAAGGACCGTCGGGTCGGGCTGGAAGTTCAACACGCCCTTGAGGAGCGTGCCGTACCAGCTGTCCGGCGGGATCGTGCCACTGATGTCGAAGGCGAGATTCCGCAGCCCCGGGATCCAGTCGGCCTCCTGCAGGTCGTGGACGCCGTACGCGAGCACACCCGCCGCGACCACGACCAGCATGCCGCCGGTCCAGGTGAAGAACTTCGCGAGGTTGATCTTCAGTGCGCCCCGGTAGAAGAGCCAGCCGAGGAAGACCGCGGTGGCCAGGCCCAGGGCGACACCGATCAGCGGGCGCGGGGTGCCGTCGCTCGCCGCGTGCACCGACGCCCACACGAACAGCGCCGTCTCCAGACCCTCCCGGCCGACGGCCAGGAACGCGGTCGCGACCAGCGCTCCCGTGCCCATCGCCAGTGCCGCGTCCAGCCTGCCGTGCAGTTCGGACTTCAGATGCCGGGCGGTGCGCCGCATCCAGAAGACCATCCACGTCACCAGGCCGACCGCGACGATCGACAGCGAACCGCCGAGCGCCTCCTGCGCCTCGAACGTCAGCTCCTGGGAGCCGAACTCGAGCGCGCAGCCGAAGCCGAGGGCGAGCGCGATCGCGACGCCGATGCCCATCCAGATGGGCTTCAGGGCGTCCTTGCGGTCGGTCTTCACCAGGTAGGCGATGAGGATGCAGACGACGAGACTGGCTTCCAGCCCCTCGCGCAGACCGATCAGATAGTTGCCGAACACGGGCTATGCCTCCTTGGAGAACAGCGCGCGCCCCCACCAGTCGTCCTTGTCGCGGACGCCTGGCGGGACGGCGAAGACCGCCGAACTCACGTGCTGGATGTACTCGTTGAGCGCGTCGGAGCGCGCGAGGCTGCGCTGCACCGGGATGAACCCCTTGCGCACGTCACGCTGGTAGGCGAGGAAGAACAGCCCGGCCTCCAGCCGGCCGAGGCCGTCCGTGCCGTCCGTGAAGGAGTAGCCCCGGCGCAGCAGGGTGACCCCGTCGTTGGAGTCGGGATGCGCGAGCCGTACGTGCGCGTCGGGCTTCATCGCCTTCAGGAACGGCTCGTCGCGCTCCTTGGCCTTGCCGACCGGCGCGCCCTCGCCCTTGTCCCGGCCGAAGACGTCCTCCTGCTCCTGCAGCGAGGTCCGGTCCCAGGTCTCGATGTTCATCCGGATGCGGCGCGCCACGAGGTACGAGCCGCCGGTCATCCAGGCCGGACCCTCGCCCTCGCCCACCCACACGAACTTCTTCAGCCGGTCCGGCTCGGTGCCCGCGATGTTGCGGGTGCCGTCCTTGAACCCCATGAGGTTGCGGGGGGTCTGGGCGTCGGGGGTCGTCGAGGAGGTCTTTCCGAAGCCGAGCTGCGACCAGCGGACGGCGACCTTGCCGAAGCCGATCCGGGCCAGGTTGCGGATCGCGTGCACCGCGACCTGCGGGTCGTCCGCACAGGCCTGGACGCACAGGTCGCCGTCACTGCGCGACTTCTCCAGGTTGTCACCGGGGAACGCCGGCAGGTCGACGAGGGCCTCCGGCCGCTGCCCCGTCAGCCCGAACTTCTCGCCGTACTTCTCGAACAGCGAGGGCCCGAAGCCGATGGTCAGCGTCAGCCGGGACGGCTTGAGACCCAGCGCCTCGCCGGTGTCGTCCGGCGGCGCCTCGGCGAGTCCGCCGTACGCGCCCTCGCCGACCGCGTGCCCCCCGGTCATCCGGCGCGCGGCGGCCGTCCAGTCCTTCAGCATCTGGACGAACTCGGCGCGGTCGTCCGTCTTCACGTCGAACGAGGCGAAGTGCAGCCGGTCCTGCACCGGCGTCGCGATGCCCGCCTGGTGCGCGCCGTGGAAGGCGACCGCGGCGCCGGTCTCGGCACCCGCCGGTTCCACGTCGTTGCCGGTACGGGTCATCGCCACCGCGCCGCCGGCCGCGGCGGCCCCGAGCGCGAGCCCGGCACCGCCCCAGCCGATCAGCGAACGCCGGGAGGGCGTGGGGCCGCCCGTTGCTTCCGTGGTGTCAGTCGTCATGATGCGTTCCGCCTACTTCACAACAGCCGCGGCGAGCTTGGACAGGGGCTCGGCGAGCGCGTTGACCGCGTCCGAGAGTTCCTTGCGCTGGTCCTTGGTGACCTTGTCGTACGACACGAAGCCGTTCTGCGCCTTCTCCTGCGGATCGTCCGTGCGGTACTTGTCCAGCAGCGTGTTCAGCGCCGTGAACTGCTTGTCGAGCTCGGTGGTCAGCGCCTTGTCGTTCTGCTGTGCGACCGGCTTGAGCAGCTCGTACGACTTCTGCGCGCCCTCGACGTTGCCCTTGAAGTCGCTGAGGTCGGTGTGCGAGTAGCGGTCCTCCTCGCCGGTGACCTTGCCGGTGGCGACCTCGTCGAGGAGTTCCTTGGCGCCGTTGGCCATGGAGGTCGGGGTGATCTCGGCCTTGCCGACCCGCTTCTGCCAGTCCTTCAGGTCGGTGACCAGCTCATCGGCGAGGGTCTTCTGCTCCGCGCCGATCTTCTTGTCCTGCCAGAGGGCCTTCTCCAGGGCGTGCCAGCCGGTCCACTTCTGGCCCTTCTCCAGGTCGTTGACGCGGGTGTCGGTCTTGGGGTCGATGTCCCCGAAGGACTCGGCGATCGGCTCGGTGCACTCCCAGCCGAAGCGGGAGGGGGCGTAGGCCTGCTTGGCGGCCTCGATGTCGCCGGCCTTGATGGCGTCGGCGAACGTCTGCACCTTCGGGATCGTCGCGTCGGCCTGCTCCTGCGCGTACTCGCGGTAGGCGGCGACGGCCTTGTCGAGGCGCGGGTCGCGCTTGGCGACCGTGCCACCGGTCACGGTGAGCTTCTGGCGGACGCCGAGGCCCTTCATGCCGGGACGGCAGGCTATCTCGTACGAACCGGCCTTGACTTCGGCGGTGAGCGTGTACTTGGTGCCCGGGCCGATGTTCTCCTTCTCGGAGACGATCCGGTCGTCCGGGAAGAGGATCTCGACCTCGGTGGCCTTCGAGCCCTTGTTCTCGATGTTCAGGGTGACCTGGCCGGCCGGGACGGACTTCGTGGAGGTGTCGCACTTGGAGTCGGCGGCGGTCACCTGAATCGCGTCGCCGGACCCGGCGTCGCTCTTCTCGGTGCAGCCCGTGACGGCGGCCAGAGCGGCCGCGGTAGCGGCGGCGGTGACAACTGAGAGTCGGACGGCTCGCATTCAGGCTCCAAGAGAACGACGGACAAACCAGGCGGAAGATCCCCGCTGGCATGGTGAGGCTGGCCTAACTTACCTGAGGCTTACCTCACTCTTACCCACCCCTACGGTGATTCAGCTCTCACAGTTGACCCACGGACACGGCCTGATCACGGTGGCCAAAAGTAAACGCCATGGAATAGTCAAGCGTTGGTCAATCGTCCCGTTGGGGGTGAGGGGGTCCAGGGCAAGTGACGTGAGCGGGGCGCTCGCCTCTACCAGCTCAAAAGTCCCGGTCGGGCGCCCGGCGCGGCGGCCGCGGGCGTGTGGTCGCGGTGCGCGGGCGGCGCACGGAGTGATCCGTCTCGGCTTCGTGCGTCCTGGCTCAATCCATTGGCGTCGTACTGCCGCGTCCACCGTCGCCGCCGGATGGGAGCTGCGTTCCTTCCGCGCGCCGACCGCCCCGTTCGTGGTTGCCCCGCCTTCCGGGTGTCCGATCCGGACGCGGCTACGCGTGTCGCCCGTGGACCTGACGGAGGCAGACTGGCAAGCGGAGTTGGACAGTTGGAGTGAGGAATGGTCGGCACGGCGGATGTCTTTGACCGCGGACGGGGAGGCGGGGGCGCCGTTAGGGAACCACACCATCAGCATCACCCCCACCGACGGCACCAACGCACGCTGTTCGGGATGTCTGATAGGCCGACACCGGCCGATTACCATAGGAACGGTGACTGATTTCGACGTACTGCGCGTCTTCTGCGGGCCCGGTGGTGAACACGGCAACGAGCTCGGTGTGGTGCGCGAGGGTTCGGTGATGCCGGATCCGGAGGAGCGGCAGGCGTTCGCCGCGAAGCTCGGGTTCAGCGAGACCGTGTTCGTCGACGACCCCGAACGTGGGGTCGTCGACATCTACACACCGACCCTGCGGCTGCCGTTCGCCGGGCATCCCTGTGTCGGAGTGGGATGGCTGCTCGACATCCCCGAGCTGGTCACGCCCGCCGGGGTCGTGGGGGTGCGGCTGGACGGGGAGTTCAGCTGGATCGAGGCGCGGGCCGAGTGGGCGCCGGGGCGTACGTTGCGGCAGTACGGGTCCGCCGACGAGGTCGACGCGCTGGCCGTGCCGGAGTCGGGGGAGTGGGTGTACGCCTGGGCCTGGGAGGACGAGTCGGCCGGGCGCGTGCGGGCCCGAGGCTTTCCCGGGCGGGACGACGGGATCGTGGAGGACGAGGCGACGGGGGCGGCGGCGCTGCTGCTCACCGACCGGCTGGGCCGGGCCCTGAACATCGTCCAGGGCGCCGGCTCCCAGATCCTCACTGCACCGCAGCCGGGTGGGTGGGTGGAGGTGGGGGGCCGCGTACGGCTGCTTCGAGCCTGAACGGCTTTAGGTGCGGGTGTCGCCTGCGGGCCGGTGGGCGGGGGCTTCGCCCCGCATCCCCCGCCCGCCCGGATTCGTTCGCTGCGGGCCGGTGGGGGCTGGTCGCGCAGTTCCCCGCGCCCCTCAAGGGGCGCCGGCGCGCATCTTTCAGCCCGTCCGGCGTTTGAGGACGAGGCCGTTCAGGCCGATCGGGGGTCTGGGGGCGGAGCCCCCAGGTACGGATGGGACGGGTAGGGGCGGCGGGGGCGAAGGAAGTTGTCGCGTGCCGGGTCAGGCCGTGAGGGGGAACTCCTCGCCCAGGGCCTGGAATGCCGCCGCGTTGAGGGCGAACGCCCGCCTGCACTCGGTGCCGCACCCCGCAGATGCGTGAGGTCACGCTCCAGCGCACCGCGACGCGGCAACTCCGGCCGGACGAACGGCCCGGCCACCGGATCGGACGCCAACCGCTCGGCGTCCGTCTCCAGCGCCTCGTACACGAACCATTCTCGACAGGTTCCCGTCATCCTGTCGGTAAAAACGTACCCCGCCGGGCGACAAAAAAAGCCCGCCCTGTGATCAGGGCGGGCTGGGCGCTACGGCTACGGGCTATGAGCCACAGGCGCGCGGCTACGGCAGGGTGAGGATCTCCGTACCGCTCTCCGTGACGACCAGCGTGTGCTCGAACTGCGCCGTCCGCCTGCGGTCCTTCGTCACGACGGTCCACCCGTCGTCCCACATGTCGTAGTCGTGCGTACCGAGCGTGAGCATCGGCTCGATCGTGAAGGTCATCCCGGGCTGGATGACGGTCGTCGCGTGCGGGCTGTCGTAGTGCGGGATGATCAGTCCTGAGTGGAACGAGGAGTTGATCCCGTGCCCCGTGAAGTCCCGCACGACCCCGTATCCGAACCGCTTGGCGTACGACTCGATCACGCGGCCGATGACATTGATCTGGCGGCCCGGCTTGACCGCCTTGATCGCGCGGTCGAGGGACTCACGGGTCCGCTCGACGAGGAGCCTCGACTCGTCGTCCACGTCCCCGACCAGGTACGTCGCGTTGTTGTCGCCGTGGACGCCACCGATGTACGCCGTCACGTCGAGGTTGATGATGTCGCCGTCCCGCAGCACCGTGGAGTCGGGGATGCCGTGGCAGATGACCTCGTTGACCGAGGTGCACAGGGACTTGGGGAAACCGCGGTAGCCGAGGGTGGACGGATAGGCGCCGTGGTCGCACATGTACGCGTGCGCGACCCGGTCCAGCTCGTCCGTCGTCACGCCCGGCGCGATGAGCTTCGCCGCCTCGGCCATCGCCTGCGCGGCGATCCGCCCGGCGATCCGCATCGCCTCGATGGTCTCGGGGGTCTGTACCTCCGGGCCGGTGTACGGCGTGGGGGAGGGCTTGCCCACGTACTCGGGGCGCCTGATGTTTCCCGGAACGGGACGGGTGGGAGAGAGCTCTCCTGGTACGAGCAGCGACTGGCCAGACATGCCAGCGAGTCTAACCAGCGGGCATGGGGGCACTATGTCCGTGGCGAAAGGAGCAGGTCATGGCCCTCTTCAAGAAGCGGACCGTAGGGAAGCCGGGCGAGTGGTACTACTGCCTCGTCCACCAGAAGGTGGAGGAGGGCCCCGAGTGCCCCGCGAAGGACCGCTTCGGCCCGTACACCACCCGTGAGGAGGCCGAACACGCGATGGAGACCGCCCAAGAGCGCAACCTCGAGTGGGAAACGGACCCCAAATGGCACGACGCAACGGGCCCGACCCCAGAGGACGACTGACGAGACCCGAGACCCGAGACCCGAGACGCTGGACGCGCCGGCCGGCGGGCGCTGAGGGGCAGGGCCAGTCGGGCACCGGACGCCGAGGCACAGGTGCCCAGGCACCGAGGGGTTGGAGCAGCACGCGCTGAGGCATCGAAAGGCGGGACGGCGGGGCACCGAGGCGCCGGGCGCCCAGACACCGGCGGCTCAGCCACCGGGGCGCCGGGGCGCCGAGGCGCCGGGACGGCGTGAGGGCGCTGAGCCATAGTGGCGCTCGGACCCGCGGGCGCCGACGGCGGCCGGCCCCCGCGGGCGACCCGCACCACCCAAGTGACCGTCACGGGTGGTGCGGGTGGGAGAGCACCGCCTCACCCCGAGCGGAGCGCATCCGTACCGCGTGCTCATTCGTCCGTACGTCGTAGCTCATCAGCTGCGGCAGGCACCACGCCAACGCCCCCACCGCTCCCACGCAGAGCACACCCCCGGCCCAGATCGACGCCCGTACCCCCGTCCAGGCCGCCATCCCGCCCGCCCGTACCTGCCCCAGCTGGGGCCCGACGGAGTACGAGAGCAGCTCGATCCCGGCGAGTCGCCCCCGTAGCTCGTCCGGAATCGTCTGGTCCCACATCGCGCCCCGGAAGATCCCGCTCACCATGTCGCAACAGCCGCCGAGGGCGAGGAAGAGCAGCACCAGCCACACGTTGTGCACGGCTCCCGCCCCCACCATCGCCAGCCCCCAGCACGCCGCCGCGAACGCCACCATCCGCCCGTGCCGGTGCACACGCGAGGTCCACCCGCTGGTCAGCGTCACCAGCATCGCCCCGGCGGGCAGCGCGGCGTACATCAGCCCGAGCGACCACGCGGCGTGCAGCTCGTCGGCGAGGAACGGCAGCACCGCGAGCGGCATCGCGAAGAACATCGCGGCCAGGTCGATCACGTACGTGCCGAGGAGTTCCTTGCGGTTCCACGCGTACCGCGCGCCCTGAGCGATGGAGGCGAGCGACGGCTTCGCGGCCTCGTGCGCGGCCGGTGACGCGGCGAGTCCGACGATCAGTACGACCGACACCACGAAGGTCACCAGGTCCACGGCGTACGCCCAGCCAAGCCCGGCGTACGCGACCACGACGCCCGCGAGCGCCGGCCCCGCGACCCCGCCGACCGACCAGCGCAGGGAGTTCAGGGAGGCCGCGGCGGGCAGGTGCTCGTGCGCCACGATCCGGGGGACGAGCGAGTCAAGGGCGGGCCGCTGCACCGACCCGAGCGCGGAGGACAGCGCGGCGACCACGTACAGCGGCCACACGGCCGGACGCGGCATCAGCGCGTTGACGAGCAGTCCGCCGCACAGCAGCCCCTGTCCGGCCTCCGTGTAGAGGATCAGCTTCCGTTTGTCGAGGGCGTCGGCGAGGGCCCCGCCGTACAGCCCGAACACGATCAGCGGTACGAGTTCCACGGCCCCGATCGCCCCCACGGCCACCGCCGACCCGGTCAGCACCTTCATCTGCACCGGCAGCGCGACGAAGGTCAGAAAGCTGCCGAAGTTGGTGATCAGCCCGGCCAGCCACAGCCGCCGGAAGTCGGCCGACGCCCGCCAGGGTGCGAGATCGGGCAGCAGCGACCGCAGTCGCGCACCGGCACCGGCACCGGCGGCGGGTTCAGCGTGCGCGGGCAGCGCGGCGGGGGATACGGGGGCGTCGTCGGTCACGACGGCTCATGCTGAGCGGCCGCCCACCGCGGCGGCAACTGCTTTTCCGTCGCCCAGCCGCCCCGCCGTCGTTCCTCCCGTCACGTCACCACCCGCCGTCGTCCCTCCGGTCATGTCGCCGCCCGCCGTGTCCTACCACCGTGCCGCCGGCGGAGCCGTCAACTGGTCCGCGAGGCGGGAGAGCCGGTCGCGGAACCGGCGCCGCCCCCGCGGGGAGGGCAGGGAGTTCTCCCCGGCCGCCGCGCTGACGAGGTGCTGCACGGTGTCGAGGTCGAGTTCCTGATCCGGCGGCACGGTCAGCGACTCGTGCGCCATCGCTCCCAGCTCCCGGTCACCGGCGTCGAGCGCGAGCACGGTCGCCCCGGCTCGCCGCGCGTCGTGGACCCGCTCCAGGAGCGGCGCCCCGGGTGCGGCGGGCGACACCACGAGCAGCGTCTCGCCGCGCCGCGCCGCCTCGATACGGCCGAGGCCCACGGCGAGATGGGCCGGGTCCGAGGCCCGCGCCCCGTGCCGCACCAGCGTCGGCGCCAGCTCCGGCGTCCCCGACCAGGCCGCCTCGTCCACCAGGTGTGCGGCCAGGTGCCACGGCTCGTACTCCGCCGTGCCCACGAGGAGCAGCCCGCCCCCGTACGACACCACGGACCCCCTCAGGCCCTCCGCGAACCGCCGCGTGGCCCCCAACCACTCGGTCCCGGCGAGGACTTCGCGCAACAACGCGACCCGTACGGCATCCATGCGCACGCATCCTGCCCCAATCGACAACTGATCAGGCGGAGTTCACCATGAATTCGCCCAAGTGGGGCAGACCCCGGCGCATGACGGAAACAACCGGAACCACCACGGCAACAACCGCGGTCACCAGCACCCCCTTCCACGCGGGCCGCGAAGGCTACGCGAGCTTCCGCATCCCGGCCGTAGTCGCCACCCGTACGCACCCACCGCACCGCCCGCACTCACCACCGTGCCCGGCCCCAGCACCACCCCCACCCCCATTCCTACCCTGCTCGCCTTCTGCGAGGGCCGGGTCGACTCCGCCGCCGACCACGGCCACATCGACATCGTCCTGAAGCGGTCGACGGACGGCGGCCGCACCTGGGGCCCGCTCCAGGCCGTCGCCCGGAACGGGAACGATCTCGCCGGCAACCCCGCCCCCGTCGTCCTCGACACCGGCCGGATCCTGCTCGTGCACGTCCGCGCCGCCGCCGGAGCGACCGAGGACGCCATCCTGCGCGGCAGGGTGAAGCCCGCCGACGGGCGCCGCGTCTGGGTGCAGCACAGCGACGACGACGGCGTCACCTGGTCCGCCCCGAAGGAGATCACCGGGCAGGTGAAGAAGGCGGACTGGCGGTGGTACGCGACCACGCCCGGGCACGCCGTGCAGCTCGGCACCGGCCGGGTCGTCGTCCCCGGCAACCACACTCTGCCGCCCACCGGTTCGGACACCGGCACCGAGGCGAAGTACAACAGCGGCCACTGCCTGCTCAGCGACGACCGCGGCGAGACCTGGTCGCTCGGGTACATCGACGAGAACACCGACGGATACGTCAACGCCAACGAGACGACCGCCGCCGAACTCCCCGACGGGCGCGTCTACTTCAACACCCGCAACGACTCCCCGTCCCCCGGCAACCGCGCCGACGCCCACTCCACGGACGGCGGCAGGACCCTGACCAAACCCTTCCGGCCACAGGCCGGCCTGGTCACCCCGGTCGTCCAGGGCAGTCTGCTCCAGCTCCGCGACCCGGACCTGCTGCTGTACTCGGGGCCCGCCGACCCCGCAGCCCGCGCCCTGATGACCGTCCGCGCCTCCGCCGACGGCGGCACCACCTGGCGGCCCGCGCACACGGTCGACGGACTGCCCGCCGCGTACTCCGACCTCGTCCGCGTCGACGCGACGACCGTGGGGCTCCTCTACGAGACGGGCGACTTCGGGCCGTACGAGACGATCACCTTCCGCCGTATCCCCGTGACGGCCCTCACCTGAGCACCCGAAGCCCCCGGGGCGGGAACCGCGCCACGTAAAGTCGGCCCATGACCTCTACTGACAGTGCACAGAAGGCCCCCGCGAAGGACCCCTGGGACCTTCCCGACGTGTCCGGGCTCGTCGTCGGCGTGCTCGGCGGCACCGGCCCGCAGGGCAAGGGCCTGGCCTACCGGCTCGCCATGGCCGGCCAGAAGGTGATCATCGGCTCGCGTGCCGCGGAGCGCGCGCAGACCGCCGCCGAGGAGCTGGGCCACGGTGTCGAGGGTGCCGACAACGCCGAGTGCGCGCGGCGCAGCGACATCGTGATCGTCGCCGTACCGTGGGAGGGGCACGGCAAGACTCTGGAATCCCTGCGCGAGGAGCTGGCCGGCAAGCTCGTCGTCGACTGTGTCAATCCGCTCGGCTTCGACAAGAAGGGTGCCTACGCCCTGAAGCCGGAGCAGGGCAGCGCCGCCGAGCAGGCCGCCGCCCTGCTGCCGGACTCCCGGGTCGCGGCCGCCTTCCATCACCTGTCGGCCGTCCTTCTCCAGGACCCGGAGGTCGACGAGATCGACACCGATGTGATGGTCCTCGGCGAGGAGCGCGCGGACGTCGAGATCGTGCAGGCGCTGGCCGGCCGCATCCCCGGCATGCGCGGTGTCTTCGCCGGCCGGCTGCGAGGCGCCCACCAGGTCGAGGCGCTGGTGGCGAACCTGATCTCCGTGAACCGCCGCTACAAGGCCCACGCCGGCCTCCGGGTGACGGACGTATAGCGGGCGCACGGGCATGGGGGACATGAGGGACACTGGACGCCGTACGACCTCGCTCGAACCGTCCCGACAGGAGCAGACCCCCCATGCCCCGCCTCGCGCTCTATGCCCTCACCGTGTGCGTCCTGTCCGTCGCCGCGGCCGTCGTCTCCTTCGTCCAGGGCAGCTGGCTGGGGATCGTGTGGGTGCTGCTGGCCGGACTGTCGTCCAACATGACTTGGTACTACGCGCGGCGCGGCCGCAGCGGGTCCTCGGTCAGCGGCTGATCGTGCAGTACTCGTTGACGCCGTCCCAGAAGCGGTACAGGTTCTGACCGCAGTAACGCTGTACGTCGTCGATGCCCAGGGCGCCCAGGATCGAGTAGATCGCGTCGAAGAACGCCGTGTTCACCGAGGGGATCCACAGCACCGCGAACACGGCGAGCAGGCCGAACGGCGCGAACGGCTCCACCTGGCGGCGGATGTTGTACGACAGCCAGGGCTCGATCACGCCGTAGCCGTCCAGGCCCGGGACCGGCAGGAGGTTCAGGATCGCGGCCGTGACCTGGAGCAGCGCGAGGAACGCCAGCGCGTAGCGGAAGGTGTCCGGGACGCCGTCCAGGGCGTGCAGCCAGAACGGCGCGGTGCACACGACGGCGAACAGCACGTTCGTCAGCGGACCCGCCGCCGAGATCAGGCTGTGCTTCCAGCGGCCCTGGATCCGGCCCCGCTCGATGAAGACCGCCCCGCCCGGCAGACCGATCCCGCCCATGATCACGAAGATCACCGGCAGCACGATGCTCAGCAGCGCATGCGTGTACTTCAGGGGGTTGAGCGTCAGATAGCCCTTCGCGCCGATCGAGATGTCGCCGCTGTGCAGGGCGGTGCGCGCGTGCGCGTACTCGTGCAGGCACAGGGAGACGATCCACGCGGCCGTCACGAAGAGGAACACGGCGAAGCCGGGCTGGTCGGCGAAGCCGGTCCAGATCGCCCAGCCGGTCACCGCCATCACGGCCACGATCCCGAGGAAGACGGGGCTGATCCTCCGGTCGCTGCTGCGACGGGAAGCGGCGGTGGTCATGGGTCTCCTCGGACTGGTACGCATGGTGCTGGGCCTGCCCGACCGTACCGGGCTCACGGGGAAAACGTCTCGCGGTCGGTCATTGGTTCCGGAGAAGGTAGGGGCTGAGATCGTCACGCCACCGGAGACAATGGACCCCGTGCGCTACCGCATCCTTGGCACCACCCAGGCACTGCGCCCCGACGGCACGCCCGTCGTGCTCGGCGGGGCGCGGCTGCGCGCCCTCTTGACCGTGCTCGCGCTGCGGCCCGGACGGACCGTGCCCGCGGCCGTTCTGGTGGACGAGGTGTGGGACGGCGATCCGCCCGCCGACGCACCGGGCGCGCTCCAGGCCCTGGTGGGACGGCTGCGCAGGGCGCTCGGGCCGCAGGCGGTGGACTCGGGGGACGGCGGCTACCGGCTGGCCGCGGGCGCCGACGACATCGACCTGTACCGTTTCGAGCGGCTCGCGGGGGAGGGCGCACGCGCGCTCGCCGACGGCGACCCCACGAAGGCGGCCGAGGCCCTCGAAGACGCCCTCGCCCTGTGGCGCGGCCCGGCCCTCGCCGACCTCCCGGACCGCGCCGCCGAGTCGGCCCGCTGGGAGACCCGCCGTCTCGACGTACGGCGCGCCCGGTTCACGGCGGCCCTCGCCCTCGGCCATGCCGAACAGTCCCTGCCCGAGCTCACCGCCCTGTGCGACCTCCACCCCTTGGACGAGCCCCTGCACGTCCTGCGTCTGCGCGCCCTGCGTGACGCCGGCCGCTCCGCAGAGGCCCTCGCCGCGTACGAGTCCGTACGGGAGCTGCTGGCCGACCGCCTCGGTTCCGACCCAGGACCCGAACTACGCGCCCTGCACGGGGAGTTGCTCAGTCCGGCCGACGGTGGCGGCGGGGCACACGCCCAGGGACCGCGACCCGGCGCCGCGGGCCGGACCGCGGGCCGGACCGCGGGCGGGTCCGAGAGCGGGTCCGAGAGCCGGCCCGCACCGGCCGGGCCTGGCCGCTCCGAGCCCCCGCCCTCGCCCTCGCCCCCCGGCAACCTCCGCGCCCGGCTCACCTCCTTCGTCGGGCGGGCCGCGGACATCGACACGATCCGGGGAGATCTGGCGGCGGCACGCCTCGTGACCTTGCTCGGGCCCGGTGGGGCCGGCAAGACGCGGCTGTCGCAGGAGGCGGCGGAGAGCGTGGCGGACACCGCGCCGGACGGGGTGTGGCTGGCCGAACTCGCGCCCGTCGACGACCCGGAGGCCGTGTCCGAGGCCGTGCTCACCGCCGTCGGAGCCCGCGAGACCGTGCTGCGCGGCGCCGGTGCCGAAGAGATGCGGGCCGCCGCCGACCGGCACGGTGATCCCCTGCAGCGGCTCGCCGAGCACTGCGCCAAGCGCCGCATGCTGATCGTCCTCGACAACTGCGAGCACGTCGTGGACGCCGCCGCGCGTCTCGTCGAGGAGTTGCTCGAACGGTGCCCGGGGCTGACCGTACTGGCCACCAGTCGCGAATCCCTCGGCGTACCGGGGGAGTTGCTGCGCCCCGTGGAGCCGCTGCCGGAGCCGTTCGCGCTGCGGCTGCTGGCCGACCGGGGGGCCGCCGCCCGCCCGGGTTTCCGGGTCGAGGACGACCCCGCGGCCACCGCCGAGATCTGCCGCCGTCTCGACGGACTGCCGCTCGCCATCGAACTCGCCGCCGCCCGGCTGCGGATGCTCACCCCGCGTCAGATCGCCGACCGGCTCGACGACCGGTTCCGCCTGCTGACCTCCGGCAGCCGTACCGTCCTGCCGCGCCAGCAGACCCTGCGCGCCGTGGTCGACTGGTCCTGGGACCTCCTCGACGAGGACGAACGGGACGTGCTGCGGCGGCTGTCCGTCTTCGCGGGCGGCTGCGACCTCGCCGCCGCCGAGGCCGTCTGCGGACCGGCCGCCCTGGAAGCGCTCGGTTCGCTCGTCGACAAGTCCCTCGTCGTGGCCGCCCCTTGGGGGGACGGCGAGATGCGCTACCGGCTCCTGGAGACCGTCGGCGAGTACGCGGGGGAGCGGCTCGACGAGTCGGGGCAGCGCCCCGCCGCCGAGCGCGCCCATCTCACGCACTACCGCGAACTGGCCCGCACCACCGACCCCCGGCTGCGCGGCCCGGGCCAGCGCGCCGCCATCGAACGGCTGGAGACCGAGTCGGAGAACATCCGCGCCGCCCTCCAGCACGCCGTCGCCGCCCGCGACGAGCAGGAGGCGCTCTGCCTGGTCCTCTCCCTGACCTGGTACTGGCAGATGCGCGATCTGCGGCTGATGGCCCGCCACTGGTCGCGCGAGGTCATGGCCCTCGGCCCGGACCCCTTCGCCGAGCCCGTGCGGCCGGCCGCCCCGCTGCCGGAGAGCTGCACCGACACCCCGCCGCCGATGCGCCCGGAGGTCCTCGAAGAGGCCCGCCGCGGTGTCCACCTCGTCCATCTCTCCTGCATGGACATGGACATGGCGGCCTGGGACACCCCGCAGGCCAAGCGGAAACTGAGCGTCATCAGCGAGACCTACCGCCCCGGCCAGCCGCAGACCTGCCGCACCCCCGGCAACCTCTGGTTCTACGCCGTGATCCTGACCGGCGACATCGAGCGGATGCGCTCCGTCATCGACGCGACCGTCCAGACCTGCCGCGAACTCGGCTACGAGTGGGAACTCGCCGTCGCCCTCCAGATGCGTGCCAACATCTTCGCCAACCGGGCCACCTGGGCGGGCGACGCGACCCGGGACGCCGACGAGGCACTGGAACTCTTCACCCGGCTCGGGGACGCCTGGGGCGCCGCCGAGGCGCTCTCCGCACGCGGTGAGGCCCACGAGCGCCGGGGCGAGTTCACGCTCGCCGCCGCGGACTACACGGAGGCCATGACCCACGCCGAAGGGCTCGGCGCGCACGCCCAGACGGCTGTCCTGAGCACCCGGCTCGGCGGTGTGCTCATCGAGTCCGGCGACACCGAACGCGGCGAGCGGTTGCTGCGGCAGGTCCTGGAGCGCGGCGACGGCGCGTACAACGAGGCCATGCCCGCCTCCCGGCTGTTCCTGTCGATGTGGCTGGGCCGCAGCGGCCGGGTCGCCGAGGCGCGCGAAGAGATGCGGTTGCTGCGCGCGAACTTCGAAGCGGTCACCTTCGTGGTC
Organism: Streptomyces sp. NPDC007896; assembly: GCF_042959425.1. Lineage (NCBI taxonomy): Bacteria > Bacillati > Actinomycetota > Actinomycetes > Kitasatosporales > Streptomycetaceae > Streptomyces > Streptomyces sp. NPDC007896. The sequence continues at coordinate 652,955 of NZ_JBIBKX010000001.1, read as the reverse complement.
TTCGACGGCTTCGTGGTGGGCGTCGAGGCCTGGCTGGACGCGATCGAGGGGCTGCACGAGTGCGCCCTGGAGAAGGTGCGGCAGGCCCTGGCGCGGGCGGGCGACCCGCTGTCGCAGATCATCGCCCCGCACATGCCCTCCGCGCATCTGACCACCGCCGCCATCGCCCTCACCGGTCTGGACGGCGGCCGCCGTGTCCGCGACGCGGCCGTGCTGCTCGGGGCCGCCGACCATCTGCTGCCGCCCGGGCACTTCGTGGGCCCGATGGAGGACCAGGTGCGCGCACAGGCGGAGGCCGACGTACGGGCCGTGCTGGACGACGCGACGTACGAGGCCGCGTACGCCGAGGGCGGCGGGCTCTCCCTGGAGGAGGCCGCCGCCCTCGTATGACGCGGACCGGGGGTTGACGCGGACCGGGGTGTGCGTGGTCCCGCGAGCGAACGTCAGCTCTTGGTGCGGAACTTGTGGATCGCGATCGGCGCCATGACCAGGGTGAGCCCTGCCGTCCAGGCGAGGGTCACCCACAGGCTGTGCGTGACCGGGCCGCCCACCATCAGGCCGCGCGTGGTGTCCGCGAGCGCGGACAGCGGGTTGTAGTCGGTGAAGTTCTGCAGCCAGCCGGGCATGGTCCGGGTCGGCGAGAAGATGGACGAGCCGAACTGCAGGGGCATCAGCACCAGGAAGCCCATCGCCTGCACGGACTGCGCGTTCTTCATCGTCACCCCGAGGACCAGGAAGATCCACATCAGGGACGAGCCGAAGAGGACGGAGAGCCCCACGGAGGCGAACAGACCCGGCCAGTTCGTGATGTCGAAGCCGACCAGCACGCCGACGATCATGAGGATCGTCGTCGCGACGAGCATCCGCATCAGCTCCACCACGATCTTGGCGAAGAGCACGGAGCCCTGGCCGATCGGCAGGGTGCGGAAGCGGTCCATCACCCCCTTCTGGAAGTCCTCGTTGAAACCGGTGCCGACGGCCGTGGCGATGTTCATCGCCGTCATCGCCATCAGACCGGGCACCACGTACTGCACGTACCTGTCCTGCCCGCCGCCGAGCGACTGCCCGATGGAGCCGCCGAAGACGTACACGAACAGCAGGGTGAAGACGACCGGCATCAGGACGGCGTCGAACATCGACTCCGGGTCCTGGCGGATCCACAGCAGGTTGCGGCGGACGAGCGCGCCGATGTGGCGCGCGTGCGCGCGGGGCGAGATACGGGGGTCGCCCTTCGCGGCGAGGGGGGCTTCGGCGACGGCGGTACTCATGCGGAGACCTCCTCGTAGACACGGGCGGGGGTCTCGTCCTGCGGGGCACTGGCCTTGTGGCCGGTGAGGGACAGGAACACCTCGTCCAGACTGGGCAGTTCGGTGGAGATGGAGCCGATCGTGATGCCGCGCGCGGTGACCGCGCCGACCACGGCGGTGAGCTGTTCGTCGCTGAGGATCGGGACCAGCACGGTGCCGGTCCCGGTGTCCACGACCGAGGCGGCGAGACCGGTGAGGCCCAGTTCGTCGAAGAGGGCGGCCAGCGGCCGCAGCTCCAGCGGGTCCACCGGGCGGATGCGCAGCGTGCGGCCGCCGACCCGGGCCTTCAGCTCGTCGATCCGGCCGCTGGCGATGACCTTGCCGCGGTCGATGACCGTCAGCTCGGAGGCCAGCTGCTCGGCCTCCTCCATGTACTGGGTGGTGAGCAGCACGGTGGCGCCGTCCGCGACCATCCGCTTGACCTCCTTCCACACCTCGTTGCGGGTGCGCGGGTCGAGCCCGGTGGTCGGCTCGTCCAGATAGAGGACGGACGGGTGGCCGATCATGGAGGCGGCGAGGTCGAGACGGCGGCGCATACCGCCGGAGTACGTCGATGCCGGGCGCTTGGCCGCCTCGGTGAGCGAGAAGCGCTCAAGGAGTTCGTCGGCGCGCCGGCGGGCGTCCTTGCGGGGCAGGTCTAGCAGTCGCCCGATCATGTACAGGTTCTCCCAGCCGGGGAGCTTCTCGTCGACCGAGGCGTACTGACCGGTCAGCCCTATCACGCGGCGCAACTGGCGGGGCTGCGTGAGCACGTTGTAACCGGCGACGGTGGCCTGGCCGGCGTCGGGGGTGATGAGGGTGGACAGGATACGGACGAGGGTGGTCTTGCCGGCACCGTTGGGACCCAGCACCCCGAGGACGGTTCCCTCGCGGACGTCCAGGTCCACGCCGTCCAGAGCCTTGGTCTCGCCGTAGTGCTTGACCAGCCCCCGCACGGAGACGGCGCTGCGGGCGCCGCTGTTGGGGTTCTTGTCGATTCGCGTCATGCCCATCAAGGTGCCAGCGCCCACCGACAAACCACCTACAGCTCGCCTACAGCGGCGCACGCTCACCGATATATCGCCGACAGACGTTCGCGCGTATCACCGTGGTGCGTGCGCTGCGCGCACGGCGACAGCCCGCCGACGGGGGAAATCGGCGGGCTGTCTTGGTGCCGCAGTGGTTCAGAGGGCCTCAGGTGTTCATGAGTCCCGGGGCCAGGTCCTCAGTGGACGGAGTGCTCCTCAAGAGGGAACGTTCCGCCGACGACGTCGTCCGCGAACGCGCGCGCCGCGTTGCCCATGACCTCGCGCAGATCGGCGTACTTCTTCACGAACTTCGGCATCCTGCCGCCGGTGAGGCCGAGCATGTCGGTCCACACCAGGACCTGCGCGTCGGTCTCCGGACCCGCGCCGATGCCGACGGTCGGGATGTGCAGGGTGCGCGTGACCTCGGCGGCGAGCTCCGCCGGGACCAGCTCCAGGACGACCGCGAACGCGCCCGCGTCCTGGACCGCCTTGGCGTCACGCAGCAGCTGCTGGGCGGCCTCCTCGCCGCGGCCCTGGACTCGGTAGCCCATGGAGTTCACGGACTGCGGGGTCAGGCCGATGTGCGCCATCACGGGGATGCCGGACTCCACGAGCAGCTCGATCTGGCGGTGCGAGCGCTCGCCGCCCTCCAGCTTCACCGCGCCGACCCCGGCCTCCTTGACCAGGCGGGTGGCGGAGCGCAGGGCCTGGACGGGGCCCTCCTGGTAGGACCCGAAGGGCAGGTCGCCGACGATCAGGGCGCGGCTGGTGCCGCGTACGACCGCGGCGGACAGCATCGTCATCTCGTCGAGGGTGACGGGGACGGTCGTCTCGTACCCCAGGTGGCAGTTGCCCGCCGAGTCGCCGACGAGCATGACCGGGATGCCGGCCTCGTCGAAGACGGACGCGGTCATCGCGTCGTAGGCGGTGAGCATCGGCCACTTCTCGCCGCGCTCCTTGGCTGTGGTGATGTCGCGGACCGTGATGCGGCGGGTGCTCTTGCCTCCGTACAGCGCCTTGCTGCTGTCGGTGGTCGCCCGCGCACCCTCCACGGGCTGCTTCGGGGCAGCCGAAAGCTGCGTCATCGCAACGGCTCCTTCTGTCATCTCGAGGCACCCTGACGGCGTCCCCGGACCCCCTACATGGTGGCACCTCGTGCCACCGGGGGCCAGACCGGGTCGAGCGATGTACGTCTCGGGTGCGCCCGCGACGGACGTGTCGGGCGGACCGTAGACCCATCACTTCGTAAGGTCTCTGTAAAGGATTTACGATACGAGACGGTCCCGTATCGAAAATCGCTAGGCTCGGCCCCATGACAACTCCCGCAGCCCACGTCGAAGGGCGCGTGCCTGAAGCGGTCCATCGGCGCCGCTGGGCCATTCTCGGCGTGCTCATGCTCAGCCTGTTGATAGTGGTGCTGGACAACTCCATCCTCAACGTCGCGATCAAGACGATCTCGACGCCGGCGCCCACAGGACTCGGCGCCACCCAGAGCGAGCTGGAGTGGGCCATCAACGCCTACACGCTCGTCTTCGCGGGGCTGCTGTTCACCGCGGGCCTCTTCGGCGACCGGTTCGGCCGCAAGAAGGTCCTGCTCGCCGGACTCGCCGTCTTCGGCACCGGCTCCGCGCTCGCCGCGGAGGCCGGCTCGCCCGTCCAGCTCATCGTCTTCCGCGCGCTGATGGGCTTCGGCGCCGCCTTCGTGATGCCCGCCACCCTCGCCGTCCTCATGAACGTCTTCGAGCGCGAGGAGCAGCCCAAGGCCATCGGCATCTGGGCCGGCGGCGTCGGCATCGCCATCGCCATCGGCCCGATCACCGGCGGCGTGCTCCTCGCCCACTTCTGGTGGGGCTCGGTCTTCCTGATCAACGTGCCGATCGTGCTGCTCGCGCTCGGCCTGATGTTCTGGCTGGTCCCGGACTCCCGCGACCCGAACCCCGGCCGCATCGACATCGTCGGTGTCGTCCTGTCCGTCATAGGGCTCGTCCTGCTCGTCTACGGCATCATCAAGGGCGGCCAGCTCGCCTCCTTCACCGACGCGGCGGTCCTCGCGACCATCGGCGCCGGAATCGCCGTCCTCGCCTGCTTCGTCATCTACGAGAAGCGCAGCGACCATCCGTCCATCGACATCACCTACTTCAAGAACAAGGTCTTCTCGGCCGCCATCGCCGCCATCGCGCTCGTCTTCTTCGCGATGATGGGCGTGACCTTCTTCTCCGTCTTCTACACCCAGAGCGTGCGGGGCTACTCGCCGCTGAAGACCGGTGTGCTGCTGCTGCCGCTCGCCGCGGCCCAGCTCTTCTTCGCACCGCGCGCCCGCCTCGTCGTCGACCGCTTCGGCAACCGGGCCACGTGCACGGCGGGCCTACTGCTGCTCGGAGCGATGCTCGGCGCCTTCGCGACCCTGGACGCGGACACGCCGATCTGGCTCCTGGAGGTCATCTTCTTCCTCATGGGCACCGGCATGGCGCACATCATGACCCCGACCAGCGTCGTCATCATGCAGGCCCTGCCGCGCGAGAAGGCGGGCTCCGCCTCCGCCCTGAGCAACGTCTTCCGTCAGGTCGGCGGCGCCCTCGGCATCGCGGTCCTCGGCTCGGTCCTCTCCTCGGCCTACCGCAACGGCATCGAGGACAAGCTCACCCTCGTGCCGGCCGGCCTGCGGCACACCGCGGGCGAGTCCATCGAGGCCACCCTCGGCGTCGCGGCCAAGCTCGGCCCCCGGGGCGACGCCCTCATCGCCCCGGCCAACGACGCCTTCCTGCACGCCATGCACGTCACCGCCCTGTGTGGTGCGGGCATCGCGCTGGTGGGCGCCGTGATCGTGGCCCTGTTCCTGCCGGGCCGCGGTTCGACCCCGCAACAGGGCAAGGAGGAGACGGAGTTGGTGGCCGCCGAGCACTGACAGGGCGCGGCAGGGAGAATTGCGCCAGTACCACCGAGGAAAGGAGCGACACGTGAGCCTCGCGGACAGCCGAGCCAGGCAAGAGGGGTCCCCCCGGGGGCGGCCCCGCAGCGAGGCCGTGGAGCGCTCCATCATCGAGGGCGCGATAAAACTCCTGGAGGACGGCGTCCCTCTCGCGGATATCTCCATCGAACGCCTGGCCAGGACCGCGGGCGTCGGCAAGGCGACCATCTACCGCCGTTGGAGTGGCAAGGAGGAACTCTTCGTCGACGTCATGCGCGCCACCGAGCCCCCGGATGCCGAACTCCCCGGCACCTCGATGCGCGACGACCTGATAGCCCTTCTGGAGCCGCTGCGCCAGCGGGGCCTGGCCAGCCGCTCCTCGGCGCTCCTGCACAACGTCTACGCCCAGATCAAGTCCAGCCCCAAGATCTGGGACGCCTACCAGGCGATCGTCATCGAACCGCGGCGCCTGACCACGTTCGAGGTCCTGCGCCGCGGACAGCGGGACGGCGAACTCCGCGACGACGTGGACATCGAGGTCATGAACGACCTCTTCGTCGGCCCCATGCTGGTACGCGCCGTCATGCGCCCGGACGCCGAACTCCCCGAGGACCTGGCCGAACAGATCGTCGACACGGTACTCGCGGGACTGCGTCCCGCCAGGCCCTAGTTCATCCTCTCGTTCATCCTCTCGGCCCATGCGCCGAATGTGCGCGTTTCGTCACAGAGGCCGCGCTCCGCCCCGTATTCGGAACTCCGAACACCGAGTTGTTCGTCCTCGTGCCCGTACGGCCGTCCCCGGACGGCGAGATCGATGCCGATCATCCCCTAGGGTCGTAGCCGAGGGGCTGACGGTGTGCACGGCAGGTTGTGAGGCGACGGTATGGCGCAGGCGTACGTGACGGAGACGGGCAGCGACGGCTCGGGGCCCGAGCGTCGAGGTCCCCGGCTTCGGCGCCTGCTGGACAAGCTCCGGCGCTCGCTGGGCTCCTGGCGCGGCGACCGCGGCATCTGGCGCCGCGGACTGATCCTGGCCGCGCTCGCCCTGATCCTCGCCCTGGTGATGCTGCTGCACGCGCAGATCCCCAACAGGATCGGCAACCTCGGCAGTCTCACCGAGACGTTCCTGCCGTGGCTCGGCATCCTCATCCCCGTCCTGCTGGTCCTCGGCCTCGTGCGGAAGTCCGCGACCGCCCTGATCGCCGTCCTGCTGCCCGCGATCGTCTGGCTGAACCTGTTCGGCGGACTGCTCACCGACCGGACCGGCGCAGGCGGCGACCTGACCGTCGCCACGCACAACGTCAACGCGGAGAACCCGGACCCTTCCGATACCGCCCGTGACGTGGCCGCGTCCGGCGCCGACGTGGTGGCCCTGGAGGAGCTGAAGGCCACGGCGGTCCCCACGTACGAGAAGGCGCTCGCCCCGACGTACAAGTACCACTCCGTGGAGGGCACCGTCGGGCTGTGGAGCAAGTACCCGATGACCGGAGCCGAGCCCGTCGACATCAAGCTTGGCTGGACGCGCGCGATGCGCGCCACGGTGACGACCCCGAACGGCCAGGTCGCGGTGTACGTCGCCCATCTGCCCTCGGTCCGGGTGAAGCTGCAGGCCGGGTTCACCGCCCGCCAGCGTGACCGGAGCGCCGACGCGCTCGGCGAGGCGATCGCCGACGAGTCACTGCAGAAGGTCATCCTGCTCGGCGACCTCAACGGCACGATGAACGACCGCGCGCTGAACGCCGTCACCTCGCAGATGCGCTCCACTCAGGGCGCGGCGGGCAGCGGCTTCGGGTTCAGCTGGCCCGCGTCGTTCCCGATGGCCCGGATCGACCAGATCATGGTCAAGGGCATCGAGCCGGTGACCTCGTGGACCCTGCCCGAGACCGGCAGCGACCACCTCCCGGTCGCCGCCCGCGTCAAGCTCGCGGCAACCGGATCTTAATCTCCTGGAATACTGGGCCTGCGAGACTTTGTTCCATAGCTGAACTTACGGAGCCCGTGCACACCGGTGTGCACGGGCGCGTCCGTGCGCGCAGGTACCCGGGCCACTGGGACACCGGTGTGCACGGACCCGGGCTCGTCCCCGCCCGTCCTCTTCTCCTTTGTGCACTCCGCTCCTCTGAAAGGCCCCTCATGCCACTGGCCCTGCTCGCCCTAGCCGTGGGCGCCTTCGGCATCGGTACCACCGAGTTCGTGATGATGGGCCTGCTGCCCGACGTCGCGGACGACCTCCACATATCCATCCCCAGCGCCGGACACCTCGTCTCGGCCTACGCCCTCGGCGTGGTGATCGGCGCCCCGCTGCTCGCCGCGGCCACCGCCCGGATGTCCCGCCGCAAGGTCCTCATCGCCCTGATGGGGCTCTTCGTGGCCGGCAACGCGCTCTCCGCCTTCGCCCCCGACTACCACTGGCTGCTCGCCGCCCGCTTCGTCAGCGGTCTGCCGCACGGGGCCTTCTTCGGCGTCGGCGCCGTCGTCGCCACCAACCTCGTCGCCCCCGAGCGCAAGGCGCGCTCCGTCTCGCTGATGTTCCTCGGCCTGACCGTCGCGAACATCGCGGGCGTCCCCGTCGCCACCTTCATCGGCCAGCACTTCGGCTGGCGCGCCACCTTCCTCGGTGTGAGCGCGATCGGCCTCGCGGCGATAGCCTCGCTCGCGTTCCTCATCCCGCGCGACCACACGCACGCCCCCACGGGCGGCCTGCGCGGCGAGCTGGCCGCCCTGCGTTCGCTCCCCGTGTGGCTGGCGCTCGGTACGACGGTCGCGGGCTTCGGCGCCCTCTTCTCCGCGTACAGCTACATCACGCCGATGCTCACGGACTCCGCCGGGTACGCCGACTCCAGCGTCACGCTGCTGCTCGCGCTGTTCGGCGTCGGAGCGACGGTCGGCAACCTCGTGGGCGGCCGCCTCGCGGACCACTCCCTGCGCGGCACCCTCTTCGGCGGACTCGTCTCGCTGGTCACGGTCCTCGCCCTGTTCCCCGTCCTGATGAGCGCCCAGTGGAGTGCGGCCGTCGCGGTCACCCTCCTCGGTACCGCCGCCTTCATCACCGGCTCGCCGCTCCAGCTGATGGTCATGGAGAAGGCCTCCGCGGCGCCGTCCCTGGCGTCCTCCGCCAACCAGGCCGCGTTCAACCTCGCGAACGCCGGCGGTGCGTGGATCGGCGGCATCGCGCTGGCCGCGGGCTTCGGTACGACGTCGCCCGCGCTGGCGGGGGCTCTGCTCGCCGTCCTCGGCCTCGCGGTCGCCGCGACGGCGTACGCCGTGGACCGCCGCCGCGCCGAGGTCCCCGCCCCCACGCCGGGCCGCCTGGTCGCGACCCACGTCCCCCCACACCCGGAACACGCCCCTCACTGACCTGCTTCGCCCGTAAACGCCGGACGAGCGCAGGCTTTTAGGGGCGCGGGGAACTGCGCGACCAGCCCCCACAGTCCCGCAGGCAAGGAACTCACCCGGGGGTCTGGGGGCGGAGCCCCCGGTTACGGGATGGGACGGGTAGGGGCGGCGGGGGCGAAACACCCCCCGCCCCGACGGGGTCACGCGTGCTCGCGCCACCGATTGGTGATCGGAAGCCGCCGGTCCTTCCCGAACCCCTTGGCGGAGATCTTCGTGCCCGGCGGATACTGCCGGCGCTTGTACTCCGCCGTGTCCACCATCCGCAGCGTCTTCACCACCAGCTCCCGATCGAACCCCGCCGCGACGATCTGGTCCGCCCCCTCGTCCCGGTCCACATACCGCTCGAGGATCGCGTCCAGCACGGGATAGTCGGGGAGGGAGTCCGTGTCGACCTGGTCGGGACGGAGCTCCGCGCTCGGCGGCTTGGTGATCGAGTTCTCGGGGATCGGCGGGGTCTGCCCCCGCTCGGCCGCCGACCGGTTCCGCCACTCCGCCAGCCGGAAGATCGACGTCTTGTACACGTCCTTGATGGGCCCGTACGCGCCCACGGAGTCGCCGTACAGCGTCGAATACCCCACCGCCAGCTCGGACTTGTTCCCCGGCGCCAGCACGATGTGCCCCTCCTGGTTGGAGATGGCCATCAGCATCGTGCCCCGCAGGCGCGACTGGAGGTTCTCCTCGGCCAGTCCGGTCAGCCCCAGCGACGACATATACGCGTCGAACATCGGCTCGATCGGTACCGTCCGGAAGTTCAGCCCCGTCCGCCGCGCCAGCTCCGCCGCGTCCCCCTTGGAGTGGTCGGAGGAGTACTTCGACGGCATCGAGACCCCGTACACGTTCTGCGCGCCCAGCGCGTCGCACGCGATCGCCGCGACCAGCGCCGAGTCGATGCCGCCGGACAGTCCGATCAGCACGGACCGGAACCCGTTCTTCGCGACATACGCCCGCAGTCCGACGACCAGTGCCGAGTAGACCTCCTCGTCGGCGTCGAGCCGCTCCGCGTACCCGCCGGCGAGCTCCGGCTCGTACGCGGGCAACGGCTCCTGCGACAGCACCAGCCGCTCGATGCGCAGCCCGTCGTCCACCACACCCGTCACCGGCTCGGCGGCGCCCGCCGGCAGGTCCAGGTCCAGTACGACACACCCCTCCGCGAACTGCGGCGCCCGCGCGATGACCTCCCCGTCCCGGTCGACCACGATGGAGTCGCCGTCGAAGACCAGCTCGTCCTGCCCGCCGATCATGGCGAGGTAGGCGGTGGTGCAGCCGGCCTCCTGGGCCCGCTTGCGCACCAGTTCGAGGCGGGTGTCGTCCTTGTCGCGCTCGTACGGCGAGGCGTTGATGGACAGCAGCAGCCCGGCCCCGGCGGACCGGGCCGCGGGCACGCGTCCGCCGTCCTGCCAGAGGTCCTCGCAGATGGCGAGGGCCACGTCGATCCCGTGCACCCGCACGACCGGCATGGTGTCGCCTGGCACGAAGTAGCGGAACTCGTCGAACACACCGTAGTTCGGGAGGTGGTGCTTGGCGAAGGTCAGCGCCACCCGGCCCCCGTACAGTACGGCGGCGGCGTTCTGCGGGGCGCCGGCCGGCTGCCCGTACTTCGGCTGGGCGGTCTCGGACCGGTCGAGGTAGCCGACGATCACCGGCAACTCCCCGAAGCCCTCGTCGGCCAGCCGTGCGGCCAGCGCGCGCAGCGCCGCGCGGGAGGCCTCGACGAAGGACGACCGCAGGGCCAGGTCCTCGACGGGATACCCGGTCAGCACCATCTCGGGGAACGCCACCAGATGCGCTCCCTGCTCGGCGGAGTGCCGGGTCCAACGGACGATCGCCTCGGCGTTGGTGGCGAGATCGCCGACGGTCGAGTCGATCTGATTCAGGGCGAGGCGTAGTTGAGGCACGGGCCCAGTGTAATCGTCAGAGCGACACAATGGGGTGTGGGGCGCCCCACGTGGAGACGCCCGGCCTCCGGCGCGCCGGCGCGGTGAACAGCGTCGGCTGTCCCCACCGCTCCAGGCTCCTCGTCGTCACTCCCGGGCGGCTTACCCCCACGGGGTATCCGGCACACGCTGGCCGCCGGACCGCCCGGAAACGCGGACGCCCGCCCCTCGTCGAGGGGCGGGCGCAGCGGAGATGCGACGGAGGACCGTCAGTGACCGTGGTCGGAGCGGTACGACTCGACGTAGCCCGAGGTGGGCGTACCCACACCGGTGACGTCGTCGTAGCCGCGCACGGCCTTCAGGGAGCTGTCCTTGCCGAGGCTGCGGACGGAGGTGAGCAGACCGCCCGACGCGTCGAGGGAGTTGGCGAAGTCCACGCGCGCCACGGCGAGTTCGGAGCCCGTGGGGGTGTCCGTCACGTCGTGGTACGCCTTGGAGCCGTACTTCGCGTAGATCGACGGGTTGGCGAAACCGATCGCCTTGCCGCGCGCCTCCTGGGCCAGGGCCTGGACGGCCGCGATCACCGGCGCGGCGAGCGAGGTGCCGCCGATCCGGTACTCGCTGTACTGCTGGGACCCGTCCGGGAAGGTCTGCGTCTGGCCGACCTTGAAACCGGTGTTGGGGTCGGCGACCGCCGCGATGTCCGGCACGGTGCGCATGGCCGTCGTGCCGTTGGCCTTGGCGAGCGCGCCGGGCACGACACCCTTCTGGTAGAAGGGCTGCGCCACGGTCTTGCTGGTGCCGCCGCCCGCGCCCGAGGTGAACGCGCCCGGGAAGCCGGTCCAGCTCTTGCCGTCAGCCGCGAGGGCGGCCTTCTCGGTGCCCCAGCCGGTCTCGAACTGGTACTTGTCACCCTTGCCGACCGCCAGCGAGGTACCGCCGACCGCCGTCACCCACGCCGAGTTGGCCGGGGTGTCGACCTGCTTCGTCTTGGTGTTGGCGACCTCGTCACCGTTGTCACCGGAGGAGAAGTAGAAGCCGATGCCCTCGACCGCGCCGAACTGGAAGGTCTGGTCGTAGGCCGCCGCGAGGTCCGGCGTCTGGTTGGCCTCGATGTCGCCCCACGAGTTGGAGACGATGTCGGCCAGGTGGTTGTCGACGATCTTGTTCAACGAGTCGAGCAGATCGTTGTCGAGGCAGGACGCGGCACCCACGTACGTGATGTTCGCGTCCGGCGCGACGGCGTGCACGGCCTCGACGTCGAGGGTCTCCTCGCCGTACCAGCCGGCCGCCCCGCACGCCTCGGTCTGCGTGTAGGTGCCGGGCAGCACCTGACGCAGCTGGCTGCTGCTGTACGCCGAGTCACCGTGGTTCTTGGCGTACGTGGCCGCGTCGAACGCGATGGTCGGCGAGGCGTACGCGTCGGTGATGGCGACCCGCACACCCTTGCCGGTGCGCTTGCCCGCGCCGTAGGCGGCGCGCAGCTGCTTGCCCGTGTAGCCCTGGATCGCGTACGGGATCTTCGTGCCGTACGCGTCCGGCAGGGTGCTCGCGATGTTCGAGCCGAAGTACGAGGAGAACGGCCCGGAGTTCTTGAACACCGCGTCCGGGGGCGGCAGCGTGTCGTCGTGCGTCGCCTTGTGCGGGGCGTTGTCCAGGCCGGTGACGGTCAGGACGGCGCCGTTGAGGGCGGCCGGCGCGGAGGCCGTCCTCGACGGCGCCCGGTAGGTCTTGTTGCCCTTGGCGTAGTTGTGGAGCTGGGTGCCGAACGCCTTCTCGGCGGCGGCCACGTCACCGGCGACGGAGACGTAGTGCTGCGTGGTGCCGGTGACCTTCAGGCCCGCCGACTTCAGCCACGAGGTCACCGCGGCGACCTGCGCCTTGGTGGCACCGAAGCGGGCCTGCGTCTGCTTGGCGCTGAGGTACTTGCCGTACGAGGCCGAGTTCGGGTCGGACACGGCCTTGGCGTACGCGGCCAGACCGGAGGCGTTCCGGCCGGCGAAGTAGACCCGGGCGGAGACCTGGGAGTTGTCGGACGAGGCCCCCTTGTCCGCCTTCGCCGTGGCCCACGCGGGCTTGGTGCCCGTGAGGGTGTCCCTGCTGGGACCGTCCGCGGCGTTGGCCGTGGGTATACCGAGCGCCAGCGCGCCGGCGAGCAGCGGCAGTGTCGCTGCCATGCTCACCCCGGCGCGCATGGTGGCGCGATTGGATCTCATAAAACCCCCTGCGATGCGGTTCGTCGCATGTGTGGTCGTTCGTGATCTGCGAAACCGTGTGTCGGAACCGAGGACACGCGGAATGGATCACGCTGGGGGTCACTCTGGCGATGAACCGTTCATGCCAGGGGAATGGGAAGGCCAAGGAAACACCAAGTGGCCGTGATTGAAGGGTATTTGGGACGGTATGCCGTCACCCTCACCCTGGATGTAGGGATATCCCTCGTTTTCTTGTAAAGGGGTTCCCCACTTCTGTGAGCGTATTGCGACATCGGCAGGTTCGTGGTTCGTCCCGGCGACGGTAAGCGCTTCGCGGCCCGGGGCGTGCGGGGGCTTTGAAGCAGCTGGAGTTCGGCGAGTTCCACCGGCACGACAGGGGCGTCCGCCCGGGCCTTCGCCAAGGTCTTCGCCAAGGTCTTCGGCAAGGTCTTCGGCAAGGTCTTCGCCGCCTGACCCCGGGTGCGGCTGCGTCCCGCCCCGCGCGCGTCGATCGTGCGGACGGCGCTCAACACCGGCGCTCAACACCCGTATCCCGGGGTGGCGTCGGCGCGACCGCGATGATCAGGACGACCCGGCGGATGCCGGACCGGGCGGCCACGACCCGGCGCCGCCGGCCGTGCTCCGCGGACTGCCGCGGCGCCGGTGGGAGGTGGTCGCCCTGCGGGTCTTCCTCGACCTCGACACCGCGACCACCGCGACCACCGCGAGGGCTCTCGGGATCGCCCCGCGAGGACCGTCACCGCCCGTCCATCCAGGCCCTAGTCGCGGGCCTTCGCGCCCCGTTCCTTGAGCATGTCCGCCATCAGCTGGATCTCCGACTGCTGCGCGTCGACCATGCCCTGGGCGAGCTTCTTCTCCACGCCGACCGTGCACTTCGCGACGCAGCCCTCGGCCATGTGGATGCCGCCCTTGTGGTGGTCGGTCATCAACTGCAGGTAGAAGACCTCCGCCTGCTTGCCGCTCAGCGTGTTCAGCTTCTTCATCTCGGTGTTGGTCGCCATGCCGGGCATCAGCGAGCCGTCCTTGCCGGACGCCATGTCGCCCATGCCCATCCACGTCATGGGCGCGTCCGCCGACACCTTCGGCAGCTCCCACAGGTCGAGCCAGCCCAGCAGCATGCCGCGCTGATTGGCCTGCGTCTGCGCGATGTCGTACGCGAGCCGCCGTACCTCCACGTTGTCCGTACGGTCACGCACGATGTACGACATCTCGACGGCCTGCTGGTGATGGACCGCCATGTCCCGCGCGAATCCCGCGTCCGCCGAGTCGGCCGACGGCACCTTCGTCCCCGAGGACCCCGAGCCGTCGCTCTCGGCGACCGCGTACGTGATCGCCCCGGCGGCCACCAGCGCCGCCGCCGCGGTCCCCGCGATCCAGCCCACCTGGCGCATCTGGCTCACTGCGACAGACCGTTGGTGCAGGCGGCGCCCGGCTCGGGCGTCTGCTTGCCCTGCACGAACTCCGAGAAGAACTTGTCGACGTTCGGGTCGCTCGCGCTCGTCACCGTGCGCTGCTTGCCCCACGCGCTCAGCATGATCGGGTCCTTCTGGTCCTCGACGGGGCTCATCAGGGTGTAAGGCGTCTTCTTGACCTTCGCTTCGAGCGCCTTCACATCGGCGTCGGAGGCCTTGCTGTTGTACGTCACCCACACCGCGCCGTGCTCCAGCGAGTGCACGGCGTTCATGTTGTTGATCGCCTTGCTGTAGACGTCGCCGTTGCAGTTCATCCACACCGGGTTGTGGTTGCCGCCGACCGGGGGCTCCATCGGGTACTTCACGGTCTTGGTGACGTGGTTGCGGGACAGCGTCCCCGACCAGGTCTCCACGCCGTCCTTGCCCGTGACGAAGTGCCCCGAGCCGCCCTTCGAGTCGCTCGCCGAGGTGCCGCTGTCGTCGGACTGCGACCTGACCAGGACGACACCGCCGACGACGAGACCGGCGACTATGACCGTGCTGGCCGTGATCGTGAGGATCCGGTTACGACGCTCCCGGGCACGCTCGGCCTTGCGCATCTCTTCTATGCGCGCCTTGCGCTGCGCGGAGGTGGTGTTCTTGGCGGAACCCATGGCGAGTCCTTATGGGGATGGGACGGTCGGGTCCGCTGATCGTAATGGGGCGAGGGTGCTCAGTACGAAGGCAGGGCACAGAATGTCCAAGGGAGACACCCTGTGGCGCAGCTCCGCAAAGGTGGGACGCGGCCCTCTTCGGTTGCTCCGTATGGATAATTTGAGTGGTAGATGCGTATTAACTACGCTGGCGGCATGAGGCTGCTGCGCTCCACCGACCTGGCCCTGCGCGTCCTGATGCGGCTCGCCGTCGCCGACGGGTCGACCCCCACCACCCGCGAGGTCGCCGCGGACATGGACGTCCCCTATACCCATGCCGCGAAGGTCGTCGCCGAGCTCCAGCACCTCGGACTGCTCGCGGCCCGCCGCGGCCGCGGCGGCGGCCTCGGCCTCACCGAAGCGGGGCGTACGGCTTCGGTCGGCGCGATCGTCCGCACCTTCGAGGGCGACGGTGACGTGGTCGACTGCGAAGGAGCCGCGCCCTGCCCGCTCCACACCGGCTGCCGACTGCGGGGTGCGCTGCGGCGGGCTCAGGAGGCGTTCTTCGCCTCGCTGGACCCGCTGACGGTGGCGGACGTGGTCGCCGCGCCTACGGGGCCGCTGTTGCTGGGGATTTCTGGCAGGCCGACCTCGGCTCTGACATCCGAATGACGGCTGACACCTGACGAAATCTGTCATCTGTCATCTGTCATCTGTCATCTGCTATCTGACATCTGACGTCTGATATCTGTTGCCTGAAGTCCGCCGCCTGCTATCTGCCGCCTGCCGTCAGGTACCGGCCATCCGTCAACCGCCTCAGCCCTGCGCGAGCCACAGGTCGGGCCCGAACACCTCGTAGTGAATGTCGGCCGGAGCCACCCCCTTGTCGATGAGCTGCCCCCGCACCGCCCGCATGAAGGGCAGCGGCCCGCACAGGTATGCGCGCGTTCCCGGCGCGACGGCCACGGAGGAGAGGTCCGCGCGCCCGGGGCGGCCGGCACCCTCGGCGTCCTGCTCGTACCAGAAGTGGACGGCGGCGTCCGCGAGCTTTGCCGCGTACGCCTCGTGGTCGGAGCGCAGCGCGTGGTCGGCGGGGGAGCGGTCGGCGTGGACGACCGTCACCGGGGCGCGGTGTCCGGTGAGCGCGAGCTGTTCCAGCATGGCGATCACCGGGGTGACGCCGATGCCGGCGGAGGCGAGCAGCACCGGCGCGTCCGTGTCGTCGAGCACCAGATCGCCGTACGGCGCGGAGAGCTCGATCGTGCTGCCGACGTGCACACGCGTGTGGAGGTGGTTGGACACCTCGCCGTCGGGGCCCGAGGCCTCACCGTGCACCCGTTTGACGCCGATCTGCCGTACGGGGGAGCCGGGGGCGCTGGAGAGGCTGTACTGGCGTATCTGGTGGGCTCCGTCCGGCAGCTCGACGCGTACGGACACGTACTGGCCCGCCCGGAAGTCCGGCGGCGGCCCCCCGTCGGCCGGGCGCAGTCGGAAGGTGGCGACGTCGGCGGTCTCCTCGACGCGCTCCACGACCTCCCAGACCCGCCACCCACCCCTCGCGTCGCCGTGCTGCGCGTACAGCCGCCGCTCGATGGCGATGAGGGCGTTCGCCATCAGCCAGTAGACCTCGTCCCAGGCGGCCGCGACCTCGGGCGTGACCGCGTCGCCGAGGACCTCGGCGATCGCCGCGAAGAGGTGCTCCCGCACGGTCGCGTACTGCCCGGGGGCGATTCCCAGGGAGGCGTGTTTGTGCGCGATGCGGTTCAGCAGCACGTCGGGGCGCTCGTCGGGCCGCTCGATGAGGTGAGTGGCGAAGGCGGCGATGGATCCCGCGAGGGCCCAGCGCTGGGTGCCGGAGGCCTGGTTGCCTCGGTTGAAGAGGTCGCGGAGCAGTTCCGGGTGGGCGGCGAAGAGCCTGTCGTAGAAGCGGTCGGCGATTTCGCCGATGGCCGCGCCGACGGCGGGGAGGGTGCCGCGCACCGTGGCGGCGGACTGCTCGGACAGCATGGGGACTCCTCAAATGCCTGGGTCGGAACGGGGATTGCGGTCCCCGTGTCTGCCCCGCACAGTAGTAAAACTTGCATCTAAGATGCAAATTAAAGCTCCCGGGGAGAGAGTCTGGGGGTCGGCCATTACAGACAGGCGGATGAGCAGGCAGTATGGGCACCAGAGCAGGACACCTGCCGTACGCGAGGCGTTCAGACCGCGGTCGCCCGGGCGATCATGGTCCGCAACGCGCATGAAATGGTGTTGTGGTGGGATGCTCAGGTGCCCCGACCGTCCCCGAGGCGTGGGAGCAGGCGACCTGACCAGCAAGGATGGGTGGAAGCGGAAGATGGACAAGCAGCAGGAGTTCGTGCTCCGGACACTGGAGGAGCGGGACATCCGGTTCGTTCGGCTGTGGTTCACGGACGTGCTGGGCTTCCTCAAGTCGGTGGCCGTGGCTCCGGCCGAGCTGGAGCAGGCCTTCGACGAGGGCATCGGCTTCGACGGCTCGGCCATCGAGGGCTTCGCCCGTGTGTACGAGTCGGACATGATCGCCAAGCCGGACCCGTCGACGTTCCAGGTGCTGCCGTGGCGCGCGGAGGCCCCCGGTACGGCCCGCATGTTCTGCGACATCCTGATGCCGGACGGCTCCCCGTCCTTCGCGGACCCGCGCTACGTCCTCAAGCGCGCCCTCGCGAAGACCTCCGACCTGGGCTTCACCTTCTACACCCACCCGGAGATCGAGTTCTTCCTGCTGAAGGACCGCCCGCTGGACGGCTCGCGCCCGACCCCGGCCGACAACTCCGGCTACTTCGACCACACCCCGCAGAACGTCGGCATGGACTTCCGCCGCCAGGCGATCACCATGCTGGAGTCGATGGGCATCTCGGTCGAGTTCTCCCACCACGAGGGCGCCCCCGGCCAGCAGGAGATCGACCTGCGCTACGCCGACGCGCTCTCCACGGCCGACAACATCATGACGTTCCGCCTGGTCATGAAGCAGGTCGCGCTGGAGCAGGGCGTCCAGGCGACGTTCATGCCCAAGCCCTTCTCCGAGCACCCCGGCTCCGGCATGCACACGCACCTCTCCCTCTTCGAGGGCGACCGCAACGCGTTCTACGAGTCGGGCTCGGAGTACCAGCTCTCGAAGGTCGGCCGCTCCTTCATCGCGGGCCTGCTGAAGCACGCTGCGGAGATCTCCGCCGTCACCAACCAGTGGGTCAACTCCTACAAGCGCATCTGGGGCGGCTCGGAGCGCACCGCGGGCGCCGGCGGCGAGGCCCCCTCGTACATCTGCTGGGGTCACAACAACCGCTCCGCCCTCGTCCGCGTCCCGATGTACAAGCCCGGCAAGACCGGCTCCGCGCGCGTCGAGGTCCGCTCCATCGACTCGGGCGCGAACCCGTACCTGGCCTACGCCCTGCTCCTGGCCGCAGGCCTGAAGGGCATCGAAGAGGGCTACGAGCTCCCGCCCGGCGCCGACGACGACGTCTGGGCCCTCTCCGACGCCGAGCGCCGCGCGATGGGCATCGAGCCCCTGCCCCAGAACCTCGGCGAGGCCCTCACCCTCATGCAGCGCAGCGAACTGGTCGCCGAGACCCTCGGCGAACACGTCTTCGACTTCTTCCTGCGCAACAAGAAGTCGGAGTGGGAGGAGTACCGCTCCGAGGTCACGGCGTTCGAGCTCCGCAAGAACCTGCCGGTGCTGTAAGCGCAGGTCAGAGCGGCTTTCCCGCCAGAACGGCACGTAGGGCCGACGGTCGCCGACCGTCGGCCCTACGGCGTCTTACAGGCCCTGGGCCGTCTGTGGGCCGTCAAGCGGTGAATCGGTGCCCGCGTACATGCTGTCCACTGCCTTCCGGGTCCGGCTGTCGCTGCTCGGCATGAGGTGCGTGTACACCCGGAGCGTGAACCCCGGATCGGTGTGCCCGAGGTACGTACTCAGTGCCTTGATGTTCTCGCCGGCGTCCAGCAGGACCGACGCGTAGAAGTGCCTCAGCGCGTGCATGCCGTGCTCGCGAGCGGCCTGGTGCCGCATACCCGGTTTCGGCTCGGGGATGACTCCGGCGGCAACGAGAGCGGACTTCCACACGTGCGTGTTGAAGTCGGTACGGCGGACCGCACCGTTACCGTCTGGCCGAGTGAACAGCAGCCGCTTCGTGACGAGCGGCCCGTCCGGCCGCAGCCACGGCAACGTCACTTCCACCGGAGGCACCGTCTCCCGATGCCGCTTGAGTACGTGGGCGACGCGGTCGGGCAACGGCACGTCGCGCACCTTGTTGCACTTGGGAGGGCCGAACACCAGACGCCCGTTCGCGACCTTCACTTGGTACGCGATGTGGAGCCATCCGGAATCGAATTTGATCTCATCGTCCGGAAGTCCAAAGATCTCGCCTTGCCGGAGCCCGCAGCCGCCTCCCAGGTCGACCACGGCGCGGTAGCACTCGGGCAGTGCTGAGCGCACGGCGAACGTGCGCTCAGCGGTCCACGGGACGATGCGGCCCTTCCCGGGCTCGGGTGGGCGTACTGACCGCGCATGGCACGGGTTCTTCGTCAGGTGCGTGTCGTCGACAGCCGCGTTGAAAACCGTCGAGACGCTGTTGTAGATCACGCGCCTGTACGACGACGCGGGGACGGTGCGTTCCAATTCGCTCAGCCAGTCGCGGATGTGCTCGGGCTTGAAGGACCCGAGCGGGCGCGATCCGAGGTAGGGAATCGCGTGGCCGCGGAGCTGGGACACGACTGATTCCCTCGTGGTCAGGTCGGTCGTTTGCGTCGTGAGCCACTTCTCGGTGTACTCACGGAAGGTCACGCGCCCGGCAGACGGGTCTAGGTACTGACCCCGCGACATGTCGGCCTCGATGTGGGCGAGCCACTGGTCAGCGAGACGCTTCTGTCCGTCGGGGAAGGATTTGCTCTTCTCGGTGCCGTCGGGACCGATGTACCGGGCGCGATAGCGGAGGCCGGACCCGTGGCGTTCAGCCTTCACTCGGATGGTCCGGCCCGCGGCGTTGGTCTCGGTCTTGAACCAGCGGTCTTGAATATGGCCTGCCATGCGGAGGCGTTCCCTTCTGGGCATGGAGAAGGGAGGGCCACGGTGTGGCCCTCCCTTGGGAAGCAGTGTGGTGCGGTGTCAGGCGGCGGCCAGGTCGGCGCTCTTGCGTTCGCTGACATAGGCGCGGACGTCGACGGGGTCGTATCGGAGGTGTTTGCCGATGCGGAAGCCGGGCGGGCCGGTCCGCTTCTTGCGCCACTGGTAAACGGTCTCGATGGGCACTTCGAACATCTCGGCGATGTCGTCGGGTGTGAGGTACCGGTCCGGCAGGCCATCCCGGAGGGTGGCGCGGGGGTCGGCTCGGACGGGGGCGGGTGCGCTCACTGCGTCCTCCACAGTTGGAATCACATTGCTCTGAGTCGCGACTCATCGCGACTCAGAGCGGGTTGGCGGGTGCTTGAGTCGCGATGAGTCACGACTCAGGCAAATGTGGTTCGGACGGCTTCAGCGTGATTCCGGTGTAGGTGGCCACCTGCCGGTTGTAGGCGTCGCGTGGCCGGGTGCGGTTGAGCTGGGGCACGACGGAGAGCAGGTTGCGGCCGAAGATCTGTTTCGTGCCGTGGCGGACGCCGTTGTCTTCGGCCCACTCGCGCCAGACGTTCCACAGGTCGTCCACGGGGATGCTGCACGTCGGGCCGGTGGTGCAGCGTTCGCGGACGAATGCGCTGGTGGGTGAGGCGGTGTCCTGCATGGTGGTGATTGCCTCGCGGCTGGATTTCGGCTGTGTGATCCGTCCGTTGCGTTGGAGGCGTGCAAGTCCGTCCAGGGCCCAGTTGAGGATGCCTGGCATCTCTGCGGTGAGGCGGTCGGTGAGGGTGGGATCTTCCTTGCCGAGCCACGACAGCCGGGTGCTGAGCAGGATGAACCGGTTGGCGATGACGCCGGAGGAGTCGCCGAAGTGCGGCAGTTCGTTGGACAGGATCATCAGCCGCGAGGGCACCCGTCCCGTCCACGGTTCGCGGTACTTGCGGTCGATGTCGATCGTGTCGTCGCCGGAGATCGTCAACAGTCGCTCTACGACTTGGCTGTTGTCGTTGCCGGACAGTCGGGCGTCGGAGATGATCGCGAGGGATTTGCCGATCAGGGTGGACAGGCCGAAGTTCGTGCCGAGTCCGGCCAGGGTCGGGCCGGCCAGGTTCTCCTTGCCGACCAGTGCTTTCAGTACGCGGGCGATGGTGCCTTTGCCGGAGCGGGAGGGGCCGACGATGAGCAGGATCTTCTGCTGGTCGGTGCGGCCGGATAGGACATAGCCGAACCACTCCTGAAGTGCGGCGATGGAGTCGGGGTCTTCGGGCCAGAGCTGTGCGAGGAACCCGTGCCATGTGGGCGCGTTCGCGTCGGGGTCGTAGGCGAACGGTACGGAGACGAGGTTGAAGAACTCCGGTCCGTGTGGCAGGAGCGCCCGGTCGCGGATGCGCAGCAGGCCGTTTTCACAGGCGACGATGGGGCCTTCGTCGCGTCCGGTGTCGCCCTGGTCGTCGACCCAGGCGGGGGCGTCGGTGTCGGTGGGCAGCAGGGTGATCGATCCGAGGGCATCGAGCAGGTTGCCGATCTTCTGTTTGGTGGGTGCCCAGTCGCGTTCCTCGGGCTGCCCTTCCTTGCCGGGGGCCTGGTAGACGGCGTGCTCGAGGCGGGTGTACATCGCCTTGCGGATCTGTGCTTCCTCTGCCTCGCGCCAGCAGGAGCCGTTCCAGCGCATCCACGATGCCCGCCAACGCCGGCACACGAGCCGTCCGTCCTCGGTCTGCCAGTCCGGCAGCAGCCTGCGGGCCACGGCCAGGGGGTTGGTGGGCGGGGGCAGTTCCTCGGTCTCGGTGGCGGGGCGGTTCATCATGCGGCCGTCCTCCCTTCGGTGAGCGTGGGTGTTCCGGTGCAGGCGTCCTTGTGGGCGCCGTAGTCGGCGACCAGGGCAGCCACGGAGTGGGCTCCGGTGGCGGTGCGGGTCTGGCCGCAGGCGCAGGCATAGGCGGCGTTCGGGGTGTCGCCGTGCCGTTTGGACCAGCGGGCCCCGTCGTCGTGGGAGCGGTAGACCGGTGGTGCGTAGATGCGGATGCCGGGCTGGTCCGGCGTGGGGTCGTCGCTGTTGCGGCGTCCCTGGTCGGCGGGGAATCGCTTCGAACGAGGAAGAGCAGAAACGACGCCCTGACGGGCGGCGCCTTTCGGTTCGCCCACGGCCGTCGTGTCCACAGGCTGTGGAGCGGCGTGTGGTCCGACCGGAGTGGCGGTGGTGCTCTTCAGAGGAGGGCGGGAAGGGGCGGTCATGCCGCGTCCCGCCGGCGCTGGTTGTGGGCGATGGACCAGTTCAGCGCGCTGCGGAGGGTGGCGCGGCACTGCGACGGTGGCAGTCCCACCGCCTCGCCCGTCTCCTGAAGAGCCTGCTCCACCTCGTGCCGGGCGAGGTCGCCCCACGCGATAAAGCGCCCCATGGCTCGCGCCGCCCGAAACAACCTCGCCTCGCGCTGGCCGAGTTGGGCCCCGGAGACGTTGCGGACTTCATTGGCGAGCGCCGTGTCCGCGTATCGACGGGATTGCGCCGTTACGGGCGCCGAGGGTGCCTGTACGGGCTTGGGGGCCGGTTTCAGGATGCTCAGCAGCCACGACGGCAGAGAAGCCGTTACGGGGCCGCTGATGGCTTCGTAGGGTCCGGCGGGGGTGATGCTGCCCGCGGCGACGACGTAGCCGCCCCATGACCGGGTGTCGACCAACGGGGCGATCGTTCCTGCTGTGTTGGCCAGCCGCACCCCCGACGGCGCCGCGAAGTACAGGTGCTGTCCGCCGCTCGCGGTCCGTGTCCGGTAGGTGTCGGGGACGGCGTGACCGGTGCGCTCGCAGAGCGCCCCGAAGGTCGCCGCGCCGTCAGGCGCGTCCCCATTGCTGTGGTCCTTGGGCATGTCGAGGTCGACGACCAGCAGCCCGGAAGGGCCGGTGGCGATGCCGACGTTGAACGCGCCCTGCGACCAGGTGGCGCGGATGCGCTCGGGGTCGGTCGTCGCGCGCTGTTCCCACTTGAGGTGGCCTGCCTCGCACGCTCCGGTGCGCGGGCAGGTGGCTTCTCCGTGGAGGGCGGGGCGCTTGGTGCCGGGACGGAGCGGGAAGACGTGCCAGCCGCGGCCGGCAGCGCTCAGCGCGGCGGCGAGTAAGACCTCTCGCCGGTTGTCCGTGGGTTGGGTCATGCTGGAGGTCTCCAGTTCCTGTGTTGGGTTCTGGCTGGCAAGGGCGACCCCGGTTCTTTGGCGAGATGCGGGGGTCGCCCTTGGCGTAGCTACTGGTTCTCGGCCCAGACGGCGTATTCCTGGCGGACGTAGCCGCGCGGGTGGGCGAGCGTGGCCGGGTGCTCCGGCCCGTACGGGGCGCCGCTGTAGTCGCCCTCGGTGTCCTGGTCGGCCTCGATGAGCTGGCGAGCGGCGTTGGCCGCGACCTCGTCCGTGTCGTTACGGACGCCGTCGGCTTCGTACTCCAGCGCGATGCGGTCCAGCAGGGCGGCTTTGCGCAGCCAGTACTCACGGTCCACGTCGTCCCTGTGCTGGTTCTTGGCGAGCGTCCTGGCCGTGGAAGCGGTCCACGCGATCTCGTAGGTGATGCCGGGGGCGGTGGCGTAGGCGTCTTCCGGCGTGGGCCATGCTGTCGGCCCCACCTCGGTCGCCTCGGGAGCGTCGTTGAGCAGCGCGGCGGGGTCGGGGTGGAACGCCTTGGTGTAGAGGCGGACGCGGTGGCCGTTGTGGGCGGGGCGGCGCTGGATGGGGTCGCAGTCGAACGCGGCGGTCAACGCGCGGGTGATGTCCGGCTCGTCGGCGGGGTCGCAGATGATGCGGATGTCGAACACGGTTCTCCTCTTGGGGTGTTCAGCCGTGGAAGTGGCTGCGTTTGATGACGGCTTTGCGGATATTGACCGTGGTGGCGCCGTGTGGGCCGCTCGCGCTGAACACCTGCACGGCGATTCCTCCGCCGAAGATGACGGCGGTGAGGATGATGAGCTGGTGGATGAACGTCGCGAGGGCGGCCCGGGACTTTGGTGAGAAGTGGGTCGCCCTCTGGATGGACCAGGGGGACGGTGTGGCCGAGGACGAGATCAGTGCGCGTCTGCACGAGCGCATCCGGCGCGACTTCCCGGACGCCGACACTGCGCGGGGAGTCGTTGGTGCCCTGCGGATATTGGCGGTCGAACTCGAAGACTCGCGGCAGAGCATGGAACGGCTCCTGACCGCGGCCGTGGTGATCGCCGCGGGAGACGTCGACCGGTTTCGTTCGGCGGTCCGACTGGCTCGGTCCGACTGGCGCGACCTGCTCATGGCGGGATACCTGGGGCGCGAGGACTGGCCGCGCGTACTGGATGAAGAACTCGGTCACCAGTAGCTGTTGGTCAGCGATGGAAGTGGTTGCGCTTGATGACGGCCTTGCGGATGTTGACCGTGGTCCCGTCGCCGCGGTGGCCGCTCGCGGAGAAGACCTGCACGGCGACCCATCCGCCGAAGATGACGGCGGCGAGGATGATGAGTTGGTGGATCAGCGCGGCGAGCGCGGCGATGAACGTGGTGAGCAGCACGAGCCCGCCGCACACCGCGCCGAACCCGATGCCCCCGAGCGCGATGTTCACCGCGGCGCGGGAGACGGCGGGTTTGGCGGCGAGGGGTTCGGGCTGTATCGGGGTGATGGCGTAGCCGGTGACGACCCGGCCGTCGGGCAGGACAACGGACGCGACCGCCGGCACGGTGTGCGGCTGGACGGTGGCCAGGGGCGCCAGGTACGGCGCCATAGCGGGGGTGAGCGGGGTGGGCTGGTGGACTTCCGGGGCCCGTACGGCGGGCGCGCGGTCGGTGTGCTCGGGGTACATGCGGAATCCCTTCTGGTGCTGGGGTGGGGAGGCAGGGACACCCCCTTGCCGGGGGCACGTGGAGGGGGTTTTCGGGGTCTGACCTGGGGCGCATCCCCGCCTCCCCGAAACGGTGTTTTCGCTGATCAACGTGGGGGAGGAGGCCCGGGGAAGGGGTTGGGGAGTTCTCCCCGCCTCCCCGGGCCGGACGGCCATGCCTCCCCGCTACTCGGCGGCGGAAGCGGAACCCTCGGCGTCGCGGTTGGCGAGCGCTCGCAGGACGTGATCGCGGTGGACGACCATGACCCCGTGCGACTTCTTCGGCTCCTCGCCGTGCTCCTCCAACAGGCTCTTGAGCCGGTCGTTGGTCCACTGGTCGCCGTAGGTGCCCGGGTCCAGGGCGTGCAGCCGCTTGAGGACCTCGTTGGTCCGCAGCCGGGGCGCGTCGCCCAGGACGGCGGCGACGTCGGCGAGCGCGTCGCGCTCCTCGCCCCGGTCGACCGCGCGCAGGGTGGCGACGCCGTCGCGCAGGGCCTTGGCCCGTGCGGCGATCTCGGCGGCCGGCTCGTCGTCGATGAAGTGCGTACGCACGGTGATGGACGACTGGCCGGCCGGGATGTCGATGCCGTCGGAGGCGACCACGAGGGTTCCCTTGTCCAGACCCTGACGCAGCAGGTGCGGGGCCGCGCCGGCGTTGACGGCCTTGGCACCGAGGGCCATCTCAGCCTGAGACTCGGTGCCCACCACGAGGGAGGCGCGGGTGTGGGCGCCCTCGCGGACCAGCTTGGGAAGGTTCTGGTCGGTGGGGTCCTGCGTTCCCTGCCACATCAGCACGTCGACCGCACGCCCCTGGTTGTGGATCTCACGGACGGCCATGAAGTACCGGGACGTGGCCTTGGACCCGCCGTAGGGCCGCTTGTCCTCGCCCTTGGCCGGGCACATGAACGCCTTCTGCGCTTCGTCGACCAGCACGATCAGCGGCGGGAAGACGACGCTCGGGTCCCGGCGTTGAGCCTCGATCCGCCAGTTCATCTCCTCCACCGCGTCCTCGACCATCTCGGTCGCCTGGATGCAGTGGTCGTCGGCCGGGCCCTCGATCAGCATCTTCGCGATGCCCTCGAACACGGCCCAGTCGCCGATTCCCTTCAGGTCGGCGATCCAGAACTCCACGTTGCGGTCCAGGGCCAGCCACAGGGCGAGGGCGCGCAGGGCGGCGGTCTTGCCCTGGTTGGACAGGCCCGTGACCAACAGGTGCCGCTGATACAGGCTGATCGCGGCGGCGTCGCCGCGCAGGTCCTGCCCCCACGGGGCCTTACCGGTCTTGTAGTTCGCCGTCATCGTCTCGTCGATGACCAGCGGAGAGGGGCCGATCGGCTCGTCCAGCGCCCCGGAATCGGCGATCCACAGCCGGACCGTGCGGGCCGCTTCCGGGATGGTGATGAACACCTCGTGCTCGTGCCGGGTGAGGTTCTCGGCGAGCTTGCGGCGCTTGGCCTGCACCTCGTTCGTCGCCACCCCGGACGGGAGCGTGACGTCGACCTCCACGCCGCATCCGGCGATCCGGATCGGTCCCAGCATGGACGCGCCGGCGTCGCCCATCTCCTTGATGGCGTTGCGCAGCGCGGGCACCCCCAGGTCCCGCAGGGCCTTGACGACGATCGAGGGGGTGATCGGCTCGCCCTCACCGTTGCGGACGTTCGCGGGCAGGGCCCACTGTGGGGCGGCTTGCTGCTTGCTGCCGACGGTCCACAGGGCGAGCAGGGCGAGGAACGGGCCGATCGTGAGAGCCGGACCCCATACGACCTGCACGATCCGGATCAGCAGGGCGATGAACTCGATCGTCGCTTTCAGTGGGGTGATGACGTCGGTGACGTCGTGGTTGTTGATGGCCATCACCACTCCGAGTGCGACCAGTACCCCGATGCTCACCCCGGTGCCGACGGCAATGCCCTTGGCGGCCTCTACGGGCGAGTGGAGGAGGTCCATGCGGCGGTGGTGGCGGGCGGCGCGGAAGCGCTGCAGCCGCTCTTCCCACTCCTCGGCCGCTTCCAGGTTCCCCGCGGCTTCGGCCGTGCGGATCATGCGCTCGTAGCGGGCTCCGGTCTTGCCGTCCCAGGTGCGGCGGGCCACGATCCGGCCCCCGTTGAACGTGTAGAGGCTGTGCCGGGCGACGGCGCGGGCGGTTGTCTTGGTGGTCTCGTGTGTGACCGCGGTCTTGACCGCGCGGCCGGAGCGCACCCACAGCGGCACCGGGGGCGCCGGCGGGGTGTCGGGTACGACGGTCAGCACCGTGGGCGCCGCGGGGTCGGTCGGGGGGTCGGTGGGCTTGTGGAGGTGAACGACGTTCTCGGACATGCTGAGGGTGCTCCTGACTGCCCCTTCGCGGGCGGGAGTTGAGGAGGGCGCCGGGGTGGCCGTGTCCGTGGCAGGGGGCGGTCACCCCGGCGGGTTGTGCGGGCTGGTCAGAACCAGCGGGAAGACTTCTTGGCGGCCTTGGCGCGGGCGGCCTCGGTGATGAGGCGCTGGCGCTCGCCGTGCAGGGCGGTCAGTTCCGCGTTCAGCCGCATCTCAGCGGCGGACCCGGTGGTGTCCATCCGCTCCTCGGCACGGCCCGTGCTGCGGCCGCGGGAGGCGCGGTAGGCGCCGCCGGCCAGTGCGCGGGCCATGGCGCGGCGCTCCGAGCCGTTCAGCGGCCACCACTCACCCCGGCGAACGGCTTCCAGCTTCTTCTGCGTCTGCTGGATCTCGCGGTCCAAACGGCGGATGTCGGAGTTGGCCATGGTCATCCCTTCCTGGGGTAGGTGTGGCCGGCGGGCGGCTGGTCGCACCGGTTGGCGTACAGGGCGCAGGCGACGGTCTGTTCGAACTCATCCGGCTCGCGGTCAGGGGGCAGGGAGTCACCGAGGGCGGCCATCAGGCCCACGGTGCGGGCGCAGTCGTCGGCGGCGGTCTCGCGGCAGATGCTCAACAGGCCCCCTGGTGGGCGGAGTCGTGGCTGTCGGGGTAGGCGCACAGCACGCACATGCCGAGCGAGCGCGGCATGCAGTAGCTGTAGGTGAGGTGGCACTTGGGACAGGTGCGGCGGGCGAGCATCGCCAGCGCGAGCGCGCCCCACTTCCGCGAGGTCATCGGCCGGACGGGCTTGGCGAGGTCGATGCGGTAGAGGTAGGCGACCCGGACGTTCCCGGCGCGCCGGTTGATGCGCATGACCTGCGCCGCTATCGGCTGACCGCCCGGACGCAGCCCCCGGGCCCGTAACTGCCGGCGGGTGGCCAACTGGTCGTCGTCGGGGGCGAACTTCCAGGGGTAGGTCGGGATGCCGTAGCGGGCGCCGGACGGGTCGAAGCACTTGCCGAACGCGGCCGACATCAGGCGACCCGCTTCCACGCCGCCCGCAGCCGGACCTCAGAAGCTGAGTGGCCGGATGACCGGAAGCGGGTGGCCATCTCGCGGTAGGACAGGGCGGGGGTTTCGCTGTGGCGGATCTCGTCGACGAGCGCGTCGAGCGCGTCGTCGGTGAGGGCGGGCGCCGCGTCCAGCGTGAACGCGGATACGGGCTCGGTGGGTCCCCAGACGGGCAGTTGCCAGCGGGGTGTGACGTCGGGTGTGACGCGGGCCGTCACACTGGTCAGGGCCCTGCCGGTGTCCTCGCCGTCCCGCGCCGTCTCCAGCGTCGACCACGCCCGCGAGAGGGTCTGCGCGGTCTTGGCCTGGACGCGTGCGACGCGGGCGCCTGCCTGCGTCACGGCCGTCAGCCGGGTCTCCTCGGTGACCGCTTCGGCCCGCAGGCGGGCGCGGGCCACGGCGGCTTCGTCGCGGGCTTCCTGCTGGATTCCGCGGATCGCTCCGAGCGCGTTCGGGGTGAGTGCGGTGCGCTCCCACAGTCCGTGGACCAGCCACAGTGCCTTGGCGGCGATGGGCAGCCAGGCCACGGCCAGCCACGCGCCGGCGGATGCCTCGGCGGTGAGTGCGTGGGCGATCAGGACGCCGGCGGCGATGAGGCCGAAGGACCAGCCGACTCCGGTGACGGCGTGGCTGTGGTCGCCTTGGGCTGCGAGGCGGCGTTCGTAGGCGAGGGTGGCCAGCCATCCGCCGTCGATGCCGAGACCGACGACCAGGGCGACGGGCCACGGCATCGCCGTGCCCAGCCACATCACGACCACGGCCAGGGTGAGGACCATGGACACGGCCGTCATGGCGACGGCGGGCAGCACGGTCTTGGTGGTCCTGGCGCTCATGCCGCACCTCCGGCGGCCATCTCGTCGGCGGTGCGGTTGGCGAGGATCCGCCACTCCGTGAGGACCCGGGCGAGGGCGCGGCGCACGCGGCGGGTGTCGACCTCGTTCGGGCTGTGGTCCATGGCGATGATCTGCGCGTCGATCAGGTCGACGTCCGCCAGGATCAGCGGCATTTCCGACTCGATCGCGGCCAGTTCCGCATCCGTCGGCTCGTTCCAGTCGGCGAACGCGGTAACAGCTTCCTGAACAGTGACGATGTGGTTCATTGGGTCGTGTTCTCCCTAGTCGGTGGTACGGCCCGAAAGCGGTCCCCGGGGTGCATCCCGGGGACCGCGCGCCGTTGAGGTGAGAGCCGCACTCGAGTGGTGCGGCGGGCTGCAGAGTTGCGGCCGGTGCCCCGGGCCGGATTCGATCCGGCGCCCTTCGCGGCAGGTGGCCGGGGCTGCCCGCGTCAGAAGCGGCGGGAGATGGTGCCGTGGTTGTCGCCCTCGACGACGGTCATGCCCTTGCCGGAGAACGTGCGCTGGCCGGTGTCCTTGCTGTCCGTGCCGGTGTCGCCGTCGTGGATGTCGCCGTTCATCGCCACCGGGCCCGTATTGCCCGAGATGACCGTGCCGCCGATGTCGCCGGTGTGGTCGCCGTTGACGATGATCGTGTTCTTGCGGGCCATGTCTGCTCCTTGGGTGAGGGCCGGCCGGTGGTGGCCGGAGTGCCCGGGCCGGATTCGGTCCGGCACTGTCGCGGTCCCCGTCGCAGTGCGGCGGGTCCGAGGCGAGAGCGGGCGGTCAGTGCTGGACGACGTCCTTGCCGAGGTCGCGGTGCCAGACGGTGACGTCGTGACCCGCGTCGCGCAGCAGTTCGGCGAGTGCACGGGCGAACGTGGGGGCGCGGTGCCGGCCTCCCGCGCACCCGTCGGCGACGGTGACGGTTCCGGCGGACGGGCCGGACGTGAACGCGTTCACCGCCGCGGCGGTCGCGAGCACGAGGGCCGCGATACCCGGCGTGGTCAGCACTGCCGTGCGTACCGGCTCGTCATCCGCGGTCATGTACCGGAGCTCCGGGCTCACGTGCGGGTCGCGGAAGTGGTGACGCAGGTCGATGGTCAGATGCGCGGCGGGCGGCTCGTCGTGCAGGTAGCCGAACGAAACGATCTCAACAGCAGCAGTCATGAGGGACTCCTAGGAAGCGAAGGGGGCAGTTCCGGGCTCCCCTCACCCGCCCCAACATTTCGGTGGGGCGGGATCGGGCAACCGGCAGCGGCACGTTCGGCCGCTGAGCCATTGCGTACGAGGTGTGCGCGGCTCTTTCGCCGCGCGGACCGCCCACTTGCTCGCAGAGGCGGGGCGGTTTGCCTCAGACACACTGTTGAGTTCTCAAGTAACGGACGCTTCCTTTGAACCCGTTTCACGGGGTTCTCCGGGCGTTGGGTCATGCGGTACCTGTTTTACAGGTACCGCATGGGGGGCCGTCAAGTGCACCGACGGAACCTCTTGGCTTCGCGCCAGGACTTCTTGGCGCACCATCAGAATCGGTGCAGGTCAGGGGAGTTGGTGACCCCATGCGTAGACAGCTCGGGGAGATCTGACTACCGTCAAGAGCTCCCTAGACGTCCCATCGGGAGTGCAGATGTCCAACGAACGCTTGCGGTCCGCTCTCCTGGCGCAAGGCATGAGCGTTCAGGACCTGGCGGAAGTGATCGAGGTCAACCCGAAGACTGTCGAGCGCTGGATCACTCAGGGGAAAGTGCCGTACCGGCGCCATCAGTACGCGACGGCCTCGGCGCTCAAGGTCGACGTGACCACGTTGTGGGACGACAACCGAACCGTCGACAGCGCGATGGACCTGAGCAAGGCTGAGATCGTCGCGGTCTACCCGCACCGGCATACGGTGCCCGCCGGACTCTGGCGCGAAATCTACGCGCGGGCGGAGAAGCACCTAGACGTGCTCGTCTACTCCGGGCTCTTCCTGTCTGAAGATCCCGTGTTTCACGACCTCTTGAAGGCGAAGGTGGCTGGGACCACGCAGGTGCGAATCCTGCTTGGGGACCCCGGCTGTGAAGCGGTCCGGCAACGTGGCATAGACGAAGGGCACCGGATCATGGACGGCAAGATCCGCAATGCCTTACTGAACTATCGCCCGCTCTTCGAGAGCCACCCGGACATCGGCTTCCGGCTGCATGACTCGACGCTCTACAACTCCATCTACCGGTCTGATGACGAGATGCTCGTGAACCCGCACGTCTACGGCATTGGCGCCTACCTGGCCCCTGTCCTCCATCTGCGTCGCATGCCGGGCGGCGGCCTGTTCGACACGTACGCGAATAGCATCGAACAGACTTGGGGCGGCGCTCGCCACATCACGGACCGCGACATCACGGGAGCTTGAACATGGGACGCATCGACTACCTGCACGATCCCGACGCCCCGCCGGCCAATTCGGTTGTGCCCTCGGTGGTGGCGTTCGTCCAGAACGATGCGGGGGAAGTGCTGATGATCCAGCGGTCCGACAACGGCCGTTGGGCGCTGCCCGGCGGTGGCCACGACGTGGGGGAGTCCATCAGCGACACCGTCGTGCGCGAGGTCTGGGAAGAGACGGGCATCAAGGCGGAAGTCGTCGACATCTCCGGGGTCTACACCGACCCTGGGCACGTGATGCGGTACGACGATGGCGAGGTCCGCCAACAGTTCAGCATCTGCTTCCGCGCCCGGCCGATCGGCGGCGAGGTTCGCACGAGCAACGAGACGACACAGGTCCGCTGGGTCGCCCCCGCGGACCTGTCGACGCTGGACGTGCACCCCACCATGCAGCTCCGGATCGAGCACGCGATGGACCATACGCGGACGGCCCCCTACATCGGCTGACGCTTGGCGACAGCGACCCGTTCGAGGACGCGGGCTGTGCTTGCCAGGATCTCGGGTTCGGCGCGGCGGATGAACGTACCGATGAGGCTGTCCGGCCCGTAGCGTCCGGTGATTTCGTTGATCCGATCCACAGGATTCGTTGGCGTGCCGTCCGGCGTGGTGTTCATGTCGCAGTAGCAGAGCGCGTCATTGAGGTCAGCGCTCTCGCGGGGGAACTCGTCCTCCAGCTCCTCACGCATCCCTCGTGCTTCCGCCTCCATCCACGCACAGGAATGGTGAGCCACCAAGTGCACGACCCGCTCGTCGGCCTGTGCTACATCCCGGAGATAGCGGGCCCCATCGAGTGGATGGAAGCCAGTCTTGACAAGATCCGGCGCGTAGCCGATGTCATGAAGTACAGCTGCGGACTCCAGCAACTCGGCATCCTTCCCGAGGACGAGCGCAATGGTCCGTGCCCGCTCGGCGACCCCCAATGAATGCTTCCAGCGCCGCGGTAGCGGCTCGGCGAGCAAAGATTCTGCGAGCGGGTAGGCCCACTCTGTCAGCTCGGACAAGCTACGAACACTCCCCTCGAATCGGCAAGGCGCGGACTGTTCGCACCTTCCCCTGTCCTCCACTCACCAGCACGCCGGCGGCTTCCAACTTGTCGAGAGCCTTGGTCACGGTGGGTCGGGAGACTCCGAACTTTGCCGCCAGTACTGTTGCGCTTGGGAAGGCTGCCCCCACCTCAAGCCCCTCATCCGTGATGATGTCGGTGAGTCGCGCTTCCAACGGGCGCCGGTCCGCTCGTTGCCCTTGCCGGATCACACGCCAACGGCCACCAGGCACCGGCTCGGCGACGCCATCTTTCTGTAGAACGCCGAAGGCACGCAGCGCGACCCCGCGTGAAATCCCGTGGTCGCGCATCAGGTCTGCGGCCGACGGAAGCTCCGTCAACTCCGGGTCCGCCTCGATCTGAGCCTTCACCGCGTCCGCGACCTTCAGAAAGGTCCCCCGAGGGCTGGCCTGCTGCGACACTCGCTCTCCCTCTCTGTCTGCTCGTCGTCAAGAGCTCAAGTTTCCCACGCTGGGCTCACCTGTCTTGTGACAGTGAACGCTGAGCGCAGGCCGTCGGAGGTTGAGTAGACCGGCGGCCTGCAAGATCAACGATCTGTGCTCCGTCGACCGCGGCGCGAGCGCGGAAACCTATCGAGGTGGACCGTATGCCGCCTCTCCCGAGGTGCGAGCTGTCATGCTGGTGGCGGGGGTGGTGTGGGTGGCTGGTAAGAGGCCGTCGCGGCAGGAGTTGAACCGACGCCGACGCCGAAGCGGCTTCGTTGGTCGGCACGGCGAATTGAGCGCCTTCCGCGATAACTTCGCCCACGACCCGGGAAGCGAAGCCTTCCAGTACCTATTCCACATCCACGGTCACGCCGGGGTAGGCAAGACGTCACTGGTCAGGCAGTGGGAGACAGCGGCGCGTGACCTGGGCGCGGCAACTGCCTACCTCGACGATGACGTGCACAGCGTCATCGAGGCGATGGAGGCAATCAGCACGCAATGTGGTCGACAGGGGGCTCCGCTCAGAAGGTTTGAGAAGCAGTTGGCGGCCTACCATCAGCGCCTTCATGAAGCAGAGACGCCCGCAGACCCGTCAGTGCGTGGGGAGGCTGACGGCGCAGGGGGGCCTGGCTCACCGAATGCGGCGTCGGCGACCAGTACGGTCCTGGCTCACGCAAGTCTTGCCGGGCTTGGAATGCTGCCTGGGATGGGAGCGGTTGCCGGCGCCATGGATCCCCAGCAGGTGGCACAGGGCACTGACCGGTTGCGCGCTGCACTCAGCGCCCGGTTCCGCAATCACACCGATGTCCAACTGGTGCTGTCCCCGGTGCGGGTGCTGACGCCGGTCTTCCTGGAAGATCTGGCTGAGTTTGCGGAGCGACGACCCTGGGTGGTGCTGTTCTTCGACGTGTTTGAGCAGACCAGTCCGGTGTTGAACGAGTGGTTGCGTGATGTCCTGGTGGGCGAAGAGTACCCGGGGCTGCCTGACAACGTTCTTGCGGTGTTGTCAGGCCAAGGACGACTAGATGCCCGGTACTGGGGCGACTACTTAGATCTCGTGGCCCAAGTCCCACTGGACGTGTTTACCGACGACGAAGCCCGACAGTTGCTGTCCGCCAGAGGCGTAACCGATGAGCACGTCATCCAGGTAATTTTGCAATTGACGGGCAGGCTGCCCGTGCTGGTCGACACACTCGCCCAGAATCGTCCCCAGGATCCAGCCGATGTGGGAGACCCGTCGGACACTGCGGTCGAGCGTTTCCTTAAATGGATTACCGACCCTGACCAGCAGAGGGCCGCCCTCGCGTGCGCACTACCCTTGCAACTGGACGAGGATATCTACCGCGCTGCCGTGCCCGATACTGCGGCCGACCAGTACGCGTGGCTACGCAGCCTACCCTTTGTCTCCGGCCAAGCCGGACGCTGCCGCTATCACGACGTCGTCCGTACCCCCATGCTCCGTCTGCAACGCACACAGTCCCCCAGCCGCTGGCAGCAACAGCACACCCGCCTCGCAGACATCTATCAGCAGCGACGCGAATCTCTAGAAAACACGCTCCCGGCCAATGAGTACTGGGAGAGCCCTACTTGGCGTGAACACCGACTCAGCGAGACCTACCACCGCCTGTGCGCCCAGCCCCATCACGCCTTGCCTGAAGTGCTTCGGGACATCGTGCACGCTTGTGATGGGGGAGCGTCCGTTCTGCGACGCTGGGCTCAGGTACTACATCAGTCCGGACAGGACACCGACATGTCGGTCCTCGCTGCCTGGGAAGAGCGACTCCAGCCCACAGGACCAGACGCCGACGATGCGGTCAGTCTCATTACCGCCTTAAGCCAATTGCTAACGAGCGCGGAGCTGACCAACGATGATCGCGCTTTGGCGCACGCCATCCGTGGCCGCGAGCACCGCAATGCGGGCCGGTATGAAGATGCCCTCATCGACTTTTCCGAAGCTTTGGTGTTGGCGCCTGACTTTGACCGTGCTCACTACGGTCGTGGGGAAACGCACCGTCTCATGGGCCGCTACGACCAGGCTCTCGACGCCTTCAGTCGCGCTATCGAAATCGCCCCCAACGATGTCTGGAACCTTGGGAGCCGTGCGCAGACTTTTCGGGCTCTTGAGCGTTACGACGAGGCGCACGCCGACTACACCCGAGCCATTGAAGTCGACAATACTCACGTCTGGGTAATTTTTGGCCGCGGACAGACTTATCGGCTAATGCGGCGTTCTGGTGAGGCGCTCGCAGACTTCAGTCACGCCATCGAACTGAGTCCAAATGCACCAAGTGTAGTGATCGCTCATCGCGGCCTCGCCTATCAGGATCTAGAGCGCTACAGCGAGGCTATCGCAGACTACAACCGTGCCATCGAACTCGACCCTAATGCTGACTGGGTTATCGCCAATCGAGGGCAGGCTTATCACGATCTGGAGCGCTATGGCGAGGCCCTCGCGGACTTTAACCGTGCTATTGAACTCGATAGTGATTATGTTTGGGCGATAGCCTGCCGCGGGCGGACCTTGCGAGTTCTTAAGCGCTATGACGAGGCTCTCGCGGACTTTAACCGTGCCATTGAACTCGAAAGTTCTTATGTCTGGACGCTCACTGGTCGCGGAGAGACGTATCGTCTAATGGAGCGCTATGGCGAGGCCCTCGCGGACTTTAATCGTGGCATTGAACTCGATAGTGATTATGGTTGGGCGATATCCTGCCGTGGGCAGGCCTATCGAGCTCTTAAGCGCTATAACGAAGCCCTCGCGGACTTCAACCGCGCCATCGAGTTGGACTCCAATTCTGACTGGGCGTTTGCTGGTCGCGGAGAGACGTATCGTCTAATGGAGCGCTATGGCGAGGCCCTCGCGGACTTTAACCGTGCTATTGAACTCGATGGTGATTATGGTTGGGCGATAGCCTGCCGTGGGCAGGTCTATCGAGTTCTTAAGCGCTATGGCGAGGCCCTCGCGGACTTCAATCGTGCTATTGAACTCGATAGTGATTATGGTTGGGCGTTTGCTGGTCGCGGAGAGACGTATCGTCTAATGGAGCGCTATGGCGAGGCCCTCGCGGACTTTAACCGTGCTATTGAACTCGATGGTGAT
>NZ_JBIBKX010000001.1:412041-617014 GCF_042959425.1 Streptomyces sp. NPDC007896 | reverse complement strand
ATTATGGTTGGGCGATAGCCTGGCGTGGGCAGGCTTATCGAGCTCTTAAGCGCTATGACGAGGCCCTCGCGGACTTCAATCGTGCTATTGAATTGGATCCTAATGTCGACTGGATCATTGCCCAACGCGGGTGGACCTACCGCGAATTGCGGCGTTATGACGAGGCCCAGGCGGACTTCGCCCGTGCCGTTGAGCTCGACCCTGAAGACGCATGGTTTCATTGTGCATGCGGGGTGATCGCACGCCTTCTTAATAGATCGGATGAGTATGATCATTGGAATCGTGCCATGGAGATACTTTCCCGCGGCATCTCCGCAGGAGGCGACGGTGAGGCAGAAGCTCGGGGAAATCTGCTGGTGCTCCATTTCGTAATGCAGGAATGGGACAAGGCGGCTGCACAATTAGCACGGTTCCTCGGGTGTGGTCCAGCTGACTCGCGCATACGAGAGGTGCTAGATGACCTAGAGGAACTCGAAGAAATGGGCATGGGAGCTGTGCAGATGCAATCAGCGCGCCATGAAATGGAGCGTGCGCTGAGTCGGGGAATATGACGCACGACCTTTGGTGGGTTACGTGAGCGCCTACGCCGAAGCGAGGAGCCATCCAAAGATGCGACCAGCCTGACGGCACTGGGCCAGCCCTCTGGACGGCAGCCGAGGATTGGTCCTGCCGTGCGTCTTTCTTTGCTGGTTGGCGAGGCTCCGACCGCGCGGACTGACTTGAGGAGGCTTTATATCTGCCTGCGGCGAACTGACTTGGGCCGTCTGTGGGCCGTCGAAGGACGGCCCAGGGCGACCAACAACGACCGTAGACGACCACTCGGTTGCAGGTCATTGACGCCCGAACGTGGGTCATCCGAGGACTGACCCACGCCGCACAAGTTCCTGCGCAACAAGAAGTCGGAGTGGGAGGAGTACCGCTCCGAGGTCACCGCCTTCGAGCTCCGCAAGAACCTGCCGGTCCTGTAGGCGCAGGTCAGAGCGGCTTTCCCGCCAGAACAACACGTAGGGCCGACGGTCGCCGACCGTCGGCCCTACGGCGTTCACGGCGCCGTATCAGACCATGCGCGGCCGTTGCCGGACGGAGTCGCGGCGCGCCCTGCGAGCGGTAGCCGCTGTGGAAAGCGCACTCGCCCGCCGGGTACGACGACACTCACGCGCGGGACAAGAGCCTGTATCCGTCGTGGCCGGCGGACTCACAGCTGACCGCCGGAGAGGTGGAGCAGGTGGCCGCCACCACGGGCCGGGCACAGGACCTGGCCGCCGAAGGCGAGGGGCCGAGTCCTGCTCGGCGGCAGGAAGCGGCGACGTGGTCGCGACCACCCAGCCCGGGTAAGTCTCGGACCCGGCCACGGCGGCCACCGTGAAAACCTCCGGGTTCGTCCACGGACGGTGTGCCACGAGGTGAGCTTCCAGTTCTGCGAACTGATCGGCGTGGGTCTTCAGCAGAAGCTGCCAGTCCTCCCCGCCACCGCCTGCTCGCGGGTCTCAGCCAGGAACGGGCGATACCGGTCAGTCCGGCACTCGGCCGACGGTGAATCCGTCACCGTCCTGGAACTCGATCAGCACCCCACTGTCGGCGAGGTAGATCCAGCTTTCCGGAGAGCAGTCCAACAGCGTCTCGGCGTGGATCGCCACCGCGTTGGCATCCAGGGCGACCGAGGGCGCTGCGAGATTGCTCCAGAACACGACTGCGAGCTCACGCTCGTCCCCGTGGTCGTACACCAGCCTGCGCAGCTCCGCACCATCGAAAGCGGTGGATCGCTCAAGAACTTCAACGCCGTGCCAGTCCAGCCGAGTCGACCCCACCGCACCGAAGCGGCTCAAGCTGACTCCAGCAAGCGCACGATCCTCCTCGTACGAGAGCACGACCGCGGAATCGCCGACCGCGGCCAGGACCTCAGCGATTACCTCAGGGTGCGTCCCGTAGCCGCTTCTGGCGGTCAAGACATCCTCCATACCCGGCAGTCCCGGTTGATGGCCGGGCATGCTCATCATCGTGAGCGCCTACAGCAGCGACCAGGACTTGAACGTCACCGACACCACCGGGAACGGTGTCGAGGTGGACGTGGCCACCAACTTGATGAACGGCACCGTTCGGCTGTCGGTGCTGTGGACCGACGAGATCTACTTGTGCCCTGACGACGCCGAACGCGTGGCTCAGGCCCTTCTCCGCGCCGCTGAGCGCGGCCGTCGCATCGCCGGACCTTAAGCACGGGACCGGAAAGCCCCTACGCCGGCCAGTGAGTTACAGCTTTCCCTGCTGGGGCAAGGCAGAGAAGCCACCTGGCGACCGACCACTACCGCTTCTGACCCCACGGGGACCATGGGCGCTTGAGCGAGAACTCGGAGAACGTCGCCGGCGGTGAGGGTCGGCTCAGGCAACGGACTTGGCGGTGACACGGGCGCGCAAGGCATCGCGGACGGTGGGCCATTCGTCGGCGAGCAGGCTGTAGTACAGGGAGTCGCGGCGAGTGCCGTCCGGGCGGCGCATATGGCTGCGCAGGGTGCCTTCGTGGACCAGACCGAGGCGGGCCAGGGCCTGCTGGGAGCGCACGTTGAGGTTGTCGGTGCGCAGGGCCAGCCGAGCCAGGTGCAGGTCCTCGAAGGCGTGGGTGAACAGCAGCAGTTTGGACTCGACGTTGTAGGGGCCGCCCCAGCAGGAACGGTCGAACCAGGTCGCGCCGATCTCTGTGCGGCTCTCGGCCAGGTCGAGGTCGTACATGCTGGTTGAACCGATCACCGTGTCGTCGTCCCGGCGCTGCACCGTGAAGCAGCGCCGTGTCGGGTCGGCGGTCATCTCGCCGAGCCACTCGCGCAGTTGGGCCACGGTCTCGGGTCGTGCCCGGGGCATCCACCGCCAGACCTCGGGGTCGGACGCCGACGGGAAGAGCGCCTCGGCGTGGTCGGGGGACAGACGGACGAGGCGGACGGCAGTGCCCTCAAGCGGCTGGTTGATCATCGAAGCAGAATAAATCCGGAGCGGGACGAGCCCCCGGTGGGGTGAGTCCGATGATCAGTGGCTCGTCGTAGCCGTACGGCAGCGGGAGTGGGGGAGTCGGGCGTGAGCGGGGGATTGAGGGACGGGACGCGGACCCGGCCGTGCACATGGTGCGATGCGCCGGTCGAGCAGCCGGGCAGTCGGTGGCGGAGACGGCGGTTCTGCAGCCGTGAGCACAGGTGGAAGTTCCGGGGGCTGTCCGCCGTCGTTCGTTTTCTGGACAGCCTGTAGCTCTGCTCCTCACGGGAGCGCAAGCCGAGGGTGTACGGAGTCAGGTGGTCACCTTCGTGATGAACGCCGCCAGATTCGTCACCGTTCGTTGGATCTTTTCCTCCAGTGTGAGTGACTCGTGGAGGCGGGCGCCGGCGCCCGCGTCCTTCTTGCCTCGTACGTACAGGGAGCAGGAGAGGTCGCTGCATATGTAGGCGCCGACCGAGTTGCCCTGCTGGCCGGCCTTGCCCGCCTTCGGGGCGACCATCAGGGAGACGCCGCCGGTGTGGGTGGTCAGGCACATCGAGCACATGCTGCGCCGGGTCTGCCAGGAGGTGGGGCTGGGGCTGCGCAGGACCAGGGCCTTGGGGTGGCCGTTCAGTTCGAGGACGAGGTAGGTGCGTTCGGGGGACTGGGGGTCTCGCCAGCCGAGGTAGTCCAGGTCGTCCCAGGGGCGGTCGGTCAGATCGCGCGGGACGGACAGGCGCTTCGCCTCGCCCTTGGTGCAGTTCACGAACGCGGCGCGGATCTCTTGTTCGGTCAGCGGCTTCATGAGTGTCATGGTAAATTGCCTAAAAGTGTTAGGCAAATGAATGAGCTGTTCTGGTGAATAGGAGGAAGGTTATGGTGCGCGTCGGGTTGACCACGGAACGTCTGGTCCTCGCGGGGGCGGAGCTGGCCGACGAGGTCGGCTTCGAACAGGTGACCGTCTCAGAGCTCGCCAGACGCTTCGACGTGAAGGTCGCGAGCCTGTACTCGCACGTGAAGAACTCCCAGGACCTCAAGACCCGGATCGCCCTGCTCGCCCTGGAGGAACTCGCCGACCGGGGCGCCGCCGCGCTGGCCGGGCGGGCCGGCAAGGACGCCCTGGCCGCTCTCGCGAACGTCTACCGCGACTACGCCAGGGAGCATCCCGGCCGCTACGCCGCCGCCCAGTTCAGGCTCGACCCGGAAGCGGCCGCAGCCAGCGCCGGTGGGCGGCACGCGCAGATGACGCGGGCGATCCTGCGTGGCTACGAGCTGACGGAGCCGGACCAGACGCACGCCGTTCGGCTGCTGGGCAGCTTCTTCCACGGCTACGTCAGCCTGGAGATGGGGGGAGGGTTCAGCCACAGCGCCCCCGACACGCAGGAGACCTGGGTGCGGATGCTGGACGCCCTCGACGCGCTGCTGCGGAACTGGCCCGCGAGCGCGGCGGCGACAACAGCGACAGCGACCGGGCCCGTATCCGCCCCCTGATCGTCCCGCCGGAATCGTCCCTCCTGTCGATTCCGGCACCCGAGATGTCGATGGAGACACCGAGGCCATGACCACCGACCACGACTGGATCACCACACCCGTCACCGCCGACCTCCTGCGCGGCGCCCTCGACCTGGAGCCCACCGAACACGGTGTCCTCCCGCACCGGCTGCCCGCCCGGGCCCGCAGACAGATCCCCGACGGACAGCTCGCCATGGCCGAGGCCCAGCCCTCCGGCGTACGGCTGGTCTTCCGTACCCGGGCCACCGCCGTCGAGCTGGACACATTGCCCACCAAGCTCGTCTACGTGGGTGCGCCGCCCCGTCCGGACGGGGTGTACGAGTTGGTCGTCGACGGCCGGCCGGCGGGGCAGGCGAGCGTGATCGGCGGCAACGCGATGACCATCGACCTGGCCACGGGAGCGGCCTCGACCCGGCCGGGAGCGGTCGGTACCCTCCGTTTCGACGGTCTGTCCGACGGCGTCAAGGACGTCGAGATCTGGCTGCCGCACAACGAGACCACCGAACTGGTCGCCCTGCGCACCGACGCCCCCGTCGAGCCCGCGCCGGACCGGGGACGCAAGGTGTGGCTGCATCACGGCAGCTCGATCAGTCACGGTTCCGACGCCGCCGGGCCCACCTCCACCTGGCCCGCGCTCGCCGCCTCCCTCGCCGGTGTGGAACTGATCAACCTGGGGCTGAGCGGGAGCGCTCTGCTCGATCCGTTCACCGCGCGGGCCATGAGGGACACCGCCGCCGATCTGATCAGCGTCAAGATCGGGATCAATCTGGTCAACACCGATGCGATGCGGTTGCGTGCCTTCGGCCCGGCGGTGCACGGCTTTCTCGACACCGTCCGTGAGGGGCATCCCACCACGCCGCTGTTGGTCGTCTCGCCTCTTCTCTGTCCCATGCATGAGGACACGCCAGGGCCCAGCGCCCCGGACCTCTCCGATCTCGGTGCGGGGCGGCTGCGGTTCCTGGCCGTGGGGGATCCGGCGGAGCGCGCGAGCGGGAAACTGACGTTGCGTGTCATCCGCGACGAGCTGGCCCGGATCGTGGAGCAGCGGGCGGCCGAGGACCCGAACCTGCACTACCTGGACGGCCTGGACCTCTACGGTGAGGCCGACTTCGCCGAGTTGCCGCTGCCCGACCAGCTCCACCCGGACGCCGCCACCCATCGCCGTATCGGCGAACGCTTCGCCGAGCTGGCCTTCACCACCCAGGGCGCCTTCGCCTGGTTCACGTAGGCCTTCGTCTGGTTCACGTAGACCATTGTCTGGTTCACGTAGGCCCTTGTCTGGTTCGCGTACGCCGTCGCCCGGTTCGCGTACGCCGTCGTCTAGTTCACGTACGCGGGAGACACCGCCGCGGTGCTGATGCGCCGCGGCTTTCCCGTGCCGTCGGACGGGACGGTGTAGAGGTCGGCTCCGTAGTCGCCGGGGAGGGCGTAGACGATCGTGCGGTCGTCGCGCCAGACCGCCTGGTCGTCGACGCTGCGGGTCTCGGCCAGCGGGGTTTCGCGCATCGTGCGCAGGTCGAGGACGTACAGGTGCCAGGGGGCGTCCTTCGACAGGCCCGGCACGCGCTTCTTGTAGGCGACGCGCGTGCCGTCGGGAGAGAGGGACGGGCATTCGACGTTGGTGTGGAGGGTTGTGAGGGTGCGGGCCCGGAGGTCTCCCCGGACGAGGTACGTCCTGCCCATCGTCGCCAGCGTCGCGTAGAACGTGCGGTCGTCGGCCGCGAACGTGACGCCCCAGAAGTTGACGTCCGCCGCGTGGTACGTCCTGCCGTCCTTGACGACGCGGAACGCCTCCAAGGAGGGGGTCAGTTTCCCTGTCCTCGTGTCCACGATCGCCGCGCGTGTGGAGAAGTTCGTACCCGCGTACGAGTCGCCGCCGACGAAGGCCGTCCACGCGGCGTACCGGCCGCTGGGGGAGACACGGGCGCGGGACGGGATGCC
The DNA here is from genome assembly GCF_042959425.1 of Streptomyces sp. NPDC007896. Taxonomy (NCBI): domain Bacteria; kingdom Bacillati; phylum Actinomycetota; class Actinomycetes; order Kitasatosporales; family Streptomycetaceae; genus Streptomyces; species Streptomyces sp. NPDC007896. The sequence continues at coordinate 610,603 of NZ_JBIBKX010000001.1, read as the reverse complement.
GGGGACGTCGTAGCGGGCCGTCTCGCGCAGGCGCGCGTCGAGGATGACGGCCCGGTAGGTGTCCTGGACCGGGCCGTGCACCGACTGGAGGCAGACGCCGGTGCCCGCGGCCGCGTAGAAGCGGAGGCATTTGACCTTCGACGCCGTTCGGGGCCCCGAGGGGTCCGATGCCGGGACCGTCGTCAGTTCGTCGCGGTGCGGGCCCCAGGCCATGTTCCGGAAGATCATGCGGCTCCCGGACCCGGTGGTGAGCGCGACCGTGCCCGCGGCGATTCTCGGGCCGCCGGGCTGGGCCTGGTTCCTGCGGTCCGCGCGGGCCGAGGCGTGCAGGACGGAGGCCGTGGCCACGCCCGCCAGGACGACCAGCGCCGAGATCAGGACCAGGATGCGGGTACGGAGGGTCATGCGAGGCCTTCTGAAGGGGCGGAGGGGGTGGGACGGCGGAGCGTGAGCGCGAACAGGGCGCAGAGCGCCAGCGCCACCGTCGACGCCGTGAGCGCCGTACGGTCGCCCCAAGCCGTCCACGCCGCGCCGAAGCCGAGCGAGCAGACGAAACGGGCCAGGGCCTGGCCCGTCTGGACGAGGGCGAGACCGGACGAGCGCAGTTCCTCGGGCACGCTCTCCGAGGCCACCGCCATCAGTACGCCGTCGGTGGCGGCGTAGAAGCAGCCGTGCAGGAGCAGGACGGCGTACGGCAGTGCCGTTCCGTGCCAGGAGGTGAGCAGGAGGGCGTACGCGAGGAGCAGGGCGCCGTGGCCGGCCAGGAACACCCGCCAGCGGCCGACCCGGTCCGCGAGGCGGCCGAGCGGGACGGCCAGGAGCAGGAAGGCCGCCGCCGTGCCGAGAGGCAGCAGCGCGAACCAGCGGTCCGGCACGCCCAGGCGGCGCTGGAGGAGCAGGTAGACGAAGGAGTCACTGACCGTCGCGAGGCCCAGGAGGAGCGCGCAGAGGGTGACGCGGCGCAGGTCGGGGCGGGCGAGGAGGGCGAGGGCCGCGCGGAGCGTGGGGCGAGGTGCGGTGTCCCCGGGGGTTCCCGCCGGTGTCGTCCCTGTTCCTGCCCTGGTCGCTGTCGTACGCGCACCGTTCGGCACGAACAGCACCAGGACCAGTACGCCCACCACCGCCACGCAGAAGCTCACCGTGAACACCGCGTCGTACCCGTCGACCGTGGCCCGCAGGATCAGGAAGGCCACGAGGGGACCGAACAGCGCGCCCGCCGTGTCCATCGCCCGGTGCACGCCGAACGCGCGCCCCCGTGTCTCCGGCGTGCTCGACAGTGAGATCAGCGCGTCGCGCGGGGCCGTGCGCAGGCCCTTGCCGGTGCGGTCGGCGGCCAGGACCAGGCCGATCGGGGTGAGCGTGTGGGCCAGGAGCAGCAGGGGTTTGCAGGCCGCCGAGAGGGCGTAGCCGAAGCCCGCCACCCACTTGTGGCGGCCGCCGCCGCGGTCGGCCAGGTGGCCCCCGATCAGCCGGACGAGTGCCGAGAAGCCGTTGTAGATGCCGTCCAGGAGGCCGAAGCCCAGCGGGGACAGGCCGAGGCCCGTCACCAGGTACAGGGGCAGTACCGCCGTGACCATCTCCGACGAGACGTCGGTGATGAGACTGACCGCACCGAGCGCCAGCACCGTGGGCGCGACCGCGGCACGGCGCCGTCCGGCACGAAGCCGGACGGCGCCTTCCGCGGACGCCGCACTCGTGGAGGCGCGGCTGTCCGCCACGTACATCTCAGGACGTCCAGATGCCGGTGATGTCCTTGCCGGAGGCGGCGTTGCCCGCGTGGGTCGACAGGCCCTGCGAGTCCTCCAGGGTGCGCAGCAGGTCGTAGTGGTTGTAGGTGGTCGAGCTGGTGGATCCCGCGGTCACCTGCTGGCCGTAGAACACGGTCGGGATCTTGTTGCCGCTGAGCCGGTTGTCCTCGTCGAAGGTGACGACGAGGAGGCTGTTGTGGGTCTTGGCCCAGGTCGCGTACGCGCCCAGCTTGTTCTTCAGCCAGGTGTCACCGGTCGACACCGAGCAGTCGTGCATGTCGCTGCACAGGTTGGGGACCACGAAGGAGACCTGCGGAAGCGTCGTGTAGTCCGTCGGGAACTGGGTGAAGGTCTTCGCGGACGACGTCGGTACGTTGCTGAAGCCGAACCACGGGTTGTGCTTCTGCGCGTAGTTGCCGCTGCTGCACGTCGTGGAGCCCTGGCTGGGCAGCGTCTCGTTGTAGCTGGCCCAGGTCCTGCCCGCCGCGATCACCTCGGAGGCGAGGTTCGCGGCGGAGGAGAAGCCGGGGGTGACACAGCTGTCGTCGGTGACGCCCTGGGTGGAGCCGGAGAAGAGGGCGTAGTAGTTGGGCTGGCTCGGGTGCGTCTCGGCGTACGACGAGGTGAGGTTGGCGCCGCCGGTCTTGAGCGAGTTGATGTACGGGGCGCTGGAGGAGCCGATCACCTGGCTGTACGCGTGGTTCTCGAAGACCACGACGACCACGTGGTCCGGGGTCGGCACCCCGGCCGCGGCGTGCGCGGTGGTGGAGCCGCCGAGGCCGGTCCACAGGCCCACCGCGGCTGCGGTGAAGGCGAGGGCGGACGCCACGACGGCACGACTGCGGCGGTACACGGTTCTGCCGGACACTTCAGACCTCCGGTGGGGGGGAAGGCGACGGTGGCGGTGCGGACAGAGCATGCACACGCCAACATTCCCCTGTGCCAAGCCGCCCAACCGGCGGGGTGAAGACCTGATGAACTGCTTACCTTCCGGCCTGCGCGGTCGCCGCCACCCCGCTCGCCTTCTTACTTTTCCTACCCTCCTCGCCGCTCGCGCGGACCACATCCAAGGACACCTCCTACGGAAGCCGATTCCGGCGCGGGGCGCCACCGCGGGGACCGGGGTTAGGCTCGGGCTCGTACGACCTTGATCGGACCGGTCGTGCGACCTGATCCGACGGGAGGGCCGAGGATGATGGTGCCGGGGCGCAGGAGCAGTACCTTCACGCGGCTGCTGCGACACGGCTTCACCGATCCGTCGGCCGCCGAGCGCCTCCTGGACGGCGCGGAACTCGAGCCCATACGGTCCGATCCGGTGCTCCTCGACGCGCTCGGCGCCACCGCCGATCCCGATCTCGCGCTGCTCGGGCTCGTCCGGCTCGTCGAGGCGCAGGACGGCCACATCGCCGAGCGGGAACTCCTCGACACCCTGATCGCGGCCAAGCCGCTGCGCGACCGGCTGCTCGGCGTCCTCGGTGCCTCCGCCGCCCTCGCCGACCACCTCGCCCGGCACCCGAGCGACTGGCAGGCGCTCGTGACGTACGAGCCGCAGGACCTCCACCCCGGGGTGCGGGAGTTCGAGCGGGGGCTGGCGCAGGCGACCGATCCCGTCGCCCTGCGCGTCGCCTACCGGCGCTGTCTGCTGTCCATCGCCGCACGTGACGTGTGCGGCACCACCGACCTCGCCCAGACCGCCGCCGAACTCGCCGACCTCGCCACGGCCACCCTGCGCGCCGCGCTCGCCATCGCCAGGAGCGCCGCGCCCGACGACGCCGCGCTGTGCCGGCTCGCGGTGATCGCGATGGGGAAGTGCGGGGGGCACGAGCTGAACTACGTGTCCGACGTCGATGTCATCTTCGTGGGGGAGGCGGTGGAAGGGGCTGACGAGCGCAAGGCGCTGCAGGCCGCCACCCGGCTCGCCTCCCACATGATGCGGATCTGTTCCGAGACCACCGTCGAGGGCAGCATCTGGCCCGTCGACGCGAATCTGCGGCCCGAGGGGCGGAACGGGCCGCTTGTACGGACCTTGAGCAGCCACCTCGCCTATTACCAGCGCTGGGCCAAGACCTGGGAGTTCCAGGCCCTGTTGAAGGCTCGGCCCGTGGCCGGGGACCTCGGGCTCGGCGAGGAGTACGTGGCCACGCTGGCGCCCCTGGTGTGGCACGCCGCAGAGCGGGAGAACTTCGTCGCCGACGTACAGAAGATGCGCCGGCGGGTCGTGGAGAACATTCCGGTCGCCGAGATCGAGCGTGAGCTGAAGCTCGGACCGGGGGGACTGCGCGATGTCGAATTCGCCGTGCAGCTCCTGCAGTTGGTGCACGGGCGGGCCGACACCTCGCTGCGCAGCGGGACCACGCTGGACGCGTTGGGGGCGCTCGCGGCCGGTGGTTATGTCGGGCGGGCCGACGCCGTGCAGCTCGACGACGCCTATCGGTTTCTGCGGTCCATGGAGCACCGGATACAGCTCTACCGGCTGCGGCGGACCCATCTGGTGCCCGAGGACGATGCCGATCTGCGGCGCATCGGGCGCTCGCTCGGCCTTCGGGCCGATCCCGTCGTCGAGTTGAACCGTGAGTGGAAGCGGCATGCGGCTGTCGTACGGCGGCTGCACGAGAAGTTGTTCTACCGGCCGCTGCTGGACGCCGTGGCCCAACTCGCCCCGGGCGAGAGCCGGCTGAGTCCGACCGCGGCGCGGGAGCGGCTCGTCGCCCTCGGGTACGCAGATCCGGCCGCGGCGCTGCGGCATTTGGAGGCGCTGGCCTCCGGGGTTTCGCGCAAGGCCGCGATTCAGCGGACCCTGCTGCCCGTGCTGTTGGGGTGGTTCGCGGATTCCGCCGACCCCGACGCCGGGTTGCTGAACTTCCGCAAGGTCTCGGACGCCCTGGGCAAGACCCCTTGGTATCTGCGGCTGTTGAGGGACGAAGGGGCTGCGGCGGAGAACCTGGCGCGTGTGCTGTCGGCCGGGCGGCTCGCTCCCGACCTGTTGATGCGGGCGCCGGAGGCCGTCGCGCTGCTCGGTGACGGGGACGGCGGCGGCCTCGAACCGCGCGGCCGTGCCCATCTGGAGCAGGAGATCCTCGCCGCGGTGAGGCGGGCCGACGGGGGCGAGCAGGCGGTGACCGCCGCGCGTGGTGTGCGGCGGCGGGAGCTGTTCCGTACGGCCGCCGCGGACATCGTCGCCTCGTACGGCACCGAGGAGACACCCGCCGTCGCCGATCAGGGCGCGCTGGTGGATCAGGTGGGCGGTGCGGTGTCCGACCTGACGGCGGCGACGCTGGCGGGGACCCTGCGGGCCGTGGTGCGGGACAGGTGGGGGGACACGCTGCCCACGCGGTTCGCCGTCATCGGGATGGGGCGGTTCGGGGGGCACGAGCTCGGTTACGGGTCCGATGCGGATGTGCTGTTCGTGCACGAGCCCCGGGAAGGTGTCGACGAGCAGGAGGCATCTCGGGCGGCCAACGCGGTTGTCTCGGAGATGCGGCGGTTGCTTCAGGTGTCCAGTGCGGATCCGCCCTTGCTGATCGACGCCGATCTGCGGCCCGAGGGGAAGTCCGGGCCCTTGGTGCGGACGCTGAACTCCTACGAGGCCTACTACCGGCGGTGGTCGCTGGTGTGGGAGTCGCAGGCCCTCCTCCGGGCCGAGTTCGTCGCGGGGGACGAGGACCTGGGGCGACGGTTCATCGAGCTGGTCGATCCGTTGCGGTATCCCGCGGAGGGGCTCGGTGACGACGCCGTACGGGAGATCCGGCGGCTGAAGGCCCGGATGGAGTCGGAGCGGATGCCCCGCGGGGCCGATCCGACGCTGCACACCAAGCTGGGGCGGGGTGGGCTGTCCGACGTGGAGTGGACCGTGCAGCTGTTCCAGTTGCAGCACGGGTGGGCGGAGCCGGGGCTGCGGACCACTCGGACACGGGAGGCGCTGGGCGCGGCGTGCGCGGCGGGGCTGGTGTCCGGGGAGGACGCGGCCATCCTGGACGAGGCGTGGGTGCTGGCGACGCGGGTGCGCAACGCGGTGATGCTGGTACGGGGGCGGGCCGGGGACACGTTTCCCTCCGACGGGCGTGAACTCGCCGCGGTCGGGCGGTACTTGGGGTACGGGCCCGGTCATGTCGGCGACATGATCGAGGACTACCGGCGGACCACTCGGCGGGCTCGGGCCGTGGTGGAGGTGCTGTTCTACGGGGCGTGAGCCTTGGGGGCTGGGTCTGGGTCTGGGTTTGGGTCTGGGGTCTCGGATCTGGGGCCTGGGGCTGCGGCTCGGTGGGCGGGTCGGGGCCGTGCCGGTACGTCAGCCCGTCGCCGCCGGATCAGGCGTTGCCCTGTGGGGAGCCGCTTCCGGACCCGGACGTAAGCGACGGGCTTCGACGTACCGGCACGGCCCCTTCCGTCCGGGGGCGGGTGCGGGTGGCTGCCACTCCGGCCAGGACCACCGCCATGCCCGCCAGTGTGCGCAGGCCGAGCGTCTCGTTCAGGACCAGGGCGCCGAGCGTCACCGAGACCACGGGGAGCAGGTAGCCGACCGTGGCCGCGCTGGTGGGGCCCTCTTCGGCGATCATGCGGTAGTTGAGGTAGAAGGTCAGGCCGGTGGAGAAGACGCCGAGGACGGTGACCGCCAGCAGGGCCGTGGTGTCGGGGTGGGTGGGGGCCGCCGTGGGGAGGGCCAGGGTCGTCCAGGCCGTGGCCATGAGGAGTTGGGCCGCCGATACGGCCAGAGGGGCGCCGCGGGGGGTGAGGTGGCGGGCCATGTAGGTGAACGCGATCGCATAGCTCGCCGCGGCGGCCAGGAGGGCTCCGGCGCCCCAGCCGGCCAGGCCGTCGTGCTGCCAGGGGGCGAAGATCAGCAGGACGCCCGCGAAGCCGAGGAACAGGCCGGTCAGGCGCAGGGGGTGGAGGGAGCGGTCCGTGCCGAGGACCGCGCCCAGAAGGAGCGACCAGAGGGGGGTGGTCGCGTTCATGACGCCCGCGATCCCCGAGTCGACCGTCTGCTCGCCGAGCGCGAAGAGGGCGAAGGGGATCGCGTTGCAGAACAGCGCCGCGACGGTCACATGGAGCCAGAGAGCGCGGGAGCGGGGGAGGCGCTGACGCACCCCGCGGGCCAGGAGCAGGAGGACCGCCGTGCCCAGGGCGCAGCGCGTGAGGGTCAGGTGGGCGGGGGACATGCCGTGGTCCAGGGCCAGTTTGATCCAGAGGAAGCCCGAGCCCCAGAGGAGCGCCAGGATGGCCATGCGGAGAGAGGAACGGAGAGGGGAGGGGGGGTGGGGGCTTGGCATGCGGTCTACGGTCCTTGGGATTTGAGTTGAGGACAAGTGAAGTGTTTTGCATGCACTGTTAAGGTGTGCTTCATGCTTGATGTGCGGCGTATGCAGGTGCTGCGGGCTGTGGTCAGCAGCGGGTCGGTGACGGCGGCCGCGGCGGATCTGGGGTACACGCCCTCCGCCGTCAGTCAGCAGATCGGGGCGCTGGAGAAGCAGGCGGGGACCGAGCTGCTGGAGCGGGTCGGGCGCGGGGTACGGCCCACCGCTGCGGGGCTGCTGCTGACCGAGTACGCGGACGCCATCGGGCGGCAGGTCGCCGAGGCGGAGACCGCCCTCGCGGATCTGCGGGCGGGGCGGACGGGGCGGCTCGCGGTGCGGTACTTCGCCACGGCCGGGGCCGCGCTGGTCGCTCCCGCCGTTGCGCGGTTTCGGCGTGAACACCCCGGCGTGCGCGTGGAGTTGAAGCTGATCGATGTGGAGGATCCGCTGCCCGACGTGAAGGAGGGACGGGCCGATCTCGCCCTCGTGGTGCGGGCCGACGGTACCGGCCCCGAGGGCATGCGGCTGGTGCGGCTGCTCGATGATCCGTACCGGGTCGTGCTGCCCAGGGGGCATCGGCTCGCGGGGCGGCGGCTGCTCGAACTGGCGGAACTGGCCGATGAGCCGTGGGTCGGGAGCGAGTGGCCGGGGCCCTGTCTCGACGCGCAGTTGGACGCCTGTGCGGCTGCCGGGTTCCGGCCCTCGTTCGCGGTGCAGAGCGAGGACTACGCCACCGCTCAGGGCTTCGTGGCGGCCGGGCTCGGAGTGAGTCTGATTCCCCGGCTCGGGCTGGGGAGTCGGCACCCTGGTGTGGTGGTGCGGAAGGTGCGCGCTCCTGAGCCGGTGCGGGTTCTGTACGCGGCGGTGCGGGAAGCGGCTCCCGGTGCCGCGGAGCGGCCGGCGTTGCACGGGCTGCTGGACGCGCTCCGGGGTGCGGCCCACCCCGACGCCGACCGGTGACGGCTCACGCCGGGCGGTAATCGCTCACGCAGGGCGGTGACGGCTCACGCCGGGCGGTAGTCGCTCACGCCGCCTGCAAGGCCCTCGCGTGGGCCAGGAATCCCTCCAGCGCCAGTTCGAACGCCCGGTCCGCGCGGCCCTCGCCCACCGCGTCCAGTGCCGCCGCGAGGCGCGGTGTCGTCGTCTCGTCCGGGAGTTCCCACATGGTCTCGGGGGCCGCCAGGTCCAGGGCCGAGCCGAGGACCAGGTTCTCCAGGGCGATGATCACCGGCATGACGTCGGGCAGGGGGAAGCCGGCGTCGAGCAGGAGGGTGACCGCGCGCTCGTACTGCTCCAGGACGCGGGGCGCTCGTACGGGTGAGGTGGTCAGGAGCGGGATCGTCTTCGGGTGCGCGGCGAAGGCGGCGCGGTAGGAGCGCGCCCAGGCGGCCAGGGCCGTGTCCCAGGGGGTCAGGGACAGGGTGTGCGTGTCGATGGCCGAGGACACCCGTTCGCGCAGGAGTTCCACGATGCCGTCGCGGCCGTCCACATGGTGGTACACCGAGCCGGTCTGCACGCCGAGCCGCTTGGCGATCTGCGGCACGCTGAACTCTCCCCGCTCATCGATCAGTTCGAGCGCCGTCGTGGTGATGCGCTCGCGGTCGAGGAGAGGTGTGCGCGGCCGTCCCATGATCTGTGTTCTCCCTGAGGTCTTCCCGGATGCCCAACGGGAGGTTACATTGCGGAAACCGAAAGCCTTTAGGTTAATGCGTCCCGGGTCACCCCCGCCCCGGGACTCCGGGTCGCCCCGCACGCCCGGACCCGTTCCCGTCCCCCGGCCAGAAGGGCTTCCCTCGCATGCCCGTCACCACCTCCGCGGAGAGAACGCCGACTCCCACGGCGACCCTCCGCTCCGGTTCCCTCGGCACCGCCGACATCGCCTTCTTCGTCGTCTCGGCCGCAGCTCCCCTGACCGTCATGGCGGGTGTTGCCCCGCTCGCGATCCTGCTCGGCGGGATCGGCGCACCCGTCGGCTACCTCATCGCCGGTGTCACGCTCGCCGTCTTCGCCGTCGGCTTCACCACCATGAGCCGGCATGTGCGCAGCGGCGGCGCGTTCTACGCGTACATCACCCGTGGGCTCGGACGGCCCGTCGGCATCGGCGCCGCGCTGCTCGCCCTCATCGGCTACAACGGCATGGAGATCGGCGTCTACGGCCTGCTCGGCAGTGCCAGCAAGGACACCGTGCGAGCCCTCTTCGGGACCGATGTTCCGTGGCTGCCCGTGTCGCTGGCCGGGCTGCTGGTGATCGGCTACGGCGGCTATCGGTCCATCGACTTCGGGGCGAAGCTGCTCGGCGTGCTGCTCGTCGCCGAGACCGGGATACTCGTGCTGCTCGCCGGTGGAGTGCTGCTCAAGGGGGGCGCGCACGGGCTGTCGGGTGCCTCTTTCACGCCCGGCCATGTGCTCGTGCCGGGGACGGCCGTCGTGCTCGCCTTCGCCTTCGCCGCGTTCACCGGGTTCGAGTCCACCGTCATCTACCGGCGGGAGGCTCGCGACCCGGAGCGCACGGTGCCGCGGGCGACATACGCGGCCGTCGGGTTCCTCGGGCTCTTCTACGCGTTCGTGGTGTGGGTCGTGATCCAGGCCTTCGGGAACGCGGAGGTCGTGCGCGCCGCGGCCAAGGACCCCGGCGGGCTCTTCTTCTCCGCGATCACGACGTACGTCGGCGGCTGGGCGGCCGACCTGATGCACCTCTTCATCATCACCAGCGTGCTGGCCTCGCTGCTCGCCTTCCACAACGCCATCAACCGGTACGGCCTCGCCCTCGCGGAAGAGGGCGTGCTGCCGCGGGCACTGGGCCGTATCCACCCGCGGCACCGCTCCCCGTACGTCGCCGGGATCGTGCAGACCGTGCTCGGCGCGGTGGTCGTTCTCGGCTTCTGGGCGGCGGGGGCGGATCCGTACGGGCAGCTGCTGCTGTGGGTCAACACCCCGGGGATGATCGGGCTGTTCGCGCTCCAGCTGCTCGCCGCGATCGCCGTGCCCTGCTACTTCCGGCGGGTGCGGCACGAGGAGGGGGTGCTGCGGACCGTGGTCGCGCCGGTGGTCGCGACCGTGCTGCTCGCGACGGCCATAGGGCTGGTCGTGACCCACATCGACCTGTTCACCGGCGCCTCCGCCACGGTGAACACCGTGCTGATCGTCCTGTCGCCCGCCGTCTTCGTCGTCGGTCTCGCGCTGGCGTGGTGGCTGCGGCGCGAACGGCCCGAGATCTACGCGGACTTCGCCGCCGAACCCGCCGAATAGTCCTTCGTCCCAAGGGAGTCACCCGCATGCCCACCGCCGAGCTCGTCCTCACCGGCGCCGAAGTCCGCACCCTCGATCCCGCCCGTCCGTACGCCACCGCCCTCGCCGTCCGCGACGGGCTGATCGCCGCGGTCGGTGACGAGAGTGACGTACGGGACTGGCGTGGGCCGGGAACGGAGATCGTCGACCTGGCCGGGGCGCACCTCGTGCCGGGGCTGGTGGACGCGCACAGCCACCCCGTGTGGGGACTGGACATGGCCACCGGCGTCGACCTGTCCGCCGTACGGGATCTCGACGGACTGCGCGACGCGCTCCGGGGCGCGGCCCGCATCGACGGGTGGGTCATCGGGTTCGGGCTCGACCACAACGTCTTCGGCGGGCGGCCCCCGCACCGGTCGCTCGTCGAGGACGTACTCGTCGGCGCGCCCGCCTTCCTGCGGCTGTACGACGGGCACTCGGCCCTCGTCAGCGGGGCGGCCCTGGCGGCCGCGGGTGTCACGGGAGCGCGCTCCTTCGTCCAGCGGTCGGAGGTGGTGTGCGACGGCGACGGGCGGCCCACCGGGCATCTCGTGGAGCACGCGGCCATGGAACTGGTCGCGGAGGTCATGCCCCGGTCCTCGTACGGTCAGCGGCGGGCCCGGCTCGTCGAGCTGCTGTCCGCGATGGCGGCCACCGGGCTGACCGCGGCCCATGTGATGGACCTGGGGGATCTGGAACTGGTGGGGGCCGTCGCCGCGGAGGGCGTGCTGCCGGTGCGGCTGCGGTTCGCGCCCTGGTGCATGCCGGGCGCCGACCGGGAGGCCCTGGACGGGCTCGTCGCGCTCCAAGGGCGGCGGGGGCGGCACTGGAGGGTCGGCGGGGTCAAGTTCTTCATGGACGGGACCGTCGAGGGCGGCACGGCGTGGCTGGAGCACGCGGACTGTCACGGGCAGGGCACCGAGGCGTTCTGGCCCGATCCCGAGGCGTACACCGCCGCCGTACGGCATCTGCACGCCGCCGGGGTCCGTACGGCCACCCACGCGATCGGGGACGCGGCCGTGCGGCACGTGCTCGACACCGTGGAGGGCCTCGGGGACAGTGGTCGGTTCGTTCACCGGATCGAGCACGTGGAGACCGTGCCGGACGACACGCTCGCCCGGTTCGCGCGACTCGGGGTCGTCGCGTCCATGCAGCCGCCGCACACCGCGTACACGCGCGGTGATCACGGCGACGAGTGGTCGCGGCGGCTCGGGACCGAGCGGGCCGGGCGGGCCTGGCGGATCCGCGCGCTGCGGGAGGCCGGTGCCGTGGTCGCCCTCGGCTCGGACTGGCCGATCGCCCCGTACGACGCCCGGGGGGTGCTCGCGACCGCCCGGGAGCCCCTGGGTGCCGCTGCCGCCGGGGGCGGCCTCAGCGGGATCCAGGCGCTGGAGGGCTGTACGACGCACGCGGCCCTCGCCGCGGGGGAGGGCCACGAGTCGGGACGTATCGCTCCCGGGCTGCGAGCGGACCTCACGGCCTTCGGCCTCGATCCGGTGGCCGCACCGGCGGACGAGCTGGCCCAGGCGCCGGTACGGCTGACGGTGACGGGCGGGCACGTGGTGCACCGCGGGGACTGAGCCGGAGGCGGACAGCGAACGGGCCCGTCGATGATCGACGGGCCCCGTGCGACGACAGCTCCGGGTGTCAGGCCTCCAGCGGCACCAGGGGCGCGCCACGCGTCCCGGGAACCCAGCGGGGCAGGGCGTGGGGCAGGGCCCCGTACCAGAGGTGGGCAACCGTGAAGCCGAAGGCCAGGCACAGCATGCCGCCCACCGCGTCCAGCCAGAAGTGGTTGGCGGTGGAGACGATGACCAGCAGCGTGGCCGCCGGGTAGAGCAGGCCCAGGACGCGGACCCACGGCACCGAGGCCAGGGCGAAGATGGTCAGACCGCACCACAGGGACCAGCCGATGTGCATCGACGGCATCGCGGCGTACTGGTTCGACATGTGCTTGAGGTCCCCGGAGGCCATGGAACCCCACGTGTGGTGGACGACCACCGTGTCGACGAAGTCACCGCCGTTCATCAGGCGGGGTGGGGCGAGCGGGAAGAAGTAGTAGCCGAGCAGGGCCACCGCCGTGGTGGCGAAGAGCGCGAGGCGTGCCGCCGCGTACCGGCCGGGGTGGCTGCGATAGAGCCACACCAGGACCCCGAGCGTCACGACGAAGTGCAGCGTCGCGTAGTAGTAGTTCATCCCGATGATCAGCCATGTCACCGAGTTCACGGCGTGGTTGACCGACTGCTCGACGGCGATCCCGAGGTGGTGCTCCATGCGCCACAGCCAGTCGGCGTTGCTCAGCGCCTCCTGCTTCTGCTCGGGCACGGCGTTGCGGATCAGTGAGTACGTCCAGTAACTCACGGCGATGAGCAGGATCTCGAACCAGAAGCGGGGGCGACGCGGGGTGTGCCGCCGGCGCAGAAACGCCTTCCCCGCGTTCTCCTCCGCGACGGGGCGTGGAGCGGCCCGGTCCTGGCCTTCCAGTGTCGTCACGGTCGTCTCACCCATAGGCACAAAGTCTGCCAGAAAAGCGTTCCGCGACCGATCATCCCCTGGTCTGGTCCCGGCCGCACGTTCTACGACGGGAGGAGTCCTACGCGCAACGTATGCGCTCCTCCTTAGGGACGATTCCGGTCCCCAGGGGCCGAAGCGGTCGAACCGCGCACCACCAGCTCCGGCATGAACACGAACTCACTGTGCGGTGCCGGAGTTCCACCGATCTCCTCCAGCAACGTCCGCACCGCCGCCTGACCCATGGCCGGGACCGGCTTGCGTATCGTCGTCAGGGGCGGGTCGGTGAAGGCGATCAGAGGGGAGTCGTCGAAGCCGACGACCGATATGTCCTTCGGCACCTCCAGGCCCCGCTGACGCGCCGCCCTTATCGCGCCGAGCGCCATCATGTCGCTCGCGCAGACCACCGCCGTGCACCCCCGGTCCATGAGGGCGGTGGCCGCGGCCTGACCGCCCTCCAGGGTGTACAACGAGTGCTGGACCAGTCGCTCCTCGATGTCGGCCGGGCTCAGCCCCAACTGCTCCTGCATCGTGCGCACGAAGCCCTCGATCTTCCGCTGCACGGGCACGAACCGCTTCGGACCCAGGGCGAGTCCGATGTGGGTGTGCCCGAGCGAGACGAGGTGCGTGACCGCGAGGGCCATCGCCGCGCGGTCGTCCGGGGAGATGAAGGGCGCCTGGACCTTCGGCGAGAAACCGTCGACCAGGACGAACGGGACGCCCTGGGCGCGCAGCTGCTCGTAGCGCTGCATGTCCGCCGAGGTGTCGGCGTGCAGACCGGAGACGAAGATGATGCCGGCGACGCCCCGGTCCACCAGCATCTCCGTCAGCTCGTCCTCGGTGGAGCCGCCCGGCGTCTGGGTGGCGAGGACCGGGGTGTAGCCCTGGCGGGTCAGTGCCTGGCCGATGACTTGCGCCAGAGCCGGAAATATGGGGTTCTCCAGCTCCGGGGTGATCAGGCCCACCAGGCCCTCGCTGCGCTGCCGCAGCCGGACCGGACGCTCGTAGCCCAGGACGTCGAGCGCGGCCAGGACGGACTGGCGGGTGGTCGCGGCGACGCCCGGCTTCCCGTTCAGGACGCGGCTGACAGTCGCCTCACTGACCCCCGCCTGGGCTGCGATGTCGGCAAGCCGTGTGGTCACAGGATTGGACTGTACCGGTCGCATCTCAGACTGCCCACCAGACCGTTGAATCTGCGGGCAGTTCGGTCGTTTCGGCACCCGGCTCGACGTCCGCGCTGGCGAGCAGCAGGGTGCCCGGGGTGGGCAGCGGGAGGGGGGCCGAGGTGAGGTTCACCGTGCAGACGAAGGAGCCCTCGGCGGTGTCCCGGCGGAAGGCGAGGACCCCGTCGGGCGTCGGCAGCCAGGTCACCTGACGGCCCGCGCCGAGCGCCGGGTGCTCGCGGCGCACGGCGAGCGCGCTGCGGTAGAACTCCAGCGTCGAGGTGGGGTCGCCCTCCTGCGCCTCGACCGTGAGGTTCTTCCAGGAGGCCGGCTGCGGCAGCCAGCTCGGGCCGCCCTCGACCGGACCGAAGCCGAACGGCGCGACCTCGCCGGACCACGGCAGCGGCACCCGGCAGCCGTCGCGGGTGCCGTCCTGGCCCGCGCTGCGGAAGAACGCCGGGTCCTGGCGGACCTCGTCGGGCAGGTCGACGACCTCGGGCAGCCCGAGCTCCTCGCCCTGGTAGAGGTACGCCGAGCCGGGCAGCGCCAGCATGAGCAGGGTCGCCGCCCGGGCCCGGCGCAGACCACGCGCCTCGTCCCCTTCCGCGAGACGCGTGGAGTGCCGTACCACGTCATGGTTGGACAGGACCCAGGTCGCGGGCGCGTGCACGGCGTTCATGGCGCCGAGCGAACGGTCGATGACGGCGCGCAGGTCCGCCGCGTTCCAGCCGGTGGTCAGATAGGAGAAGTTGAAGGCCTGGTGCAGCTCGTCCGGGCGCAGGTACAGCGCGCTGCGCTCGACGGTCGGCGTCCACGCCTCGGCCACCGCGATCCGCTCGCCCGTGTACTCGTCCAGGATCCGCCGCCAGCTGCGGTAGATCTCGTGCACGCCGTCCTGGTCGAAGTACGGCACGGCCTCGGTGCCGAGCAGCTTGACCTGCCCGTCGTGGCCGATGTCGGGCAGACCCGCCGCCTTGACGAGGCCGTGGGCGACGTCGATGCGGAAGCCGTCGATGCCGAGGTCCAGCCAGAAGCGCAGGATGGAGCGGAACTCGTCGTGGACGGCCGGGTGGTCCCAGTTGAAGTCGGGCTGCTCGGGCGCGAACAGGTGCAGGTACCACTCGCCGTCCTCGACGCGGGTCCAGGCCGGGCCGCCGAAGATCGACTCCCAGTCGTTGGGGGGCAGTTCGCCGTTCTCGCCCTTGCCGGGACGGAAGTGGAAGCGCTCCCGGATCGGCGAACCCGGGCCCTCGCGCAGCGCCTGCTTGAACCACTCGTGCTGGTCCGAGCAGTGGTTGGGCACCAGGTCGACGATCACCCGCAGTCCCAGGCCGTGCGCGTCCCGCACCAGGTCGTCGGCGTCCGTGAGGTTGCCGAACATCGGGTCCACCGCGCGGTAGTCGGCCACGTCGTAGCCCGCGTCCGCCTGTGGGGAGGCGTAGAAGGGGGACAGCCACACCGCGTCGACGCCGAGGTCCTTGAGGTAGGGGAGCCGGGCCCGGACGCCGGGCAGGTCACCCATGCCGTCGCCGTTGCCGTCCGCGAAGCTGCGCGGATAGACCTGGTAGATGACCGCGTCGCGCCACCACTCCCGGCGCCCGGAGGCGGCGGAGGAGGCGTCGGTGGGGAGTGCGTCGGTGGCGTGCTGGGTCATGGATTCCCTTAGGGGTGCGGGGGGAACGACGGAGGCGCTTGCTGAGTACGAGGGGTCCGCTAAGTGCGGGCGGGCCGTCAGGATTTCGTGCCTCCGGCGGTCAGACCGGAGACCAGGCTGCGCTGCACCAGCATGAAGACGAGGGCCGCCGGAAGGGTGATGATGATCGCCGTGGCCGAGGTCCACGCCCAGTCGGGCCGCTGGTCCTGAGCGAAGGTGCGGATGCCGACGGCGAGCGTGTAGTGGTCGGACTGCATGAACTGCGTGGCGTACGCGACCTCGCCCCAGGCGGTGAGGAAGCTGTAGAACGCGGTCACGGCGAGGCCCGGCTTGGCCAGCGGCACGATCAGCCGCCAGAACGTGCCGAACGGGGTGAGCCCGTCGACCCGGCCCGCCTCGTCTATCTCCTTGGGGATGGTGTCGAAGTACCCCTTCATCATCCAGGCGCAGAACGGCACCGCCGTCGTCGCGTACGCCAGGATCAGACCGAGGTAGTTGTCCAGCAGGTTCAGCTCGGACATAAGGAGATACAGCGGCACGATCAGCACGATACTGGGGAACATCTGCGTGACCAGGAAGGTCCACATCAGCTGCCTGCTGCCGGGGAACTTCATCCGGGACACCGCGTATCCGGCGGTCGCCGCGAGGAAGACGCCGAGCACGGTGGTGCCGCCCGCCACGACGACGGTGTTCAGGAACCACTTCGGCAGGTCCGTCTGGGACAGCACATCGCTGTAGTTGTGCAGGCTGAGGTGCGAGAACACCTCGCTCGGCTGCTGCCAGGCGTTCTTCGGGCCGAGCGAGATGAACAGGATCCACATCACCGGGAAGGCCGCGATCACCGTGGCGACGATCAGCGTGCCGTGCAGGGCGATCGAGGAGCCGAGGCTGCGCTCCTCGCGGCCGCGCACCTTGCGGGGGGTGGCCACGGCGGACCGGCCGGCGGCGGCGGTCGCGGAGGACTCGTGAGTTGCTGCGGTCATGGCGAGGGCTCCTTACGCCTGCTCGGACTTCAGGGTGCTGCGGCGGTAGAAGGTCGAGAAGGCCAGCAGGAGGGCGAGGATGATGATCCCGTACGTCGCCGCGCCCGCGTAGTCCGAGATGCCGGTGAACGCCTTGCGGAAGGCGAAGGTGACGAGGATGTCGGCGTCGCCGCTCGTGTTGTTGCCCAGCAGCAGATAGATGACGTTGAACATGTTGAACGTCCAGATGCAGCCGAGCAGGATCACCGTGTTCGACACCGGGCGCAGTCCGGGCAGCGTCACGTTGACGAAGCGCTGCCAGGGGGAGGCGCCGTCCATCTCGGCGGCCTCGTACAGCTCCTTGGGGATGGACTGGAGTCCGCCGAGCACCGCGACCATGTTGAAGGGGATGCCGATCCAGACGTTCACCATGATGACGGCGATCTTCTGGGCGAGCGGGGTGCCGAGCCAGTCCTGGGCCGGCAGTCCGAACGCGGTGATGATCTCGTTGAAGACGCCGTACTGGGAGTTGAGCATCAGCCGCCAGGCGAAGACGCCGATGAACGAGGGGACGGCCCAGGGCAGGATCAGCATGGCGCGGTAGAAACCGCGGAAGCGGACCTTGCGGTTGAGCAGCACCGCGAGGCCCATGCCGATGCCGACCTGGAGGGTCACGCAGGACACCGTCCAGATGACCGTCCACAGCAGGCGGGGGTAGAAGTCGCTGTCCGCGCCCGACAGCACGTGCCAGTAGTTGTCGAGGCCGACGAACTTGTAGGTGGCCGGGCGGTGGAAGGCGCCGATGGTGGACGCCACGTTCGACTCGTTGGCGTCGGTCAGTGACTGGTAGATGCCGTACCCGAGCGGATACAGGACGAGGACGGTGAGGACGATGGCGACCGGGGTCACCATGGCCCAGGCGTACCAGTACTTGTCCCAGGACCGCCGGAGCGCCGAAACGCGTGGGGGGCGCGCGGCGTTCTTGCCGGGCGCGGGCAGGTCGGTCTTCTCGGTGCTCGCTGCGGTCGTCATCCTCATCGGCTCTTTCGCGGCGGAAATGCGGAGGTCTGGGGGTCGGGAGATCTGGTGACCCGGGGTCCGGTGGCCCGGGGTCCGGTGGTCCGGGGTCCGGTGGGTCCGGTGATCCTGAGGGAACCGGTGACCGCAGCCCCGGGGGAGCCCCGTTCGGGGCGGCAGCGGGGAAAACGTTCCCCGGGGCTGCGCGTTCTTCGGTTACCGGTGGATCAGGGGTTGCCCGGTCAGCCGATGGTGTAGCCGGGCAGGAGCTTCTGGAACTCCTTGGCGGTGGCGTCGAGACCGGCCTTGACGTCCTCGCTGCCCTGCAGGATCTTCACGTAGTTCTGCGCGAGCGGCGTGAAGAGCGAGCCGACCTGCGGCAGCGCGACGCGCGGACGGGCGGTCTGCTCCAGGATCGGCTTGAAGCCGGCGATCTTGGCGTCCGCCGTGACCTCGGCCGTGTACGCCGACTTGCGGGTCGGCAGCGTGCCGGTGCCCTTGGCGATCTCGACCTGGCTGTCGGTCGAGGTCATGAACTGGGTGAAGAGGTACCCGGCGTCCAGGTTCTTGGAGCCCTGGTAGACCGCGAGGTTGTGACCGCCGGTCGGCGCCTGGGCCTTGCCGCCGGGGCCGGCCGGAACGGGCGCGTAGCCGAGGTTGGACTCCTTGCCCTTGAAGGCGCTGCCGCTCAGGTCCTCGCTGACCGACCAGGGACCCTGGACCAGCATGGCGACCTTGCCGGTCTTGAACGCCGTCTGCATGTTCTGGTAGGCGTTGGCGTAGTCGACCTTCATCGACGCCTCGTCCTGGATCTTCTTCGCCGTGGTGATCGCGGTGACGGCGTTGGCGTCGGAGATGGTGATCTTCTTGGCCGAGGTGTCGGCCATGTCCGCGTTGTTGCTGTAGAGCAGCGGGAGCAGGAAGTACGAGTCGGGGTTGAGGTAGGTGCCGTACGCCCCGGTCTTCTTCTTGATGGTCTTCGAGTCGGTGATGAACTCGTCCCAGGTGGTCGGCGGCTGCGCGATGCCGGCCTTCTTCAGGAGGTCCTTGTTGTAGAGGAGACCCAGGGTGTCGGTGACCGAGGGGACGCCGTACGTCTTGCCGTTGTACTTGGTGGTGTTCAGCGGGCCCGAGTTGAAGTCCGAGGTGTCCTTCAGCGCGATCGTGCCGTCGAGAGGCGCGATGTAGCCGAGCGAGGCGTACTCGGCCATCAGGCCGACGTCGGTGCGGACGACGTCCGGGGCGCCCTTGCCGCTCTTCGCCGCCGACTTGAACTTCTGCTCGACGTCGCTGAACGGGACGCTCTGGTAGTTCACCTTGATCTTGGGGTACTTGGCCTCGAACTTCTTGATGAGAGCCTTGTACGTCGGGGCTTCGGTCGCCGCGTCCGATGTGTCCCAGTACGTGATCGTCCCGGAAATGTCGCCGGCGGCCTTCGGCTTGCTCGACGAGTTGTCGTCGGAACCACCGCAGGCGGTCGCGGTCAGCGCGATGACGGTCACCGCGGCGGCGATCGATATGCCACGTCGCATATGAGCTCCTAGAAGAGGGTTTGCCCGGATCTTCCCTTGGGAGGACCGCGGGTGCCGTCTGTCCCATCGACGGCCGCCGGGCTGGGGAGGAAACTAACAGCGCTGCAAGTCCTTGCGAAAGACGTTGCAAGGAAATTTCCGCAAGATCCCGCAAGCGTGACGTTCCCGTTACCGCAGGGTGTCGCAAAGGGGTCGCAAAGAGGAAAGCGCCGTATCGGGTATGTCCGATACGGCGCTTTCGGTACGGGCTCTCGTACGGCCTTCCGCGCGGCTCGCGGAGGCCGCTCAGCAGCTGGTCTTGCCCGCGTAGAGCGCCAGCGCCGTGTTCGTGCCGAGGGTCGCCGTGAACTGCCCGGAGCTGTTCACCGTGACGCTGGTGTTGTTCTGGACATTGCAGTACGTCCCCGCCGCGAGGGATGTCTGATAGGTCCGGGTCAGCGAGCCCGACTCGTGGTTGATGGCCACGTACCCCTTGGCGCCGCGGCCGAAGGCGATCGCGTCGTTGCCGTCGTCCCACCAGTCGGTGACCGACTGGCCCCGGGTGGCGTTGCGGAAGGCGACCATCGACTTGATCTCCGGCCAGGCGTGCTGGCACTTCCAGCCGTCCTGCCAGCAGGCGTTGACCGTGCCTCCGTTCGGCGGGCCGGCGTCCACGTCCGACCACTCGTACCCGGAGTTGATGTCCGGAGCGCCGTACGGGTAGGCGAGCATGAAGACGTTGGCGAGGGTGTAGTTCGCCCCGTCCTTGTAGTTGAGCGTCGAGCCGTTGCGTTCGGTGTCGTGGTTGTCGACGAAGACGCCCGCGACGGAGCTGCTCATATAGCCCCAGCCCTCGCCGTAGTTCTTCAGATAGGCGAGGTTCTCGTTGTTGAAGACCCGCTTGAGGTCGTAGGCGTACCGGAACTCCTGTACGTCGCCGTTGCCGGTGTATTCGGTCGGCTGGACCGCCTCCCCGGCGCCGTAGATGACCTCCTGCTTCCAGTACACCGACGGGTTGGTCAGCCGCGACTTGATGTTGGCGAGGTCGGCCGCCGGGATGTGCTTGGCCGCGTCGATGCGGAAGCCGTCCACGCCGTACCCGAGCAGGCTGTTCATGTACCCGGCGATGGTCTTGCGGACGTACTCCTCGCCGGTGTCCAGGTCGGCGAGCCCGACGAGCTCGCAGTTCTGGACGTTGGCGCGGTTGGTGTAGTCGCTGACCGTCGCCGTGCAGTCGTCCATGTCGTACGAGGAGTACAGCCCCGGGTAGTTGTACTTCGTGTACGAAGAGCCGCCGGTGCCGGTGCCGGAACCCGCCGCCATGTGGTTGACGACCGTGTCCGCGACGACCTTCACGCCTGCCGCGTGACAGGTGTTGATCATGTTCTGGAAGGCGGTCGCGTCACCGAGCCGCCCGGCGATCCGGTAGCTCACGGGCTGGTACGAGGTCCACCACTGTGAGCCCTGTATGTGCTCGGCGGGTGGCGAGACCTGGACATAGCCGTAGCCGGCCGGCCCCAGCGTGTTGGTGCATTCCTTGGCGACCGAGTCGAACTTCCACTCGAACAGAACGGCGGTGACGTCCTTCGTGCCTGGCGGAGAAGCCGCCGCGACACCCGGGGGGAGGGCCACCGAGACCGCCAGGCCCGCCGCGAGGGCGAACGAGGCGGCAAGTGTTTTCCTGGCCATGTTTCTTGCCATGTAGGTGCTCCTGCACTTCGTCGTGCGGGTGGGGGGAACGGAAGCTATCCGTTGGTTCGAGTTTCAGCAAGATGTCGAAAGAACTTCCAACACGTGTATTGACGCGGCTACTTGGCCGCGCCCACTCTCGCATCGCGGTCAACGTGACTCCCCAGAACCCCAGTTGCCCGCATTCCCGCACCTCCGTCCCCCGCAAGGAGTTGCCGTCATGCGCTGGATCAGATCACGGGCGTTACCCCTGGCCACAGCCGGACTGCTGGCCCTCGGCGGAGCCGCCGCGCTGCCCGCCCCGGCCGCCCACGCCGCCGTCTTCGACACCGGCATCCCCAACGGCGATGCGATCGCCAACCTGTGGGAGTGGAACTGGAAGTCGGTCGCCGCCGAGTGCACGAACGTCCTCGACCCGGCCGGCTACGGGGCGGTCCAGGTCGCCCCGCCCGCGGAGTCGTTGAAGCAGACGAACTACTACTGGTGGGACGTCTACCAGCCCTACGCCTACAACCTGAACAGCCGCTTCGGCACCGCGGCCCAGTTCAAGGCCATGGTCGACACGTGTCACGCGGCCGGCATCAAGGTCTACACGGACGCCGTGATCAACCACACCGCCGCCCAGACCGGCACCGGCTACAACGGCACGGTCATCACCAACAAGTACGACACCCCCGACTACGACCCCGCCGACAGCGACGACTGCACGAAAACCATCTCGAACTGGTCCGACCGGTACGAGGTCCAGCACTGCGAACTGCTCGGCCTGCCCGACCTGGACACCGCCGAGAGCGGCGTCCGCGCGAAGATCACCGGCTTTCTCAACCAGCAGATCGACCTGGGTGTCGACGGCTTCCGTGTCGACGCGGCCAAACACATCGACGCCGCCGACCTGAGCGCCATCGTCGCCGCACTGCACACCACGACCTCCGGCGCGGCGCCGTACATCACCCAGGAGATCTACCCCGGCACCCCGCCCGCGCAGGACGAGTACTACGGCACCGGTGACGTCCTCGACTTCACCTTCGCCGCGCAGATGAAGTCGCAGTTCCAGGGCGACATCGCCAACCTGTCGAGCTTCGGCAGCAGTTGGGGCCTGACGTCCGAGGCGAACTCCAACACCTTCGTCACCAACCACGACACCGAGCGCAACGGCTACTCGCTCAGCTACAAGGACGGCGACACCGCGGTCCTCGCCAACGTCTTCCAGCTGGCCCGGGGCTACGGCCGCCCGTCCGTCTACTCCGGCTGGACGTTCAGCCAGAGCGACGAGGCCCCGCCGAACTCCGCCGGTTTCGTCACCGACACCAACTGCGCGAGCGGCTGGTACTGCCTCGACCGCAACACCGCGGTCTCCGGCATGATCGGCTGGCACAACGCGGCGAGCGGCTACGCGGTCGCCAGTTGGCAGTCCCCGGCCTCGAACGTCATCGGCTTCGGCAGGGGCGGCGCGGGCTTCGTCGCCATCAACAACAGCTCCGGCGCCAACACGTACACGTACACGACGGGTCTGGCCGACGGCACCTACCCGAACGTGATCGACGGTGGGGCCACAACCGTCACCGTCACGGGCGGCAAGGCCTCCCTGGCCGTGCCCGCGAAGTCGGCGGTCGCCTTCTACGACCCGGACTACGTCTGCACGGTGAACTGCGGCGGAGGCGGTGGGGGCGGAGGCGGCGGCGGTTCCACCAGCGTCACCGCGACCTTCGACGAGTACGCCTCGACCACCACCGGCACCGATGTGTACGTGGTCGGCTCGGTCGCCGCGCTGGGCAGCTGGAACACGGCGAACGCGGTGAAGCTGTCGTCGTCGGGCTACCCGATCTGGAAGGCCGACGTCGCCGTTCCGGCGAGCACGAGCATCGAGTACAAATACATAAAGAAGGACTCGTCCGGAAACGTCACCTGGGAGTCCAACACCAACAGGACCCTTGCGACCGGCACTTCGGCGGTCGAGGTCGACAACTCCTGGAACGTGGCCGACGCCGACGCCACGGACGTGACCTTCGCGGTCAACGCCACCACCGACTACGGCACCAACGTGTACGTCGTCGGCTCCATCCCCTCCCTCGGCTCCTGGAACACCGCCGACGCGATCCCGCTGTCCTCGGCGTCGTACCCGTACTGGGGCCGGCTGGTCATCGTGCCCAAGTCGACATCGTTCGCGTACAAGTACGTCAAGAAGGACTCCTCCGGAAACGTGACGTGGGAGTCCGGAGCCAACCGTGCCTACAGCACCGGCTCGGGAACGGGTTACAGCGTCAGCGACACCTGGCACTGAAAGTTCTTGCTCAGAGTTTCAAGACTCTTGCTGTAAAGCTTGCGTGGGCGATACCGTCGCGCCGGTCGCCCGGCATCGAGGCCGTGTCTCGGTCAAGCCGGTCCCAAACGAGCCGTTTTGAGCCGTATTCACTAGGAGTTCACGCCTGTGGCCCTGATACCGAGATGGCCGGCGCCCGGGGCGCGCCGCCGCACCCCGCCCCAGCGAAGAATCGCGGCAGTCGCCGTGGCCGCCCTCGCGGCAGCGTTCCTTCAGCCGATCGCGGCGCGGGCTCAGACCCCGCCCGCGCCGCCCTCGGACGCGAAGCTCGCCGCAGAACCGGCCCGGCACGACGACACGCGAGAGCAGTTCTACTTCGTCATGCCGGATCGTTTCGCCAATGGCGACACATCCAACGACCAGGGCGGGCTGACCGGTTCGCGCCTCGCCACCGGGTACGACCCCACGGACAAGGGCTTCTACCAGGGCGGTGACCTGAAGGGGCTGACCCGCAAGCTCGACTACATCAAGGGGCTCGGCACCACCGCCATCTGGATGGCGCCGATCTTCAAGAACCAGCCCGTGCAGGGCGAGGGCAGCAACGCCTCGGCCGGGTACCACGGCTACTGGATCACCGACTTCACCCAGGTCGACCCGCACTTCGGCACCAACAAGGACCTCGCGACCCTCATCTCCAAGGCCCACGCCAAGGGCATGAAGGTCTTCTTCGACGTCATCACCAACCACACCGCCGACGTCGTCGACTATGAGCAGAAGTCCTACGACTACCTCTCCAAGGGTGCCTTCCCGTATCTGACCAAGGACGGGAAGCCCTTCGACGACGCCGACTACGCGGCGCGAGGCGCCGGGTTCCCGTCCGTGGGCGCCGGGTCCTTCCCCCGTACGCCCGTCGTGCCCGCCGCCAAGAAGAACGCCAAGGTGCCGTCCTGGCTCAACGACCCGACGATGTACCACAACCGCGGCGACTCCACCTACGCCGGCGAGTCCACCACCTACGGCGACTTCTCCGGCCTCGACGACCTGTGGACCGAGCGTCCCGAGGTCGTCAGCGGCATGGAGAAGATCTACGAGAAGTGGGTCAGGGACTTCGGCGTCGACGGCTTCCGGATCGACACCGTGAAGCACGTGGACATGGAGTTCTGGACGCAGTGGGCCACCGCGCTCGACCAGTACGCCGCCGAGCGGGGTCGGAAGAACTTCTTCATGTTCGGCGAGGTCTACTCCGCCGACACCTCGATCACCTCCCCGTACGTCACCCAGGGGCGACTGGACGCCACCCTCGACTTCCCCTTCCAGGACGCGGCACGCTCGTACGCCTCCCAGGGCGGCAGCGCCAAGAAGCTCGCCTCGGTCTTCGGTGACGACTACAAGTACACGACCGACAAGGCCAACGCGTACGAGCAGGTCACCTTCCTCGGCAACCACGACATGGGCCGCATCGGGTACTTCCTGAACCAGGACAACCCGAAGGCCACCGACGCCGAGCTGGTGAAGAAGGACGAGCTCGCCAATGAGCTGATGTTCCTCAGCCGCGGCAACCCGGTCGTCTACTACGGGGACGAGCAGGGCTTCACCGGCGCGGGCGGCGACAAGGACGCCCGTCAGACGATGTTCGCCTCCAAGGTCGCCGACTACCTCGACGACGACGAGCTCGGCACCGACCGCACCCACGCGAGCGACGCCTACGACACGAGCGCACCGCTCTACAAGGAGATCGCCGCTCTCTCGAAGCTCCGCAAGGACAACCCGGCCCTTGCGGACGGGGTGCAGACCGAGCGCTACGCTGCCGACGGGGCGGGCATCTACGCTTTCTCCCGTACGGGCGGCAACAAGACCGAGTACCTCGTCGCCCTCAACAACGCGGGCGAGGCGAAGACGGCGACCTTCGCGACCGGCTCCGCCGACATGTCCTTCCAGGGGATCTACGGGACCTCGTCCCGGCCGACGAGCGACGCCGACAAGAACATCACCGTCACCGTCCCGGCCCATTCCGCCGTCGTCCTCAAGGCGGCCCGCCCGCTCGGCGCCCCCGCCGCGAAGCCCTCGCTCACCCTGAAGGCGCCGGACGCGGGCGCGACCGGCACCGTCGAGCTCGGCGCCGACGTCACCGGCGGTCAGCTCGACCGCGTCGTCTTCGCCGCCCAGGTCGGAGGCGGCAAGTGGCGGACGCTCGGCTCCGCCGACCACGCCCCGTACAAGGTCACCCAGGTCATCGGCAAGGACGTACCCGCCGGAACCGCCCTGCGCTACAAGGCGGTGGTCGTCGACTCGGCCGGGCGGACCGCGAGTGCGACGGCCACCAGTACGAGTGGCACCCTGCCCACCGCCGAGGTCCCCACCGCCTCCTCGCGCGACTACGCGATCGTCCACTACAAGCGCACGGACGGCGACTACACCGACTGGCGGCTCTACGCCTGGGGCGACCTCGCCGACGGTGAGTCGACGACCTGGCCCGCGGGCCACGACTTCGTCGGCCGGGACGCCTACGGGGCCTTCGCCTACGTGAAGCTGAAGCCGGGTGCCTCCAGTGTCGGCTTCCTCGTCATCGACAAGGACGGCAACAAGGACGTCGCCACCGACCGCACGATCGACGTCACCAAGACGGGCGAGGTCTGGGTCGAGCAGGGCAAGGAGGCCGTGCAGACCCAGCGGCCCGACTACCCCGCGCAGGACACGACCAAGGCCGTACTGCACTACCACCGCGCCGACGGCGACTACACCGGCTGGGGACTGCACGTCTGGACCGGGGCCGCGACGCCCACGGACTGGTCCAAGCCCCTGGAGCCGGTGAGGACCGACGCCTATGGCGCCGTCTTCGAGGTGCCGCTCGCCGCGGGTGCCACCAGCCTCAGCTACATCCTCCACAAGGGCGACGAGAAGGACCTCCCCACCGACCAGTCGCTCGACCTCACCGCGAACGGCCACGAGGTGTGGCTCGTGAACGGGCAGGAGAAGTACCTGCTCCCGCAGCCCGCCGGCAGCGCGGCCGCGCTCGACCTGACCACCTCCAAGGCGGTCTGGATCGACCGGAACACGGTCGCCTGGAACGGCTCCGAGGCCGCGGCCTCCACCCAGTTGCTGTACTCCCACGACGGCTCGATCGCCGTCAAGGACGGGACGCTGACCAGTGACGACGAGCGGTGGCTGCGCCTGACCAGGACCACCCTCACCGACGCCCAGAAGGCCGCGTTCCCGTACCTCAAGGACTACACCGCCTGGTCCGTCGACCCGCGCGACCGAGGCCGGCTGAAGGAGGCCCTGAACGGTCAGATCGTCGCCTCGGGGCGGGCCGCCAACGGCGCCGTGCTCGCGGCGACCGGCGTCCAGATCGCCGGCGTACTCGACGATCTGTACGACGCGACCAAGGCACAGCTGGGTCCGACGTTCCGCGACGGGCGTCCCACGCTGGCCGTGTGGGCGCCGACCGCGCAGAGCGTCGCGCTGGAGCTCGACGGCTCCACGGTCGCCATGAAGAGGAACGACACCACCGGCGTCTGGTCCGTCACCGGCGCGAAGTCCTGGCGGAACAAGCCCTACCGGTACGTCGTGAAGGTGTGGGCGCCCACCGTCCGCAAGGTCGTCACCAACAAGGTCACCGACCCGTACTCGCTCGCCCTCACCGCCGACTCCGAGCGCAGTCTCGTCGTCGACCTGAAGGACAGGTCCCTCGCCCCGAGCGGCTGGTCCTCCTTGAAGAAGCCCAAGGCCGTGCCGCTGCGGGACGCCCAGATCCAGGAGCTGCACATCCGGGACTTCTCGGTGGCGGACAAGACCGTCCCCGCGAAGGACCAGGGCACCTACCTCGCCTTCACCGACAAGAACAGCGACGGGTCCAGGCACCTGCGGGCCCTCGCCGCGTCGGGCACCTCGTACGTCCACCTCCTGCCCGCCTTCGACATCGCCACCATCCCCGAGAAGAAGTCCGACCAGGCCACCACCGGCTGCGACCTCGCGTCCTACCCCGCCGACTCCCAGAAGCAGCAGGAGTGCGTCGCCGCGATCGCCGCGAAGGACGCCTACAACTGGGGCTACGACCCGTACCACTACACGGTCCCGGAGGGCTCGTACGCGAGCGACCCGGACGGCACCGGCCGTACGGTCGAGTTCCGCCGGATGGTCAAGTCGCTGAACGAGGACGGCCTGCGCGTCGTCATGGACGTCGTCTACAACCACACGGCCGCCAGTGGTCAGGCGGACACCTCCGTGCTCGACAGGATCGTGCCCGGCTACTACCAGCGGCTCCTCGCCGACGGGTCCGTCGCCACCTCCACCTGCTGTGCGAACACGGCCACCGAGAACGCCATGATGGGCAAGCTGGTGGTGGACTCGATCGTCACCTGGGCCAAGGAGTACAAGGTCGACGGCTTCCGCTTCGACCTCATGGGACACCACCCCAAGGCCAACATCCTCGCGGTCCGCAAGGCCCTCGACGCGCTGACCCCGGCGAAGGACGGGGTCGACGGCAAGAAGATCATCCTGTACGGGGAGGGCTGGAACTTCGGCGAGGTCGCCGACGACGCCCGATTCGTGCAGGCCACCCAGAAGAACATGGCCGGGACGGGCATCGCGACCTTCTCCGACCGGGCGCGTGACGCGGTGCGCGGCGGCAGCCCCTTCGACTCCGACCCCGGCGTCCAGGGCTTCGCCTCGGGCCTGTACACCGACCCCAACTCCTCCACCGCCAACGGCACTTCGGCCGAGCAGAAGGCCCGGCTGCTGCACTACCAGGACCTCATCAAGATCGGGCTCAGCGGCAACCTCGCCACCTACCGCTTCACCGACACCGACGGCAAGGAGGTCAAGGGCTCCGAGGTCGACTACAACGGCCAGCCCGCCGGATACGCGGCGGCACCGGGCGACGCCCTCGCGTATGCCGACGCGCACGACAACGAGTCCCTGTACGACGCCCTCACCTACAAGCTGCCCGCCACGACCAGCGCGGGCGACCGGGCGCGGATGCAGGTCCTCGCCATGGCGACCGCCGCCCTCTCCCAGGGCCCGTCGCTCTCCCAGGCGGGCTCCGACCTGCTGCGCTCCAAGTCCCTCGACCGCAACTCGTTCGACAGCGGCGACTGGTTCAACGCCATCCACTGGGACTGCCGGGACGGCAACGGCTTCGGACGCGGACTGCCGATGGCGGCCGACAACGCGTCCAAGTGGCCCTACGCCACACCCCTGTTGAGCACCGTCAAGGTGGGATGCCCGCAGATCGAGGGCAGCTCCGCCGCGTACCAGGACCTGGAGCGGATCCGTACGACCGAGAACGTCTTCTCGCTGTCCACCGCAGGGCAGGTGCAGTCGAAGCTCTCCTTCCCGCTGTCCGGCAAGGACGAGACGCCCGGCGTGATCACGATGGAGCTCGGCGACCTCGTCGTCGTCTTCAACGCGACACCCAAGACACAGGAACAGACGGTCGGCGGCCTGGCCGGGACGGCGTACGCGCTGCACCCGGTGCAGGCGGCGGGCGCCGACCCTATCGTCAAATCCTCCTCTTACGAGGCGAAATCGGGCACGTTCGCCGTTCCGGGGCGCACTGTGGCGGTATTCTCCCGGACCTCCTGAAAGGGCATTACCTTGGTGGGGCAGACCTCGAACCCGGTCTGCCCCACCGGCGTGTCCAAGGGCTGGCAGATGGAAGTCAACGGCAAGCGGACAGACACGACCGTGCTGGTCGTGGACGATGCGGCGGCCGGCCGGTATGCCATGAGTGCCGTGCTGCGCCGCGCCGGTCACCAGGTCGTCCCGGTCGCCACCGGCTCCGAGGCGCTCGTCGAACTCGACGTACGGCTGCGCAGGGGCACCCTGCCCGACGTGGCGCTCATCGATGTGGAGCTGCCGGACATGAGCGGCTTCGAACTGTGCCGCCGGCTCAAGGCCCGGCCGCACATGGCCGGTCTGCCCGTCGTGCACTTCTCGGCCGCCGCCGTGGACGCGGGTGATCGCTGCCGGGGTCTCGACGTGGGCGGCGAGGCGTATCTGACGGTGCCCGCCGAGCCCGAGGAGATCGACGCGGTGGTCCGGGCCGCGGTGCGCGCCGCCCGCCTCAGGGCCGACGACCAGGCGCTGGCACGGCGGCTGACCCGGCTGGCGGAGACGGTCGTCGCCATCCAGACGGCGCGCTCCCCGCAGGAACTCGCCGACGCGGCCGCCGAG
Organism: Streptomyces sp. NPDC007896; assembly: GCF_042959425.1. Taxonomy (NCBI): domain Bacteria; kingdom Bacillati; phylum Actinomycetota; class Actinomycetes; order Kitasatosporales; family Streptomycetaceae; genus Streptomyces; species Streptomyces sp. NPDC007896. Next base: position 581,353 of record NZ_JBIBKX010000001.1, on the reverse strand, counting down.
GGCGCCGCGCGGCTCACCGGCTCTCCCGCCGCCGTCTTCGTCCTCGGCCCGGACGACGAGCTGTACCGCGGCACCTCACGGGACCGTACCTCGCTCGCGATGCCCGACGAGGGCGCCCACCGGACCGTGGCCGGTCTGCTCCGACGGCTCACCCGGGGGCAGTCGGGCGTCCGGATCACCACGGTGCCCGCGCCGCTGTGGCCGGCCGGGTTCTTCCGGCCGGGCGTGCAGCACGACGCCCGCCTGGCGCTGATCCCCATCCAGGAAGGCCGGGCCTCGGTGTGCCTCGCCACGCCCACCCGTGGGGTGCGCCGGGTCAACCCCGAGGACGAGGCCCTGCTGGCCCGGCTCGCCGAGGCCGCCGCGCTCGCCGCCGAACCGTTGCTCATGTACCAGGTCGAACGGCACGTCGCCCTCACCCTCCAGCACAGCTTCCTGCCCCAGCCGCACCGGCTGCCCGAACTGCCGGGCGTCGACGTCGTGGTCCGGTACGTGCCCGCGTCCCAGGAGACCGAGATCGGCGGCGACTTCTACGCGGCCCTGCGCACCGGCGAGGGCGTGCTCACCGCGGTCGGCGACGTCGTCGGGCACTCGCTGGAGGCGGCCACCGTCATGGTCGAGATCAGGCACGCGCTGCGCGCCTACAGCGTCGATGAGAGCGACCCGGCCGTGCTCGCCGAGCGCCTCGACCGGATGCTCCAGCGCTACCACCCCGGCATCACCACGACCGTCTGCCTGGTCCTGGTCGACCCCGCCACCGGACGCACCCGCATCGCCAACGCCGGCCACATCCCGCCGCTGATCATCCGGGACACCGGGGGCGCCGACTACTCCAAGGCCGCCGGCCCGCTGCTCGGTGTGGGTCTGCCCCACCCGCCGCCCACCGAGCTGTTCCTCGAACCCACCGACCGGCTCCTCATGGTCACCGACGGCCTGATCGAGACCCGGGGCACGGATCTGGCGGTCTCGATGGAGCATCTGCGCGCCGCCGCCACCGGCGCCCTGCCCGGCCTGGACGCCCTCTGCGACACCCTGCTCGACTGCTTCGGCCGGGACCGTGAGGACGACATCGCACTGCTGGCGCTACGGCTAGGGTGATCGGGAATCCCTAGAACAGGAGTGCCCATGCCGAACATCACCGTCGAGCATTCCCCGGCTCTCGACCACGTCGACTGGCGCGCCTTCGCCCTCGCGCTGCACCCGGTGGTCGTCGAGACCGCCGCCGCGAAGATCGAGGCGTGCAAGACGCGGACGCTGCGCACCGAGGACGAGGTGGTGGGAGCGGAGGCGGACCCGGACGCGCACGCCATCGTGCACGTCACGCTCGCCCTGCTGGCCGGCCGCACCGAGGAGACCAAGGCGAAGCTCACCGAGGCCACCCTCGAGCTGCTGCGCAAGCACATCGAGCCCACCGACGGGCTGACGCTGCACATGTCCGCCGAAGTGCGCGAGCTCGACCCGTCGTACCGGAAGTACGTGCAGTAACCGCTATGAGGCGGCCGGGGGCGAGGCCAGCGCGATCAGCCGGACGGCGAGGTCGGTGAACGGCCCGTCGCCCGGGTCGCCCTCGAGAGCCTTGCGCAGCACCGCGCCCAGCTCCTCGTCGTGCGTGGCGCTCACCGCCGCCAGCGCCGCGAAGTCCTGCACGAGCTGCACCTCCAGCTCGCCGCGCGGAATCCGCCGCCCGTCCAGCCAGATCAGCGCCGTCGACTCGACGAGCGAGATCCAGGAGCGGATCACCAGCTCCAGGCGGGCGGGCGGGTCCTCGACCTTCAGATGCGCCAGGATCTGGACGTAGGCGGCCTGCCGCACCGCGTCGACGAGCGCGTTGGTCTTCGAGGAGCCGACCGCGGGACCGCCGCGCATCAACGCCGCGAAACCGGGCCCGTGGTCGTCCACGAAGTCGAAGAAGCGGCGCATGACCCGCAGCAGCCGCGAGCCCAGCGAGCCCTCGTGCGGCTCCACGAACCGGCTCGCGAGATCGTCCGAGGCGCGCTGCAACGCCGCCTCGTACAGACTGAGTTTGCCGGGGAAGTAGTGGTAGACCAGCGGTCGTGAGATACCCGCGGCCGAGGCTATCTCGTCGATGGAGACCTCGTCGGGTGAGCGCCGGCTGAAGAGGTCGAGGGCGACGCCGATCAACTGCTGCCGCCGCTCCTCGACACCCATCCTGCGGCGTACCCCGGTTGTCATACGAACACCTTACCGATCGGATCCGGCCTCGAACGGGCCGGTCCGGCCGTGGTCGTTCACATGTCCAACACGATGCGATCACCGCGCGCCCGCGAAACACAGATCAGCATCGAGTCACCACGCTCCGTGTCGGTGAGCAGTTCGTCGCGGTGCTCGATCTCCCCTTCCAGCACCCGCTGTTGGCAGGTTCCGCAGAATCCCTGCTCGCAGGAGTAGGCGGTGTCGGGCAGTTCGGCGCGTACGGCGGCGAGCACGGTGGTGTCGGCGGCGACGCTCACCGTACGTCCGCTGCGGCGCAGTTCGACCTCGAAGGCGCCGTTGCCCTCGGCGGAGGTGCTCGGCGTGAACCGTTCCAGGTGCAGCGCCGCGGGGTCGGGCAGTCGGCGTCCGACCGCCTCCATCAGCCCCTCGGGGCCACAGCAGTGGACGGCCGCGTCCTTCGGCGCGTCCGCGAACAGCGCGTCGAGATCGGGCCGTCCGTCCTCGTCCTCGGCCACGACGGTGACCCGGCCGCCGCGCAGCTTCGCGATCTCCTCCAGGAACGGCATCGACGCGCGCGTCCGGCCGCCGTACAGCAGCCGCCACTGAGCGCGGTCCTGGACCGCCCGCAGCATCGGCAGGATCGGTGTGATCCCGATGCCGCCCGCGACGAAGACGTACGCGGGGGCCGGCGCGAGGGGGAACCGGTTGCGCGGTCCCCGCACCTCGACCTCCATGCCCTCCCGGAGCTGTTCGTGGACCTCGCGCGACCCGCCCCGCCCGTCCTCGACCAGCCGGGTCGCGACGGTGTACGACGAGGTGTCCTCCGGGTCCCCGCACAGCGAGTACTGCCGTACGAGCCCCGAGGGCAGGACGAGGTCGAGGTGGGCGCCGGGCTCCCAGCGCGGCAGGTCGTGCCCCTCCAGGCGCAGTTGTACGACCCCGTCGGCGACCCGCTCGTGCCGGGTGACCAGCAGCCGCAGCGCCCGGGAGCGCGGCCGGCCGGAGACCGGCTCCTCCAGGGCGGGCAGCGGCCACAGCGGCGAGGCCTCGATCCGGCGGCGCAGCGCCCGCCGGACGAGCAGGGCCGTACCGGCGACGGCGACGACCGTCCGCAGCCGGGGCGTCATACGGCTCCCCTCTCGGCAGCCGTCGCGGCTGTCGCCGCCGGTGACGAGGCGAGATAGGCGACCGCCTGCTCGGTCGAACCCTCCTGGGAGGGGTGGTAGGTCCGGCTGAGATAGCGGGGAATGGACTTGAGCATGTCGCCGGTCGCCGGCAGCACGCCCCGCCTCCCGCTCAGGTAGAAGTCCTTGAAGCTCGCCCTGCCCGCCGTGAGGGTCGGGTCGTTCTCCATGAAGAACCGCACCCCGCGCTGCCACAGGAAGACCAGGGCGGTGAAGGCCGTGGCCCAGGTCCGGGCGCGGCGACGGTAGCTCCCGTCGACATGGAGGAACAGCTCGAAGGCCACGGACCGGTGCTCGACCTCCTCCGCTCCGTGCCAGCGCATCAGGTCCAGCATGGTGGGATCGGCGCCGCGCCGGTCCAGCTCCTGAGCGTTCAGGATCCAGTCGCCGAGGAAGGCGGTGTAGTGCTCGATCGCCGCGATGATCGCGACGCGCTCCATCAGCCACCACTTGCGGGCCCTGCCGGGCGGCAGGGTGCGGTCGCCGAGCAGCTTCTCGAAGAACCAGTCGACCTGGGCGGTGTACGGCGTCGGGTCGAGCCCCAGTTCCCTGAGGTGGGGGAGTACCTCGTCGTGGGCCTGCGAGTGCATCGCCTCCTGCCCGATGAACCCGATGACGTCCGCGCGCAGCCGCTCGTCCCGGATGTGGGGCAGCACCTGCTTGTACACGTGCACGAACCAGCGCTCACCGGCCGGCAGCAGCAGGTGCAGCACGTTCATGGTGTGCGTGGCGAACGGCTCCCCCGGCACCCAGTGCAGCGGTGTGTCCTCCCACGAGAACGACACCTTCCGTGCCTTGAGCGGTATCCGTTCGGACTCGACCGGCCGGGGCAGCCGGGCGGCATGCTTATTAGACATGCCGTCAATGTACTGACGGGTAGGTGCCGGGAGAACCCCCGTGCGCCCACTTGTTGACGCGAAGGTCGGCTCTGGCGAGTCCGGGGACCGGCTAGCGCAGTCCGCTGACCGCCCGTCCGTCCGTCAGGGTGCCCTTCAGCTCCGCCTGATCCCCCTGCTTCGTGCGTACGGCGAGCAGCGCGCCCCGGGCCGACCCGCTCACCCTGCCCGTCGTGCTGATCGAGGCGGTGTCCTTGCTGCCCGCCGCGAGGAGGTACCAGTCGCCCGTGCCCGACTTCCACAGCACGCCCGCCAGCACATGGGGGTCACGGCCGCCGCACGCGGGCGAGTTCTCGGCCTTCGCCGCGACCGCCCCGTACGCCCCGCCCGCGGTGTGGAACTGGGCCAGGACAAGGGTGCCGTCGCCCCGCCAGGTGTCGGCCCGGGTGCACACCCAGGCGGCCTGCCCGCTCGCGTCGGGCAGCGGCTGCTGCGCGTACTGCCAGGCGTTCACGGACCGCACGCCCTGGGAACGCACGGCGGACAGGGAGCAGGCGAACGGCGCCCAGTTCCGCAGCGCCGCCGGGCCCGCGGCCTCGTGCGGTGCCGCGGGCGGTCCCGAGGTGAGGTGGGCCGGGATCAGCTCGCCGAGATCGGTCAGCAGGTGCGGGCCCGAGGCGTCGGTCGCCTCCATGACGTTCCATGAAGTACAGGTGCCGGTCTGGGCCGGGCCGGCCAGAGGCGTGCTGACACCCTCGGCCGACAGGGTGAGGGGCGTCGGGTCCGCGGTCGGCTTCATCAGGTCGCGCTCGGCTGCCCCGGTCACCCAGGGGGCGGTCAGATAGCGGACGTTGCCGTCGGCCCGGTCCAGGACCAGCGCTTCCGCCTCGGCCCCGGTCGCGCCGTCGACCCGGGCGAAGTCGAGGGCGGCGCCGCCCGTGCCGGCGCGCGGCTCGGCGTAGCGGGCGATGCGCAGTCCGTCGTAGAAGAGCACCACGCGCGCCTGGTCCACGTCACCGGCGTAGAGCAGTTGCGGCGGCCCGGCCGGGGCGCCCGAGGGGGTGCCGGGCGTCGCCGAGACCTGCACGGACTCGCCGGGCCGGGCCCAGACGGCGAGTGCCCGGCGCAGCAACGCGGTGTCCCCGGCGAGGTTGCCGCGCGCGGGCCACACGGAGAAGTCCGTGCGCGCGGACGACCGCCACGCCGTCGGGGCGACCCGCGTCACCTTCCCGGGGTCGAGGGCGGCCTCGGCGGCCGGGTTCTGCGCGTACGACGGCGCGGCGGCGCCGTCGGGTCCCCAGCCGCCGCTGGGCAGGGCGAGCAGCGCGCCGCAGACGGCCGCCGCGACGCCGGCGGCGAGCGCGGCCTTCGTGTGCTGCCTGCGTCGCATCAGGTCGGTGGGCCGGGCGTGCAGCGAACAGGGGTCGAACTCGGGGGACAGGAGCAGGGCGTCCTTGGCCTCGACGCCGCCCGCCTCCTTGAGCGCCGCGCCCGGGTTGTCGACGCCCGCCGCCGTCAGCACCTTGCGTACGTCGGAGTCGGGCAGCTTCTCCAGGCCGCGCAGGACGTATGCCGCGCGGGCGGCACTGGACAGGGCCGACAGCCGCTGGTCCAGGGCGAGTTCGTCGGCGCCGCCCGAGCGCGGGAAGAGCCTCAGGCCCCACACCTGGGGCAGCAGCGGCGGCAGTTGGGACCGCTTGGGCCAGGCCGCGCGCCGCAGCGGCACGCCCGCCTCCAGCGCCGTACGCACGACCTTGAGGCGTACGAGGGCGTAGCCGGGGTCGCCGTCGCGGCCGGTGGCCTGGGCCGGGATCAGGGTGGCGGTCGTGCGGCCCCGGGGCAGGGCGCGCTGGGTGAGGGCATGCGCGGTCAGCACCCGCCGGTTGCGGCCGAGGCTCGGCGGCAGCACCAGATAGGCGAGCCGGACGAGCCGCGGGTAGTGCTCGACGAGGGCGGCCTCGGCCTGCTCGACGTCGACGACCGGTCCTGGGGAGGCTGCGGAGCGCTGGGCTACATCCTGTGACTGCACGTTCAGCAAAACGAGCGAATCGGTGGATGGTCACCCCGGGGGCCGGAAGCCCGGAGGGGGCGTGTTCCGCCTCCGGGTCCAGCACAGGCGTGACTTTCCGCCCGTCCGGCGGTAGGTCCGCCAGCTGTGCTGATCGGACAACGTGACCGTAGCGCGAGTTGATCGACTCCGGAGCCTACGGGCCTACGGGTGTGGCGGTTTCCGCTCCAGGGTGTGACGCGGTGGGCTTAGGTTCGACTGAACTGTCCGTCCGTAACGGGGGAGATTGAGCACTTGGCGCGCCACAGCCGTATCGAAGACCAGGGCCCTCGCCGGGGCTCTCGACGGCGTGGGCGCCGACAGGCACCGGAGGAACGTATGAGGTTGACACGCGAAAAGCTGAGCGGGCACGGCCTTGTGGTCGTCGCGGCCGCGGCCCTGCTGGCCCTGACCGGCTGCGGCGGGTCGGGTGGGGGAGGGGCCAAGAGCGACTCGGCCGGCCAGGTCCCGGCCACCGCGACCGGCAGTCTGGAGGATCTGGCGGCCGAGGTGAAGTGCAAGCCGGACATACAGACGGACGCCGACGAGATCCGCCAGGCGATCTGCAAGAACACCGACGGCAAGTTCGTGCTCGCCACCTTCGCCACCGACCGCGGGCAGCGCGAGTGGATCAACGACGCGAAGGACTACGGCGGGTTCTACCTCGTCGGCGCCAAGTGGGTCGCCGTCGCCGACCAGAAGGTGGTCACGGAGCTGCGTGGCACGCTCGGCGGTGACATGGAGGTCGGGACCGACCACCACCAGCACTCCCACACCGGCTGAGCCGCACGCACGGCACACACGCAGAAGGCCGGTGGCGGGTTCTCCCGCCACCGGCCTTCTCAGTACCTTGCTAATTCTTCGGCGAAGCGACTACTGCCCTCGGTGAAGAGGCTGTTACCTGCACTGCTTGCCGGTGTTGATGCAGTTGGCGATCTTGTTCGCCAGGCCACCGGTGGTGACGCTGATGAAGTCGTCGTGGTCGGTCGCCGACTTGTGGAGCTGCTCCGGGAAGCCGTCCACCGCGAACGCGTTCTTCACCACGCCGTTCTGGAGGACCGGCGGCGTGATCTTGTAGACCAGGCGCATCGTCAGCTGCGGGATCGCCTTGAAGCCGTTGCCGCAGACGCCGCTCGCCGGATCGGCGAAGGCCACGTGCGTGCGGTGGTTGGCGCTGTCGATGTTCTGGCCGTCCCAGCAGCTCTGGAAGGCGAACGTGCGGACCACGTTGCTGCCCTGCGGGCAGATCGGGTACTGCGACGTCAGCTGGACCTTGTTCTCGAAGCCGGTGCAGCTCCAGTGCGCGTTGGCGTTCGCCAGACCGTTGGTGGTGGTCTTGGCGTCACCGGTGATGATGCGCAGGAACTGCGGCATCGCGACGACCTTGCTGGCCGGGCTGCCGACGTACTTGATCTGTGCCTGTACGGGCGTCAGGATCTTGCCGACGTTGCCTTCCTTGCCACCGCCGTCCGCGTTCTGGTCGAAGTCCTGCGAGCCGTCCTGGAGACGGACCACGGGCCAGTAGTACGACGACAGGTCGTTCTTGTTCTGGCAGCTGGTCCCGCCCTGCAGGAACGTGTTGTTGCTGGAGAACGCGTTGACCTTCTGGTTGCCGACGTAGTCGTGCAGGTGGTGCGCGCCGTTGGTCACGCCGGGCGCCACGATCACGTTGTCGGTGTTGTGGTTCTTGTTCGCGTTCACACCGCACGCGGTGGTGAACGTACCCCTTGAGGCGTTGGCGGACTTCTGCGGCTTGCCCTGGACGTTCGCCGCCACCTTCGTGATGTCGACGAAGTCCGCGGCGACGGGACCGTTTCCGGCCTGGCCGCCGATGTTGGCCGGTGCGCTCGCGCTCGGAGCCGCGCTGGCCGCGGCGCCGCCGTTGTTCTGCTGGCCGCCGTTCTGCTGGCCGCCGTTCTGCTGGCCACCGTTGTTCTGGCCGTTGTTGTTCTGACCCCCGTTGTTCTGCTGGCCGTTGTTCTGGCCGCCGGCGGTGGTCTGGGCCTGGTTGGCGGTGGTGCCGGTGCAGGCGGCGAGACCGTCCAGCGTGGTCGGCGCGGCGGCGCCCACCCGAGTGAAGTCGATCTTGATTCGGCCGATGACCGCGGATCGCTTGTCCTTGAGCGGCGACAGGATCGCGTTCTGGACGAAGCCCGCGTCATTGGCCTGAGCCTGACGCGACGAGGCCAGCCGGGCGTACGCCTCGGTGATCTGCTTGTCGAGCGTGGCCAGCTCCGCGTCGACGTTCGACTTGGCGTTGGCGGGCACGCTGGTCAGTTTCTGCCCGACATCGGGGCAGGAGATGGTGGCGACCTGGGCGGCGGCGGCCTTGGTGGTGTTCGGGCTCGAGTTGGTCTCGTGCGCCGAGGCGTAGAAATTCGCCCAGATCAATCCGCCCCCACCGATCGCGAGCGCCGCGGATGCGGCAACGGCGCGAACAGCCAGTGGCGAACGTCGTTTGCGAGTGTTGCGTCCCATGGAACTCCTCTGACTTCCTTGCGGGGCATCGAGGCGCCCGACAGGAGTGAAGCGGCGTCCATCAGTACGCAGGTGACTCCTGAGGCGTTCAGAAACCCTGGAAAATCTTAGAAGTTCGTGAGGTCATTTCCGGCACAATGGGCTCAGAACCGCATGTTTTTCGGGTAGTTGATCTCGAAAAAAAGGTTTGAACTATATTCAACGGCGTCGACGGGCGCTCCTTCTTCACTGGCTGCCGTGATCCAAATACGCCAGTACGGCGAGTACGCGCCGGTTGTCATCGTCGGAGACCTCCAGCCCCAGTTTGGTGAAGATGTTGGAGGTGTGTTTGGCGATCGCCCGTTCTGTGACGACGAGTTGGGCCGCGATCGCCGCGTTCGAGCGCCCCTGTGCCATCAGTTCGAGCACCTCCAGCTCGCGCGGGGTCAGCCGCCCGAGGGGCTGCGCGGTGTGTGAACGCCGCGCCAGCAGCTGCTGGATCACTTGCGGATCCATCGCGGTCCCGCCCGCGGCGACCCGCCGTACGGCGTCGATGAACTGCTCCGCCTCGAACACCCGGTCCTTGAGCAGATATCCCACCCCGCCCGTGCCGTCCGCGAGCAACTCCCGTGCGTACAGCTGCTCCACGTGCTGGGAGAGCACGAGCACCGGCAGCCCCGGCCGCTCCCGGCGGGCCTGAAGCGCGCACTGCAGCCCCTCGTCCGTGTGCGAGGGCGGCAGCCGTACGTCGACCACGGCGACGTCCGGCGCCAACTCGGCCAGCGCCCGGGTGAGTTCGGGCCCGCTCTCGACGGCGGCGGCGATCTCGAAGTCGTACGCCTCGAGCATCCGGACCAGTCCGTCGCGCAGCAGGAACAGGTCTTCGGCTAGGACAACGCGCAAGGGATCTCCATGGTGACCATGGTGGGACCGCCCGCGGGGCTGCTGACGGCCAGGACGCCGTCGAATGTACCGAGCCGCCGCTCGACGCCGGTGAGTCCCGAGCCCGCGCCGACCCGGGCGCCGCCCTCCCCGTCGTCGGTGACGGTGATGCGGAGCATTCCGTCCCTGTGCTGGAGGTCGACCCAGAGGCGCTCGGCGCCGGAGTGCTTGACCGCGTTGGTCAGCACCTCGCTGACGGCGAAGTACGCGGCGGACTCGACGGGCGCGTCGGCGCGGCCGTCCATGTCGACGTCCACCTCGCTGACGAGAGGCAACCGCAGCACCAACGCCCTTACCGCGTCGCCGAGTCCACGCTCGGCGAGCACGGGGGGATGAATACCCCGCACGAGGTCGCGCAGCTCGGTGAGCGCCTCCGCGGAGGACCGGCGGGCCTGGGCGAGCAGCTGTCGGGCCTTGGCCGGGTCCTTCTCGATGAGGACCTCGACGGTCCCCAGGTCCATCCCCATGGCGACCAGTCGCGCCTGCGCCCCGTCGTGCAAGTCCCTCTCGATGCGCCGGAGTTCGGCCGCCGACGTGTCCACGGCGGTGCGCCGGGTCTCGGTGAGGACGCGGACCCGTTCGACGAGTTCGCCGTCGCCGGAGGCGAGGACGGAGCGGGTGAGGAGGAAATGGACCCGCAGGAGGGCGGGGGAGAGGGCGTAGGAGGCGACGAGGAGCGCCGCGCCCAGTGCCCCCGCGAGGAGGGCGGAGCCCTGTCCCGACACCGGCACGAAGCCGTACCACCACCCCACGTGCGTGCCGTCCGTGAAGACCCGCCACAGGCCGGCCGCCAGCGCGAAGCCCTCCAGGGGGTAGAGGAGGAGGGCGGCGGGCAGCAGTGCGGTCACGAACCCGGCGGTCATGTCGACCACCAGCCAGCCGAGGTCGCGCCAGGTCGCCGGGTCTCCCAGCATGCGGAAGCAGCGCGTCCACGGGGGTGTGTCCGCGGGCAGGCTCCTGTACGTGGACGGAATCCGGATCCCGCACCACTCGGCGGCGATGATCCGCCGCCGGTCCGCGAAGGCCCGTACGCCGGTCAGGACCCAAGGGGTCGTGACGATCCCCACCCCCGCCGGCACCAGCAGGATCGACACGACGGACAGCACGAAGAGAACAACCGCTCCGGTGAACCCCCCGACGGCCAGCACCAGCCCTCGCCCGCCGGCGACCAGTACCTCCGGCCCGCGCGCCCGTACGCCCCTGCCGCTCCACATCTCCATACCGCCAGTCTCACCGACCCGCCCCGCGAGGTCACTGGGCCGAGCACCAGGGTGGGGGTGGTGCCAAGTGCACCCCGGGGCAGGGCTTTCCTCGCCCCGCCGCCCCTACCCGTCCCATCCCCAGGGGCTCCGCCCCTTCAACCCCGCATCGGCCTGAACGGCCTGCTGAAGGCCTTCCGGGCGGGCGGGAAACGCGGGGCGAAGCCCCCGCCCTGGGGGCGCGGGGAACTGCGCGACCAGCCCCCACCGGCCAGCAGTCGAAAGACCACCCCGCGGGGACTGGGGCGGAGCCCCAGGAGGATGGGACGGGTAGGGGCGGCGGGGGCGAGAACAGGGGGCGGCGCTACTGGGCGAGTACCTTTGTCTCCAGGTCCGGCGGGAGGCCCACCGGTGGGCGGTCCGGGCGTTGGGGGGCCACCCCGCCGATGCCCTGGAGCCAGGTCCACGTGTCCGCGACCGTCTCCGAGACGGGCCGGCACCGCAGCCCCGCCGCCACCGCACGGGACACGTCCGCCCGATGAAGAGCGTCATGCATGTCGGACCCCACCGGCACCCACACGGGCAACTGCGTCCACGGCTGAATACCGGCGTCGAGAACCACGGAAGGCTCGGTCCAACGGAGTTCCGCCCGCGCCCCGGTGACCTGGACGCACGCGTCGAGCAACTCCCCCATCGTCGTGTGCCCCTGCGGACTCATCAGGTTGTACGCCCCGCTCACCCCCGCATCCGCCGCCCCGAGGATCCACTCCGCGAGATCACGGACATCGACGTACTGGAGGGGGAGGGACCGGGGGCCGGGCGCGAGTACGGGACCGCCCCGGGCGACCCGGGTCAACCACCACGGCAGGCGGCCGATGTTCTCGTACGGCCCGAGGATCAGCCCGGACCGCACGAGCAACGAGCGCTCCGCGCCGAACGCGGACACGGCTGCCAGTTCGCCGCCCAGTTTGTCCCGCGCGTAGTCGGTCTGTTCCGCGTCCTCGGACGCCCCTTCCACGAGCGGCGCGTCCTCGGTGTAGTCGGCGGGCGGAGCCCACGCGTAGACCGAGCAGCTCGACACGTACACATACCGCCCGGCCCGGTCGGCCAACAGCCGTGCCGTGTCGCGAACGGCCCGCGGCGCCGCCGACCAGGTGTCGACGACGACATCCCACTCAGCATCGGTGGACGCGTCGGCGAGCGCCGCGAGCCCGTCGGGGGCGGTGCGGTCACCCAGCAAGGACCGCACCCCGGCGGGCGCCTCGCGGCGTCCGCGGTGGAAGACGGTCACCTCCCAGCCACGGCCGAGCGCCGCCTCCACCACGGCCCGCCCCGCGAAGTCCGTACCGCCCAGCATCAGCAGTTTCTTGGGTTTCATACGGACGACTCTGCCCGCACGGCCCGCCGGACGGAACGGGAATCTGCTGACAGAAGAGTTCCTGAGCGGCGCAGTGGCTCAACGCCCCGTCGCAGGCGCGTACTTGTACCCCACCCGCCGTACCGTCTGGATCGACTGCCGGTGCTGCGCCCCCAGCTTGCGCCGCAACCGCGCGACGTGGACGTCGACGGTCCGCCCGTCGCCCACGTGCCCGTAGCCCCACACGGTGGTGACCAGCTGGTCGCGGGTGTGCACCCGGTGCGGGTACGCGACGAGGTGCGCGAGCAGCTCGAACTCCAGATAGGTGAGGTCGAGCGGCCGCCCGTCGACCTCGGCGGTGCGCTGCACGGGGTCGATGCGGACGAGCGGGTCGTCCCCGACGGCGGCGTGGAGGGGGGCCGGGGAGTCCGGGACGGCGACCGGCAGCGGGGGCTGCTGGTCGGCCGGTACGAGGACCAGGTAGCCGATCATCGGCGGCTGGCCGGGGAGTACGGGCAGGGTGTGCGGGGGAGCGGGCAGCCAGGTGGCGCCCGGCGGTAGGAAGTCCGCGACGTCGACCACCTCGTCCCGGTGGACGGCACGGAGTCGGTGCCGCGCGGGGACGGGGGCGGGTGCCGGTGCGGGGGTGGTCGCGACGGACGAGAAGGAACGAGTGGTCGCCATGAGAGGTCAGCTCTTTCGCGCGAGAAGTTCGTCGGGAAGGTCGACGACCGCGAGTTCGTGGTCGGGGCCGTCGAGGACGTACGTCGTGCGCGCTGGCCGAAGGCCGGGGTGTACGGCTTTAGAGGGCCGGCGCGTTCGTCGCGCGGCAACACACCCGGTCGAAGTCGTGATGCTGACGGGAAGGCCAGAAGGGCTCCAGGTCGGGGCGACCCGTCGCGGTGTACTTCTGGAAGCTGGCCATACCCCCATTGAAGCAGAAGCCGGAGCCGGGCAGGAGACTCCTCTCACAGGTCGGACGCGTCCTTGGCGTGAACTTGACGTCGTACGACGAGGCTGACCTCGTACGACCGGGAACGGCCTCGTACGACGAGGCTGATGTCGCACAACGAGAGGAGGCGCCCACCGTGACGGTGGGCGCCTCCTCGTTCGCGTGTGGGGCGGATCAGACCTGGCCGGCCTTCTCCAGGGCGGTGCAGCAGGTGTCGACGAGCAGGCGCGTGACGACGTACGGGTCGACGTTGGCGTTCGGGCGGCGGTCCTCGATGTAACCCTTGCCGTCCTTCTCGACCTGCCACGGGATGCGGACCGAGGCGCCACGGTTGGAGACGCCGTAGGAGTACTCGTTCCACGGGGCGGTCTCGTGCAGACCCGTCAGGCGGTCGTCGATGCCGGCGCCGTAGTTCTTGACGTGGTCGAGCGGCTTCGAGCCCTCGCCCAGCGACTCGCACGCGGTGATGATCGCGTCGTAGCCCTCGCGCATCGCCTTGGTGGAGAAGTTGGTGTGCGCGCCGGCGCCGTTCCAGTCGCCCTTGACCGGCTTGGGGTCGAGGGTCGCGGAGATGTTGAAGTCCTCGGCGGTGCGGTAGAGCAGCCAGCGGGCCACCCACAGCTGGTCGGAGACCTCCAGCGGCGCCAGCGGGCCGACCTGGAACTCCCACTGGCCGGGCATGACCTCGGCGTTGATGCCGGAGATGCCGAGGCCCGCCTTGAGACAGTTCTCGAGGTGCGCCTCGACGACGTCACGGCCGAAGATCTCGTCCGCGCCGACGCCGCAGTAGTAGCCGCCCTGCGGGGCCGGGAAGCCGCCGACGGGGAAGCCGAGCGGGCGCTCCCCGTCGAAGAAGGTGTACTCCTGCTCGATACCGAAGATCGACTCCTGCGCGGCGAACTTCTCCGCCACCTCGGCCAGCGCGGCACGGGTGTTGGACTCGTGCGGCGTCATGTCGATGTTCAGGACCTCGCACATCACGAGGACGTCGTCGCCGCCGCGGATCGGGTCCGGGAAGGTCGCGACGGGCTTGAGTACGCGGTCCGAGGCGTGACCCTCGGCCTGGTTCGTGGAAGACCCGTCGAAGCCCCAGATCGGCAGCTCGGCACCCTTGGCGTCGTCGCCCAGAATCTTCGTCTTGGAACGGAGCTTGGCCGTCGGCTCGGTGCCGTCGATCCAGATGTACTCAGCCTTGAAGGTCACGGGCCACATCCTTCGGGGTGTGTCTTGGGCGCACTGCGGGTGCTGCGGCGCTGCGGCACTGGGGCGCCGCGGTAATGCCCGGCAGCCTGTCAACAGGCGATTTCCCGATCATTGCTCGAATGTGAACCCCGTGTTACCTGGTGTCTCTGTGCCGCGACTCACTCGCCGAGAGCGATTCGCGACCGCTATCGGCGGCCCGCTCGCGAAGTCCGCGCGCACATGCGTCGGCCCACCGTGATCCTCCCGGTCCCGGTGGCGGCGGCTCGTATGCGATGGGTTTGCGGGCGCGCACCGGGCTCCGTGACCGCCGGGTGCGGTATCGAACTCGCTCTACGTGCCGGTCCTGCTGTTCGTGGCCGCGAACAGCAGGACGCACGACCCGCTTCGAGGGCGGTCCGGGCCGCGGGGCTGCTGCCGTACGCGGCCCGGCCGGTACCGCCGTCCGGTCGGCGGAGTTCCTCAGTCGTCAGGTGTGGGCGCTCACCCCACCTTCTCGATCCGGGCCCGGCGGATCAGGAACTTGCCCGGCTCCCGGACCTGCTCGAACGCCGCGTTGTTGAGCAGTACGCAGCTGCCCGACACGGAGGTGACCTGCACGGTCGTGGACTTGTTGTTGTCCAGGTTCGTGACCTTGAGCTTGGTCCCGGCCGGGAACTGGTTGCTGGACGCGGCCGGGGCGCCGCCCTCACCCGAGAGGGTGACGGTCGAGCCGTTGCAGACCTGCTGACCGGTGGCGGCGCCACCACCACCCGTCCCCTGCGCGGGTGCGGTGGTCTGCTGCTGCGCGGGCGGGGTCTTCGCCGGCTGGGCGGACTGCGCGGGCTGCGTGGTCTGGGAGCCCTGAGCCGACTCCCCAACCGCGCAACCGGACGCCTTCTGCTGCACCTTGATCTGCGCGATGACCGCCTCGCGGTTGGCGATCCGCGCCGCCGACTGCGCGTCGGGATTGGCCCGTTGGCCGTCGATGAACTTCTGGTTGTTGCTGAGGGCGGTGGTGAGCCCCTGGCAGACCGTCGAGTCCGCGGCGGACAGGGTCCGGCCGTTCTCGGTCTGCGCCGCGTTCGAGGTGGCCGCCATGGCGAACGCGCCACCTCCGGCCACGGCAGCGGCACTGACCAGCAACGCGAGCTTCTTCTTGGGACTGAGAGTCCTTCTACGCGACATGCGCGCCTCCTGTCCGTGGCCGCCTCGTGCGGCGGCCGGATGCGATCCGTGTGCCGCTATGTACGAGATGCCGAACAGGGTTACTCAATGGTTAACACGAGTCAGCGAAGTGGCGTGGGTCACATGCGAGTCAAGGCGTCACGCACCGCTTCCTCCGTGCGTGCCACGACGGCCGTCCCGTCGTCCGCCGTGATGATCGGGCGCTGGATGAGCTTCGGGTGCTCGGCCAGTGCCTTGATCCACTGACCGCGCGAACTGTCGTCCCGCGCCCACGACTTCAGGTCGAGCTCCTTGGCGAGGGCCTCCTGTGTCCGCGTGATGTCCCACGGTTCGAGGTTCAGCCGCTCCAGTACGGCCCGGATCTCGTCCTCCGTGGGTACGTCCTCCAGGTAGCGGCGGACGGTGTATTCCGCACCCTCCGCGTCGAGCAGGCTGATGGCGCTGCGGCACTTCGAACAGGCCGGATTGATCCAGATCTCCATGCCGCACACGTTACGCGTGACTCCCTTTTCCACTGGCGTCACGCTCGCAAGCGCGTGGGGGCGGCCGGGATCCTCCTGTTCGGTCTGGGGGCCATGGGCGGTTCCCAGAGCGCGCAGGACGAGGTGAACGCGGCGAAGGCCGCGGCGGCCAGCCCCCGTCCGACGGTCACGGTGACCGCCGCCGCCGCCACCGCCACCGCCACCGTCACCGCGACGCCGAAGCCGCGGGTCACCGTCACCAAGACGGTGCGGACGCCGGGCCCGACCAGGACGGTCACCGAGGTCGCGCGGGATGCCGGGGCGGACACAAGCGGGAGCAGCGACACCGGCACCTGCTCGATCGTCTCCAACTCGGGCAACTGCTACGAGGCGGGGCAGTACTGCCGGAACAGCGACCACGGCGCTTCGACGACGGATGCCGGCGGTGCGGGCATCACGTGCGCCTACCGCAACGGGTGGCGCTGGACCTACTCCTGACGGCGCGAGCCGCGTCCTTCCCGGTGGGTGGTGGGCGGCTCCCCGTCGTTCCCACCGGAGGGTCTGTTCGAATTTGCCGCCGTCTCACGCACATCTCGCGGAACTGCTGTGACACGGCGGCAACTCCCTTGCTCACCTGGACGTTTGCCGGACTCTGTGGACTCCCTGGATGTCAGTGCCGGGCAGTAAACTAGAAGCAGTGTTCGAGGGTGTCGCCGGGGGGTCCGGATGGCGCCCTGACCGCGACAGGAGGATGCCTGTGCCCGCTGCCGCACTGAAGCCGCTGCCCACTCAGTCCACGTCCAAGAGGGCGGTCCTGATGGACCTGCCGTACGAGCCCGTGGCGAAGCGCCCGTTGCCGCCGGGGCGGCCTCGCGAGTGGTACGTCACGCACAACCGCCGGCTCAAGGCGATGCGTCTCGCGATCGCTCTGCTCGACTCCGGTGTGTACGTTCCGAATCAGGCCCGCGACGAGAAGATCCGCAGTACTGCGGAGGCGATCGGTGTTCATCCGCCGTCGGACACCACGTGCCACATGGTGCGCGCGCTGATGCGTTACGCGCGCTGAGCGGCGGGGGCGGCGGGGGTGACGTTCTTCGCCCCCGCCGCCCCTACCCGTCCCATCCTCGCTTGGGGGCTCCGCCCCCAAACCCCCGATCGGCCTGAACGGCCTCGTCCTCAAACGCCGGACGGGCTGAGTGATGCGGGCCGGGGTGGGTGGGGCCCCTCGAACGCCGACCAGGCCAAGGCTTTTAGGGGCGCGGGGAACTGCGCGCCCAGCCCCCACCGGCCGGCGGCCAAACGAATCGGGCGCCCGGCGGACGCGGGGCGAAGCCCCGCCCCAGGGGCGCGGGGAACTGCGCGAGCAACCCCCACCGGGCCCGCAGTCAAACGAATCGGGCGGCCGGGGGACGCGGGGCGAAGCCCCCGCTCCAGGGGCGCGGGGAACTGCGCGAGCAACCCCCACCGACCCGCAGCCAAACCAATCCGGGCGGCCCGGGAATGCGGGGCGTAGCCCCGTGCCCTTCGTTCCTAAGCCGTCGTCAGTTCCTTCTCCAGGGGGGTTCGGAAGCGCGGGGTGATCCGGGTCGGGCCCAGCCAGGCCCGTAGGCGGGCGGCCTCCGTCTCGATGGCGGTCAGTGCCTCCCGCCCCACCCCGGCAGGGTCCAGCACCCGCCACACCAGGGCCCCGTCGGCCCGCTGCGCCCACCCTCCGACCACCCGCCCGTCCCACCACACCGTCGGCCCGACATTCCCGCTGCCGTCGAAGAGGGCGGGGCGGAGGGAGGGGGAGAGGTACCAGTCCCGTTCCTGCCATCCCATGGCCGTCGGATCGAGCCCGGGGAGGAGCGCGGCCCACGGCGCGCCGGGGCCGGGGACGGGGGCGGTGTCGTCGGCGGTCACATATCCGGTGGCTCCGTCGTCGAGCGACACGGCCACCGCCCCGATCGCGGTCAGCGCCCGCCGCACATCGGTGACCTTCCACCCCGTCCACCACTTGAGGTCGGCCTCGGTGGCGGGCCCGCACACCGCGAGCCAGCGGCGCAGCAGCTCGGGCTGGGCCTCGGAGGTCGGGAGTTCGGGATGCGGCGGCGCCACGGCCCAGCGGAACTGGGTCGACGTCCAGGACCCCAGCGGGCGCCCACGCACCACCCGCCCCTCGACCCCGAGCACCCGCATCAGCCGGGACGACACGGTCTGCGCGCTCTCGTAACTGCGCCCCGCGCCGTACGTGAACTGCTCCCTCAACCGCGGCTCGTCCTGGGTGAGTTCGTTCACCGTGGCCTGCCCGCGCCGCGCCAGCGCGGCGAGCGCGGACGCCTCCACCTCGGTGAGCCACTCCTCGGTCAGCCGCCCGTCGCTGCCGCTCACCATGTCCTTGACCAGCCCGGCCCGGGCCTTCGCGGCGATCGCGAGCCCCGTCGAGGCGTGCACCACCGCGGCCAGCTCGGTGGGGAACACGAACACGGTGTGCCGCATGCCGTGCATCCGTACCAGCGTCCGGTCCTCGTACAGCGCCCGGTCGAGCTCCGCCACCGTCTTCCCGGCGTCCGCGAGCCGCGCGCCCACCGCCAGGTACACCGTCGCCGGATCGGTCCCGTGCAGTGCGACCAGGGACCCGGCGACCTCCTCGGGGCTCGCCGCGCGCGCCGTCCCCGCGAGCCGGTGCCGCAGGGCGAGCCGGGCCCGCCGCTCCGCCACTGTGATGTGCCGCCGCTCCTCGCCCACGCCGCCTCCCTCTCGTAGCTGTCGTCCCCGCATCTTCTCGCGCCTCACCCGATCGGCGCCCCCGCCATGCGTACGCCCTGCTCACGGCCTTGACTGAAACGGGAATCCGCAGCGGAACGTCGGGAGACGACATGGCGCGGCACGCGAGGCAAGGGATACGCGGGACAGGCGGGGTACACGGGGTGAGCGGGATACGAGCGCCCGGCGCACGAGGGACCGGCCCGGGAGCCGTGGCTGTCGTGCTCCTCCTGGCCCTCGGCGCCGCCCTGGCCGGGTGTTCCAACGGCACCACCCCGTCCGACGTGGCCTCCGCCGCCTCCTCCCTCGCGTCCGAGGCCGGCGGCACCCTCGCCTCCGCGACCGCCGAGGCCGGGCGGAAGTTCGAAGAGTTCAAGAACGGTCTGAATGCCAAGGACGAGGTGAAGCTCGGCGGCCAGGTGACCATCGACTCCGCGGGCCGGGCCACCGTCAAGGCCACCGCCACCAACCCGACGTCCGGGGCGAAGAGGTACGCGGTCCAGGTCGACTTCCGGGACAAGGGCGGCAACCTCCTCGACACGGTCGTCGTCACCCTGGACGACGTCCCGGCGGGCGCCGCCAAGGACGCCACCGCCCGCAGCAACCGCGCCCTCTCCGGAGACGTCACCGCCGACGTAGCCCGCGCCGTGCGGACCTGACACCCGCAAACGCGCCTCCCGCTCCGGCGACCGTCTCGCCGTCGCCGTCGCCGTCGCCGTCGCCTTCAGCCGTACAGCTCGAACAGTCCGGTCGCATACGCCGTCAGCCGTTCGCCCAGCAGCTCGGGGGTCAGATCCGTGCGCCCCAGTTCCCGCCACGGCACCGCGAGCTTCTCGGCGTCGGGGGAGTAGGCCAGCGCGTCCAGCAGCCGCCAGTACAAGTGGTCCTCGGCGTCGGCCGGTCGGCGTCCGCCGTGCGCCTCGTACCGCGCGCGGAATCCCAGGCCGTACGCCTCCCCGTGCAGCAGCGCGAGGGCCGTGGAGCAGTGGGCCACGTCCAGGTCGGCGGGCCCCCACGAGGTCTCCACCCAGTCGACCACCCCGCTGATCCGCAGTGTGTCGCCCGCGCCGGTGAAGAGCACATTGCCGGGATGGAAGTCCCGGTGCAGGAAACACCCTTCGTACGCCGGGGGTTCGCGCCGGATCACGTCCACGGCCCGCTCCCACAGCGCGCCCCGGGGCGCACGGACGCGTTCGGGCGAGGTCCATGCCTGGTAGGGGCGCGGGCGGTCGGCCGGAACCACCGCGTGGATACGGGCCAGTTGGCCGGCCAGCAGGTCGATGCGCCGGTCCAGATCCTCCTCGTCGACCCGTACCCCGCCCGGCAGCGAGGACATCAACAGCGAGGGGTGGTCGCAGTGTTCGGCGGCGGCGTCGACGGCATGGAGCTCGGGCGTGGGTACGCCCTCGTACGGGGCGAGCAGGGTGAGGACGGACGCCTCGCGGGCCAGCAGGCCGGGCGCATGACGGCGGTAGAAGGGCTTCACGAACGACCGCAGCACCAGACCCGTACCGTCGTCGAGGGTGAGTCGGCGCATCTGGGAGCTCCAGCCGCCGCGCAGGGCCGTGGACTCCCGTACGCTCCTGCCGGCCGGAAGCTGTTCGGCCACCCAGCCGCGGGTCGCTGTCCACCCCCGCTCACCCGGTCCCACGAGTACGGCGTCCACGAACCGTGCCCGGTCGGCGGCGTGTTCGCGCAGCCACAGGCCCAGCATGTGGTCGGCATCGGGGAATTCGAGCCGGGTGAACTGGGCACGGGCGGTGAGCGCGTCCGTCACGGCGTTGGTGACGGCGGGCGGGATGACGGCGTCCGTACCGGGCACGGCGAGGACCGCACGGCCGTCGTACCCGCGCAGCACATCGAGCGCGGGGGCCTGCCGCCAGCTGTCCGGCGCCCGGATGATCTCGCTGAAGCGCCCTCTCCCACTCTCCCCGAACGGAACCTGCCACGCCTCGGCGCCGTACACCGCGGGCGCGCACAGGCCCAGCGCCACCACGCGCCGCCCGTAGTGCCCGGCGAGATCGGCCACCGTCTGGCCGCTCATGCTGAACCCGACGAGGATCAGCGGTCCGTCCGCCGGGACCGACGCGTCGATGACGGAGACGGCCTGCTCGAAGCGTCGGCGCAGGCTCAGGTCCTTGAGTTCGCCCGAACTTTCGCCGTGTCCGGAGAAGTCGAGGGCGAGGCCCCGGCAGCCGCGTGCCACGAACTCCTCCAGCAGCGGCAGCAGACGCTCCTTGTTGCCGAGGCCCGCGCCGTGCAACAGGACGACGGTGGCCGTGGCGCCACGGCCATCGCCATGGCCGGTGCCGTGGCCATCGTCACCGCCGCCGCTGACGCAGCTCAGTCGTTCACCGTCGTGGTCGTGTGCGAAGGAGGCGAGCATCCGCCCATTTACCCATGACCCCCGATGACCCACGCCCGCTTTTCAGCCACGTCTGCTTTTCGTCGGACAGGCATCAGGAGGCGGACTCGGGGCTACTCTCTACGCACCGACGGACGGGGACCCACCCCCCAGTGCCCTGTCGGCACACAGCCACCCACGCACACAAGGAGTCCCGTCATGGGAACCTTGATCGTTTCCGCGACCGTGACCCTGGTCGTCCTGGGCTTCTCGAACCACGTCCTGTGGCTCGCCGCGATCGCCCTGCTCTTCGTGTACGCCCGCTACGGCCGTACCTGGGGCAGCACGTCCGCGGCGGCGCCCTCGGGCACGTCCGGTTCCCCGGCCCGTCCGGACACCAGCTACCGCGCCTACCGTCAGCGCCGTGACCAGCAGGCCAAGTGGGAGCGCCGCTACCGCCGCGAGCGTCCGCTGGAGGCCCGCCGCCAGGAACGCCGGACGTAGCCACCCGGACGTAGCACCCGTACGTCGGTTCCCGGGAGGTCACAGACCCGGGGCGCCCCAGATGGGGAACCAGCGGCTGAGGTCCTGCTCGATCCGCAGATCGTCCGCGAGCGCGGCCTTGACCTGCAGTTCCAGCGCGTTGTCGCGCCGTTGGGCCTCCCCGGCCAGCGGCGCGAAGGGATAGAAGGTGCCGCGCTTGTAGAGGTAGACGAGCCCGAGCCGTCGCTGCCCGGCGTCCTGGAAGCCGGCCACGGAGCAGAGCAGCTGCGGTCCGAAGCCGCTGCCCTCCAGCGCGCTGTTGACCGCGTGCAGATCACCGACCAGCGCGGGCAGATCGTCCGGTTCCCGCCGCGAGACCAGCCACGAATACCCGTACTCGTCCCGGCTGACCTCCACCGGTGGACCCGTGCGTTCGGCATCCGCGTCGAGCAGCTCCTGCACCTCCTGGTGTGCCTGGGCGAAGGCCCCGCCCTCGACGCTCGCGAAACACACCGCGCCCGTCCCGGTCGGGGTGAACCCGGCGGCGGCCTGCAGGGTCACGGCCGCCGACGGCAGCCCGAAGAGCTGGTCGAGATCGGGCGCGACGGCCTTGGTGCGCCCGAGCAGGATGTCCAGGAACCCCATGCAGTCGGCTGCCTTTCCGGAAGGGACGAAGGGCCATGGCCCAGGAGGGACAGGAGGGACAGGAGGGACAGGAGGGACAGGAGTCAGGAAGCGGCAGGAAGAGTCAGGCGGTGCTCTCCGGAGTCGCCGCCTCACCCAGCTCCGCCGAGATCCTGGCCAGTTGTTCGAGCCGCTGCTCCAGGCTGGGGTGGGTCGAGAAGAGCTTCGCGATCCCCGGTTCGGCACCGAGGGCCGGCGTGAAGTAGAACGCGTTGAACGCCTGTGCCGTCCGCAGGTCCTTGGTCGGGATCCGCGCGATGTCCCCGGAGACCTTCGTCAGCGCGGACGCCAGCGCCGAGGGCCGGCCGGTGAGCAGGGCGGCGGACCGGTCGGCGGCCAGCTCGCGGTACCGGGACAGGGCCCGGATGAGCAGGAAGCTGATCGCGTACACGGCCGCGGAGACGGCCATCACCGCCATGAAGATCGCCACGGTGTTCTGGTCCTTGCGGCCACGCCCGCCGAAGAGCTGCGAGTAGAAGGCGAACCGCACGATCAGCCCGGCGATCACCCCGAGGAACGAGGCCACGGTGATCACGGCGACGTCCTTGTGCGCCACGTGCGACAGCTCGTGCGCGAGCACGCCCTCCAGCTCGTCGGGCTCCAGCCGCCGCAGCAGCCCGGTGGTCACGCAGAGGACCGCGTGATCGGCGTTCCGCCCGGTCGCGAACGCGTTCGGCATGTCGATGTCCGAGACGGCGACCAGCGGCTTCGGCATGTCGGCGACGGCACACAGCCGGTCGACGACCCCGTGCAGCTGTGGATACTCCTCGCGCTCCACGATCCGGCCGTGCATCGCGTAGAGCGCGATCCGGTCGGAGAACCAGTACTGCGCGCCCAGCAGCAGGGCCGCGACGACCACGACCAGCACCCAGGACTTCAGCAGCACGATCAACGCAGCGACGAAGGCCACGTACAGCAATCCGAGCAGGAACAGCGTGACCGTCATGCGTGCGGTCAACCGCGGATCGCTCCGGAACCGGCTCTGCATCTGCATCACCCCCGCAGTAAGGCACTCGTCCCGCTGTCCAGTGTGCACCTGCGGATGCCCATGAAGCGGTTCCGAACAGCCCTAGGAGGTGCAAAGGCAACCTGTGGGATTCCGTGCGAGATCTGGGGGATTCCGCCCAAGATGCTGAGTGGTCGATCGCCGACTAGCCTTTATTCGCGAGCAGCTCTTAATGAAAAGAGCCGCCACCGGAGTACGCCCGCTGCACGCGGCGGCGGTTTGAACGTACTCCCTGTACTCGGGCGAGCATCGCGCCGGACCCGCTCCGCCGCGGTCACGGCCATCTGCCATCCGTCTCGTGCCTCCGAAAGACCGCACGAGGGGTGCAAGGAGGATTCATCCATGAAGGCACAACGTGCGAGGCGCTTCTTCGCGGTATCCGCCATCGGCGTTCTGATGGCCGGAGGCGCCGCGATCGGCGCAGCAGGTACGGCCTCGGCAGCTGCCCCGGCCCAAGCCCAGACCCATGTCACCCATGGCTGTTCCAACTGGGGTGGCCGTGGCTTCGGGAACTGCGGGTTCGGCTTCAACAACGGCTTCAACACGGGCTTCAACCGTTTCGGCTTCAACAACGGGTTCGGCTTCAACAACGGGTTCGGCTTCAACAACGGCTTCAGCAACGGCTTCGGTGGTGGAGTCGTAGTCATCGTGGTGCCCTGACGGACCACGGCCGAGGGCCGCCACCTGTACTCACAGGTGGCGGCCCTCAGTTTTTCAGGCGTCTTTTGGCGTCGTGATCTTTAGACGTCGTAGTACAGCTCGAACTCGTGCGGGTGCGGACGCAGCTGCAGCGGCGCGATCTCGTTCGTGCGCTTGTACTCGATCCACGTCTCGATCAGGTCGGACGTGAAGACGTCGCCCGCGAGCAGGAACTCGTGGTCGGCCTCGAGACGGTCGAGGACGGCCGGGAGGGAGGTCGGGACCTGGGCGACGCCCGCGTGCTCCTCGGGGGCGAGCTCGTAGAGGTCCTTGTCGATCGGCTCGGCCGGCTCGACCTTGTTCTTGATGCCGTCGAGGCCCGCGAGCAGCAGGGCCGAGAAGGCCAGGTACGGGTTGCCGGAGGAGTCGGGCGCACGGAACTCGACGCGCTTGGCCTTCGGGTTCGAACCGGTGATCGGGATACGCATGGCCGCGGAGCGGTTGCGCTGCGAGTACACCAGGTTGACCGGGGCCTCGAAGCCGGGGACCAGACGGTGGTACGAGTTCACCGTCGGGTTCGTGAAGGCGAGGAGCGACGGGGCGTGCTTGAGGATGCCGCCGATGTAGTAGCGGGCGGTGTCCGAGAGGCCCGCGTAACCGGCCTCGTCGTAGAACAGCGGGTCGCCGTTGGCCCACAGCGACTGGTGGACGTGCATGCCCGAGCCGTTGTCGCCGAAGATCGGCTTCGGCATGAAGGTCGCGGTCTTGCCGTTGCGCCAGGCGACGTTCTTCACGATGTACTTGAAGAGCTGGAGGTCGTCGGCCGCGGCGAGCAGCGTGTTGAACTTGTAGTTGATCTCGGCCTGGCCGGCGGTGCCCACCTCGTGGTGCTGGCGCTCGACCTGGAGGCCGGACTTGGCCAGCTCCAGGGAGATCTCGGCACGCAGGTCGGCGAAGTGGTCGACCGGCGGGGTCGGGAAGTAGCCGCCCTTGTAGCGGACCTTGTAACCACGGTTGTCCTCGAGGGCACCGGTGTTCCAGGCGCCGGCCTCGGAGTCGATGTGGTAGAACGCCTCGTTCGACTTGGTGTCGAAGCGGACGCTGTCGAACACGTAGAACTCGGCCTCGGGGCCGAAGTACGCGGTGTCGGCGATGCCGGTCGACGCGAGGTAGGCCTCGGCCTTCTTGGCCACGTTGCGCGGGTCACGGGAGTACTGCTCGCCCGTGATCGGGTCGTGGATGAAGAAGTTGATGTTGACCGTCTTGTCGCGGCGGAA
This sequence comes from Streptomyces sp. NPDC007896, assembly GCF_042959425.1. Lineage (NCBI taxonomy): Bacteria > Bacillati > Actinomycetota > Actinomycetes > Kitasatosporales > Streptomycetaceae > Streptomyces > Streptomyces sp. NPDC007896. The sequence continues at coordinate 556,198 of NZ_JBIBKX010000001.1, read as the reverse complement.
GGGGTCGACGCGCGCGGTGGACAGGTCGGCGCGGAGCGCCATGTCGGACTCGTGGATGGCCTGGAAGCCGCGGATCGAGGAACCGTCGAACGCGAGCTCCTCGGCCGGGTCGAAGGCCTCGGCCGGGATCGTGAAGTGCTGCATCACGCCCGGCAGGTCGCAGAAGCGGACGTCGACGAACTTGACGTCCTCGTCCGCGATGAACTTCTTGGCCTCGTCGGCGTTCTGGAACATCCAGCTCCTCCTACTCCCGCCCACAGTGGACCGGGGTGGTAGTTCGTTCGTGCGGCCAGTGCGGTGGCACACGCTGGAGCCGACCATAGGGATGGGGGATTTCTCCAGCGTGACCCATTTGTTTCGCCCAAGTTAACCGACGTGGGGCGGTCGGGCCCCTCCTGTCCGTATGCCAAAACGGGCGCAGTACCGTGGACGGGTGGACAACAGGCAAGCAATCGGATCGTGGCTCTCCGGACCCCGCGCGGCCCTGGAGGACGCCGGTGCCGACCTCGGATACCGAGGCGAACAGCTGGGTCTGCCGGAACAGGGCCCCGGCTCCATCGCCCGCCCCGGCCGCAGGCTGGGCGCCCTCGCCATCGACTGGGCCCTGTGCCTGTTGATCGCATACGGACTGCTCACCCACGGCTACAAGCCGGGGTCGACGGGCAACTGGGCCCTGCTCGTCTTCTTCGTCCTGGGCGTCCTGACCGTCGGCACGGTCGGCTTCACCCCGGGCAAGCGCCTCCTGGGCCTGCGGATCGTCCCCGAGGGCGGCGGCCGTCTCAACCCGCTGCGTGTCCTGCTGCGCACCGCCCTGCTGTGCGTGGCCATCCCCGCCCTGATCTGGGACCGCGACGGCCGGGGCCTGCACGACCGCATGGCCCGCACGATCGAGGTCCGGGCCTAGGGCCTGTCCGGCGGATCATGCGAGCGGGCACCAGGCCGTACGACGAGTGGGGTGCCGCGAACGGTACGACGATGGGGGCGTCCGGAGTGATCCGGGCGCCCCCATCGTCGTAACTCTGCTCAGAGGAGTGTCAGCGGGCCTTCGGTCCGCCGCGCGGCATCCGCATGCCCTTGGGCATCGGACCCTTCGGAAGGGGCATGTTGCTCATCAGGTCGCCCATCGCGCGCAACCGGTCGTTGGTGGCCGTCACCTGCGGGCCGGTCAGGACGCGGGGGAACTTCAGCATCGTGGTGCGGAGCTTCTTCAGCTCGACCTGACCCTCACCGGTGCCCACGAGCACGTCGTGCACGGGCACATCGGCGACGATCCGCGCCATCTTCTTCTTCTCGGCCGCCAGCAGGCTCTTCACCCGGTTCGGGTTGCCCTCGGCCACCAGCACGATGCCGGCCTTGCCGACCGCTCGGTGCACCACGTCCTGGCTGCGGTTCATCGCCACTGCCGGAGTCGTGGTCCAGCCCCGGCCGATGTTGTCCAGCACGGCCGCGGCTGCGCCCGGCTGGCCCTCCATCTGCCCGAACGCGGCTCGCTCGGCCCTGCGCCCGAAGACGATCGCCGTCGCGAGGAAGGCGAGCAGGAGGCCGAGAATGCCCAGGTAGTACGGGTGGTCGATCAAGAGGCCGATCGCGAGGAAGACACCGAAGGTGACGATTCCGACTGCCGCGAGTACAAGACCGATCTTGGAGTCGGCCTTGCGAGTCATCTTGTAGGTCAGAGCGATCTGCTTGAGTCGCCCGGGGTTCGCAGCGTCCGCTGCAGTTTCCTTCCTCGCCATGCCACGAAGTCTACGTGGCCCGACAAGCGCCGACGACGGCAGTGTCCGGGCGGGCGGTGGCAGTGCCCGCACGGGGGTCCGGCGACGGCTACGAACGCGTCGCCACGGACTCCAGCACGCGCTGCGCCTCGACCCGGTCCTTGGCGCGGCGGCGGTCCTCCAGCACGGAGGTCCAGGCGTTGCGGCGGGCGGTGCGCTGACCGCTGCTCATGAGCAGCGACTCGACGGCACGGAGTGCATCGGTGAACGACGGGATGGCTGTGGCGCGTACGGGCGCGGCCTGCATGATGGAGGTCCCCCCTCGGGATGACGGCTCTGGACGGGGCGGTACGTGGCGTAAGACCAGGGTCACTGATTGGTGTTACCAGGGCGTGACCGACCGGTCAAACACCAATGAAGCCTTGATGCGGCGGGCCTCCAGCCTGACGCAGTCCTGACGCCTGTTCCCATCTGCGTGGACAGTCGGCAGCGCGGTGAATTGGCCACATTGTGGGGGGAGTTGCTTGTGCGCCGATTCACACGCGAGCGGTGGCACTGAGTGCCACCGCTCGCGTTGTACGGCGTTTCAAATTGTGTCGCCCGCACTGCTCCGTACGGGTGTTCAGACCGCCTGCGAGGCGACGTACGCGCCCCGCTTCTCGATGGCCATCTGGTACAGCCGGCCGGCGCGGTACGAGGAGCGCACCAGCGGGCCCGACATGACACCGGAGAAGCCGATCTGCTCGGCCTCCTCCTTCAGCTCCACGAACTCGTGCGGCTTGACCCAGCGCTCCACGGGGTGGTGGCGCACGGAGGGACGCAGGTACTGCGTGATGGTCACCAGCTCGCAGCCCGCCTCGTGCAGCTGCGTGAGGGCCTCGCTGACCTCCTCGCGGGTCTCGCCCATGCCGAGGATGAGGTTCGACTTCGTGACCAGACCGTAGTCGCGCGCCTCGGTGATGACCTTCAGCGAGCGCTCGTAGCGGAAGCCCGGGCGGATGCGCTTGAAGATCCGGGGGACCGTCTCGACGTTGTGCGCGAAGACCTCCGGGCGGGACGAGAAGACCTCGGCGAGCTGGGCGGGCTCGGCGTTGAAGTCGGGGGCGAGGAGTTCGACCTTGGTGCGGCCGGCCTCCCGCTCCGCCGTCTGCCGGTGGATCTGGCGGACCGTCTCGGCGTACAGCCACGCTCCGCCGTCCTCCAGGTCGTCGCGGGCGACGCCGGTGATGGTGGCGTAGTTCAGGTCCATCGTGACCACGGACTCGCCCACGCGACGGGGCTCGTCGCGGTCGAGTGCCTCCGGCTTGCCCGTGTCGATCTGGCAGAAGTCGCAGCGCCGGGTGCACTGGTCGCCGCCGATCAGGAACGTGGCCTCGCGGTCTTCCCAGCACTCGTAGATGTTGGGGCAGCCCGCCTCCTGGCAGACCGTGTGCAGGCCCTCGCTCTTCACGAGGTTCTGCATCTTCGTGTACTCGGGGCCCATTTTCGCCCGGGTCTTGATCCACTCGGGCTTGCGCTCGATGGGGGTCTGGGCGTTCCGGACCTCCAGGCGCAGCATTTTGCGTCCGTCGGGTGCGACTGCGGACACATCGGCTCCCTGTAGCTTCGATTCTTCGGCGTACACCAGGGTACGCCCGTACGGTTCTCGGCCCCCGGGGTGGGCAACCTTGCGGACCGGGGGTGCATTCCCGGGGTTTCCTCGCCCCCGCCGCCCCTACCCGTCCCATCCCCACTCGGGGGCTCCGCCCCCAAGCCCCCGTTCGGCCTGAACGGCCTCGTCCTCAAACGCCGGACGGGCTGAAAGATGCGCGCCAGCGCCGTTGAGGGGCGCGGGGAACTGCGCGCCCAGCCCCACCGGCCCGCAGCCAAACGAATCGGGCGGCCAGGGGATCCGGGGCGCAGCCCCGGCCCCAGGGGCGCGGGGAACTGCGCGAGCAACCCCCACCGGCCCGCGGTCGGGCCACTTCGGACAGGCGGGGGATCGGGGCGAAGCCCTGCCTCGGGCGGCGCGGGGAACACCCGCAGCCGACATCCGTCAGGCCGAGGCCCGTTCGACCTCGCGGGGGCGCAGGTCCGCGTTCTCCAGGACGTCGCGGAGGTGCCTCTCGGCGACCGGCAGGACCTCGGCGATGGTGACGTCGCGCCCCAGCTCGTACGCCAGGGACGTCACCCCGGCGTCCCGGATCCCACACGGGATGATCTTGTCGAAGGAGGATGTGTCCGGATTCACATTCAGGGCGAAGCCGTGCATGGTGACGCCCTTGGCGACCCGGATCCCCATGGCGCAGATCTTTCGGTCCTCGCGCCGCTGCCCGGCGTTGGAGGGCGCGTACTCGGGTCCGTTCAGGCGGGGGTCGAACTCCTCGTCCGTCAGCCGCGGGTCGAAGTCGAGGGAGAGCCCGCCGAGGGAGGGGCGCGAGGCGACGGGGTCGCCCAGGACCCAGACGCCCGCCCGGCCCTCCACCCGGCTGGTCTCGACGCCGAACTCGGCGCAGACCCGGATCATGACCTCTTCGAGCCGCCGCAGGTGCGCCACCACGTCCACCGGGCGCGGCAGCTTCTGGATCGGGTAGCCCACGAGCTGCCCGGGCCCGTGCCAGGTGATCTTGCCGCCGCGGTCCACGTCGACCACGGGGGTGCCGTCGAGGGGCCGTTCGCTGTCCGCCGTACGCCGGCCCGCCGTGTAGACCGGCGGGTGCTCCAGGAGCAGACAGGTGTCGGGGACCTCGTCCAGGAAACGGGCGGCATGCACGCGGCGCTGCTCGTCCCAGGCCTCTTGGTACTCCACGGCCTCGGCACCGAATCCCATGCGGACGAACCGCAACTCACTCACGGCAAGCGCCTCCCTAGAAGCCTCAGAACCTTCAGAACCTGTGGTGTGGCAACCGGCGGGCCCGTTGTCCGGCAGGCGAAAGAACCTTTCGTCAGGTACGTAACGCGCCCACGCCACTGTACGTCCGGGCCGCGCGCGTCAGCCCGGCGGTCAATCCTCACACGATCGGATGAATGTACGTCGAAGAGTGCGATCACGTGCTTACTCTCCGCTACATTCGCGCCGTCCATGAGGCCATAAGGGCTGCTCACAGGCAATCCGGGCACCCAGTGATGTCCGGAAGGCAGGAGACCGCACCGCAGATGACGGAACGACCCGCGCAGCGCACGCCCAATCGCCAGCTCGCCGCGCTCATCGCAGAAGCGGGGTTCTCCAACGCAGGTCTCGCCCGTCGCGTGGACCAGCTCGGCCTCGAACACGGACTTGACCTGAGATATGACAAGACATCGGTGACGCGGTGGCTGCGCGGGCAGCAGCCCCGCGGCACCACACCCGCCCTCATCGCCGAGGTGTTCACGCGGCGCCTCGGCCGCCGCCTCACCGCGCAGGACCTCGGGCTCGACGCCTGCGCACCCGTCTACGCGGGCCTCGAGTTCGCCGCGAGCCCAGAGGAGGCCGTGGACATCGTCAGCGGGCTGTGGCGCAAGGACTCCGGCAGCCACGCCGAGCTCCGCAAGATCGCCTTCACTCCGGCGGGGCTCGTCGTCCCCAGCCGCGACTGGCTGATCGGACGGGCCGACGACCGGGTGAGCCGTGGCGACCAGGCCGCCGCGCGCATCCCCGCCCAGGGGCGCCCCGCGGTCCCCCGCCAGCGCAGCCAGACCGAACGCGGCCCCGGCCAGAAGGTCACCGGCGGGGACATCGCCGCCCTGCGCTCGGTGGGCGAACTGTTCCGCGCCCTCGACCACGCCTACGGCGGCGGCCACGCCCGCCAGGCCCTGGTCCGCTACCTGGAGCACGAGGCCGAGCCCATGCTGCGCGGCGTGTACGGCGAGCAGACCGGGCGGCGCCTGTTCGCGGCCGCCGCCGACCTCACCCGCCTCGCCGGCTGGACCTCGTACGACATCGGCGCGCACGGGCTCGCGCAGCGCTACTTCGTGCAGGCGCTACGGCTGTCGCAGGCGGCCGGCGACCGGGCGTACGGCTCGTACGTCCTGGTCACCATGAGCCGGCAGGCGGTCTACCTCGGCCACGGGCGCGAGGCCGTGCAGCTCGCCCGCGTCGCGCAGCAGGGCGTCGGCTCGTCCGCGCCGCCCGTCGTCCAGGCGCTGCTGCACTCCGTGGAGGCGCGCGGGCACGGCGTACTCGGGGAGGTGCGGGCCTGCACGGCGTCGCTGGTGCGCGCCGAGCGGGCCCTCGAATCCGCCCGGCCGGGGGACGAGGCCCCGCACTGGGCGCGGTTCTTCGACGAGGCGCAGCTCGCCGACGAGTTCGGTCACTGCCACCGGGATCTGCAGCAGTACCGGGCCGCGGCGCAGCACGCCGAGCGCTCGCTGCAGTTGCGGGCGCCCGGCTTCGCGCGCAGCCGGCTGTTCTGCCGGGTGGTGCTCGCCTCGGCACGGCTCGGGCTCGGGGAGCTCGACCAGGCCTGCCTGTTGGGTGCCGAGGCCGCGGGACAGGCGGCGGAGATGCGGTCGGTCCGGGCCGTCGAGTACGTACGGGACTTCGAGCGACGGCTCGAACCGTACCGGGACGCGGCACCCGTACGGGGCTACCGGGACCGGGTGGCGGCCCTGGGCTGACTCAGGCGGCCGTCTCCAGATGCTCCTCCGTCGCGGCCGGACGGGCGCCCAGGTCCAGCATGAGGGCGTGGGCGGCCCGCCGGCCCGAATGCAGGGCGCCCTGGACCGTGCCGGTGTCCCGGTGGTCCCCGCAGACGTACAGGCCCGCCAGGAGGCGTACAGGGCGGCGCAGGTCGTGCGGCGGGGGCATCGCGGGGACCGCGTCACGGGTGTGGTGGACCGCGAGGAGTTCCCAGCGGGTCGTCGACGTGCCGTAGAGGCGGGCCAGTTGGGCGCGGACCGCGGTGTCCAGATGGGTGGCGGCCGGGGGCGTGCCCAGCACCATCGAGGAGACGAGCGCCCGTCCGGCGGGCGCGCGGGACGGGTCGACCTGGCTGATGACCGCCGTCTGCGCCACCGGGCCGCTCCGGTCGGCGTCCAGCAGCAGGGCCGGGTCGGTCAACGGGGGCTCGTCCGTGGTGTGGTGCAGGACCGTCACCGGATGGAAGGCCGGAACGCGCAGACCGGGCAGCAGCCGGGCCGCGGCGCGGGCTCCGTTCGCCAGCAGGATGGCCCGGCAGGTGAGTTCGCCGTGGTCCTTCGTCGTCACGGTGGTCGTGGAGACCGCGGTGACCTCGACGCCGGTGTGGACGGTGCCCGGGGGCAGGGAGGCGGCGAGGAGCTCAGGCAGGGTGTCCGCGCCGCCCTCCGGCAGGCACAGCCGGCCCGACGCGAACGAATGCAGAGCCAGGTCGGCGGCGCGGCTGGAGGTGGTGAGGGTCGGGTCGCACAGGAGTGCGGTGAGCAGGGGGCGCAGAAAACCGTCGACCGTACGGGGCGGCAGACCACGGGTGGTCAGGGCCTGTGCGGTGGGGAGGTCGGGGCGGGTGAGGAGACGTTCGGGTGGTGTGACGGCGAGGCGGGCGAGGGCGGTGGCCAGGCGGGTCTGGTCGAGGTGGCCGCCGAGGGGGCCGGGGCGTGAGGCCTGGCTCCGGGGGAGGCGGGGGGCGCTTGCGAGGGCGCGCGCGGCGGTGAGTGCGCCCCTTGCGCTCCGGGGGGTGGCGGGGGCGGCGGCGCGGTGGTGGCGGCCGTCGCTGTGCAGCAGCACGCCCGGGGAGAACGGGCGCAGGGTCAGGGCGTTCAGGCCCGGGGTGCGGTGCAGTTCGGGGTACGAGGTGGACAGGAGCCGGCCGATGCGGTCGAGCCGGAAGCCGTCCACCTTCTCCGTAGTCATGCGGCCGCCCACGGTGGGGGCGGCCTCCAGAACCTTCGTCGTGAGGCCCGCCCTGGTCAGGTGCTGGGCGGCCGCGAGTCCCGCGGCTCCGGCCCCGACGATGACGACGTCCACGTCCGCCTTGCTTACGGGCTCTAGCACGTACCCCTCCTCGAGGTTGCGCGGCCGGTGGGAACGTCATGCCCCCAACGGGCCCTGGGGATACCCGAGTTCGGGTCGAGGGTAGGTGCGTTGGGGGCCGTGGACAGTCGCGCGTCGGGCGTGCACGGTCGCATGGGGGTGCACGGTTTCCTTGTCCGCGGGTGAGTGGGGGCTGGTCGCGCAGTTCCCCGCGCCCCTGACGGGGCGCTCTTGTCGGCGCCGGTTCACATTTTCAGCCCGTCCGGCGTTTGAGGACGAGGCCGTTCAGGCCGAAGCGGGGGGCTGGGGGCGGCAGCCCCCAGGGATGGGACGGGTAGGGGCGGCGGGGGCGAGGGACGTCTGTCAGTGCAGCGCCGCTCGCAACGCCCCCTCGATCGACGGGAAGGCGAAGGTGAAGCCGGAGGACAGCAGACGGGTGGGGTGGACGCGTTGGCTGCCGAGGATGTCGCCGGACATGTCGCCGAGGGCGAGCCGGAGGAGGGGGGCCGGGGTGGGGAAGACGGTGGGCCGATGCAGGACGCGCCCCATCGCCTCGGTGATCTCCCGGTTGGTGAGGGGCGTCGGCGCGGTGAGGTTCACCGGCCCGGACAGCGACGACGTGTCGATGAGATGCCGGATCGCGGCCACCTCGTCATGGAGGGAGATGTAGCTCCAGTACTGGCGGCCGTCCCCCATCCGCCCACCGAGCCCCGCCTTGAAGAGCGGAAACAGCTTCCCCCACGCCCCACCCTCACGGGCCACCACCAGCCCCGTACGGGCGAAGACGGTACGGACACCCGCCTCCCGCGCCGGTGCCGCCGCCCCCTCCCACGCCACGCACACGGAGGGAAGGAATCCCTCCCCGGGCGGCGCCGACTCGTCCACCACCCGGTCGCCCGTCTCGCCGTAGAACCCGATCGCACTCCCGTTGACGAACACCCGCGGCCGCTCGTCGAGAGAGGCCACCGCCGCGGCCAGCGTCGCCGTCCCCCGCACCCGGCTGTCCAGGATCTTCCGCTTGTACGCCTCCGTCCACCGCCGCGAAGCGACCCCCGCCCCCGCGAGATTGACGACCGCCGCGCACCCGGAGAGCCCCGCGGCGTCCATCCGCTGCCCGTCCGGATCCCACCGCACCTCGTCCTTCCCGCGGGGCGCACGCCGTACGAGGCGGACCACTTCGTGTCCGTCCGCGGTCAGGGAGCGCGTCAGCGCCGAGCCGATCAGGCCGGACGCACCGGCGATCGCGATACGGGACCTACGGGAATCCGGAGCGAGCGGTGAGTCGTTCATGCGTCCATCCTGCCGCGCGCGCCGGGAAAGTACGGGACGGAACTGCGCGGGGCCGCCGTAAAGTGACCTTCATGCCGGTACCGCACATACGCATCGCCACCCTCGACGACGAGGACGCGCTCGGCCGTCTCGACCGCGCCACCTGGTCCACCCTGCACGCTGTCATGCCGCGCCCCCAGCCGCCGTACGCACCCTTCTACAACGAGCGGTTCGGCCCCCGGGACCACCACGTCGCCGAACTCGACGGCGTCCTCGTCGGCTACATCCGGTTGGGCTATCCCACGCCCCTCGCCTGCAACTCCCACGTCCGGCAGATCCAGGGACTTGTCGTCGCCGAGGAGGCACGCCGCGCGGGCGTCGGACGAGGGCTGCTGCGGGCCGTGATGGACGGGGCCCGACGGCAGGGCGCCCGGCGGATCACGCTGCGCGTCCTCGGGCACAACGCCCCGGCACGGAAGCTCTACGAGTCCGCGGGCTTCGAGGTGGAGGGCGTCCTGCCCGAGGAGTTCCTGCTCGACGGCGAGTATGTCGACGACGTGTTCATGGGCCGCTCTCTCTGAGCGGCCCCGACCCCGACCGACACGGGGTCACCGGCTACGAGGTGATCAGGTCGCCGGTGTCCACCGGTGTCGTCGCGGCCGCCGCCCGCCGGGCGTCGCCCGCGACCTCGTCGGCCGTCAGGACGTAACCCGTCTCGTTGTCCGAGGTCGAGCGGGCGAACACGACGCCGTACACCCTGCCGTCGGTGGTGAGGAGCGGGCCGCCGGAGTTGCCGGGGCGGACGGTGGAGCGGATGGAGTAGATCTCCCGGGTGACCATGCTCGAGTTGTAGATGTTCTGGCCCCGTGCGTTGATCCGGCCTGCGACCGTGGCCGCCTGGAGATCCAGACCGCCGTCCTGCGGATACCCCGCGACGACCGCCGAGTCGCCGCGCTTGGCGCTGTCGTCGAAGCGCAGGAGGGGGACCCTGAGGTCCGGTACGTACAGGACCGCGACGTCCTTGCGCGGATCGAAGAACACCACCCGCGCCGAGTACACGCGGCCCACACCGCCCACCCGCACGGTCGGGTTGTCGATGCCCGCCACCACATGGGCGTTGGTCATCACGTGCTGCGCCGCGTACGCGAACCCGCTGCCCTCCCGGCCCTGGTTGCCCGCGGCGCCCTCGATCTTCACCGTGCTGCGCTTGGCGGCGCTCGTCGCGGCCGCGGTGACGCTGTCGCCGGAGGGCTTCGCGACACCCGCCGTCGGCTCGTTCTCGAACGGGTTGAAGACCTGCGGGAAGCCCGCCTCCGTCAGCGCCGAGGTGGCCCGTGAGAACCAGGTGGGCGTCGTGTCCGGCATCGCCGTCTGTACGGCGCCCAGCAGCGCGGAGTTGCGGATCGACTGGGTGATGAGGGTGGACGAGGAGGCTCCCAGGACGCTCGCGGCGACCCAGGCCACCAGCAGCACCGCCACCGTGTTCGCCGCCGCCCCGCCGACCCCGTCGGCCACCCGCAGCGGCCCCTGATCCAGCTCGCGGCGCAGCTTCAGCGCCAGCCGGCCCGCCAGCTCGTGGCCCACCACGGCGGGCACCAGCACCGTCAGCACGGCCGTCACCGTCGCCGCCGACGTCCCCGCCGTCACCAGGTCCATCATCCACGGCAGCACCCATACGCCGATGACGGCACCGCCCACGAAACCGGCCAGCGAGACACAGCCGGCGACCAGCCCGCGCCGGTAGCCGGACGCCGCGTAGGCAAGGATCACCAGCAACAGCAGGATGTCGAGCAGGTCCACGGAGCCGCCTTTCTCTTGGGCCCCTTAGTACGCGTGGGGCAGGCCCAGTGATCAGGCACGCGCGCGTGGAGCCGGGAAACGGCCACGTGTGCGTGGACCTGTAAAAACGTCCCGGACCAGGGCGATGGTTCCACCAGGTGGCACAGCACACATCGCGGGGGGATCGGAACCGGGCCAGGGTGGCTCCATGCGTGTCTTCCGAAAGGCGCGGGGGGCCTGGGCGCGGCTCGCGCGGAGGGTGTGGACGCGGCGTGCCGTCGTCGTCGTGCTCGGGTGCGTGCCCGGTCTGCTCGCCGTGCTCGCGCTGGTGGTGTGTGCGGCGGGGGTCGACCGGACGGTCGTCGAGCGCGAGCGGCCGGTGGCCGCGCCCCTGCCCGCGGGTCCGCATCGCGCGGCGCGGCCGGTCATCGTGCCCCGGTCGCGGTGGCTGGACGCCAGGAGCACGCACGCGCAGCCACCCGCCCGCTACGACGACCAGGTCGTCGCGGTCTTCGTGCACCACACCGACTCGCCGAACGCGTACAGGTGCGCCGACGTGCCCCGCATCATCCGCTCCCTCTACGCCGGTCAGACCGGTGTCCGGCGGTGGGACGACATCGGGTACAACTTCCTCGTCGACCGCTGCGGCACGATCTACGAGGGGCGGGCGGGTGGGGTCGACCGGGCCGTCACCGGTGCGCATACGCAGGGGTTCAACCATGGCACCGCGGGGATCGCGGCCATCGGTACGTTCGGGGCGGGGACGCCGGTGCCGCGGGCGATGACCGAGGCGATCGCCGTGTTGGCGGCGTGGAAGCTGGGGCTGTCCGACGTGGATCCCCGTGCCACGGTGCGGCTCGTCTCCAGCAACGACCTCAGCCGTTACACCGCCGGTACGAGTGCGGTTCTGCCCACGCTGGCCGGCCACGACGCGGGCTTCATGACCAACTGCCCCGGCGCGGCGCTGACGTCCCAACTCCCCGGAATCCGCTCCCGAGCCGCCCACCTCCAGGGCCGCTGACCGCTCACGCGGTTCCCCGCGCCCCGGAAAGCCTCAGCCCGTCCGGCGTTTGAGGACGAGGCCGTTCAGGCCGATAGGGGGGCTGGGGGCGTAGCCCCCAGGGATGGGACGGGTAGGGGCGGCGGGGGGCGAGGAACCGTTCACAGACAGCCCACAGTCGAGTCAACGGTGTCTCAGATCGCCGCTCCCTAGTGTCCTTCTCGTAACAGCCGACTGGAGGTGGGGAAGATGAGCAGCAGGCGTACTGAGAAGGCGGGCAAGGCGAACAAGGCGGCCGGCGCGGGCGGTTGGAGCACCGCTTTGCGTACCCCGTGGACCGTGGCCTGCGCTGTGGTGACGGTCCTCGTGGGACCCGCCGCCGCCACCGCCTCGGCACTGGACCGAGCCAACGCCGCACCTCCGTACCACGCCCACGAGAATCACGAAAACCACAAGAACCACGAAAACCACAAGAACCACAAGAACCACGAGGCACACCTGCCGTACGTCACCCCGTACGCCACCTTGCCTCAGTCTCTGAAGCGCTCCCACAGCTTGGGATAGCGCTCGGCCAGCACGGACTCGTTCTCGAAGTCCAGCGGCGTCCCCTCCGGCTCGGGCGACGCCGGCGGAATGCCCAGGTCGGGCGCGACGACCCCGGTCAGCTGCTCGTACGCCTCGTCCGCGGCGTACCCGAGCTCCTCACCGTCCCCGTCGAGCTCCTCGTCGAAGTCGTCCAGGAGATCGGCGAGCGCGTCGGGGTCGTGCATCGCGCCCTCGAAGACCTCCCGGCCCTGGCCGATCAGCCAGCACCGGAAGAAGTCGAAGGCGTCGTCGCTCACCCCGTCGAGCAGAACCCACGCCGCGCCCCACAGATCCCAGCGGTAGGCGCGGTTGTAGCGGGCCTCGAAGTGACGGGCGAAGTCGAGCACGGCGTCCGGGTCCCGCTGGACGAGCCGCTCGACGAGCAGGTCGGCGTGGTCCTCGGGGTCGCCCTCGACGGCCTCGCGGGTCGTGTCCACCAGCTCCCAGAACTCCGTCTCGTCCATCACGGGTCCAGCATCGGGCCTGAACGGGAGTGACGCACGCGGAGTGCCGCAGATTGTTATGCGTGCACATGCCGACGGTAAGACCGCCAGCTACGAGCCGCTTTCCCGAGGCACTCCCCAGTCACCGGTACAGCGCCGCCAGCCGCACCGCATCCCCCGCGAAACGGTCCCGCAGCGCCGCGGGGGAGACCACCTCCACCTCGGGCCCGAGCCCCGTCAGTTGCCCATGGGCGACCTCCTCGGACTCGACGGGGAGAACGACCGTCACCCAGCCCCGCCCGTCAGGGGCACCGCACTCGCCCAGCACCTCTCTCGCCGACGCGGGGTCGACGACGTACGGAAGTCTCCTCACGCCCTCCGGAGACAGCCGTACGACGGCCTCCGCCCGCAGGATGGACCGTGCGAACTGCTCGGCCCGCTCCGCCCAGAACCCGGGCAGGTCGAACCCGTCCTCCCGGGTGAAGCGCTCCGTGGCGGGCTTCACCTCCGTGAAGCGGTCGATCCGGTAGACCCGGAAGGGGCCGGATCCGGCGGACCCGGGCTCGGGCACCCGCGCGCACAGGTACCAGACGCCCGCCTTCAGCACGAGCCCGTACGGTTCGAGCACCCGCTCCACCTCGGCCGTCCCGCGCCGGTACCCCGCGGTGATCCGGCGGTCGTCCCAGACCGCCTCCGCGACCGCGGGCAGCAGCTCGGGCGTCTCGGGCTCGTTGAACCACGCGGGCGCGTCCAGATGGAACCGCTGTCCCGCCGCCCGCGAGGCGTCCCGCAGGGAGGGGAGGAGGGCGGCGGACACCTTCAGGCGCGCGGCGGAGGCCGCGTCCTGCAGACCCATGTCCCGCAGGGCCCCCGGCACCCCGCTCAGGAACAGCGCCTCCGCCTCCGTCCGGGCCAGGCCCGTCAGCCGGGTGCGGTAGCCGCCGATCAGGCGGTAGCCCCCGGCCCTGCCCCGGTCCGCGTACACCGGAACCCCCGCCTCCGACAGCGCCTGCGCGTCCCGCGTGATCGTCCGTTCGGAGACCTCCAGCTCCCGCGCCAGCTCGGCGGCGGTCATCGACGGCCGCGACTGGAGCAGCAGCACCATCTTGATCAGGCGGGCAGCACGCATACGGCCATGATGCCGGGCCCCACTGACAGCGAAGGGGCGCGCCGCAACGCCGAAGAGCGTGCGGGAACGCCGAAGAGCGCGCGGGAACGCCGAAGGGCGCGGCGGCCGTAGCCACCGCGCCCCTCATGCAACAGGCGGACCGTCAGAGCCCGTAGCGCTCCCGCGCTTCCTTCACCGCGGACGCCTTGGCCTCGCCCCGTCGTGCCAGCTGCGCCAGCGCCGCGACGACGATCGACTGCGCGTCGACGCCGAAGTGGCGGCGGGCCGCCTCACGGGTGTCGGAGAGGCCGAAGCCGTCGGCACCGAGCGAGGAGTAGTCCTGCTCGACCCACTGCGCGATCTGGTCCGGGACCTGGCGCATGTAGTCGGAGACCGCGAGCACCGGGCCCTCGGCGCCGTGCAGCGCCTGACGGACGAACGGCACCCGCTCCTCGCCGCGCAGCAGGGCCGCGTCGGCCTCCAGCGCGTCGCGCCGCAGCTCCGTCCAGGAGGTCGCGGACCACACGTCGGCGGCCACGCCCCACTCCTCGGCGAGCAGCTTCTGCGCCTGGAGGGTCCAGTGGATCGCCGTGCCGGAGCCCAGCAGCTGGATGCGCGGGGCGTTGGCGACGGGGGACAGGCCCGCCGACTCGGCCGTGTTGAAGCGGTAGAGGCCCTTGACGATGCCCTCGTCGATACCGAGGCCGGCCGGCTTGGCGGGCTGCGGCATCGGCTCGTTGTAGACCGTCAGGTAGTAGAAGACGTTCGAGTCCTCGCCCGGGGCCGCCTCGCCGTACATCCGGCGCAGACCGTCCTTGACGATCGTCGCGATCTCGTACGCGAACGCCGGGTCGTAGGACAGGGCGGCCGGGTTGGTCGCCGCGATGACCGGGGAGTGGCCGTCGGCGTGCTGGAGGCCCTCGCCCGTCAGCGTCGTACGGCCTGCCGTGGCGCCGACCAGGAAGCCGCGGCCGAGCTGGTCGCCGAGCTGCCACATCTGGTCCGCCGTGCGCTGCCAGCCGAACATCGAGTAGAAGATGTAGAAGGGGATCATCGCCTCGCCGTGCGTGGCGTACGCGGTGGACGCGGCGATGAAGTCCGCCATGGAGCCGGCCTCGGTGATCCCCTCGTTGAGGATCTGGCCGTCCTTGGCCTCCTTGTAGTACATCAGCTGGTCGCGGTCGACCGGCTCGTACGTCTGGCCCTTGGGCGAGTAGATGCCGAGGGAGGGGAAGAGGCTCTCCATGCCGAAGGTGCGTGCCTCGTCGGGGACGATCGGCACCCAGCGCTTCCCGGTCTCCTTGTCGCGGACGAGGTCCTTGATCAGGCGGACGAAGGCCATCGTGGTCGCCACGTTCTGCGAGCCGGAGCCCTTGTCGAAGGACGCGAACGCCTTGTCGGCGGGGGCGGGCAGCGGGGCGAGCGCGTGCGTACGGCGGGCCGGGGCCGGGCCGCCGAGGGCCGCGCGGCGCTCCTGGAGGTAACGGACCTCGGGGGAGTCGGCGCCCGGGTGGCCGTAGGGGACCTGGCCGTCGACGAACTGGCTGTCGGAGATGGGCAGCTCGAGCAGGTCCCGCATCTGCTTGAACTCGTCCGTCGACAGCTTCTTCATCTGGTGGTTGGCGTTCTTGGACGCGAAGCCCTCGCCGAGCGTGAAGCCCTTGACCGTCTGGGCCAGGATCACCGTCGGCGCGCCCTTGTGGGCGAGGGCGGCGCGGTAGGCCGCGTACACCTTGCGGGACTCGTGGCCGCCGCGGGAGAGGTGGAAGCACTCGGTGATCTTGTCGTCGCTCAGCAGCTTCGCCATCTCGACGAGCGCCGGGTCGGCGCCGAAGAAGTCCTGGCGGATGTAGGCGGCGTCGCGGGTCTGGTACGTCTGCACCTGCGCGTCGGGTACCTCGCGCAGGCGGCGTACGAGCGCGCCCGTGGTGTCGAGCTGGAACAGCTCGTCCCAGGCCGAGCCCCACAGCGACTTCACGACGTTCCAGCCGGCGCCGCGGAACTGGGCCTCCAGCTCCTGCACGATCTTGAAGTTGGCGCGGACCGGGCCGTCGAGGCGCTGCAGGTTGCAGTTGATGACGAAGGTCAGGTTGTCCAGGCCCTCGCGGGAGGCGAGGGCGAGTGCCGCGGTCGACTCGGGCTCGTCCATCTCGCCGTCGCCGAGGAACGCCCACACGTGGGACTGCGAGACGTCCTTGATGCCGCGGCTGGTCAGATAGCGGTTGAAGCGCGCCTGGTAGATCGCCGACAGCGGGCCGAGGCCCATGGAGACGGTCGGGAACTCCCAGAGCCAGGGCAGGCGCCGCGGGTGCGGGTACGACGGGAGGCCGTTGCCGCCCGCCTCCTGGCGGAAGTTGTCGAGGTGCTGCTCGGTGAGCCGGCCGTCGAGGAAGGCGCGGGCGTAGATGCCGGGGGAGGCGTGGCCCTGGATGTAGAGCTGGTCGCCGGAGCCGGGAGCCTCCTGGGACTCCTTGCCCTTGAAGAAGTGGTTGAAGCCGGTCTCGTAGAGCCAGGCCGCGGAGGCGAAGGTGGCGATGTGGCCGCCGACGCCGTGTTTCGCGCCCCGGGTCACCATCGCGGCCGCGTTCCAGCGGTTCCAGGCGGTGATCCGGGCCTCCATCGCCTCGTCGCCGTCCACGACGGGCTCGGCGGCGGTGGGGATGGTGTTGACGTAGTCGGTCTCAAGCAGCTTGGGCAGCGCGAGACCGTTGCCCTCGGCGCGCTCCAGCGTGCGGCGCATCAGGTACGCGGCACGGTGCGGCCCGGCCGCCTGGGTGACGGCGTCCAGGGAGGCCTGCCATTCGGCGGTCTCCTCGGGGTCGCGGTCCGGGAGCTGGTCGAGCTCGCTCGGCTGGATTGCGGTGGGGTCGGTCATTGCGCCGCCTTCCGGATGCGGAGGGGGGTTCCCTCATCGGCAAGGGGTTTTCGGGGGTGCCCTTATGTCTTTGGCAGGACAGGGCGGCGGGCTCTGGTGGGAGCCCAGCGCTGACTGTAACTCCCTGATCGATGATCGATCAAAGGGTGGAAGGCGAAAACCTCTTCGTATCGCAAAAGTCGGCACGGGGTGCCTTGACGACAGGCACCGGGTGCCTTGGATTCCCAGGGTTTCCCCAGGTGAGCATGGGTGTGCTCGGTTGTGTCACGGGCGCGGCGCGCAGCCCAGCACGTGTGCCTTCACCAGGTCGGCGATCAGCGGATCCCGGCGCCGGAAGGCGTCCACGAGCGCCTCGTGCTCCTCCGCGTACGACTGCTGGACGGTTCCCAGCCAGCGGATGGACAGGGCGGTGAAGACCTCGATGCCCAGACCCTCCCAGGTGTGCAGGAGGACGGAGTTGCCCGCGGCGCGCACGAGTTCGCGGTGGAAGGCGACGGTGTGACGGACCTGGCCGGTGCCGTCCGACAGTCGGTCGGCCTCGTACAGCGCCGTGACGTGCGGCTCCAGGGCCGAGCAGTCCTGGGCGAGCCGCTCGGCCGCCAGCTCCGCCGCGATGGCCTCCAGACCGGCCCGTACGGGGTAGCTCTCCTCCAGGTCGGCGGCCGTCAGGTTGCGCACGCGCACACCCTTGTTGGGTGCCGACTCGATCAGCCGCAGCGACTCCAGTTCGCGCAGTGCCTCCCGCACCGGGGTCTGGCTGACCTCCAGCTCGGTCGCGATCCGCCGCTCGACGATCCGCTCACCCGGCTTCCAGCGCCCGCTGACGATCCCCTCCACGATGTGCTCGCGGATCTGTTCGCGCAGCGAGTGGACGACGGGCGCGGTCATGAGGGGCTCCTTCGTTGGGGGTGGGCCGGCCCCAAGGGCGTTTGACCTTTAGACAATAAGGCCGCATCCCCGTCGGAGAGAGGCGTACGGGGGCGCTTTCATGCAGGTGAGACGAGACTTACACGCTGTCAGAGCGGCCGCGGACGTAAAGAGCCGTACCGGGTGGGGCCCGGAGGCGTCACGTCCGTGTCACCCGGAGAACCCGCGGGCCCCGCACGGTGTGTGGGTCGGCACAGGGGTTTCGGCGCGGGGGTTCCCACGGGGGCTCCCGCGAACGCCAGGGGGTTGGCATGGGCGGATGGGGACGGAAGCGGGCGTTTCGCTGGGCTCTGGTGGCCGGGGCGGTCGCGGCCGTGGCGGCGTGCGGGCCGGTGGACACGGGGGCGGCCGCGCGGCCGGGTGCGACGCGGGCCCACGGCACCTCGGTCGCCTCCGGCGGAGCGTGTGTCTTCGTCAAGCCGGACGGCGCGCAGAAGTTCGGGCACGTCGGCTGGGGTTTCCGGATCACCGGCACCGACCGCTGGGTGTACGGCGCGGTGGAGAACCCGTCGAACGCGCTCTACACCCCGCCCGGCGGCGACATCGGCGCCTGGCACGCGGAGGGCACGTACGCGCGGATGTTCGGCGACATGTCACGTGACGCGCTCCCCCAAGCTCTCGGCTTCGCTCGAGCAGGGGGGACCCCCATTCCAGGGAAGTCCACCCACCCGTACAGCCGCTACCGCTGCACCGACTCGTCGACCAGTGACGTGAAGGCCGCCCGCGCCATGATCCGTACGGTCGAGGAGCGGGGCTTTCTCGTCGGCGTCGACCCGCAGACGGGGGACCTCGGCTCGCGCGACTGTCTGGACGCCACGTACGACGTCCTCAGGGCGTACCGGACGCGGCACCTGACACCCGCCTACCCGACGGAGATCCCGAACATGTGGGTGGAGACGCTGGTGCTGTGGTCGGACAGCGCTCTGAAGCCGCGGTGACCCGTCCGCGCACACGCGAAGCCCCCGCCCGGAAGGTTCCGAACGGGGGCAGCGCGCGAGCGGGGTTGGTTACAGGCCGAGCTCGACCTCGAACTCGCCCGCCTCCAGGATCGCCTTGACCGCGGTCAGGTAACGGGCCGCGTCGGCGCCGTCCACCAGACGGTGGTCGTAGGAGAGCGTCAGGTAGGTCATGTCGCGGACGCCGATGACCGTACCCTCCTCCGTCTCGATGACGGCCGGACGCTTGACGGTGGCACCGATGCCGAGGATCGCGACCTGGTTCGGGGGCACGATGATCGTGTCGAAGAGCGCGCCGCGCGAGCCGGTGTTGGAGATGGTGAAGGTCCCGCCGGACAGCTCGTCCGGAGTGATCTTGTTCGCCCGGACCTTGCCCGCCAGGTCGGCGGTGGCCTTGGCGATGCCGGCGATGTTCAGGTCGCCCGCGTGCTTGATGACCGGGGTCATCAGGCCCTTCTCCGAGTCCACCGCGATACCGATGTTCTCGGTGTCGAAGTAGGTGATCGTGCCCTCGTCCACGTTGATCCGGGCGTTGACGGCCGGGTGGGCCTTCAGCGCCTGGGCCGCCGCCTTCACGAAGAACGGCATCGGGGAGAGCTTGACGCCCTCGCGGGCCGCGAAGGAGTCCTTCGCCTGCGCGCGGAGCTTCATCAGGCGGGTGATGTCGACCTCGACGACCGAGGACAGCTGGGCCTGCTCGTGCAGGGCCTTCACCATGTTGTCGCCGATGACCTTGCGGATGCGGGTCATCTTGACGGTCTGACCGCGCAGCGGGGAGACCTCGAGGGCCGGCGCCTTCTTGGCCGCATGGCCACCGGCAGTCACAGCGGCAGCGGCCGGAGCCGGGGCAGCGGCGGCGGCCTTCGCGGCCTCGGCGGCGGCGAGGACGTCCTGCTTGCGGATACGGCCGCCGACTCCGGTGCCCTTGACGGAGGCCAGGTCGACGTAGTTCTCCGCGGCGAGCTTGCGCACCAGCGGGGTCACGTACGCGCCCTCGTCGGTGGCCTGCGCGGCCGGAGCCGGAGCCGGGGTGACAGGGGCGGGCGCGGCGACCGGCGCGGGAGCCGGAGCGGCGGGTGCGACCGGGGCCGGAGCCACGGGCTGGACCGGAGCCGGGGCGGCAGCGGCCGGGGCGGCCGGAACAGCGGGGGCCGGAGCCGGAGCCGCGGGCGCGGCGGGGGCGGCCGGAGCGGCGGCGGGGGCAGCCGGAGCCGCGGGGGCTGCGGCGGCCGGAGCGGCGCCGGGCGCGCCGACGACGGCGAGCTTCGCGCCGACCTCGGCGGTCTCGTCCTCGGCGACCAGGATCTCCAGCAGGACGCCGGCCACCGGCGACGGGATCTCGGTGTCGACCTTGTCCGTGGAGACCTCGAGCAGCGGCTCGTCCTCCGCGACCTCCTCGCCGACCTCCTTCAGCCAGCGGGTGACGGTGCCCTCGGTGACCGACTCGCCCAGCGCGGGCAGCACGACGTCGGTACCGGAGGCGCCACCGGCCGGAGCGGCGGGGGCGGCGGGGGCCGGGGCGGCCGGAGCCGCGGGGGCCTCGGCGACCGGGGCGGGAGCGGCCGGAGCCGGAGCCGGGGCGGCCACGGGCTCGGCGGCCGGAGCGGGGGCGGCGGCGGGCGCGCCCGTGCCGTCGTCGATGACGGCCAGCTCGGCGCCGACCTCGACCGTCTCGTCCTCGGCGACCTTGATGGAGGCGAGCACACCGGCGGCGGGGGAGGGGATCTCGGTGTCGACCTTGTCGGTCGACACCTCGAGCAGCGGCTCGTCGGCCTCGACGCGCTCGCCCTCGGCCTTCAGCCAGCGAGTGACAGTGCCCTCGGTGACGCTCTCACCGAGCGCCGGAAGGGTTACGGAAACCGCCATGGTTTCTGTTGCTCCTTACGAATGGTGCGGAAGTCTGTGGTCGTCGTCGCGCCCAGGGGCGACGCGGTGACTGAAAACAGCCGGGGCTCGATCAGTCGTGCGAGTGCAGCGGCTTGCCCGCGAGGGCGAGGTGGGCCTCGCCGAGCGCCTCGTTCTGCGTCGGGTGGGCGTGGATGAGCTGGGCGACCTCGGCGGGCAGCGCCTCCCAGTTGTAGATCAGCTGGGCTTCGCCGACCTGCTCGCCCATACGGTCGCCGACCATGTGGACGCCGACCACGGCACCGTCCTTCACCTGGACGAGCTTGATCTCGCCCGCGGTGTTGAGGATCTTGCTCTTGCCGTTGCCCGCGAGGTTGTACTTCAGGGCGACGACCTTGTCCGCGCCGTAGAGCTCCTTGGCCTTGGCCTCGGTGATGCCCACGGAGGCGACCTCGGGGTGGCAGTACGTCACCCGGGGCACGCCGTCGTAATCGATCGGAACGGTCTTGAGGCCGGCCAGACGCTCTGCCACCAGGATGCCCTCGGCGAAGCCGACGTGCGCGAGCTGGAGCGTGGGGACCAGGTCACCGACGGCGGAGATGGTCGGGACGTTCGTCCGCATGTACTCGTCGACCAGGACATAGCCGCGGTCCATCGCGACGCCCTGCTCCTCGTAGCCGAGGCCGGCCGAGACCGGGCCGCGGCCGACGGCGACGAGCAGGACCTCGGCCTCGAACTCCTTGCCGTCGGCGAGGGTGACCTTGACACCGTTCTGGGTGTACTCGGCCTTCGAGAAGAAGGTGCCCAGGTTGAACTTGATGCCGCGCTTGCGGAACGCGCGCTCAAGAAGCTTGGAGGAGTTCTCGTCCTCGACCGGGACGAGGTGCTTGAGGCCCTCGATCACCGTCACGTCGGTGCCGAAGGACTTCCACGCGGAGGCGAACTCGACGCCGATGACACCGCCGCCGAGCACGATCGCGGACTGCGGGACGCGGTCCAGGACCAGCGCGTGGTCGGAGGAGATGATCCGGTTGCCGTCGATCACCAGGCCCGGCAGCGACTTCGGCACGGAGCCGGTCGCGAGCAGCACGTGGCGGCCCTGGATGCGCTGGCCGTTCACGTCGACCGAGGTGGGGGAGGACAGTCGGCCCTCACCCTCGATGTACGTCACCTTGCGGGACGCGATGAGACCCTGCAGGCCCTTGTAAAGGCCCGAGATGACCCCGTCCTTGTACTTGTGGACGGCCGGGACGTCGATGCCCTCGAAGGTGGCCTTGACGCCGAACTGCTCGCTCTCGCGGGCCTGGTCGGCGATCTCGCCCGCGTGCAGCAGGGCCTTGGTGGGGATGCATCCCCGGTGCAGGCAGGTGCCTCCGACCTTGTCCTTCTCGATCAGGGCGACGTCCAGGCCCAGCTGCGCCCCGCGGAGCGCCGCGGCGTAACCGCCACTGCCACCGCCGAGGATCACTAGGTCGAAAACGGTGCTGGCGTCGTTCGCCACGTCACGTCCTCCATGCATGTGCGCCACGCCGGTCTCCAGTGACCGGTCGGCGGCTGGTGTCCGGCCGCTCTTCTTCGGCCCTGTGGTGGGGGCCCTGTCCTGCCGAGAACCCATCTTCGCACTTGTCCGGAGCGTTCGAGACGCCGGGCCGGTGTGTGAGAAGTCGCACTGTCCGAATACAGGGGGTACCTCCGCGCCGTGACAGGGACGCGGAGGTACTGCGCGATCGGCCGCGAATCACCCGCGGCCGCGACACATCCCTAGCCGAGATCGCCCGCGGCGGTCAGCTCGGCGAGCCGCACCAGCGTCCGCACCGCCGACCCCGTACCACCCTTCGGCGTGTAGCCGAAGGGGCCGGACTCGTTGAACGCGGGCCCGGCGATGTCCAGGTGCGCCCACGTGATGCCCTCGCCCACGAACTCCTTCAGGAACAGACCGGCGACCAGGCCGCCGCCCATCCGCTCGCCCATGTTGGCGATGTCGGCGGTCGGGGAGTCCATCCCCTTGCGCAGGTGCTCCGGCAGCGGCATCGGCCAGGACTCCTCGCCGACCTCGTCCGCGGCCTCGACGATCGCCGTACGGAACGCGTCGTCGTTGGCCATCACGCCGAAGGTGCGGTTGCCGAGCGCGAGCACCATCGCTCCGGTCAGCGTCGCCACGTCGATGATCGCGTCCGGCTTCTCCTCGGACGCCTTCCACAGCGCGTCGGCGAGCACGAGACGGCCCTCGGCGTCGGTGTTGAGGACCTCGACGGTCTTGCCGCTGTACATGCGCAGCACGTCACCGGGGCGGGTGGCGGAACCGGAGGGCATGTTCTCGGCGAGCGCCAGCCAGCCGGTGACGTTGACCTCGAGGCCGAGGCGCGCCGCGGCGACCACGGCGGCGAAGACCGCCGCCGCGCCGCTCATGTCGCACTTCATCGTCTCGTTGTGCCCGGCGGGCTTGAGGGAGATGCCGCCCGAGTCGTAGGTGATGCCCTTGCCGACGAACGCGAGGTGCTTGGTCGCCTTCGGCGAGGTGTACGACAGCTTCACCAGGCGGGGAGCGGCGGCCGAGCCCGCGCCGACGCCGAGGATGCCGCCGAAGCCGCCCTTCTGGAGGGCCTTCTCGTCGAGCACCTGCACCTTGATGCCGTGCTCCTTGCCGGCGGCGGTGGCGACGGCGGCGAACGCCTCGGGGTAGAGG
This sequence comes from Streptomyces sp. NPDC007896, assembly GCF_042959425.1. NCBI lineage: Bacteria > Bacillati > Actinomycetota > Actinomycetes > Kitasatosporales > Streptomycetaceae > Streptomyces > Streptomyces sp. NPDC007896. Next base: position 533,102 of record NZ_JBIBKX010000001.1, on the reverse strand, counting down.
TCGTTCGGCGGGGTGTTGATGAGGTCGCGGGCGCGGTTGAGCTCCTCGGTCACGGCGGTGGCGCGCGCGAGGGCCGCCTTGTACGCCGCGTCCCGGGGCTTGCCGCCGAGCAGCGTGACCTCGGCGAGCGGGGCCTTGCCGTTCTTCGCGTCCTTGCCGTTCTTGCCGGTCTCCTTGTAGGCGTCGAAGGCGTACGCGCCGAGCGCCGCGCCCTCCGCCAGGACACCCGCGTCGGCGGCGTCGGTGATCGGCAGGGCGAAGACGGCCTTCTTGGCACCGGCGAGCGCGCGGGCCGCGGCACCGGCCGCGCGGCGCAGCGCCTCGGCACTGAACGTGTCGTCCTTCTCCGGGACGGCTCCCAGTCCGACGGCCACGACGACGGGCGCCTTGAAACCGGTCGGTGCGGGCAGCTTCGTCACCTCGCCCTCGCCGCCGGATGCGCCGAGGGTCTCCAGGATTCCGGCGAGTGCGCCGTCGTACGCCTTGTCCACGGCCTCGGCACCCGGTGCGACGACCGGGCCCTTGGCGCCCTTCGCGACACCGACGACGATCGCGTCGGCCCGCAGGCCGGACGCCGCGGCGGTGCTGAGAGTCAGAGCAGTCACTGTGGTGAGATCTCGCTTCCATTGTTTTGCTGCGGCCGAGTAGGGATGGGTCGACCGGGCCCTGACGAATGACCCTAGATCCGGCCTCAGGGAGTGTCGTTACCTGGGTGGCACATAGTCGGGACGAGCCTACGCGCGCCACCGGGTTTCGCTCATTTCCACGCTCGCTGGAAGTTCAGCCGAGGGAGAGCGCCACGAGGGCGGTGGTCGCCGCCGTCTCGGCGAGGCCGCCGAAGACATCGCCCGTGACGCCGCCGAAGCGGCGTGTGCAGTGGCGCAGGAGCAGTTCGGCACTCGCGCAGGCGGCGAGGACGGCCAGGGGGGCGCGTACGAGGTCGTACGTGCCGAGGAGCGCGCCGGCGCCGGCCGCCGCGACGGCGACGGCGAGGGCCACCAGCAGGGCGCCGCGCACGGGCACCGTGCCCGCGACCGCGGCACCCAGGCCCTCGGGGCGGGCCGGGGGCACCCCGGTGCGCGCGGCCAGGGTGAGGGCGAGACGGGCCGCGGTCGCCGAGACGACGGCCGCGAGCACACCCCGCGCCCACGAGGCCTCGTAGGCCTGGAAGAGCGCGGCGACCTGTGCCAGCAGCACGAAGAGCAGGGTGATCACGCCGAACGGGCCGATGTCGGACTGCTTCATGATCCGCAGCGCGTCCTCGGCCGGCTTGCCGCTGCCGAGGCCGTCCGCGGTGTCGGCGAGTCCGTCGAGATGCAGACCACGGGTGAGCGCGGCGGGTACGGCGGCGGTGGCGACGGCGGCCAGCAGCGGGCCCGCGCCCATCGCGAGCAGCGTTACGCCCACCAGGGCCGCGCCCGCCCCGACGACCAGCCCGGCGACGGGGGCGCACAGCATTCCGCCGCGCGCCGCCTCACGGTCCCAGCGGGTGACCGTGACCGGGAGCACGGTCAGGGTGCCGAAGGCGAAGCGGAGGCCGTGGGGGAGAGGGGTCCTGGACACCGGCGCAGGGTACCCGGGGCGGTGGCGGGCCCGCCGAGGACGGGTGCGGCGGCCGGGCACGAAGCCACGGATAAAGTGCGCAATATGGGTCATTGGTTGCAGAGGAACATCATCGAACCGGGAAAGCTGCCGCTTCTGCTGGCACTCGCCTCCTTCGTGCTGACCTTCGTGATCACCCGTGTCATCGTCCGCCTCATCCGCGCGGGCAAGGGTCCGTTCGGCAACGTCAAGGCGGGTGGTCTGCACATCCACCACGTCGTGCCCGGCGTCGTCCTGACTGTGATCGGCGGCTTCGGCGCGGTGGCCAGCTCCCGGCACGGCGGCTTCGGCGCCGCCCTGTTCGCGGTGGTGTTCGGGATGGGCGCCGGGCTGGTGCTCGACGAGTTCGCGCTGATCCTGCACCTCGACGACGTGTACTGGAGCGAGGAGGGCCGCAAGAGCGTCGAGGTCGTCATGGTCACGGCGGCCCTCGTCGGTCTGGTGCTCGGTGGTTTCCTGCCGTTCGGGGTCAACGACATGACCCAGGAGGAACTCCAGGACCGCGGCGGGGTCATCGTGAGCGTCGCCGTGAACTTCCTCTTCGCCCTGCTCGCCCTGAGCAAGGGCAAGGCCCGCATGGCGATCTTCGGCGTGATCGTCCCGTTCGTCGCCCTCATCGGCGCCGTCCGGCTGGCCCGCCCGGTCTCCCCGTGGGCCAGGCGCTTCTACCGCCGCAGGCCGCGCGCCCGGGCCAGGTCGATCCTGCGCGCCTACCACCACGACCGCCGCTGGTTCGGCCCGCGCCGCAAGCTTCAGGACTGGATCGGCGGAAAACCGGATCCCGTCCGGTCCCTGCCCGGCCGCCGGTGACGGTGGTGGTGGTGACGGTGGCGGTGTTGGTGGCGGTGGTGGTGACGGTGACGGTGACGCAGGATCGAGATCCCGTACAGCACGAAGACCGCGGCGAGCGCGGCGATGTGCTCCTTGCCCGCGAGGTTCCCCTTGAGCGCCACCTCGATCACCATCGCCGCGGCCACCCCCCACCCCGTCCAGTACGCCCGATAGCGCCAGGCGACGAACACGGCGAGGCCGACCACGGCCGCCGAGGGCCCGGTGTCCACGACCTGCGCGTCCGTCGGGGGCAGCCCCAGGGGGTTGTCCGGGCTCAGCGAGATCGCCACGCGCGCGTAGAGCGTGCCGGCCAGCGTGGCGGCGTACGCGATGACGAGCATCCGCCACCAGCCCAGACAGATCTCGGCGATCCCGAACACGATGAGGAGCTGCAGCAGCGCACCCCACACCGGCAGGTCGAGGGCCGGCACGAACAGGGAGAGCGGGGTGCGCAGCAGGGCGAGCCAGAGCGGCTCCTCGGCCCGCACGGAGCCGATGTCCTGCACGAACTGGAAGCCCCAGGGCTGGTTCTGCACGAACTGGAGGAGGGCCGTCAGTAAGACGGCCCCGAGCGTCACCGGCATCGCCCGCCAACGCTGTCCGGCGAGTGCCTCGCGCACGGTGACGTACAGCAGTCCCCATTCGGCGCGGGCGAGGCGGGCGAGGGTGTTCATGCAGTGGTCTCCATCTGTCCTGCTGTCCCGGTCCCCGTCCGGCAGGCTCGCCCCGTCCGTCCGGTCGCCGTCATCGATGCGACTCCAGGTGCCTGCGGTGCAGCCACTTCGGCAGTCCGGGTGCTTCGAGAAACCCCTCGGCGCGCGCGGCCGCGAGGCCGATACGCAGCAGGTCCGCGCTCTTCTCGAAGAGCAGGAACCGGGGTTCCCAGATCGGCCGGTACTTGGCGTTGGCCCGGTACAGCGACTCGATCTGCCACCAGCGCGAGAAGAAACTGAGCAGGGAACGCCACAGCCGCAGCACCGGCCCGGCGCCGAGCCGTCCACCACGTTCGAAGACGGAACGGAACATGGCGAAGTTGAGCGAGACCTGAGTGATCCCGATCTCCTGGGCGCGGCGCAGGAGTTCGATCACCATGAACTCCATCAACCCGTTCTCGGCGTCCCGGTCACGCCGCATCAGATCGAGCGAGAGCCCCTGCGGCCCCCACGGCACGAAGGACAGCAGCGCCCGCAACTCTCCCTCCCCATCGGTGCATTCCAGCATCACGCACCGTCCGTCGTCCGGGTCGCCGAGCCGTCCGAGCGCCATGCTGAACCCGCGTTCGGTCGCCCCGTCCCGCCAGTCGTCGGCACGCCGCAGGAGGTACGTCATCTCGTCGGCCGGGATGTCCTCGTGCCGGCGGATGCGCACCTCGTACCCGGCCCGCTTGACCCGGTTGTAGGCCTGCCGGACCGTGCGCATGGCGCGTCCATCGAGGGTGAATTCGGCGGTCTCGACGATCGCCTCGTCACCGAGTTCGAGGGCGTCGAGCCCGTGCCGTGAGTAGACGGTCCCCGCCTCCTCGCTCGCTCCCATCACCGCCGGGATCCAGCCGTGCGCGCGGGCCTCGGCGAGCCAGGGCTCGATGGCGCCGGGCCACGCCTCCGGGTCGCCGATCGGGTCGCCGGAGGCCAGTGAGACCCCGCCGACGACGCGGTACGCGACCGCGGCCTTGCCGGTCGGCGACCAGATCACGCTCTTCTCCCGGCGCAGCGCGAAGTAGCCCAGCGAGTCGCGGTCGCCGTGCCGGTCGAGCAGGGTGCGCAGCCGGTTCTCGTCGTTCTCGGTGAGCGGGTCGACGGCGCGGCGGGAGCGGAAGGCGGCGTAGAACACGGCGAGGACCAGCAGGGTGCTGAGCACGTTGATGGTGACGTTGACCCAGTTGGCGATCTCCAGGCCGGGGAAGCGGGAGTCGTCGGCGGCGACGGAGACCAGTCGCAGGGCGCCGTAGCGCCAGCGGTCCCAGAAGGTCGAACGGTAGGCGTCCTGCGCGCTGTTGGTGACGGTCACCAGCAGTGCGGCGAGCAGGGAGGCGACGAGCAGTCCGCCGACGGCGACGGCCGCGGCGAGCTTGGGGTTCGACCGGTCGCCCTTCGCGTAGAACTCCCGGCGGCCGACGACGAGCGAGACGACGAAGGCGGCGGTCAGGGCGATCGAGACCCAGTTCTGGGCGTACTGGCGGATCTCCGGGAAGGTCATCGCGACGGCGAACAGCATCAGGAACAGTCCGCTGAGCACGAAGTTGAGGATCCACGCGGCCCGTTTGCGGCGGCGCATCGTGATGGCCAGGAACATGGTGAACACACCCGACGCGAATCCTGCCGTCAGCAGGTACGGGGTGAAGAAGTTCTCGGTGTTGTGGCGCCGTACGTCCTGTCCGAGCGACACCCACGCGGCGCTCAGGAAGTTGATGAACGCGACGGCCCGCAGGTACCAGACCGCGAAGGCGGCGGCTCTGCGTGACGCGCCTGTGGACAGGTGGTCCCCTTCACCCTGACGGGCCGGGACTCGCTCCTGGTCAGCGGCAATTCGGGCATCTCCCATAAAGGGCGATGATATGGGGCAGGGTGTGTCGTGCGGGGGAGGGGCGGTACGGGTGATGCGGTCCGGGATTCTGTTGCGGGGTGGGTTTCGCGCGCGGTTCTTGGCTGCCGGTCGGTGGGGGCCGGGCGCGCGGTTCCCCGTGCCCCAAAGGGCTTCGGGGCGGGCGGCGTTTACGGGCGAGGGCGCGGGGCGTGCCCCACTCGCCCCCGCCCGCGTCTTTCAGCCCGTCCGGCGTTCGAGGGCGGGGCTGTTCACTCGTTCTGGTCGGAGGCCTCGGCCTCGGGCTCGGCCGCGGGCTCGGGGGCCGGCGTCTCCGGGAGTTCGGCGGAGAGGGCGGCGGCGGCCTGGACGAGGGGGAGGGCGAGGAGGGCTCCCGCACCCTCGCCGACCGTGACCCCGTGGTCGAGCAGGGGTTCGAGGGCCATACGGTCCAGGGCCTTCGCCTGGGCCGGCTCGCCACTGTTCTGGCCGGCCAGCCACCAGTCCGGCGCCCGGAAGGCGACGCGCTGCCCCACGAGGGCGCACGCGGCCGAGACGACCCCGTCGAGGATCACCGGCATCTTCCGCACCGCGCTCTGCAACAAGAACCCCGTCATCGCCGCGAGATCGGCGCCGCCCACCACCGCGAGCAGCTGCAGCTGATCCCCGAGCACCGGCCGGGCCCGCCGCAAGGCGTCCCGCACGGCCGCGCACTTGCGCATCCACGCGAGGTCGTCGATGGGCCGCCCGCCCCGCCCGGTGACCACGGAGGCGTCGGTCCCGCACAGCGCCGCGACCAGCACGGCCGCCGCGGTCGTCCCGCCGACGCTCACATCGCCGAGCACCACCAGATCCGTACCGGAGTCCGCCTCCTCGTCCGCGACCGCGACCCCCGCCCGGAACGCGGCCTCCGCCTCCTCCAGGGTCAGCGCGTCCTCGACGTCGATCCGCCCCGACCCGCGCCGCACCCGATGCCCTGCGACCTCGGCGGGCAGCTCCTGCGGATCGCAGTCCAGCGCCATGTCGACGACCCGTACCGGCACGCCGAGCCGGCGCGCCAGCACCGCCGCGGGGCTCGCGCCCTCCAGGACCGCCCGCACCAACCGGTCGGCGGTGCCCGCGGGCCGCGCCGACACACCGAGTTCGGCGACCCCGTGGTCGCCCGCGAACAGCACCACACGCGGGTGCTCGATCGGCCGCACCGGCACCGCGGACTGCGCCGCCGCCAGCCACTCACCCAGTTCGTCGAGGCGGCCCAGCGCCCCGGGCGGCACGATCTGGCGCTCCCGGCGCGCCTCGGCGTCCCGGCGCACGCCTCCGTCGGGGCGCTCGATCAGATCGGTGAAGTCGTCGAGATTAAGCGAGCTCATTCGCCGAACAGTACCGGCAGCGATCGAACACGTCCGCGCCACGTCGTTGCACCCCGGATCACGATCCGATACGTACGGTTTGTGTCGGATTGTCGTACGGCTCGATCGCGCGCCCCGCCGTCCCCCCCACCCTGCCGTCCCCAGGAGCGTCCATGCCCCCCACGCCACCCCCGAGCGCCGAGCGCCGCGCCGCCTACGCGGCCGAACTCGCCCAAGGCACCGACCGGTTCCATGAGCCGCGCCGGGAGGACTGTCCCTGGTGCGGCTCGAAGCGGCTGCGCACCCGGTTGCGGACGCCGGACCAGGTGCAGCGCAAGCCCGGCACGTTCGTCGTCGACGAGTGCGCGGACTGCTCGCACGCCTTCCAGAACCCCCGGCTCAGCGCGGAGGGGCTGGCCTTCTACCACCGGGACTTCCACGAGGGACTCGACGGCCTCACCGACCGGCTCCTCGGCGCCCGCGGCAGCAGAGGGCGCCACCGGGCCGCCGCCCGCGCGCTGCTCCGGTACGCCGAGCCGGAGAGCTGGCTCGACGTCGGCACCGGGCACGGGCACTTCCCGGCCGTCGCCCGGGAGGTCCATCCGTACACGTCCTTCGACGGCCTCGACCCCACCCGGCGGGTCGAGAAGGCACGGGCGGCCGGACACATCGAGGAGGCCCACCGCGGCCGGCTCACCGACCCGCGGATCATCGGGCGGCTGAGCGCCCGCTACGACGTCGTGAGCATGTTCCACCATCTGGAGCACACCCGCGACCCGCGCGAGGAACTGCGCGCCGCCCTGACGGTCCTGCGGCCCGGCGGTCACCTCCTCGTCGAAGTGCCCGACCCCGACTGCGCGTTCGGCGCGCTGCTGGGCAGGTGGTGGGTGTCGTACGGCCAGCCGCGCCATCTGCACCTGATGCCGCTGTCCAACCTGCTGGGCGAACTGGAGTCCCTCGGCTGCGAGATCGTCGCGACGGACCGCCGCGAACCGCACATCCCGTACGACCTCGCCGGCGCCCTCGCGCTGGCCCTCGGCCGCGTCCTGCCCGACCTCGACGCCCCCTGGCGCCCCGCCCCGCCGACCCCGCTCCAGCGCATCCTGCACACGGCCCTGGCCCGGGTGAGCGTCCCGCTGCTCGCCTCGGTCTCCGCCCTGGACCACGCGATGGCCCCGGTCTTCCGCCGCACCCGCTTCTCGAACGCCTTCCGGATCATCGCCCGCAGGCAATCCTGAGACCCGGTCAGCCCCGGTCGGTCCCGGTCAGCCCCGCAATGCCAGCGCCTGCCCCGCCACCACCAACAGCACGTGCTCGCACTCCGCCGCGAACCCCGCGTTCAGGCGGCCGAGTTCGTCGCGGTAGCGGCGTCCGGAGGCGGTGGCGGGGACGATGCCGGAGCCGACCTCGTTGGAGACGGCGACGAGGGTGCGGCGCGTGTTGCGGACGGCGGAGGTGAGTTCCTCGACGCGGGCGCGCAGCGCGCGTTCGCCGCCGCCGGCCCACTCCGCGTCGTCCCACGCGTTCACGGAGTCCATCGCGTCCGTGAGCCAGAGGGAGAGGCAGTCGACGAGAAGGGGAGGACCGGAGCCCTCCAGGAGCGGCACCAGGTCGCAGGTCTCCACCGTGCGCCAGGAGCCGGGCCGCCGCTCACGGTGGGCGTGCACGCGCGACGCCCACTCGTTGTCCCCGTTGCGAGATCCGCCCGTCGCGACGTACAGCACCTCGGGGAAGGACTCCAGACGTCGTTCCGCCTCCACCGACTTGCCCGAACGCGCCCCGCCGAGCACGAGGGTGCGGCGCGGTACGTCGGGTACGTCCTCGTAGACGCCCAAGTCCAGCGTCGTCCCGTCCGGCACCGCCCGCGCGCCCGCCGCAGCGAGCCGCCGCCGCAGTTCGGGGCCCGGCGGCACGTCGTGGTCGAGGTGGACCGCGATCACGTCCGTCGTCGGCCCGACGGCCCCGACCGCGCGCAGCTTCGCCAGGGCGTCCGGCCGCCCCACCACATCGGCGACCACCATGGCGTACGAGTCGCCGTTCTCGTCCAGTCCCGCGGGCGCCGCGCCCGGCGGCAGATACAGCAGCCGCTGTCCGTCCGGCCCGGTCACCGCGTACCCCGTGCCGGGCGAGTCCATCGGCACCGCCCGCACCCGGTGTCCGGTCAGCAGCGCCAGCTCGCTGCCGTCCGGAACCCGTACGGGCTGCGGCAGCCCGGCCGGCACCTCGACGGCGGGCCCGTCGTGCGGATGCGAGAGCAGGACCTGCCGTACGCCGCCCAGCGAGTGCCCGGCGCGGGCCGCGGCGAACGCGGCGCCGGGCGTGAGGTCGAGCAGCAGGGTGCCGTCCACGAGCAGCGCGGTGGCCGCCCGCGCGTCCTCGCCGAGCGCACTCGCACAGGCCGCACAGGGACAGTCGGGACGGGGCAGGCCCTCGGGGGCGCCGGTGCCGAGCAGAGTCAGTTCCACGCCCTGATTTTCCCGTGTCACCGTGGGTGGCGCGCGTTCGGGTGCAGCGCCCGCAGGCGCGCTGGGCCGTTCAGGACCCGCGACGCGTGCCGCGACTCGCGATCTTCTGTTCCGCACCCGGCTCAGCGCCTGGACGAGGGTGTCCAGGCCCAGTTCGTGACGACCGACCTCGGAATCAATCATCTCCCGTGCTATTTTTGTGAGCAACCGTTCAACTATGGAGGTCGGGATGGGGCGCAGACAGCTCTGGGACCGGGACGAGGTGCTGGCCTCGGCCATGCGGCTCTTCCGCCACCGGGGGTACCTCGGCGCCTCGCTGCGGGACATCGAGGAGGCCACCGGACTGCACCCGGGGAGCCTGTACCGGACCTTCCAGAGCAAGGACGGCCTGTTCCACGCCGCCCTGGACGCCTACAACGAGCGTGTGGTGCAGGGCCGGGTCCGGGTCCACCTGCTGGAGCCGGCGGACCCCCTGGCCGGCATCCGTTCGTTCTTCACCTCGGTGATCGAGACCGGCGCCGAGCCCGACCCGGGCTGCCTGCTCACCAACACCGCCGTCGAGTCCTTCACCCTTCCCCAGACCGCCGCCGGCGTGCACCACGGCCTGGCAGCGATCGAAGGCGGCTTCGCCGACGCGCTGACCCGCGCCCGGCAACGCGGCGACACGCCCCCGGACCTGGACGTCGGGACCACGGCCGCCCACCTGCTCGCGCTCTACCAGGGCCTGCTGGTGCTCGTCCGGGCCGGCCTGCCCCGCACCACACTGCACAGCGTCACCGACGGCGCGATGGCGTCGATCGGCTCCCTGAGGACCCCACGAAAGCAGGACGACCATGAGTGACACCCAGCGGCTTTGGAACGACTACGCCGCCTGCTGGTCGGCCGAACCCGCCGACCGGCTCGCCGCCCTCGGCGCGGTCGCGGTGGACGAGGTCGCCTACCGCGACCCCGGGACCGAGGTCGGCAGCCTGACCGAACTCGCTGCCTACATGGCCGGCTTCGCCCAAGCCTTCCCCGGCCACCGGTTCCGCATCGACGAAGTGCTGGAGCACCACGACCGCTCCCTCGCCCGCTGGACCCAGCTCGGCGGGCAGGACGAGACTGCGTCGACCGGCGTCAGCGCCGCCCGCCACCACGAGGACGGGCGCCTCGCCGACATCACCGGCTTTTTCCTCCCGGCGTAGCTGGACGATTGATTTCGAGGTCAGTGTTCGTAGGCGGTGAGTGATCGCAGGGCTGGCCGGCCGGTCTTGTCGTTGTGTCAGATCGCTGCGGTCAGCGCGAGGATGCGCTGCAGGATCCGGACGGTCACGCCGGTCGGGGTGCGTCCGCCGTGGCGTTCGAGGTCGAGCTGACCCTTGAGTGTCCGAATTCGCCGACTCGATCAGCTGCCGGAGCGGCTTGAACAGGTGCGATCCGGCCCGAAGGCACCAGACCCCGCTCACCGGCACTGCCAAGGCCCCGCCGCTTTTCTGTGACTTGATCGGCCGGACAGGCCCTAGGCTTCGGACGGGAGCCGGATCTTGTGCGGCTTCCGCTGTGCAGTGTGCTCATACCTGGGAGGCGTACATGGCGGCATGGACGTGGCGGTTCGAGAAGTCCGACGGGACAGAGGTCCAACCCGCGGTGCAGCCCGAGGAGTTCACCACACAGGGGGATGCGGAGTCCTGGATCGGCGAGGTCTGGAAGGACCTCCTGGAGGGCGGCGCGGACCAGGTGTTCCTCTTCGAGGACAGCACGAAGATCTATGGGCCGATGAGCCTGCACGCCGAACCGGAGTAGGCCGGCCGGGGTTGCCGGGACCGCTCCCGGCAACCCCGTTCGCCGTGCGTCAACCCCTCGCCGCCGCCTTCATCCCGTACCTACTGCTCGCCCAGCCGCACGTCGACCGTCCGCTCGGTCCCGCCCCGGACGAACGTCACCCGGGTCCGTCGGCCCGGCTTGTCGGCCGCGAGCGCCTCGGCGAGCGAGGTGAGGGTGGTGATGTCGTTCGTGCCGATCCGGGTGATGATGTCGCCGGGCCGGATGCCCGCCGTGTCGGCCGCGCCACCGGGCTTCACCTCGACCACGGCGACACCCGCGGGAGCGTAGGTCTCGTCGAGCACCGTACGGCCGGTGATGCCGAGCGCGGCCCGCCCCGAGTCGGTGACCTTGCCGGTTCTGATGATCTGGTCGGCGATCGTCCGCACCATCGAGGCGGGGATCGCGAATCCGATACCGGGCGCCGTGCTGTTCCCCAGGCTCGGGTCCGTCGCGGCCAGCGTGGGAATGCCGATGACCTGCCCGTTCAGGTTGACGAGCGCGCCGCCGCTGTTGCCCGGGTTGATCGCGGCCGACGTCTGCACCATGTTGGCGATGGTGGCCCCCGTCCCGCCGCCGGTGCTGCTCTCGCTGACGGTGCGCCCGGTCGCCGACACGATGCCCTGGGTCACGCTGGACGACAGACCGAGCGGCGAGCCCATCGCGAGCACGATCTGGCCGACCTCGACCTTCTCCGAGTTCCCGATGGTGGCCGCCCTCAGCCCGCTCGGCACCTTGTCCAGTTCGATGACGGCGAGGTCCTGGCCCGGGTAGGTGTACACGAGCTTGGCCGTCAACGCGTTCTGGCTGTTGGCCGTCGTCACCCTGAACGTCTTCTCGGTCCCGACCACGTGCGCGTTGGTGACGATGTGTCCCTGGTCGTCGTAGACCACGCCTGAGCCCAGGCCGTGGCCCGCCTGGATCTGCACCACCGAGGGCAGGACGTTCTTGATCACCTTCAGATACGCGTTCTGCAGATCGTCGGCCGCGAGCGGGACGACGGCCTGGGTCGTCCCGTCCTTCGTCCCGTTCCTCGTGCCGCCCTTCTGGGCAGGCGACCCGGCGTCGGAACAGCCGGAGAGCAGGGTGGTGGCGCAGACGAGGGCGGTCATGGGGAGCAGCAGACGCGATATGCGGGCACGGGTGGCAGCCATGTCCCGAGTGTCCCTTTCGCGGCTCTGTTCCGGCTTGTGGTGCAGGGCCGAACAGGGGGCGACCGGGCAGCGGTCAGCCGCGTACGCCGCAGGGATCGATCAGCCGCGTACGCCGCAGAGATGCAGCAGGGCCGCCACCTGGCGATAGGGGTCCGTCCGCCCGGCCCGCTCCTCCGCGGCCAGGAGAGTCTCCACGTCCTCGGGGACGGGGGCCCCGTCGGGCGCCGTGTCCGTGAAGACCCGCACGCCGTACCAGGCGTGCAACGCCGCCCCGATCCCCGCGAGCGTCGACGTCAGCGTGGCGAGCCGGTCCGCGCGGACGGCGAGGCCGAGCCGATTGACGTAGGCGTCCGTGTCGAACGCGGCCAGGGTCGCCGTCCAGTCCCCGGACAGGCCCGGCCGCATGGCCAGCGCGTCGGCGTTGCGCACCAGCAGCGAGAGCAGTCCGCCCGGGGCCAGCATCCGCGCCAGCCCCGCGAGGAGCGGGTCCGGCTCCTCGACGTACATGAGTACGCCGTGGCACAGCACCACGTCGAAGCTGCCGGGCAGGAAGTGCACGCCCGTCTCGCGTCCGTCGCCCTCGATGAGCCGCACCCGGCTCCGGATGCCCTCGGGTTCGGCGGCCAGCGCCTCCCGGGCCACGGCGAGCATCTTCGCGTCCTGCTCGAGGCCGGTCACCTGATGCCCGGCGCGGGCCAGCCGCAGCGCCTGCGTGCCCTGGCCCATTCCGACGTCGAGCACCCGCAACCGCTGCCCGACCGGGAACCGCCCTGCTATCTGCTCGTCGAGCTGCCGGGCCACCAGCTCCTGTCGTACGACATCACGCAGTCCGCCCAGCTTGCTCAGCCAGGCATCCGCCGCGCCTCCGGAGAACGATGTCGCGCTCAGGGCCGCTCTCCGCGCTTGACCTGCGGCTTGGGCAGCCGGAGGCGACGCATCTGGAGGGTGCGCATCAGCGCGTACCTGACCGCACCTTTGGTGGGCACGTCGGGGAAGCGGGCGGGCAGCTGCTTCTTCAGACGGATCGCGATGCCGATCGAGTCGACCACGATCATCACGATCACCACGAGCCACAGCAGCAGCGCGACGTTCTGCAGCGGGCCCACCCGCACCATGCTCAGCACGAGGATGACCACGGCCATCGGCAGGAAGAACTCCGCGACACAGAAGCGCGAGTCCACGAAGTCGCGTGCGAACTTCCGCACCGGCCCCTTGTCACGGGCGGGCAGATAGCGCTCGTCGCCGTTGGCCAGGGCCTGGCGCTGCTTCTCCATCTGGACACGACGTTCGTCGCGCTGCCGCTTGGCCGCCTCCTTGCGCGTCGTCGGCGTCTGGGCGACGCTGCGACGCTGGGTCTGGGCCTCACTGCGCTTGGGCGTGGGGCGGCCCTTGGGGGCCTGCGGGTCACGGGTCTGCTTGGAGTCGGTCACCTGCGCCTTGTCGGCGGGGGCCTTCTCTTCCTTGGCACGGCTTCGGAACACAAAACCCAAGGGTACGGGGTGCGGCGGCATGGACGTCGTTCGAGTGGGGAACGATCCGGCAACACCGCACGTCTGTAGTGGGACAGAGGGGACGTTGTGTACGGGTGGACCCCGAGTCCCACCTACTCCCTACGCCGGAGCGGTGCCGTACGCAGTCGTCCTTGGGGATGAGCGCATCCGTCCCCGAACAGTGCGGTAATGGATGCAGGGCCCGTACTGTGGGTTCTGTTGCAGTACCTGGAGCTGAAGTCCGTCAGAAGGGGGCGCGCGAAGCCCATGAGCGGTGTCATGAAGCGTATGGGGATGATCTTCCGCGCGAAGGCGAACAAGGCCCTTGACCGGGCCGAGGACCCGCGCGAAACCCTCGATTACTCGTACCAGAAGCAGCTGGAGCTGCTGCAGAAGGTGCGCCGCGGCGTCGCGGATGTGGCGACCAGCCGCAAGCGCCTCGAACTTCAGCTGAACCAGCTCCAGAACCAGTCCACCAAGCTGGAGGACCAGGGCCGCAAGGCGCTCGCGCTCGGCCGCGAGGACCTGGCCCGCGAGGCGCTCTCCCGCCGGGCGGCGCTCCAGCAGCAGGTGACGGACCTGGAGACGCAGCACCAGACCCTCCAGGGCGAGGAGGAGAAGCTCACCCTCGCGGCGCAGCGACTCCAGGCCAAGGTGGACGCCTTCCGTACCAAGAAGGAGACCATCAAGGCGACCTACACGGCGGCCCAGGCGCAGACCCGTATCGGAGAGGCCTTCTCCGGCATCTCCGAGGAGATGGGCGACGTCGGCATGGCGATCCAGCGTGCCGAGGACAAGACCGCGCAGCTGCAGGCCCGCGCCGGCGCGATCGACGAGCTGCTCGCCTCCGGTGCGCTCGACGACCAGTCCGGTCTGGCCAAGGACGACATCCAGAGCGAGCTGGACCGGCTCTCCGGTGGTACGGATGTAGAGCTGGAACTGCAGCGCATGAAGGCCGAGCTCGCCGGTGGTTCGCCGCAACAGGCGATCGAGGGCGGCACGGGACAGTCGCAGTCGCAGTCCCAGCCGCGGGACACCCCGCGCTTCGACAAGCAGTGACCCACACCTAGGGCGCCTGAGGAGGGCGACATGATCGTACGGATCATGGGGGAGGGGCAGGTGAGGTTGGACGACAGCCACCTCACCGAACTGAACAAGCTGGACGACGAGCTGCTCGCCGAGATGGAGAGCGGTGACGAGGCCGGCTTCCGCCGCACCCTGACCACTCTTCTCGACTCGGTCCGCCGTCTGGGCGCTCCGCTGCCCGACGAGGCCCTGGAACCCTCGGACCTCATCCTCCCGTCCCCGGACGCGACCCTCGACGAGGTCCGCGCCATGCTGACCGACGAGGGCCTGATCCCAGGCTGACGGTTCCCTCCGGGGGTGAGCGGGGGGACCTCCTCAGCTCCGGAAGTGCCTTGGCCGCGGGCCGGTGGGGGCTTGTCGCGCAGTTCCCCGCGCCCCTGAAGGGCGCTGCGTCGTCGGCGATGTCCAGAGCCCCGTTCCGCCCCCTGCAAGGGCCCCGTACCGTAAAACGAGTGAGCACCCTAGAGCGCGCGAAGTACAGACTCCGCGCGCATCCCATGGCCCTGGACGCCACCCTGGCGACCGGCGTACTCGTGACGATGATGGCCGGCTCCTTCGTCGACCCCCACGGGGAGAACGGAGCGACCTGGGGCACGCACACCCCGAACGCCCTCAGCCTCACCCTCATGGTGCTCAGCGCCGCCGCCCTCGTGTTCCGCCGCCGCGCCCCCAGAACGATCCTCGCCACGACCGGCGCCTTCTCCGCCCTGGAACTGGTGGCCAGCGACCCCAGAGCCCCGGTGGTGATGTCCGCCGTCGTCGCCCTCTACACCGTCGCGTCGGCCACGGACCGCCCCACCACCTGGCGCGTCGGCCTGCTCACGATGACGGTGCTGACGGCCTGCGCGATGCTGGTCGGCCCCCTGCCCTGGTACGCGCAGGAGAACCTCGCGATCTTCGCCTGGACGGGCATGGCCGCCGCCGCGGGCGACGCCGTACGCAGCCGCCGCGCCTTCGTGCACGCCATCCGCGAACGCGCCGACCGCGCCGAGCGCACCCGCGAGGAAGAGGCCCGCCGCCGGGTCGCCGAGGAGCGGCTGCGCATCGCCCGCGACCTGCACGACGTCGTCGCCCACCACATCGCCCTGGTCAACGTGCAGGCCGGAGTCGCGGCCCATGTGATGGACAAGCGCCCCGACCAGGCCAAGGAAGCCCTCGCGCACGTCCGCGAGGCCAGCCGCTCGGCCCTCAACGAACTGCGCGCCACCGTCGGCCTGCTGCGCCAGTCCGGCGACCCCGAGGCCCCCACCGAGCCCGCCCCGGGCCTCGCCCGCCTCGACGAACTCGCCGACACCTTCCGCAACGCCGGACTCCCCGTCGAAGTCGCCCGCGCCGACCACGGCACCACCCTCCCCGCCGCCGTCGACCTCGCCGCGTACCGCGTCATCCAGGAAGCCCTCACCAATGTGCAGAAACACGCGGGCCCGGAGGCGAAGGCCGAGATCAGCGTCGTACGTGTGGGCCCGAACGTGGAAGTGACCGTCCTCGACAACGGACCCGGGCAGGACGACGGCCCGGAGGAGGGCGGCGGGCACGGGCTGCTCGGGATGCGCGAGCGGGTCACCGCGCTCGGCGGCACCTGCACGACCGGTCCCCGCTACGGGGGCGGCTTCCGGGTCCATGCGATCCTTCCGGTCAAGAACCGCACCGCGCCCGCCCTGGGGGACTCCGCATGACCATCCGTGTCCTGCTCGCCGACGACCAGGCGCTGCTGCGCAGCGCGTTCCGTGTCCTCGTCGACTCCGAGCCCGACATGGAGGTCGTCGGCGAGGCGTCCGACGGCGCGGAGGCGCTGCGGCTCACCCGGGAGGCCCGCGCCGACGTGGTGTTGATGGACATCCGGATGCCGGGCACCGACGGCCTCGCCGCCACCCGGCTGATCAGCGCCGACCCGGGACTCGCGCACGTACGGGTGGTCATGCTGACGACCTTCGAGGTCGACGAGTACGTGGTGCAGTCGCTGCGGGCCGGCGCCTCCGGCTTCCTCGGCAAGGGCGCGGAGCCGGAGGAGTTGCTGAACGCCATCCGGATCGCGGCGGGCGGCGAGGCACTGCTGTCCCCGGCGGCCACCAAGGGGCTGATCGCCAAGTTCCTCGCCCAGGGGGACGGTTCGGACGAGGGCCGGGACTCCGCCCGGGCCGAGCGGCTCCAGGCGCTCACCGGGCGCGAGCGCGAGGTGCTCGTCCAGGTCGCGGGAGGCCACTCCAACGACGAGATCGCCGAGCGGCTGGAGGTCAGCCCGCTCACCGTGAAGACGCACGTCAACCGGGCCATGGCCAAACTCGGCGCCCGCGACCGGGCCCAACTCGTCGTCATCGCCTACGAGTCGGGCCTGGTACGCCCGAGGGTGGAGTGATCCCGGTACGCCCGAGGGCGCAGTGATCTCCGAGTTACGGCAGCGCCAGCATCCGCTCCAGCGCCAGCTTCGCGAACGCCTCCGTCTCCTGGTCCACCGCGATGCGGTTGACCAGGTTGCCCTCGGCGAGGGACTCCAGGGTCCACACCAGGTGGGGGAGGTCGATGCGGTTCATGGTGGAGCAGAAGCAGACCGTCTTGTCGAGGAAGACGATCTCCTTGTCCTCGGCCGCGAAACGGTTCGCCAGGCGGCGGACCAGGTTCAGCTCCGTGCCGATCGCCCACTTGGAGCCGGCCGGAGCGGCCTCCAGCGCCTTGATGATGTACTCCGTGGAGCCGACGTAGTCCGCCGCCGACACGACCTCGTGCTTGCACTCGGGGTGGACGAGGACGTTCACGCCGGGGATGCGCTCGCGGACGTCGTTCACCGAGTCCAGCGAGAAGCGGCCGTGGACCGAGCAGTGGCCGCGCCACAGGATCATCTTGGCGTCGCGCAGCTGCTGCGCGGTGAGGCCGCCGTTCGGCTTGTGGGGGTTGTAGAGGACGCAGTCCTCCAGGCTCATCCCCATGTCGCGGACGGCGGTGTTGCGGCCGAGGTGCTGGTCGGGGAGGAAGAGGACCTTCTCGCCCTGCTCGAACGCCCACTCCAGGGCCCGCTGGGCGTTGGAGGAGGTGCAGATCGTGCCGCCGTGCTTGCCGGTGAACGCCTTGATGTCGGCGGACGAGTTCATGTACGAGACGGGCACGACCTGCTCGGCCACCCCGGCCTCGGTCAGCACGTCCCAGCACTCGGCGACCTGCTCGGCCGTCGCCATGTCGGCCATGGAGCAGCCCGCGGCGAGATCGGGGAGGACCACCTTCTGGTCGTCGGACGTCAGGATGTCCGCGGACTCCGCCATGAAGTGCACACCGCAGAAGACGATGTACTCGGCCTCCGGGCGCGCGGCGGCGTCGCGGGCCAGCTTGAAGGAGTCACCCGTGACGTCGGCGAACTGGATGACCTCGTCGCGCTGGTAGTGGTGGCCGAGCACGAAGACCTTGTCCCCGAGTTTCTCCTTGGCCGCACGGGCGCGCTCCACGAGGTCCGGGTCGGACGGCGAGGGCAGGTCTCCGGGACACTCCACGCCGCGCTCGCTCCTCGGGTCGGCCTCACGGCCGAGCAGCAGCAGGGCGAGGGGCGTCGGCTGTACGTCGAGCTCCTGGGTCTGGGCGGTGGTCACGACACGCACCCTTTCTGTTCTGCGCTCGCTTGGATCACGGGGATGATCCAGCGGGACATTCGGACTAGCCTTTTCGTCGAAATGACGCTATCTATCATAACCGCTTCACGTCATGTTGACGATGCCCATAGTGTCGATGTGACGTGAATCCCGGAGGTTGTCCACAGGTCGCTGTCCGCGCTGCGGAGCGTGTGCGAGCATGGGAGACGAGAACGGAAAGACCACGGAAAGGCAGACTCTCGGCCCGGAATGAATCCGCGGCCCCGACGGTTGCAATCGTCGGCAAGCAGTCTCCGTACAACCCGGGAGAGAAGCAGATGTCCGTATCGGACGAGAAGACCACCGTGAGCGACGGCATCATGCTGTCCGACGCCGCCGCGGGCAAGGTCAAGGCCCTGCTCGACCAGGAAGGCCGCGACGATCTGGCGCTGCGCGTCGCCGTTCAGCCCGGCGGCTGCTCCGGTCTGCGCTACCAGCTCTTCTTCGACGAGCGCTCCCTCGACGGCGATGTCGTCAAGGACTTCGGTGGCGTCAAGGTCGTCACCGACCGCATGAGCGCTCCGTACCTGGGCGGCGCCTCCATCGACTTCGTGGACACCATCGAGAAGCAGGGCTTCACGATCGACAACCCGAACGCGACGGGCTCCTGCGCCTGCGGCGACTCCTTCAGCTGAGCCCCGGCCGACTGCCGAACGCGTAACGCGTACGAAGGCGGCGTCCCCCTCCGACAGGGACGCCGCCTTCGCGTATCCGGGGCCAGGTGCAGAACGGTACGGACCGCTCCCGCGCCTATCGCGCCCGAGGCGTCTTCACCGAGGCGCCGGCCACCTTGCCCTCCGGGATCGGCGTGCCGTCCGACCCGACGACCTTCCGGTCGCCGAGCGGCCGGTCGAGGTGCACCGTCTTCTCGTACACCTTGGCGATGAGGATGCAGATCTTGCCCTGCCACGGGGTCTCGGTCACCTTGACGGTCACCTTGTCCGTGCTCTCGCTCGCCGAGGCGGAGTAGTCCGCGCACACCCCGCCCGTGAAGCTCACGGTCAGATCCTTGCCGTCGGCCGTGTAGCCCTGCACCTTGACGTCGCGGGACGTGGGCGCCGCGGTCGGTCGCGGGCTGGGGGTGGCGGTCGGTGTCGGCGCCCGGCTCGGCTCCGGCGAGGTCAGGTACTTCGGGTCGACCGCCGGATGCGTCACCGTGAAGGCGGAGTCCGTGCCTGTCGGCCGTACCTCGAACAGCCAGGAAGGCACCAGCGTCTGGTGCCCGGACACGAAGTGCGAGGCCAGCCCGAAGACGGCCTTCTCGACGGCCACCGACTCCCGCTTCGGCACCGCCGTCGACGCGCCGCACGGCGTCTCGTCACGGTCCTTCAGCGGTACGGCACTGGCGCAGCCGCCGGGTCCCATGCGCCCGCCGCCCGGCGTCGCGAGGGAGGCCGGAGCGTTCATCAGGTCCAGGGTCTTGCGCGCGCTGATCACGGGATACGTGTCGCCCTTGACCGGCGTCTTCAACAGGCCGTTGCCGCCCACCACCTGGCCGTCCGGGCCGACCTGGACGCCGGTCGTCCAGCCGTACGTGGGCAGGCCCCCGACCTTCGGGTCCGCGTTCACCACCCGTACGGCGCCCATGAGCTCGCTCGCGTCCAGCTTGGCGTCGTCCTGGCCCAGCGCCTTCAGCACGGGCACGGCGGCCTTCTTCGCGGCGGCCTCGGTCACCGCGTGGCTGCTCGGAGAGCCGGGGTCGCTCCTGCACACCACGCCCTTGCAGTTGTCGGTGCCGGGCGCATACCGGCTGAACGTCCAGGTCCCGGGGGCCCGCCGGTTCACCTGGAGGCTGGGTCCCGAGCCGTCCTTGTCCTGGCCGACCTTCCAGGTCTCGCCGGTGAGCTTCGGGGTGCCCGCGATGTCGAGGGCCTTCGCGAGGCGGGTCACCTCGGCCGCCGTGACCTCGCCCTTCGCCGCGTAGACGGGCGCGGAATGCGGGCCGGCGGGCAGGGCGGCGTCCGCGTGGTAGGTCGTGCCGTAGGGGTTGGGCTCACCGGGCGCGATATCGCCCGTACCGCCCGTGCCACCCGTACCGCCCTCGGTGTAGCCGTCGAGGGCCAGCGGCGGGGGAGTGCCGTCGGCGCCGGGGGTCGCGGAGTGGCCGCGGTCGCTCCCGCCGCCGGACGCGGTCGCGGCGACATAGGCGCCGCCACCGCCGACGAGCAGCACCGCCGCCGCTACCGACGCGACGGCCGCCGGGGAATGGCGGCGGCGCGGCTTCGCCTGCTCGCCGCCGTCCGCGGGGGGCTCGGGCGCTTCGGTCTCGGGTCGCTCGGTGCTCACCGCATCGCTCCTTCTGGTCGTACACCGCATCCCCTTTACGGGGGACAGCGATGGGACGCAGCGGGGGAGCGCACGGTTCCCTGCGGGCGCCGTTCGGGGCCGCCCTCTTCGAGATCCTTTCGGGTCCTGTCAGTCGCCGTAGTCGGACATCGCGTCCAGCAGGCGGGCGGACGCGGGAGGCACGGTCACCCCGTGGATGCGCGACGGGGACACGGGAAGGTCAGGACGGGAGATGATCGGTTCCGGCGCCGCCCAGTGCCGAGCCATGGCGCCGTCGCCGCGCAGCGACGCCAGGTCGCCTTCGAGGTCGTGCGGAACGGAGCCGTGGACCTTGAGGTTCGTCATGACGGAACCGTATGCACGCCGAGCGTTACGAAGAAAGACCTACTATCGGGTAGTTTTGACCGCTTCAGAGGGCACGTGCCGACCGGGTAGCGTGAACTGTCAATCCCCCTCCGTCGCAGGAGCGTGTCCTCGCCGTGCGTATCGCAGTCACCGGCTCCATCGCCACTGACCACCTCATGACCTTCCCCGGCCGTTTCGCCGACCAGTTCGTCGCGGACCAGCTGCACACGGTCTCCCTGTCCTTCCTGGTCGACAACCTCGACGTACGCCGGGGTGGCGTCGGCGCGAACATCGCCTTCGGCATGGGACAGCTGGGCACCCGGCCGATCCTGGTCGGGGCCGCGGGCTCCGACTTCGACGAGTACCGGGCGTGGCTCGACCGCCACGGCGTCGACACCGACTCGGTCCGGATCTCCGAGGTGCTGCACACCGCGCGCTTCGTGTGCACCACGGACTCCGACCACAACCAGATCGGCTCCTTCTACACGGGCGCGATGAGCGAGGCCCGGCTGATCGAGCTCAAGTCGGTCGCGGACCGGGTCGGCGGCCTCGACCTCGTCCTGATCGGCGCCGACGACCCGGAGGCGATGCTCCGCCACACGGAGGAGTGCCGCTCCCGCACGATCGCCTTCGCCGCGGACTTCTCGCAGCAGATCGCCCGTATGAACGGCGACGAGATCCGGATACTGCTGGACGGGGCGACCTACCTCTTCTCCAACGAGTACGAGAAGGGGCTCATCGAGTCCAAGACCGGCTGGAGCGACGAGGAGATCCTGTCGAAGGTCGGTCACCGTGTGACGACCCTCGGCGCACGGGGCGTGCGCATCGAACGGGCCGGTGAGGACCCGATCGAGGTCGGCTGCCCGGACGAGGAGCGCAAGGCGGACCCGACGGGCGTCGGCGACGCGTTCCGCGCCGGTTTCCTCTCCGGCCTCGCCTGGGGAGTCTCCCTGGAGCGCGCCGCCCAGGTCGGCTGCATGCTCGCGACACTGGTCATCGAGACGGTCGGCACCCAGGAGTACCAGCTCCGCCGCGCCCACTTCATGGACCGCTTCACCAAGGCGTACGGCGACGACGCGGCCATCGAGGTCCGGGCCCACCTGGCCTGATCACCGAGGTCCGGGCCCGCCCGGCCTGATCAGGACAGCCTTCCGGCCGACCGCCTAGGACACCCGGCGGACCACATAGGCGAAGCCGTGGTCCGCCGGCTCCTCCCCGACGTACTCCTGCCCCCGCATCTCGCACCACGCCGGGATGTCCAGGCGGGCGGCCTCGTCGTCCGAGAGGACGCGAACCGTGCCGCCCACCGGCACGTCCCCGATGACCTTGGCCAGTTCGATGACCGGGATGGGGCAGAGCTTGCCGAGGGAGTCCACCACGAGCGCGTCGGAGTCGGAGGGGGACGGGGAGGGCGCCGCCGACGCCGTCGGGGCGCCAAGTTTCTCGCGTACGTCCGCGACCGCGCCCGGCAGCACCGACAGGAACCGGTCGATGTCCTCGGACGGCGTACCCGGCGGCAGCGAGATTCGGACGTTGCCCTCGCTCAGGACGCCCATCGCCTTCAGGACATGGCTCGGGGTCAGCGTGCTGCTCGTACAGGAGGAGCCGGAGGAGACCGAGAAGCCCGCCCGGTCCAGTTCGTGCAGGAGTGTCTCCCCGTCGACGTACAGGCAGGAGAAGGTGACGATCCCCGGGAGCCGGTGAACCGCGTCCCCGACCACCTCCACGTCCGGGACCAGTTCGGGCACCCGTACGCGGATCCGTTCCGTCAGTTCCCGCAGGCGCGCGGCCTCCGCGGCCGCCTCCGCCCGTACCGCCCGCAGCGACGCCGCCGCGGCCACCACGGCCGGGATGTTCTCGAAGCCCGCCGCCCGCCCCGACTCCCGCTCGTCCACGGGCCCTTGGGGAGCGAACCGCACCCCCTTGCGCACGACGAGCAGTCCGACCCCCGAAGGGCCGCCCCATTTGTGGGCACTTGCCGTCAGGAGGGACCAGTCGCCCTCCACCCGGCGCCAGGGCAGTGACTGCGCCGCGTCCACCAACAGCGGCACCCCCGCCGCCCGGCACGCCTCCGCGACCTCCCGCACCGGCTGCTCCGTCCCCACCTCGTGGTTGGCGGACTGGAGGCACGCGAGCGCGGTGTCGGGGCGCAGGGCGGCGGCGTAGGAGGAAGGGGAGACGGTGCCCGCGCGGTCGACGGGCACCGTCGTCACCGAGCCGCCCGCCGCCTCGTGGACCTCTGCCGAATGGAGTACCGACGAGTGTTCGACAGCTGACACGATCAGGTGGCGTCCGACGCGCCGGCGGCCCGCCAACGCACCCTCGATCCCGGAGTGCACCGCCCGGGTGCCGGACGAGGTGAAGGTCAGCTCGTCCGGGCGGCACCCCACCGCCTCGGCCGCCGCCTCGCGCGCCGCGTCGAGCAACAGCCGGGCCCGCCGCCCCTCCCGGTAGAGCCGCGCGGGATCGGCCCACCCCTCGTCGAGTGAGGCCTGCAGGGCCTGCCGGGCGACGGGATGAAGAGGAGCAGCGGAAGCAGCATCGAAGTAGGCCACACCCCAACGCTAAAGCCCCGGTCAGGGCAGCGCCTCAGAGGGGCGCGGGGCTGTGACATCTGCGGCTCCGCCGCGGGGCGCGACAAGCCACAACGAGCCCGCAGCCGCCGAAGGACCTGGTCGACCGGGCTACGAGGCACCCGAACCCCCCGTCAGAAAGCGACCCAGGGCGGGGCATCCCACCCCTTCAGAGTGACCCGCGGCGCGTTGGGCACCCTCCCCGCGCGACCCCAAATAGCGTCCAGTAGGGTTTGGTCCGCATAAACATCCAAACCCCTGCCCGACGCAGGGCGGCGACCGACCAGCGAGAAGGCCGCAGCCAACCGCGCGGGCGAGACTCTCGGGAAGGCGCTACGTGAGTCCCAACGGCTCCGACCGCTCGCCGCGGCGCCCGATGCGGCGGAAGCTGCTGCAGGCACTGACTGCGGGCCTGGTCCTGGCGACCGCCACCGGTTGCACATACAAGGACTTCCCCCGCCTTGGTATGCCCACCCCGACCACAGAAGAGGGTCCGCGGATCCTCTCCCTGTGGCAGGGGTCGTGGGCGGCCGCGCTCGCCGTTGGCGTGCTGGTGTGGGGCCTGATCCTGTGGAGTGTGTTCTTCCACCGGCGCAGCCGCACCAAGGTCGAAGTTCCTCCGCAGACCCGGTACAACATGCCCATCGAGGCGCTGTACACGGTAGTCCCGCTCATCATCGTCTCGGTGCTGTTCTACTTCACCGCCCGCGACGAGACGAAGCTCCTCAGCCTCAAGCCGAAGCCCGACGTCACGGTCAACGTGGTCGGCTATCAGTGGAGCTGGGGCTTCAACTACATCGAGGACGTTCCCGGTGTCACCGGCAACGCCAAGATCGACCCGAACCTGCGTGCCATTCCGGACCGGTTCAAGAAGGACTTCCCGGCGAACGCCGGTGGTGTCTACGAGGTCGGTACGCCGGGTGAGCGGAACCCGCAGACGGGCAACCCCGGTCCGACCCTCTGGCTGCCCAAGGGCAAGACGGTCCGCTTCGTCCTCACTTCGCGTGACGTCATCCACTCCTTCTGGGTGGTGCCGTTCCTGATGAAAATGGACGTCATCCCGGGCCACACCAACTCCTTCCAGGTGACCCCCAACAAGGAGGGCACCTTCCTGGGCAAGTGCGCCGAGCTGTGCGGCGTCGACCACTCCCGGATGCTCTTCAACGTGAAGGTCGTCTCCCCCGAGCGCTACGAGGCCCACCTCAAGCAGCTCGCGGCGCAGGGACAGACCGGTTACGTCCCGGCCGGCATTGAGCAGACGGGCCACGAGAAGAACCGGGAGACGAACAACCTGTGAGCATCCTCAACGAACCTCAGGGTGCCGGGGCAGCCGAAGACTCGTACGAGAACGAGCTGCCGGTGCGGCGCAAGCAGCCGGGCAACGTCGTGATCAAGTGGCTCACCACCACTGACCACAAGACGATCGGCACGCTCTACCTCGTCACGTCGTTCGCGTTCTTCTGCATCGGTGGCGTCATGGCGCTGCTGATGCGCGCCGAACTGGCTCGCCCCGGCACGCAGATCATGTCGAACGAGCAGTTCAACCAGGCGTTCACGATGCACGGCACGATCATGCTGCTGATGTTCGCGACGCCGCTGTTCGCCGGCTTCACGAACTGGATCATGCCGCTGCAGATCGGCGCGCCCGACGTGGCGTTCCCGCGGCTGAACATGTTCGCCTACTGGCTCTACCTGTTCGGCTCGCTCATCGCGGTCGGTGGCTTCCTCACCCCGCAGGGCGCGGCCGACTTCGGCTGGTTCGCCTACAGCCCGCTGTCGGACGCGGTCCGCTCGCCGGGCGTCGGCGCCGACATGTGGATCATGGGTCTGGCCTTCTCCGGCTTCGGCACGATCCTCGGTGCGGTCAACTTCATCACCACCATCATCTGCATGCGCGCCCCCGGCATGACGATGTTCCGCATGCCGATCTTCGTGTGGAACGTGCTGCTCACCGCGGTGCTGGTGCTGCTGGCCTTCCCCGTGCTGGCCGCCGCGCTGTTCGCGCTGGAGGCGGACCGAAAATTCGGTGCGCATGTGTTCGACGCCGCCAATGGCGGAGCCTTGCTATGGCAACACCTCTTCTGGTTCTTCGGCCATCCAGAGGTGTACATCATCGCTCTACCATTCTTCGGCATCATCTCCGAAGTCATCCCGGTGTTCTCCCGCAAGCCGATGTTCGGCTACATGGGCCTGATCGCCGCGACGATCTCCATCGCCGGTCTGTCCGTGACCGTGTGGGCGCACCACATGTACGTCACCGGTGGCGTACTGCTCCCGTTCTTCTCCTTCATGACGTTCCTCATCGCCGTGCCGACAGGCGTGAAGTTCTTCAACTGGATCGGAACGATGTGGAAGGGGTCCTTGAGTTTCGAGACCCCGATGCTCTGGGCGGTCGGCTTCCTGATCACCTTCACCTTCGGTGGTCTGACCGGTGTCATCCTGGCCTCGCCGCCGATGGACTTCCACGTCTCGGACTCGTACTTCGTGGTGGCGCACTTCCACTACGTGATCTTCGGTACGGTCGTGTTCGCGATGTTCTCCGGATTCCACTTCTGGTGGCCGAAGTTCACCGGCAAGATGCTCGACGAGCGCCTCGGAAAGATCACCTTCTGGACGCTGTTCGTGGGCTTCCACGGCACGTTCCTGGTGCAGCACTGGCTGGGTGTCGAGGGCATGCCGCGTCGCTACGCGGACTACCTCGCCGCAGACGGCTTCACCGCGCTGAACACGATCTCGACGATCAGCTCGTTCCTGCTCGGCCTGTCGATCCTGCCGTTCTTCTACAACGTGTGGAAGACCGCCAAGTACGGCAAGAAGGTCGAGGTCGACGACCCGTGGGGTTACGGCCGCTCGCTGGAGTGGGCCACGTCCTGCCCGCCGCCGCGCCACAACTTCCTCACGCTGCCGCGGATCCGTTCCGAATCCCCGGCCTTCGACCTGCACCACCCGGAGATCGCCGCTCTCGACCAGCTCGAGAACGCCGGTCACGGTGAGAAGGCCCTCGCTGGTGGCAAGGAGGCCGGCAAGTGAAGGTCCAAGGCAAGATGTTCCTCTGGCTGGCTGTCTTCATCCTCGTCATGGCGATCGTCTATGGCGTGTGGTCGAAGGAGCCGGCCGGCACCACGGCGCTGTTCCTGGCCTTCGGCCTGAGCGTGATGATCGGCTACTACCTGGCCTTCACGGCCCGGCGGGTCGACCAGCTGGCGCAGGACAACGACGAGGCCGATGTCGCGGACGAGGCCGGCGAGGTGGGCTTCTTCAGCCCGCACAGCTGGCAGCCGCTCGCGCTCGGTGTCGGCGGCGCGATCGCCTTCATGGCCGTCATCTTCGGCTGGTGGATGCTGTACTTCGGGTTCCCGCTCATCCTGATCGGCCTGTGGGGCTGGGTCTTCGAGTACTACCACGGTGAGAACCGCACCCAGTAGCACGCTCGCGGTCCCGTAGCGATCGCTGGACACCCCGGAAGCCCGGATTCTCCTGACGGAGAGTCCGGGCTTCCTCTTTTGCCGCACGTCGCATCCCCCACACGGCTCACTCGCCGCGCCATGGTTGACGGGTGTTCATAGCGTGAGTCCATGAATCACGCACCGCGAATCCGCACGGTCGTCAGCCGCACCACGCTGGTGGTCGCCCTCGGCGCGGCCGCCGCTGCCTGCGGCGGAAGCGGCCACCCGCTCTCCGCCAGGCCGTACGACGCGGCGGGTCAGCTCTCCTTCACCGACGTGGTCGGCGACAGCCGCAAGGTCGACCCGGACAAGCCGCTGGAAATCACCTCCAAGGGCGACGACGAGCGCATCACCGATGTGACGGCCGTCGACGCGTCGGGGCGCTATGTGGCCGGCGAACTCGCCGCCGACGGCACCCGGTGGCACAGCACCTCACCGCTGGCCGCGGGTGCCCACTACACGGTGCACGTGAGCACGGAGGACGAGGACGGCGCACCCGGCCGCCAGATCGTCGACTTCGAGACGACCGCGCCCACCACGAACAAGCCCCTGGGCGTGACGCTGGGGCCCGTCTCGGGCGAGTACGGCGTCGGTCAGCCCATCACCGCCGAACTCAGCGCCCCGGTCAAGGACAAGGCCGCCCGCGCGATCGTCGAGGGCGCCCTGAAGGTCGACTCCGTGCCCGCCACGGAGGGCGCCTGGCACTGGGTGGACGACAAGACGCTGCACTACCGCCCCAAGGAGTACTGGCCCATCCACGCCACCATCCAGGCCCACAGCAACCTCAAGGGCATCAAGGTCGCCGACCGGCTCTGGGGCGGCGACGCGAAGCCCCTGACGCTCACCACCGGGGACCGCTTCGTCGCCGTCACGGACGCCGCCGCGCACTCCATGACGATCTACAGGAACGACCAGGTGATCAACCAGATCCCCGTCACCACCGGCAAGCCGGGCTATGAGACCCGCAACGGCGTCAAGGTCGTACTGAGCAAGGAACCCTACGTACGGATGCGCGGCACCACCGTCGGCATCGCCGAGGGCAGCGCGGACTCCTACGACCTGCCCGTCTACTGGGCGACCCGGGTCACCTGGAGCGGCGAGTACGTGCATGCCGCGCCCTGGTCGGTGGGGGAGCAGGGGTCCGCCAACGTCAGCCACGGCTGCACGGGGATGAGCACCAGCAACGCCGAGTGGTTCTTCAAGAACGTCCGCCCGGGCGACATCGTGAAGGTCCAGAACTCCAACGGTGACCAGATGACCCCGTTCAACAACGGCTTCGGCGACTGGAACGTCGACTGGAAGGCCTGGCGCAACGGCAGCGCTCTGACAGCGGGCACCCCGGAGGGCCCGAAACCGATGGACCGGGCGAGGCTGCGCCCGGAGAGCGTTTGAGATCGTCCCGCGCCCCGGAAGGGGGGCGCGGGGCTGTCTTCTTTCGCGGCTCCGACGCGGGGCGCGAGCAACCACGCATCACCTGCAGACGCCGGTCTACGTGGCGGAGCGAGCTCTCAGGCGCCCAAAAGGGCCTTGCGGCGGAGCAGCGAGGCCAACGCGGAGGCGAACTCGACCGGATCCACCGGAAGGGTCACCGCCGCGTCCGCACGGCTCCACGTGGCCAGCCAGGCGTCCTGAGGCCGCCCGATGAGCACCAGCACGGGCGGGCAGTTGAAGATCTCGTCCTTGATCTGCCGGCAGACGCCCATGCCGCCCATCGGAACAGCCTCGCCGTCCAGCACACAGACGTCGATCCCGCCCTTGTCCAGCTCCGTCAGGACGGCGGCGGGCGTGGCGCACTCGATGAACTCGACCTGGGGGACGTCGGGGGCCGGTCTGCGGCCGGTCGCCAGCCGCACCTGCCCCCGGGTGTTGGAGTCGTCGCTGTAGACCAGCACCGTGGCGGTCGGCTGCATTGTTCCTCCACGCATCTAAGAAGCACGGCATTGCTCGGGAACTCCTGGTACCGATGGCGCGGATGCTACCCCCTCGAACACCTCGTCAACACCGGTTCGGACAGGGCTTCGATGGGCCATACGGGCTGGACACAACCCATCAACACCCCGAACGGCACCCCCGGGCGTGAGGGCGGGATAAGCGACCGACATAATGTCGGTCGTGGCGACAGCAACGACAGTAGAAACCGGGCACGCGCACCCGTCGGTCAATCGACCGAACCTCACCAGCGTCGGAACCATCATCTGGCTGAGTTCCGAGCTGATGTTCTTCGCGGCCCTCTTCGCGATGTACTTCACCCTGCGATCGGTGACCGGACCGGATCACTGGAAGGAGATGGCGAGCCATCTCAACTTCCCGTTCTCGGCCTCGAACACCACGATCCTGGTGCTCTCCTCCCTGACCTGCCAGCTCGGTGTGTTCGCCGCCGAGCGCGGGGACGTGAAGAAGCTCCGGATGTGGTTCACCGTCACGTTCGTGATGGGTGCGATCTTCATCGGCGGTCAGATCTTCGAGTACACCGAGCTGGTCAAGAAGGACGGGCTCTCGCTCTCCTCCGACCCGTACGGCTCGGTGTTCTACCTGACCACCGGTTTCCACGGCATGCACGTGACGGGTGGACTCATCGCCTTCCTGTTTGTCCTCGGTCGCACCTACGCGGCCAAGAGGTTCACTCACGAGCAGGCAACCGCAGCCATCGTCGTGTCCTACTACTGGCACTTCGTCGATGTCGTCTGGATCGGCCTCTTCGCCACGATCTACATGATCAAGTAACCGGGCGGCGTCCGCGGCGAACCGATCGCACGCGACGAACCGATCCATTTCCAGAAGCATCGACGCAGAAGATCCTGACACCGGGGTAATCCGTGAAAAAGCTCTCCGCACGACGACGCCATCCGCTGGCGGCGGTCGTCGTCCTACTCCTCGCGCTGGCGGCCACCGGGGGGCTGTACGCCGCGTTCGCACCCGCGAGCAAGGCGCAGGCCGATACGACCGCCCAGTCCCTTGCCATCGACGAGGGCAAGAAGCTCTACTCCGTGGGCTGCGCCAGCTGCCACGGAACCGGCGGTCAGGGGTCCTCCGACGGGCCGAGCCTGGTGGGTGTGGGCGCCGCGGCGGTCGACTTCCAGGTCGGCACCGGCCGTATGCCGGCCCAGCAGCCGGGTGCTCAGATCCCGAGCAAGAAGGTCATCTACTCGCAGGCCGAGATCGACCAGCTCGCGGCGTACATCGCCTCGCTCGGCGCCGGTCCCACGATTCCGACGAAGAGCCAGGTCAGCCCCGAGGGCGCGGACATCGCCAAGGGCGGCGAGCTCTTCCGTACGAACTGCGCGCAGTGCCACAACTTCACCGGCAAGGGCGGCGCGCTGACGCACGGCAAGTACGCGCCCAGCCTTGAGGGTGTCGACCCCAAGCACATCTACGAGGCCATGCAGACGGGCCCGCAGAACATGCCGTCCTTCCCCGACACCACGCTGTCGGAGAAGAACAAGAAGGACATCATCGCGTACCTCAACGCGGTCAACGGTGACGACACCGAGAGCCCCGGCGGTCTGGAGCTGGGCGGCCTCGGGCCGGTCAGTGAAGGCCTCTTCGGCTGGATCTTCGGTCTTGGCGCCCTGGTCGCCGTCGCCGTCTGGGTCGCCGCTCGGACCGCAAAGGCCAAGAAGTCATGAGTAGCCAAGACATTCCAGAAGAGAACCTGCCCGCTGAGCAGGTCGACGAGCACGGTCACGGCGCCGTAGCCCTCGCGGACGAGACCAACCCGTTCGCGGACCCGGGCCTGCCGCCCCACGAGCCCCGCATCCAGGACATCGACGAGCGGGCCGCCAAGCGGTCCGAGCGCGTCGTCGCCATGCTGTTCACGTTGTCGATGCTGGCCACCGTCGGCTTCATCGCCTCGTACGTGGCGATCCCGAGGGACAAGTCGATCTTCGTCTTCCCGCTCGGGCACATCAGCGCGCTGAACTTCGCGCTGGGGATGACCCTCGGTGTGGCGCTGTTCGCGATCGGCGCGGGCGCGGTCCACTGGGCCCGCACCCTGATGTCCGACGTGGAGATCGCCGACCAGCGTCACCCGATCGAGGCGGAGCCCGAGGTCAAGGCCAAGGTCCTGGCCGACTTCAAGCAGGGCGCCAAGGAGTCCGCGCTCGGCCGCCGCAAGCTGATCCGCAACACGATGTTCGGCGCGCTGGCCCTGTTCCCGCTCTCCGGCGTCATGCTGCTGCGCGACCTGGGCCCGCTGCCCGGCACCAAGCTGCGCCACACGCTCTGGTCCAAGGGCAAGCTGCTCGTCAACATGAACACGAACGAGCCGCTGCGCGCCTCCGACGTCGCCGTCGGCTCGCTCACCTTCGCCAAGCCCGAGGGCCTGGAGGAGCACGACGAGGACTTCCAGCTCCAGATCGCCAAGGCGGCCCTGATGATCGTCCGGCTCCAGCCGGAGAACATCAAGGACAAGCGTGAGCTCGCCTGGTCACACGAGGGCATCGTGGCGTACTCGAAGATCTGCACCCACGTCGGTTGCCCGATCTCCCTGTACGAGCAGCAGACGCACCACGTGCTCTGCCCCTGCCACCAGTCCACCTTCGACCTCTCCGACGGTGCCCGAGTGATCTTCGGCCCGGCCGGTCACGCCCTGCCGCAGCTGCGCATCGGCGTGAACGAACAGGGCTACCTCGAAGCGCTCGGCGACTTCGAAGAGCCCGTCGGTCCTGCCTTCTGGGAGCGCGGATGAGCACTACCACCACTTCCGACTCGCGCCCCTCGCGCGAGAAGGCCCCGGCCGGCGAGAAAGTCGCCGACTGGGCCGACGGACGGCTCGGGATCTACTCCCTGGCCAAGTCCAACATGCGCAAGATCTTCCCCGACCACTGGTCGTTCATGCTGGGTGAGATCTGCCTCTACAGCTTCATCATCATCATCCTCACGGGTGTGTACCTGACGCTGTTCTTCCACCCGTCGATGAACGAGGTCACGTACCACGGCAGCTACGTCCCCCTGCAGGGACAGCTGATGTCCGAGGCGTTCAACTCGACCATGCACATCTCCTTCGAGGTGCGCGGTGGTCTGCTGGTCCGGCAGATCCACCACTGGGCGGCGCTGATCTTCCTCGCCGGCATGTTCGTGCACATGATGCGCGTGTTCTTCACGGGTGCGTTCCGCAAGCCGCGTGAGGTCAACTGGCTGTTCGGCTTCCTGCTGTTCGTCCTGGGCATGTTCACCGGCTTCACCGGTTACTCGCTCCCGGACGACCTGCTCTCCGGCACCGGTGTCCGCTTCATGGAGGGCGCGGTCCTGTCCGTGCCGGTCGTCGGCACGTACCTGGCGTTCTTCCTCTTCGGCGGCCAGTTCCCGGGCGGCGACTTCGTCGCGCGGTTCTACTCGGTCCACATCCTGCTGCTGCCGGGCATCATGCTCGGCCTGGTGGTCGGCCACCTGATCCTGGTCTTCTACCACAAGCACACGCAGTTCGCGGGCCCCGGAAAGACGAACAACAACGTCGTCGGCATGCCGCTGCTGCCGGTCTACATGGCCAAGGCCGGAGGCTTCTTCTTCCTGGTCTTCGGTGTCATCGCGGCCATCGCGGCGATCGCCTCGATCAACCCGATCTGGTCCATGGGCCCCTACCGTCCGGACATGGTGTCCACGGGCGCCCAGCCCGACTGGTACATGGGCTTCTCCGAGGGTCTGATCCGAGTCATGCCGGGCTGGGAGATCAACGTCTGGGGTCACACGCTCGTCCTTGGTGTGTTCATCCCGCTGGTGATCTTCCCGCTGGTCCTGGTCGCGATCGCGGTCTACCCGTTCATCGAGTCCTGGGTCACCGGCGACAAGCGTGAGCACCACATCCTGGACCGCCCGCGCAACGTCCCGACCCGGACCGCGTTCGGCGCCGCCTGGATCAGCTGGTACTTCGTCCTGCTCGTCGGTGGTGGCAACGACATCTGGGCCACGCACTTCCACCTGTCGATCAACTCGATCACCTGGTTCGTGCGCATCGGCTTCTTCGTCGTGCCGGTCATCGTGTTCGTCATCACCAAGCGTGTCTGCCTCGGCCTCCAGCGCCGCGACAAGGACAAGGTGCTGCACGGCCGCGAGTCGGGCATCATCAAGCGCCTGCCGCACGGTGAGTTCATCGAGGTGCACGAGCCGCTCAGCCAGGACGCCCTGCACACGCTCACCGCGCACGAGCAGTACCAGCCCGCCGAGATCGGCCCGATGGTCGACGAGAACGGTGTCGAGCGCAAGGTGAAGGGCTCGGAGCGGCTGCGCTCCAAGCTCAGCGAGGGCTTCTACGGGGAGGACAGCCAGATCCCCAAGCCCACGGTCGAGGAGTACAAGGAGATCACGAGCGGCCACGGCCACCACTGATCCTCCGACCGGTTGACCGGTCTTCACTGATCGCCACGGCGAGAGCCTCCGTCCATTGCCTGGACGGGGGCTCTTTGCCGTCTCCGGGCCTGGATAGGGTGTTCCCATCTACACAAGGCGTCCCTTTGCGGGGACGACGGACCCAGGAGCGGCTTATGAGCGCTGTGAACCCCGCTGGAGGCAACACCGCGGCGGGCCGTTCCTGGCCCGACGTACTGAGTGCACTGCTCGGCGGCCAAAACCTGAGCGCCGCTGATACGGCGTGGGCGATGGACCGCATCATGAGCGGTGAGGCCGCGGACGCCCAGATCGCGGGCTTCCTGGTGGCGCTGCGGGCCAAGGGAGAGACGGTCGAGGAGATCACCGGTCTCGTGGAGGCGATGTACGCGCACGCGCAGCCGCTGCACATCCCGGGGCCGGCCGTCGACATCGTCGGTACGGGGGGCGACCGGGCCAAGACGGTCAATATCTCGACGATGTCCGCCATCGTGATCGCGGGGACCGGGGCGAAGGTCGTCAAGCACGGCAACCGGGCGTCGTCCTCGGCGAGCGGGTCGTCCGATGTGCTCGAGAAGCTCGGCATCAACCTGGACCTGCCGCCCGAGCGGGTGGCGCGGGTGGTGGAGGAGGCCGGGATCACCTTCTGCTTCGCGGCCAAGTTCCATCCCTCGATGCGGTTCGTCGGCGCGGTCCGCCGGGACCTTGGGATTCCGACCTCGTTCAACCTCCTCGGCCCGCTGACCAACCCCGCCCGGGTCACCGCCTCCGCGGTTGGCTGCTTCGACACCCGGATGGCGGGGCTCATCGCCGGTGTACTGGCTGAGCGCGGCTCGTCCGCGCTGGTGTTCCGTGGCGACGACGGCCTCGACGAGCTGACGACCACGGCCACCTCCCGGGTGTGGATCGTCCGCGACGGCAAGGTCACCGAGGAGGCGTTCGACCCGCGGGACGTCGGCCTCGAGCTGGTGCCGGTGGAGGCGCTGCGGGGTGCCGACCCCTCGTACAACGCGGACGTCGCCCGTCACCTGCTGAACGGCGAGACGGGGCCGGTACGGGACGCCGTGCTCCTGAACTCCGCGGCGGCCCTCGTCGCCCTGTCCCCGACCGACGCGCCACTCGCGGACCAGCTCCGCGCCGCGATGGCGAAGGCGGCGGAGGCGATCGACTCGGGGGCGGCGAAGCGAACGCTGGAACGCTGGGTGGCGGCGAGCCAGTCGTAGTCCACTTCTCCCCCCGCGGGCGCGTGGGGGTTGCTCGCGCAGTTCCCCGCGCCCCTGGGGCGGGGCTGCGCCCCGATTCCCCGCCCGCCCCGGTTTTGTTCGTCCGCGCAGTTCCCCGCGCCCCTTTTTTAGGGGCGCGGGGAACTGCTTTTAGGGGCGCGGGGAACTGCGCGGGCTTTTGGGGGTCTGGGGGCGGAGCCCCCAGGTGGGGATGGGACGGGTAGGGGCGGCGGGGGCGAGGAACGTGGGGCCGCCCCCCACTCGGCGTCCCGGTATACGGACGCCGGGTTGCGGGCGGAAGATCTTGTGGCAGGATGCCGTATCAGGTCATGAGTGACAGCCATCAGGCCCCGGCCGGCTGTCCGGCAACCCTCCGTCCGTGGCGGGGTGCCCCGGGTGAAGACCAGGTCGTAGGCAGCGAGGTCTACGGCAAGCGCGGACCCCTCGAGAATCCCAGGGGTCCTGGTCGTTCGAGGGAGCCTTCTGTGAGCAAGCGAATGCGATAGGGCGTAGAGCCCCGCCTCCGCACACCCCTTTCGCCTTTCCTCCCTGCGCCGAGCCGTGCAGCCGCACACCCGTACCCCCGTGCACCCGGCCCGCGCAGCGATTCCGCCTGCCTCTCACAGGAGCTCGCCATGTCTGTCTCCACCGCTGCCGCCGACCAGACCGTTTGTGCCCCCCTGCCCGTTCTGGGCCGAGACGTCACCGTCCCGCTCGTGACCGGCGGCGAGGTCACCTACGCCGCGCTCGACTACGCCGCCAGCGCCCCCGCCCTCCAGCGGGTGTGGGACGACGTCGCCGCGTACGCCCCGTACTACGGCAGCGTGCACCGAGGCGCCGGGTACCTCTCCCAGCTGTCCACCGACCTCTTCGAGAACGCCCGCAGGACCGTCGCGGAGTTCCTCGACTGCCGGGGCGACGACCAGGTCGTCTTCACCCGCTCCACCACCGACTCCCTGAACCTGCTCGCCGCCACCCTGCCGGCCGACTGCCAGGTGTTCGTCTTCGAGACGGAACACCACGCCTCGCTGCTGCCGTGGAAGGACGCCCAGGTCACCTACCTCAACGCGCCCCGCACCCCGCAGGAGGCCGTCACGGCCCTGGAGCGGGCCCTCGCCGCCCGTGACCCCCACGGCCCGGCCCTCGTCTGCGTCACCGGCGCCTCGAACGTCACCGGCGAGCTGTGGCCGGTGCGCGAGCTGGCCGCCGCCGCGCACGCGCACGGTGCCCGGATCGTCCTGGACGCCGCCCAGCTCGCCCCGCACCACCCGGTGTCGGTGCGGGACCTCGACGTCGACTGGGTCGCCTTCTCCGGGCACAAGCTGTACGCGCCGTTCGGCTCGGGCGTGCTCGCCGGCCGCGCCGACTGGCTGCGCGAGGCCGAGCCGTACCTCGCGGGCGGCGGCGCCAGCCGCAAGGTCACGCGACGGGTGGACGGCGGCGTGGACGTGGAGTGGCACGAGAGCGCGGCCCGGCACGAGGCCGGTTCCCCGAACGTGATCGGCGCCTACTCCATCGCCGCCGCCTGCAAGGCGCTGACCGAGGCCGGTTTCGACACGCTCGTCGCCCGCGAGGAGCAGCTGATCGGGACCGTCCGGGCCGGTCTGGCCGAGGTGCCCGAGGTCCGCGTCCTGTCGCTCTTCGGCGACGACGCCCCGCGCGTCGGCGTCATCTCGTTCGTCGTCGAGGGCTGGAACAGCTCGCACTTCGCGGCCGCGCTGTCCGCCGAGTACGGGATCGGGGTGCGGGACGGTCTCTTCTGCGCCCACCCGCTGGTGCGCACGCTGCTCGGCAGCGATCCGCAGACGCAGGGGGAGTGCGGGGCGCCCGAGGCGGCGCCCGGGGAGAAGTCCCTCAACGCGATCCGTGTCAGCTTCGGGGCCGGTACGCCCGACGAGCATGTGGAGCGCTTCGTGCGTGCGGTGAAGGAACTGGTGCGGGACGGTGCCAAGTGGAACTACCGCACGGAGGACGGCCGCTGCGTCCCGGCGGTCTGAGGCCGTCGGCGGTAGGTGGGGGCTCCGCCCCCACACCCCCGAAGAGATTGCGCGGCTGTGCCTAGCTGTCCAGACCGATGGCGAACGCCGCCTCCAGGTCGTGCTGGGAGTACGTGCGGAACGCGACGTGGGTGTCCGTCGCCTCGACGCCGGGGATCTTGCTGATCTTGCCGGGGATGACGTCCGCCAGGTCGTCGTGGGCCTTCACCCGGACCATGGCGATCAGGTCGTACGTACCGGTGACGGAGAAGACCTCGCTGACACTGTCCAGCGCGGCGATCGACTCGGCGATCTCGGGGATCCGGTCCACGCTGGTCTTGATGAGCACGATCGCGGTGATCACGGCTGGTTTTCTCCCTCGGGGGCTGCTGCTGGGGATTTCACTCTAGTCGGCCGCCCGAACCGCACCCACGCGTAGACGAACCCCAGCGAGAAGCCCACCAGGTGGGCCAGATAAGCGACCCCGGGGCCCGAGGGGCTGCGGCCCGCCGCCAGCCATTGCAGGGTCACCCAGAAGGGCAGCACGACCCAGGCGGGGAAGCGCAGCGGCAGGAAGAAAAGGAACGGGAAGAGACTGGTCACCCGGGCCTTGGGGAACAGGTACAGGAACGCTCCCAGGACCGCGGAGATCGCCCCCGAGGCGCCGACCAAGGTCTGCTCGGAGCCGGAGTTGGCGATCGCGTAACCCAGTAGAGCGAGGTAGCCGCAGACCACGTAGAAGACGGCGAACTGGACGTGGCCCATGCGTTCCTCGGTCATCGCTCCGAAGACGTAGAAGAAGAGCATGTTGCCCAGGAGATGGAGCCAGCTGCCGTGGATGAACAGGGCCGTGGCCGGGGTGAGCCAGGCGCCCGGGATCCCGTGGAAGAGCTCGGCGGGGATCACACCCCAGCGCCGGAAGTAGGCCCGCTGGGCGACCACGAGCGCATCTCCGGTGCCGAACGACGGATTGAGTCCCGAGGCGGGACCGATCAGGAAGATCAGGCAGCACAGGAAGATCAGTCCGTACGTCACCGGCGCGGACTGACCGCGCATCGTCCTGCCGACCGCCGTGCCCCAGGTGCTGATCATGGGACAGAGCATGACGTAACCGGACCGACGTATGCAGAGTGCCTCGCCGCCGTGGACGGCCGAGCGTCGAGTACCCGCCAGGCCGTAGGGTAACGAGCCACACGCGCCGGAGACCGGCGCTGGACGGACACTAGAAGGAAAGCGACTGCCACATGACGGTTCCCCTCCCGACCGCCGAGACTCGCTGGCGCTGCACGCTCTGCGGCAACCTCACGCGATTCGACGTGACCCGCTCGTCCAAGGTCGTCGAGTATGTGCACCTCGACCTGGCCGGTGAGCCGAACGTCGAGGAGCGCAAGGTGGTCAGTGAGACCATCGAGTCGGTGCGCTGCCGGTGGTGCAATGCGGTGGACCAGGTGGAACTGGTGGACAGGCCGGGCGCCGGCTCCTGAGGGAGCGGGCCCCGCACAGACATTGGGGTGACGGATGGTGGAGACCACAGGCGGGGAGCCGGACGACGGCGCCGCTGAGGTGCTCGACCGTCCGCTGCCCGACGGTGTGCGCCGACGGGTCGTACAGATCGTGTCGGACGGGTTCGGCGGGTTGACTGTCACCGAATTGCCCGCCCAATTGCGGCAGTATGCGCGGTTCGCCCCCAATAGGCGGGCGAAGTTCGCCGGCAACGCCATGGCCGCCGCGCTGGAGACCGATCCGCTGTTCCGGCAGCGTATCGCCGAGAAGCTCAGAGAGGCGCAGCCGGAGCTCGCCGGTGCCCTCGACTCCGGCGCGCCGCCACCGGCCGCGGATCCGCTGGACGTGGCGGCCGCGGCCTATGTGCTGCGCCCCACGGGCTGGGTGAAACTGGTGACCGCCGCGGGCGAGGAGGCCCTGCGGGCGGACGCCGAGCGCGCGGACGAGGAGAGCCGGGCGGAGCTGGAGCGGCTGCGCGAGGAGCTTGCGCAGGCGCGTGGTCAGACCAAGGCCGAAACCGAGCGGTTGCGCATGGAGTTGGAGTCCGCGAAGAGGGAAGCCGAATCGCTTCACCGTAAGTTGCGCGGCGCCCTCAGCGACGTCAAGCGGGGCGAGGCCGCGCTGCGCAAGCTGCAGGGCGAGATGGACACCGCGAGGGCGGACGGGCAGGCCCAGGTGTCCGCCGCCGAGAGCGAGACCCGGCGGCTCAAGGCGCGGCTCTCGGAGGCCGAGGCGGCCCTGGAGGCCACCCGCAAGGCGGCACGCGAGGGTCGCAGCGTCGAGGACATGCGCGTACGGCTGTTGCTCGACACCGTGCTGGAGGCGGCGCAGGGGCTGCGCCGGGAGCTCGCGCTGCCGCCGGTGTCCGTACGGCCGGCGGAGACCGTGGACGCGGTCGAACCGGGGCGCATGACGCCCAAGGACATCGCGGCCCGCGCCCTGTCCGAAAATGATCCCGCGATCGTCGACCAGCTCCTCGCGCTGCCGCAGGCGCATCTGGTCGTCGACGGCTACAACGTCACCAAGACCGGCTATCCGCAGATGCCGCTGGAGAAGCAGCGGCTCAGGCTGCTGGGGCAGCTCTCGCAGCTCGCCGCGCAGACCGGGGCAGAGGTGACGTGTGTCTTCGACGGGGCCGAGCTGGCGGCGCCCGTGCTGCTCGCGCCGCCGCGCGGGGTGCGGGTGCTGTTCTCCAAAGCGGGTGTCACGGCGGACGAGTTGATCCGCCAGCTGGTGCGCGCCGAGCCGCCCGGGCGGCCCGTCATCGTCGTCTCCACCGACCGTGAGGTGGCCGACGGGATCGCCAAGGCGGGCGCCCGCCCGGTGGCCTCCGCGGTGCTTCTCAAGCGCTTTTCGCGCGGCTGAAAAGCGGCTGAAACAGCGACTGAAGAGCGGCTGAAACAGCGACTGATCCAGCGGTCGGAACGGCGACTGAACAGCGATCTGTGATCTGTGCTGTTCGCCCCAAAGGGCCCGTAAGTCCCATCCGTAACATCCACGCGTTGTGCCCGAATTGGCGAAACCTTCACGCAACGTAGCGTCAGGCTGGCATCACTGCATGTGAGTTGAGTGCAAAGAATGCGCTGGGTGACTAAGAATTTTCAGGTTTGGATTTGAACTGATCACAGGAAGGTCACTAGGGTCTGGGCTCGAACCTCCGCTCGGGTGATCGCTCATTGGGAGCGACGGCGGAGGGACACCGCCCGTCGGCGTCTCGGCAGGCGGCTGGAGGAAGAAGGAGCTCGCCTTCGTGGCGTCCCACCGTCGACCCAAGCAGCCGAGCCGCACCCGTGTGACCGTGCTCACCACCGCCGCCGCTGCAGCCGTGGCCCTCAGCGCCAACGCCGCCAACGCCGCGCCCAGCGAGAAGCCGAGCAAGGACGAGGTCAAGAGCAAGGTCGACCAGCTCTACCAGGAGACCGAGCAGGCCACCGAGAAGCTCGACGGGGCCAAGGAGAAGCAGGACAAGCTGGAGAAGGAAATCAGCACCCTGCAGGACAACGTGGCCCGCGGCCAGGACGAGCTCAACGCCCTGCGTGACGGGCTCGGAACGATGGCCAGCGCCCAGTACCGCACCGGCGGCATCGACCCCTCCGTGGCGCTGTTCCTCTCCTCGAACCCGGACGACTACCTGGACAAGGCGTCCGCGATGGACCAGCTGAGCAGTCAGCAGGTCGAGGCGCTGAAGAAGGTCCAGGAGAAGCAGCGTTCGCTCGCCCAGCAGCGGCAGGAAGCCTCCGCGAAGCTCAAGGACCTCGCCGACACCCGTACGGAACTGGCCAAGCAGAAGAAGACGGTCCAGACCAAGCTCGCCGCGGCGCAGAAGCTCCTCAACTCCCTGACGGCCAAGGAGAAGGCGGCTATCGACGCGGAGCAGTCCCGCGCCACCCGCGCCAGCGAGCGCACCGTTCTCGGTGACCCCGGTACACCCGCGTCCGGGCGCGCCGGTGCCGCCTTCTCCGCCGGACAGACCAAGATCGGCTCGCCGTACGTCTACGGCGCCTCCGGCCCCAGCTCCTTCGACTGCTCGGGCTTCACCTCCTGGTCGTACGCCCAGGCCGGTGTCTCCATCCCGCGTACCTCGGAGTCGCAGGCGACCATAGGCACCCGCATCTACTCGCAGAGCGATCTGCAGGTCGGCGACCTGGTCTTCTTCTTCGGCGACCTGCACCACGTCGGCCTCTACGCGGGCAACGGCCAGGTGCTGCACGCCCCGCGTACCGGAACGGTCGTGCGCTACGAGTCGATGAGCACCATCGGCGGAGCGTTCCAGTTCGGCGTCCGGGTCTGATCCGGCTCCCCGAACCCTGCGAGATCCTTATCGAGGCCCCCCTCTACATGCCGCCCGAACGGGCGAATTGCGGTAACTCCCGCTGACCCCATGCCCCGTCGGTGACCTGCGTCTCCGGCGGGGCGCCGCGTTGTGCGCCCCTGGAGGCCTTTGGCCGGTGCGTAGTCGCACGGCTACTGTCTGGCGCGTTTCCCCCAACTCCGGGGGACCGTCAGCGGAAGGGAGAGCGGCTACTCGTGGGGTCCCATCGCCGCCGTCCACCGTCCGGGTTCGACCGGGGCGTCAGCGCCGCGGGCATCGCCGGCGTCGCCGTGACCGTGATGTCCGTCGCGGCCGCCGCCCTCGGGGCCGTACCGGCCGCCGCAGCACCGAAGGACGACACCCGGGCCGAGGTGGACCGCCTGTACACCCAGGCGGAGAAGGCAACCGAGGCGTTCAACAAGGCCGACGAGCGCGCGGGAGCCCTGCGCAAAGAGGTGAGCACGGCACAGGACCGCATCGCCCGGCAGCAGGAGCGCATCAACACCATGCGGGACGCGCTCGGTTCGCTCGCCGGGGCCCAGTACCGCGCGGGCGGCCTCGACCCCTCCCTGGCACTGCTCTTCTCCGACAACCCCGCCGAGTACCTCGACAAGGCCGCCGCGCTCGACCGGATCAACGCCCACCAGGCGGGCGAACTCAAGGACCTCCAGATCGCCATGCGCGACCTCGCCCAGGAACGCGAGGAGGCGACCGCCGAACTCGCCGAGCTGGAGAAGAGCACCAAGGCCGTCGCCCAGCACAAGCGGACCGTCGAACAGAAACTCGCCAAGGCGCGCCTCCTGCTCAACTCGCTGCCGTCCGCCGAGCGCGCCGCCTACCACCGGGCCTCCCGCTCCGGACGCTCCGACCTGCCCGAACTCGGCAGTGCCACGCCCGCCTCGGGGCGCGCCGCCGCCGCCCTCGCCGCGGCCCGCTCCGCACTCGGCCGCCCCTACGTGTGGGGCGCCAACGGGCCCGGCGGATTCGACTGTTCGGGCCTCATGCAGTGGTCGTACCGGCAGGCGGGCGTCGGTCTGCCGCGCACCTCCCAGGAACAGCGGTACGCCGGACGGCAGGTGTCGCTCTCCCAGGCGCAGCCCGGCGACCTCGTCACCTACCGCGCCGACGCGAGTCATGTCGCGATCTACGCCGGCAACGGCCAGGTGATCCACGCGCCCTATCCGGGGGCGCCGGTGCGCTACGACCCGGTGGGCATGATGCCCATCTCGTCCGTGACGCGGGTCTGACCCCCGCGCCCGGGCGCCGTACGATCGGGAACGTGGCTGGTCGAAGGCGTGCGTCGCGGGCGGGGTGCTCCCTGGTGCTGCTGCTCGCCGTGCTGGTGGGCTGCGGCGGCAGGCCGTCCCAGGACTCCGCGTCCGCCGATGTGCAGCGGGTCCTCGACCGGCGGGCGGCCGCGGTCCTGGACCGGAACGAGTCGGCGTACCGGGCCACGGAGGAACCGTCCGGCTCGACCGCGGAGTTCACCAGGCTGCGCGCCGTTCCGCTGGCCGACTGGTCGTACCGCCTGACGGACCTGCACCGCTCCGGCGACCGCGCCACCGCGGGCGCCGAGCTGCGCTACCGCATCGAGGGCTACGACAGGGCGCCCGTCACGGCGGCCCGCACCCTGCGCCTGGTCCGCGACGGCGGGACCTGGCGGGTCGCCTCCGACGTGCCCGCCGAGCGGGCCAGTCAGCAGCTGTGGGAGCAGGGGGCGGTGACGGTCGTACGGGGCGCGCACAGCCTCGTCCTGGGGGTCGGGCAGTCCGGTGAGCGGCTGCGGGCGTACGCCGGCCTCGCGGACCGCGCCGTGCCCGCCGTGACGGACGCCTGGGGCGCGGACTGGTCGGGGCACGTCGTCGTTGTCGTACCCAAGTCGCTGGAGGGCATGGCGGGACTGCTCGGGGCGCCCGCGTCCGGGTACCGGGGGATCGCGGCGGTCACGACCGGAGAGGCGGGCGGGACGGCCAGGGCGCCCGCGGACCGGATCATCGTCAACCCCGATGCGTACGGCCTCCTCGGCGACTTCGGCAAGCAGGTCGTGCTCACCCACGAGACGACGCACGTGGCCACCCGCGCCCACACCACCGCCGCCACACCCCTGTGGCTCTCCGAGGGCTTCGCGGACTGGGTCGGCTACCGCGGCGGCGGCCGTACGGCGACGCAGGCGGCGCCGGAGCTGGAGCGGGCGGTGCTGGACGGGCACGTACCGGCCGCGCTGCCGGACGACAAGGACTTCGGGTTCGCCGGGGACGCGGCGCGGCTGGCGCGGGCGTACGAGGGCGGCTGGATGGCCTGCCGGCTGATCGCCGACCACTGGGGCGAGGTCCGGCTGAACGAGTTCTACCGGGCCGTCGGCGACCACAAGAAGCGGGCGGGGGCCGTCGAGGGCGCGCTGCGGGACGTCCTGCACACGACGCCGGAGCAGTTCACGCAGCAGTGGCGGGCGTACCTGAAGGCGCAGCTCGGCTGAATCAGCCCGTCGGCGTGTCCAGATGGGCGATGGCCTCGGCCAGCCACTCCCGCTCCGCCTCGCCCGTCGCCCGTGCCACCCGCAGCATCCCCTGCCGGAACAGGTCGCCGGCCTCCTCCGCCCGTACGGGCTCGCCGTCCCGGTAGAAGAAGCTCGCGGGCGTCAGCAGGAACTTCTGGCGGCGGCGCAGGACCGCGGCCTGCTCCCGCGGGTCCGGGAGGTGACGCAGGAACGCCAGCAGGGTGTTGAAGCGGACGTGGTCGGTGATCTCGGCCTGCTTGGGGTGGCGCAGCCGCTCCAGGAGCTCGGTACGGCCCTTCTCGGTGAGCGACAGGATGCGACGCGGGGCGGCGCCGCTGCCGGGCTCCGTGTGCTGGTCCAGCTGTCCTGCGGCCACCAGGCGGGAGATCGCAGGGTAGAGCGCGCCGTCGCTGACCGGGCGGACATGGCCGCTGAGCGCCTTGATGCGTTCCTTCAACTCGTAGCCGTGCAAGGGCTCTTCGAACAGAAATCCGAGTATCGAGAGCTCCAGCATGCGGGGCGCTCCTTGCTTGCGGGTGTCGGAGCGCCCATGGTACCTCTTATCGAGCTACCTCTAAACGATGTAGCTCGATAAGAGGGAATCAAGGAAATCGAGGGAACCATCGGTGAACGCCCACCGGAAGCAGCTCATATCGCTCGCCCACCCCGTGTACCTCTCCCTGCTCGCCTCCGTCGCCGCCGGAATCATCAACACCGTCTGGGTCTCCCGGCTCGGCGGTCCCGCCGTGGCCGCTGTCGCTGTCGCGACCAACACCGAGAACGTGCTCCTCGGCGTCGCCCTGGTCTTCGCCTCCGGTACGACCGTCCTCGTCGCCCACGCCAGAGGGGCCCGGGATCCGGGCGCGCTCCGGGCGGCCGTACGCGGCGGACGGGCTCTGTGCGCCGTCGTGACGCCCGTGGTCGCCGTGGGCGGGTACCTGCTGCGCGAACCGCTGGCCCGGCTGGTCCTGGGCGGCGACGGGCGCGCCCTCGCCCTGGCGGTCGCCTACTTCGGGATCTCCCTGCCGGGCATCGCCGTCTTCTTCGTCCAGAACCTCGTCGACGGCATCCTGAAGGGCGCCGGTGACACCCGTACCCCGATGCGCCTCGCCCTGCTGGCCAACGGGCTGATCCTCGGCCTCGACCCGCTGCTCATCCACATCTACGGCGTCCGGGGCGCCGCCGCCTCCACGGTCCTGTGCCGCTGCGTGGCCCTCGCCGTCGGCCTGCGCGCCCTGCGCCGCAACGCGCCGCTGCGCGAGGCCGCGGCTCACCGTCCCGCCGAGCCCACCGGCGCCGCCCTGCGCCGCACCCTGCGGACCGGACTGCCCATGTCCGCCGACTTCACCGTGCGCCAGGGCGGAGCGCTGGTCCTGGTCGCGATCGTGGCCAGGCTCGGGGTGACGGCCGTGGCCGCGTACTCCATCGCGTACAAGGTCATGTACGTCGCGACCATGGCCTTCTACGCGGTGCGGCAGGCCGCCTCGATCCACACCGCGCACACCCGGGGCGCCGGCCGGGACGAGCGGGGCGCGATCGGGCGGCAGGCGGTGATCGTCTCCGGGGCGGTGGGCCTGGTGGCAGCCGTCCTGCTCGGCGCGTTCGCCCCCTGGATCATGCGGGCCTTCGGCGCCGGGGACGCGGTCGCCCACGACGGCGTGCTGTTCCTGCGCTGCGTCGGCCCGTACCTGCTGCTGATGGCC
Source organism: Streptomyces sp. NPDC007896 (assembly GCF_042959425.1). Lineage (NCBI taxonomy): Bacteria > Bacillati > Actinomycetota > Actinomycetes > Kitasatosporales > Streptomycetaceae > Streptomyces > Streptomyces sp. NPDC007896. The sequence goes on along the minus strand of NZ_JBIBKX010000001.1, from coordinate 488,506 downwards.
TGCTTCATCGCGCTGGGCGGGGTCTTCGAGGGGAGTGGGGGAGCGCCGTTGTTGCTGCGGGTGACACTGCTCGGCACCGCCGTCCAGCTGCCCGTGGCGTATGCCCTGTCGGGGCTCGGGCTGCCCGGGATCTGCCTGGCGCTGGCGCTGTCCATGGCGGTGCAGTGCACGGCCGTCGGACTGCTTCTCGCCCGCGCCCGCCGCCTTCAGGAGGAGCTCAGGCGCTCCTTGGTGCGGGTGGCCTGAGCGGGCAGGGTCGGGGCCGGGTCGGACACCGTGGCCCGCCACAGTTCGCGGGCGGCGAGCAGGGCCGCGAGCACCAGCAGGCCGTTGCGCAGGAAGAGCAGGGTGATGCCCAGCCGGTCACTGCCCACGACGTGCGAGAACCAGATCGGGAACTCCAGGACGGTCACGAAGCACGCGGCCAGCACCAGCCCGACCGGCAGCGTCATCCGGCTGCCCCGGAAGCACAGGCAGACCGCGCCGATCCCGACCAGCCACACCATGTACTGCGGGCTGATGACCCGACTGGTGGCCGTGAACATCAGCACCGCCACGAACGCGGCGTCGGCGAGCGTGCGCGGCCGGAAGCGCTGGGCGCGCAGCCGCCACAGCAGCAGCCACGCGAAGGCGATCGCGGTGAGCGCCAGGGCCAGCCTGCTCACCACGTCGACGTACGGACCCAGGAACTCCACCGAGCCGTAGTTGAGCAGCACCTGACCGTCCCAGCCGAAGTGTCGGCCCACATGGAAGACGAGGGAGCCCAGTGACTCCACCTCGGTGCCCCGGTCGCGCTGGAAGGTCAGGAAGGAGAAGGCGCCGGGCATCGACAGCCCGAACAGCACCGCGATCCCGCCGGCGGTCACCGCCGCCGCGGCCCACGCACGCCGCTTCACGGCCCCCAGGAGCAGGAGCGCCGGCCACACCTTCACCAGCGCCCCGAAGCCCACGAGAGCGCCCATCACCCGTGGATGGCGGGCTCCCGCGAGGAGCGCCGCGACTGCCACGGCCGTCACCATCACGTCGTAGCGGGCGTAGACGGTCGGTCCGAGCAGCGGGACGCCGATCACCCACACCCAGGCGCCGCGCAGCGTCTTGCCGGGGCGCCGGCCGGCGTAGTGGAGCAGCGTGTACACCACCAGGTCGGCGACGAAGGCCAGCAGGAAGAAGGCCTGCGCGTAGTCGAGAAAGGGCAGCAGCCCGGGGGAGAGGATCGCGAGCGCGGCGGCCGGCGGGTACTGCCAGGTCACGTCGTCGAGCGGGAAGGTGCCGGTGCGCAGGATCTCGTACCAGCCCTGGTAGATCACCGAGACGTCACTCGTGACGTCCGGGCCCGGGAAGACGAACACCCTGGAGACGAAGAGCAGAAGCAGAAGCCTGGTCAGGCCCCAGGTTCCCAGCAACGCGTATGGAACCCCTTCCCCCCGTGTGCCCTTCATGCTCACCTGGCCCTCGTTCGTCGGTGTCTGTGCGGTGGTGACATGGTGCGGTGGTGCGGTGGTGCGGAATCATGATGACGTGCCGGGCTGTGCGCGGCCCATGAAGCGCGGCCGTACGGAGCTGTGACCACCGGTGGAATACAGCTTCGCCGCTGTGGACCGCTCGCGTGGGGATTCGAAGGTTTCGGTAGTGTCGAACGCGATGCACAAGACCCTGATCGTGACCAACGACTTCCCACCCCGCCCCGGCGGCATCCAGGCATTCCTGCACAATATGGCGCTACGACTGGACCCCGAGCGGTTCGTAGTCTACGCATCCACGTGGAAGCGGAGCCGGGAGGGCATCGAGGCGACGGCCGCCTTCGACGCCGAGCAGCCCTTCACCGTCGTCCGGGACCGTACGACGATGCTGCTGCCCACGCCGGGCGCCACCCGGCGCGCCGTCGGGCTGCTGCGCGAGCACGGCTGTACGTCGGTGTGGTTCGGGGCGGCGGCCCCGCTCGGTCTGATGGCGCCCGCGCTGCGCAGGGCGGGCGCCGAGCGCCTGGTGGCGACCACGCACGGCCACGAGGCGGGCTGGGCCCAGCTGCCCGCCGCACGGCAGCTGCTGCGCCGTATCGGCGAGTCCACGGACACGATCACCTACCTCGGTGAGTACACGCGCTCGCGCATCGCGTCCGCGCTGACGCCCGAGGCCGCCTCCCGCATGGTCCAGCTCCCTCCGGGGGTCGACGAGAAGACCTTCCACCCCGGCTCGGGCGGCGACGAGGTCCGCGCCCGCCTCGGCCTCACCGACCGCCCGGTGGTGGTCTGTGTCTCCCGCCTGGTCCCGCGCAAGGGCCAGGACACGCTGATCCTCGCCATGCCCCGCATCCTCGCCAAGGAGCCGGAGGCGGTGCTGCTGATCGTCGGCGGCGGGCCGTACGAGCAGGACCTGCGCAAGCTGGCGTACGACACCGGGGTCGCCGACGCGGTCCGCTTCACCGGCGCGGTCCCCTGGTCGGAGCTGCCGGCCCACTACGGCGCGGGCGACGTCTTCGCGATGCCCTGCCGCACCCGCAGGGGCGGCCTCGACGTCGAGGGCCTCGGCATCGTCTACCTGGAGGCCTCCGCGACGGGCCTGCCGGTCGTCGCGGGCGACTCGGGCGGCGCCCCCGACGCGGTCCTCGACGGTGAAACGGGCTGGGTCGTCCGAGGCGACGTGCCGGACGACTCCGCCGACCGCATCATCACCCTCCTCGGAGACCCCGAACTCCGCCGCCACATGGGCGAACGGGGAAGGCAGTGGGTGGAGGAGAAGTGGCGCTGGGACCTGCTGGCGGAGGGCTTGAAAGAGTTGCTCTAGGCGCGCGACCGGCCACAAACCACCCGCACTCTCCCCACTCGTCGCGGCGCCCCCTGAAAACCCGGCAAAAGGCCTAGGCGGAAGCAAATAATCCGCCGATGCTGCGGTCATGACAGAAAAACTGACTCATCATCAGATGAGTAACCGTCAGCTGACAAACCGTCACCTGACCAGACGCCACATCCTGGGCATGGTCGCCCTCCAGACGGCCGCCGCGGCCGGCCTCACCCGCGTAGGCCTCCAGTCCGCCCACGCCGCGGAGCCCGCCGCGGCCGACACCGCGCCCGCCATCGTCATCGGATCGGGCTACGGCGCCGCCGTGGCCGCCCTCCGCCTCGGCCAGGCCGGCATCCGCACCCTCGTCATAGAGATGGGCAAGCTCTGGAACACCGCCGGCTCCGACGGCAAGGTCTTCTGTTCCACCAGCGCCCCCGACGAGCGCTCGATGTGGTTCCGCACCCGCACCGAGGCCCCGCTCGCCACCTTCCTGTGGCTGGACGTCGTCAACAAGGACATCGGCCTCTACCCAGGAGTCCTGGACCGGGTCCACTACGACAACATGTCGGTCTACGTCGGCCGAGGCGTCGGCGGCGGCTCGCTGGTCAACGGCGGAATGGCCGTCACGCCCCTCCAGTCCTACTTCTCCGAGCAGTTCCCCACGGTCGACGCCACCGAGATGTACAACACGTACTTCCCGCGCGCCCGCACCATGCTCGGCGTCAACACGGTCGACCCCACCTGGTTCGAGTCCACGGAGTGGTACCAGTTCACCCGCACCTCCCGTAAGGCCGCCGCCAACGCCGGCCTGAAGACGACCTTCGTCCCGAACGTCTACGACTTCACCTACATGCAGCGCGAGGCGGCCGGCACCGCCACCAAGTCCGCACTCGCCGCCGAGGTCATCTACGGCAACAACTACGGCAAGAAGAGCCTCGACAAGACCTACCTCGCGGCAGCGCTCGGCACCGGCAACGTCACCATCCACACCCTGGAGAAGGTCCGGGCGATCAGCCGGGCCACGGACGGCACGTACACCCTGACCGCCGACCGGATCGACACCACCGGCGCGGTCGTGGAGACCAAGCAGTACAGCTGTACGTACCTCTTCCTGGGCGGCGGCAGCCTCGGCACCACCGAACTCCTCGTCCGGGCCCGGGAGACGGGCACGCTGCCGGCCCTGGACGCGAGCGTCGGCACCGGCTGGGGCACCAACGGCAACGTGATGACGGGCCGCGCCAACCACATCTGGGACACGGTCGGGGCGAACCAGTCGACGATGCCGGTCATGGGCATCGACGACTGGTCCAACACCGCCAACCCCGTCTTCGCCGAAATCGCCCCGCTGCCCATGGGGTTGGAACACTGGATCAGCCTCTACCTGGCGATCACCAAGAACCCGCAGCGCGCGTCCTTCACGTACGACGCGGCGACGGACTCCGCGAAGCTCGGCTGGACCGCTGCCCAGAGCGCGGTCTCCGTGAGCATGGCCAAGAAGCTCTTCGACCGGATCAACTCGGCCAACGCGACGATCTACCGCTACGACCTCTTCGGCAACAACAAGACCTTCGCCGACGACTTCTGCTACCACCCGCTGGGCGGCTGCGTGCTGGGCAAGGCCACGGACGACTACGGCCGCGTCAAGGGGTACTCGCACCTGTACATCACCGACGGCTCGCTCGTGCCGGGCTCGATCGGTGTGAACCCGTTCGTCACGATCACCGCGCTCGCGGAACGCGGCATGGCGCGGATCCTCGCCGAGGACACCGCGCCATGAGAACCGCCAGGTCGGGCCGTCAGCCCCGGTAGATGGCCTCGATCTCGTCCGCGTAGTCCTTCGCCACCACGTTGCGCTTGAGCTTCAGGGACGGCGTGAGGTGGCCCGACTCCTCCGAGAACTGGGAGGACAGAATGCGGAACTTCCGCACCGATTCCGCCTTCGACACCGCGGCGTTGCCGTCGTCGACCGCGTCCTGGATCGCAGCGATCAGATCCGGGTCCTCGCGCAGCGACGCCGCGGTGGAACCCGCCGGCTTGCCGTGCTCCTCGGCCCAGCGGCCCAGGAACTCCTCGTCGACGGTGACCAGCGCGCCGATGAACGGGCGCCCGTCACCGACCACCATGCACTCCGCGACCAGCGCGTGCGCGCGGATGCGGTCCTCGATCACGGCCGGGGCGACGTTCTTGCCGCCCGCGGTGACGATGATCTCCTTCTTGCGGCCGGTGATACGAAGGTAGCCGTCCTCGTCGAGGGTGCCGATGTCACCCGTGTGGAACCAGCCGTCCGCGAGCGCCTCGGCGGTCGCGGCCTCGTTGTTCCAGTACTCCTTGAACAGGTGCTCGCCGTGCAGCAGCACCTCGCCGTCGTCGGCGATCCGGATCACGGAGCCGGGCAGCGGCTGGCCGACCGTACCGATCTTCGTACGGTCCCAGGGGTTGAAGGCGGTGGCAGCGCAGGACTCGGTCAGGCCGTAGCCCTCCAGGACCGTGAAGCCGATGCCGCGGAAGAAGTGGCCCAGGCGCTCGCCGAGCGGGGCGCCGCCGGAGATCGCGTACTCACCGCGACCGCCCAGCACCGCGCGCAGCTTGCTGTAGACGAGCTTGTCGAAGGTCTTGTACTTGATCTTCAGGCCGAGCGACGGGCCGGAAGGGGTGTCCAGGGCGCGGCTGTACGCGATCGCCGTGTCCGCCGCCTTGTCGAAGATCTTTCCCTTGCCGTCCGCCTGCGCCTTGGCACGCGCCGAGTTGTAGACCTTCTCGAAGACGCGCGGCACACCGAGGATCAGCGTCGGCCGGAACGCGGCCAGCTCGTCGGTGAGGTTCTTGATGTCCGGGACGCAGCCCAGCTTGATCGGCGCCATCATCGGCGCGACCTGCACCAGCCGTCCGAAGACGTGCGCGAGCGGCAGGAAGAGAAGGACGGAACACTCGCCCGTACGGAACAGGGGGCGCAGCCGCTCCACGATGTTGCCGCACTCCGCGAAGAAGGCGCGGTGGGTGAGGACACAGCCCTTGGGGCGGCCGGTCGTACCGCTCGTGTAGACGATGGTCGCCGGGTCGTCCGCCTTGGCGAGCGAGCTGCGCTCCTCGACGGTGGCGTCGCTGACGTCCTGGCCCGCGCGCCCCAGTTCCTCCACCCCGCCGGCCTCGATCTGCCAGACGTGCTTGAGGGCGGGCAGCCGGTCGCGCACCGACTCCACGGAGGCCGCGTGCGTGTCGAGCTCGACGATGCAGGCACTCGCGCCCGAGTCGCCGAGTATCCACTGCACCTGCTCCGCCGAGCTGGTCTCGTACACCGGCACGGTGACCGCGCCCGCGCTCCAGATCGCGAAGTCGAGCAGCGTCCACTCGTAGCGGGTACGGGACATCAGAGCGACCCGGTCGCCGGGCTGTACGCCCGAGGCGATCAGGCCCTTGGCCGCGGACCGCACCTCGGCGAGGAAGGTGGTGGCGGTGACGTCCGTCCACGTGCCGCCCACCTTGCGGGCGATGACGGCGACGTCGGGATGCTGCGCGGCGTTTCTGCGGACGATGTCGGTCAGATTTCCGTCCGCAGGGACCTCGTACAAAGCCGGAAGGCTGAACTCGCGCAAGACTGCTGCTCCTCATAGGGCGCCGACGCCACGACGGTGTGTGATGCGACGGAGCGGGTCCAAGGCTCGGGCAGGTACCCAGGAACATCATTGTTGAAATCCTGAGTACGACTGGACTGCCCGGACGTTACCCACCGGTACGGCTGTTTCGATAGGGGGTCCCGCCGAGATGTTCCCTGCGTCACACAGGTTGGCGCGTCGCACCGGATGGCGTTCCTTCACGCACAGTAGTCCACGCTCTTCTTGCCGTGCCAGTAACCGCAGGTCCGACCGCCTCTATTCACGTTTGCCCCACACGCCTACGCTTGATCGTCATGGCACCCACACCAGGCGGTAACCGCAGGACGCGCATTCATGTGGTCAGTGACGTGCACGGCAACGTGCGTGACCTGGCCCGGGCCGGCGACGGCGCGGACGCCCTGCTCTGCCTCGGTGACCTGGTGCTCTTCCTCGACTACGCCGACCATGCGCGCGGCATCTTCCCCGACCTCTTCGGCGCCGAGAACGCCGACCGGATCGTCGAGCTGCGTACCGCCCGCCGCTTCGCCGAGGCGCGGGAGTTCGGGCGGCGGCTGTGGGACGAGATCGGGATGGACCATTCCGTGGCCATCGAGAAGGCGGTGCGCAAGCAGTACGCCGAGCTGTTCGCCGCGTTTCCGACACCGACGTACGCGACCTACGGCAATGTCGACATGCCCCCGTTGTGGGCGGAGTACGCCGGACCCGGCACGACGGTCCTCGACGGTGAGCGGGTGGAGATCGGCGGCCGGGTCTTCGGCTTCGTCGGCGGGGGGCTGCGCAGCCCCATGCGGACGCCCTACGAGATCGACGACGAGGAGTACGCGGCGAAGATCGAGGCGGTCGGCGAGGTCGACGTCCTGTGCACGCACATCCCGCCGGACGTACCGGAGCTGGTCTACGACACGGTGGCGCGCCGCTTCGAGCGCGGCTCCCGTGCCCTCCTGGACGCGATCCGCCGCATCCGTCCCCGTTACTCCCTCTTCGGCCATGTCCACCAGCCGCTCGCGCGCCGGATGCGGATCGGGACGACCGAGTGCGTGAACGTCGGCCACTTCGCGGCGTCGGGCCGCCCGTGGGTCCTTGAGTGGTGAACGGCAGGTGGGGTGGCGATGGTTCGGCGGGCGCGCGGTAGCCTTCACGCTGCACACACGTGCGTACCACCCTCCCTCACCGGACCGCATCTGGAGGAGCCCCCGCGATGGCGGAACACACCAGCTCGAGCATCACGATCGAGGCGGCACCGGCTGATGTCATGGCGGTCATCGCCGACTTCGCCCGCTACCCGGACTGGACGGGAGAGGTGAAGGAGGCGGAGGTACTCGCCACGGACGGGCAGGGCCGCGCCGAGCAGGTACGCCTCGTCATGGACGCGGGTGCGATCAAGGACGACCAGACCCTGGGGTACACCTGGACCGGCGACCACGAGGTCGCCTGGACCCTGGTCAAGTCCCAGATGCTCCGCTCCCTGGACGGCTCGTACATCCTCAAGCCCGCGGGCGCCGGCGCCACCGAGGTCACCTACCGGCTCACGGTCGACGTCAAGATCCCCATGCTGGGCATGATCAAGCGCAAGGCCGAGAAGGTCATCATCGACCGCGCGCTGGCAGGTCTGAAGAAGCGAGTGGAGTCGGGCGAGGCGGGCTGATCCCGCTCCGCGGGCCGACGGGGGCCGACGGCCGTACCCCGCCCTCAGGGGCGGGGGAACTGCGCGACCGGCCCCCACCCACCCGCAGGTGACACACCCGCCCGGGGGTCTGGGGGCGGAGCCCCCAGACCCGGGCAGGGGCGGCGGGGGCGCTCGACGCAGGTAGCGTTCATGCAATGCGCACCATCCTGATCACAGGCCAGGGCGGCACGGGCCGTACGACGGTCGCGGCGGCCACCGCGCTGAAGGCCGCCCGCGAGGGCACCCGCACCCTCCTGCTCACCGCCGACCGCACCGACACCCTCGGCGCCGTCCTCGGCGTACCCACCGGCGCGGAACCCACCGACGCCGCGCCCCGCCTCACGACCTGGCGCCCCGACGCGAACGCCCGCTTCCGCGAGGACCTCACCGCCTTCCAGGACCGCGCGACCACCGCCCTGGACCTCCTCGGCGCCTCACGCCTGGACGCCGAGGAGCTCACCCCCCTGCCCGGCGCCGAGGAACTCGCCCTGCTGCGCGCCCTGCGCGACGCGGCGACCTCGGAGACGTACGACCTGCTGGTCGTGGACCTCCCGCCGACCCCGCAGGCGCTCGCCCTCCTCGCCCTCCCGGAGGAGCTGCGCCGTTACCTGCGCCGACTGCTCCCGCCCGAGCGCCAGGCGGCCCGCGCCCTGCGCCCCGTCCTGGGCCGCCTCGCGGGCGTCCCGATGCCCGCCGAGTGGCTGTACGAGACGGCGGCACGCTGGGACATCGAGCTGGCCGCCGTCGCGGCGGTCGTCGAGGACCGCGCCACGACCGTACGGCTGGTCGCCGAGCCGGGCCCGGCCGGCACCGACGCCGTACACGCCGCCACCACCGCCCTCGCCCTGCACGGTCTGCGCGTGGACGCGTTGGTCGCGAGCCGGGTACTGCCCGCCGCCAGCGCGGACGCCTGGCTGGGCGCCCTCGCCGCCCAGCAGCGCAAGGCGCTGGACGAGTGGCAGGAGACGTACACCGTCCACGAGGTCCCGCATCTCGGCCGCGACCCGCGCGGCACCGACGACCTCGGCGCGCTCCCCGTGCCCGGTGTCAACCGGGCGCCGACCCCGGTCGAGTGGCCCGTCCTGGACCACCTCGCCGACGACGGCGTCCTCGTATGGCACATCCCGCTGCCCGGCGCGATACGCGAGGAACTGGACCTGATCCGCCGGGGCGACGAACTACTCGTCACCGTGGGCCAGTTCCGCAGGATCGTGCCGCTGCCGTCCGCGCTGCGCCGCTGCACCGTGGCCGGCGCCGCCCTGCGCGAGGGGGAACTCAGGGTGCGTTTCGCGCCGGACCCGGATCTGTGGCCCCGGACACGGTGAACGGCGTACCCCCGTTCGGGTACCGTCGAAAGGAAGAACCATAGGCAGGAGTCCGCCATGAGCGAAGAGCGCCCCACGTCCGACGCCGCTCAGGAGGCGAACGACGAAGCGCGCGCGAGCGACGCCGACGCCTGGGCGAAGGCGTGCGCCGAGGACCTCGCGGCGGAGAAGGCCCGCCGCCGCGCCCAGTACGGCCCGCCGCCCGGCTCGGCCGCGGAGGAACTGCGCAAGCTGATCGACACGGTCGCCGACAAGTTGTCCGGACTGAACTCGCCGCTGTTCGGTGTGGTCGCCTCCGGCACCGCCCAGCAGATGGTCAACCAGGTCGTACAGCAGGCCAAGGCCGCCGTCGAACCGGTCATGGAGCGCAACCCCGATGTTTTCGATCACCTCGCGGCCGCGGGCAACGAGCTGCTCGCCGCCTACCGCTCGGCCGTCGAGGCACAGGAACGACGCTGGACCACCCGGGAGCGTGGCCCCCGCGACGAGGGGACCGGTCCGGGGGAGCGGATTGACTTGGACTAAAGGCTGCTCGGGTACGGTTGGCCGTAGCGGGGCTCGACCGAAACTGAGGGATTCATGGGACTCACCATCGGCGTCGATATCGGCGGCACGAAGATCGCGGCCGGTGTGGTCGACGAGGAAGGCAACATCCTCTCGACGCACAAGGTGCCGACCCCCACCACGCCGCAGGCCATCGTGGACGCCATCGCCGCCGCAGTGGAGGGCGCGCGCGCAGGTCACGACATCGTCGGCGTGGGCATCGGTGCCGCCGGATACGTGAACCGCCAGCGCTCGACCGTGTACTTCGCGCCCAACATCGACTGGCGGCAGGAGCCGCTCAAGGCCGAGGTCGAGGCGCGCGTGGGGCTGCCCGTCGTCGTCGAGAACGACGCGAACGCGGCGGCGTGGGGCGAGTACAAGTTCGGCGCGGGCAAGGGCCACCGGAACGTCATCTGCATCACCCTGGGCACGGGCCTCGGCGGCGGCATCATCATCGGCAACAAGCTGCGCCGCGGGCACTTCGGTGTGGCCGCCGAGTTCGGCCACATCCGCATGGTGCCGGACGGTCTGCTGTGCGGCTGCGGCTCGCAGGGCTGCTGGGAGCAGTACGCCTCCGGGCGCGCCCTCGTCCGCTACGCCAAGCAGCGGGCCAACGCCACCCCCGAGAACGCGGAGATCCTGCTCGCGCTGGGCAACGGCACCCCCGACGGCATCGAGGGCAAGCACATCTCGGTGGCCGCCCGCCAGGGCGACCCGGTGGCGGTGGACTCCTACCGCGAGCTGGCCCGCTGGGCCGGCGCCGGCCTCGCCGACCTGGCCTCGCTCTTCGACCCCTCCGCCTTCATCGTCGGCGGCGGCCTCTCGGACGAGGGCGAGCTGGTCCTCGACCCCATCCGTAAGTCGTACAAGCGCTGGCTCGTCGGTGGCAACTGGCGCCCCGTGGCCGAAGTGATCGCCGCCCAGCTCGGCAACGAAGCCGGCCTCGTGGGCGCGGCGGACCTGGCCCGGGAGCCCGACCCGATCATGTAACCGACTTGATCACGCAGTACACACACCTCGCCCGCCGTGCCCTTCAGGGGTACGGCGGGCGAGGTCGTACCGCGCCCCTTTCGGCGGGGGCGCGGATGGCGCCCCTCAGGGGCGCGGGGCTGTCACGTCATGCGGCTCCGTCGCGTGGGCGCGACCAGCCCCCACCGGCCCGCAGCCGACAAACCACCCGCAGCGTTCCGGCGCCGCCGAGCAGCGCATCCACGTATGTTGATCCACATGGCGACGACCCCGCTGCCCCGCTCCCACACCGAACCCGACGGCTCCGCCGTCATCCGCGTCCTCAGCTACAACATCCGTTCGATGCGCGACGACACCACCGCCCTCGCCCGCGTCATCCACGCCTGCGCCCCCGACCTGGTCCTCGTCCAGGAAGCTCCCCGCTTCTTCCGCTGGCGCAAGAAGCTGGCCCGGCTCGCGGCCGCGTCCGGCCAGACGATCCTGTCCGGCGGCGCGACCGCCGCGGGACCCGCGCTCCTGTGCTCGATGCGGGCCACCGTCGAACGCACCGAGGACGTCCTGCTGCCCCTCACCCCCGGCCTGCACCGCCGCGGCCTCGCCACCGCCGTCGTCCGCTTCGGTGCCGCCCGGCTCGGCGTGGTGAGCTGCCACCTCTCGCTCCAGAAGGACGAGCGGTACACGCAGAGCGGTCTGCTCCTCGACCGCCTCGCCGCCCTCGGCACCCCGCACGCCCTCGCCGGCGGCGACCTGAACGAACGCCCCGACGGCCCCGCCTTCACCCGCCTCGCCGCCGGACTCCAGGACTGCCGGGCCACCGCGCCCTGGGGCACGGAGTACACCTCGACGTCCGCCGATCCCCACCAGCGCATCGACGCGATCTTCGCCACCCGCGGCATCGAGGTCCTCGGCTGCGGGGTCCCGTACGGCCACCCCGGGGTCACGGAGAGGGACCTGAGGGCGGCCACGGACCATCTGCCCGTGCTGGCCGCCCTCAGAGTGCCCGCCGCGTAACCGGCCGCGTCAGACCACCGCGCCCCGCCCGGGATCGCCCTCGTCCTCGTCGTCGGGCTTCATGCGCGCCACGAGGGTGGCGAAGCCGCCCAGAAAGCCGCCGATGCCGACTGTGGCGAGCCACCACGTCATGTCCCAGCCGAGCAGGATGGCCAGCAGCAGCACGATCGGGCCGCCGACGACGGCGAGCCAGGCGAACTTGGCCGTGGTGTCGGCGCTGGGCAGCGGGGGCGGCTCCGGGGGGACGAAGTGGCCCTCGTCGTCCCCGTCGAAGTCGTCCTCGGAGGGCTCGGGCGCCTGGTAGTCGCGCGGACCGCCGACGCCGGGCGCGAAGGAGACGGAGCCGCCGAGGGGCTTCGCCGCGGCGGGCTGCTCCCCGGCCTCGTCGCCGGCCCTGTCCTTCTCGCTCGTCCCGACGGTCCCGCCGGTCTCGTTCTTCTTGCCTTTCTCGGGCCTCTCGGGTGCGTCCCCGCCGCCCTGGGCGTCGTTCGTCACCGGGTCGAGGAGCGCCAGGTCCTCGATCGACTTGAACGGTTTCGCGCCAGGCGGGTCCGGCGGCTCCTCGCCGTACCCGGCGACGATCGCCTGCCACGCGGCGTCCTCGTCGAACGGCACAGCCTGCTCGTCACCGAGAGGCTCGCCGACGGGTACGCCCTTCTCGTCGGGCTCGCCGCGCTCCGCGTCGTGCTCAGCCACCAGTGGCCGTCCCTTCCTGCTGACCCACCTGACCCGTGTCGGACCGCTTGCCGACACTGGGCGCGAGCCGGGCGATGAACGCGTAGCTCTCCTCGAAGATCCGGTCCGCGTCATGGTCCAACGTCGCCACGTGGTAGCTCTGTTCCAGCAGGATCTCCGTCACATCGGTGGACGACACCCGGCTCAGGATCCGGGCCGAGTCGACGGGCGGCACCACATGGTCCTGGGGGCTGCGCAGCAGCAGCATCGGCTGGGTGACCTGGGGCAGTTCACCGTCGACCATCCGGTAGAAGTTCCGCATGGAGTGGGCTGCGTGCAGGGGCACCCGGTCGTAGCCCACCTCCTCGACGCCCTCCTTGGCGATGTCGCTGGTGATGCCGCTCACCGTCCGGACGAGGTGGCGGAGCACCGGAAGGGCGTGGGCGGCCGCCCCGTGCACCTTGTTCGCCGGGTTGACGACGACGATGCCGCTCACCTCGTCCCCGTGCTTCGCGGCGAGCCGCAGGGTCAGCGCGGCGCCCATGGACAGGCCGAAGACGAACACCCGGGCGCAGCGCTCCCGCAGAGCGCGCAACTCGCGGTCCACCTCCGCGTACCAGTCCTGCCAGCCCGTGAGCTGCATGTCCTCCCAGCGCGTGCCGTGCCCCGGCAGCAGGGGCAGCGCGACGGTCAGACCGCGCTCGGCGAGATACTCCGCCCAGGGGCGCAGCGACTGCGGGGAACCGGTGAAGCCGTGGCAGAGAAGGACACCGACCTCTCCGCCCTCGTGGCGGAACGGCTCGGCTCCAGGAAGGACGACCGGCACCTTCGGTCTCCTGTTCATCAGACGGGCGGAATGCGAGGCGTACTTCACCGTACGCGACCGCACTGACACCGACCAGGGTCGTCGGGGCCTTTGACAGCGCGCCGGGATAAGGTCTCATCGACTACACAGGAGGCATTCGGTTGATCTACGGCGCCATGAAGTTTTCCATCGGAGGGCCGCTGAAGCTTGCCTTCAGGCCCTGGGTGGAAGGCCTCGAGAACATTCCCGCCGAGGGCCCCGCCATCCTGGCAAGCAATCATCTGTCGTTCTCGGACTCGTTCTTCCTGCCCGCGGTCCTCGACCGCAAGGTGACCTTCATCGCGAAGGCCGAGTACTTCACGACGCCCGGGGTCAAGGGCCGGATGACCGCCGCCTTCTTCAAGGGCGTCGGCCAGCTCCCGGTGGACCGCTCCGGCGCGCGCGGCGCGGGCGAGGCGGCCGTCAAGAGCGGCATCGACGTCATCGAGCGCGGTGAGCTGTTCGGCATCTACCCGGAGGGCACGCGCTCGCCCGACGGGCGGCTGTACCGCGGCAAGCCGGGCGGCCTCGCGCGCGTGGCGCTCGCCACCGGCGCCCCGGTCATCCCGGTCGCCATGATCGACACCGAGAAGATCCAGCCGCCGGGCAAGGTGATGCCCAAGCTGATGCGCCCGGGCATCCGCATCGGCAAGCCTCTCGACTTCAGCCGCTACAACGGCATGGAGCACGACCGCTTCGTGCTGCGCGCGGTGACCGACGAGGTCATGTACGAGATCATGAAGCTCTCCGGCCAGGAGTACGTCGACATCTACGCGACGGCCGCCAAGCGGCAGATCGCGGACGCGGCGAAGGCCGAGAAGCAGGCGCTCAAGGAAGCGGAACAGGTGCAGAAGGAGGCCGCGAAGGCGGCCGAAGCCGAAACCGAAGAGGGACGGGCCGGCTCCTAGACGCTTGCGTCGGGGGACGGTGGGGGTGGGGGACATGGCCAAGCGCGAGAGAGTCATGAGGATGTCGGTCGAGCAGCCGCTGTGGCGTGCGCTCACCGCCTACCGCGTGCTGACAATGCTGTACGCGATCGGGCTCTTCGCCACCGCGTTCCGCAAGTTCGCCCATCCCTGGGTGGCCATCGGGTACTACGCGGTCCTGTTCGTCTGGACGCTCGCCACCCTGCCCAGGGTCGCGAACGCGGCGAGCTGCACCAAGCGCTTCCTCGCCGTCGACCTGACCATCGCGCTCACCGGCATCATGCTCACGCCCGTCGCGGACGCCCACCACCGTGTGGTGACCGGCGGCCCCACACTCCCGTCGATATGGACCGCGGGCTCCGTCCTGGCCTTCGCCATCAAGGGCGGCTGGCGCTGGGCGGCGTTCGCCTCGACGCTCGTCGCGGTCGCCAACCTCGTCGAGCGCGGCGCCCCCACCCGCGACACGATCCACAACGTGATCCTCGTCTGGGTCGCCTCCATCGCCATCGGATACGTCGTCGAGGTCGCCCGCGCCTCCGAGCTCACCCTCGCCCGCGCCCTGGAGATCGAGGCCGCGACCCGCGAGCGCGAGCGCCTCGCCCGTGACATCCACGACGGCGTCCTGCAGGTCCTCGCCATGGTGCAGCGACGGGCCTCCGCGCTCGGCGGCGAGGCCGCGGAGCTGGGCCGGATGGCCGGCGAGCAGGAGGTCGCGCTGCGCACCCTGGTCTCGGGCGGCCTGGTGCCCGTCTCGCGGGTGTCCGAGGACGCCTCCCTCGGCGCCGTCGTACGGGCCGTCGAGGAACCGGACGACGACCAGGACTCCCAGGGCCCTGTCGACCTGCGCGCGCTGCTCGCCCCGTACGCGACCGCGCGCGTGACCTTCTCCGAGCCGGGCGCCCCGGTGCCTCTCCCCCCGGCCGCCGCCCGGGAGTTGGCCGCCGCTGTCGGTGCCGCCCTGGACAATGTCCGGGGGCACGTCGGCGAGGACGCCCGCGCCTGGATCCTCGTCGAGGACGAGCCGGACGAGGTGATCGTGACCGTACGCGACGACGGCCCGGGCATCCCGGAGGGGCGGCTCGCCCAGGCCGAGAGGGAGGGGCGGCTCGGTGTGGCCCTGTCGATCCGGGGCCGGCTGCGCGACCTCGGCGGCGCGGCCGAACTGATCTCGGTGCCGGGCCAGGGCACGGAGGTCGAGCTGAAGATACCGAAGGTTTCCAGGGTTTCACGGGGGAAGGCGGACCAGCGATGACGGAGGTCACCGACGTGGCGGGGCAGGAGCCGATCAAGGTCATGGTGGTGGACGACCATCCCATGTGGCGCGACGCGGTCGCCCGCGACCTGGACGCGTCCGGTTTCGCCGTGGTCGCCACCGCGGGCGACGGCGAGCAGGCGGTGCGCCGTGCCCGGGCCGCCGCGCCCGACGTCCTGGTGCTCGACCTGAACCTGCCCGCCAAGCCCGGCGTCCAGGTCTGCAAGGAACTGGTCGGCACCAACCCGGCGCTGCGCGTCCTCGTCCTGTCGGCCAGCGGCGAGCACGCGGACGTCCTGGAGGCGGTGAAGTCCGGCGCCACCGGCTATCTGCTGAAGTCGGCGTCCACGGAGGAACTGATCGACGCGGTGCGCCGCACGGCCGTCGGCGACCCCGTGTTCACGCCGGGCCTCGCGGGCCTGGTCCTCGGCGAGTACCGCCGGCTGGCCTCCGAGCCCGCCCCCGCCACGGGCGCCGACGAGCCCAAGGCCCCGCAGCTCACCGACCGCGAGACCGAGGTGCTGCGCCTGGTCGCCAAGGGCCTGAGCTACAAGCAGATCGCCGAGCGCCTGGTCATCTCCCACCGCACGGTCCAGAACCATGTGCAGAACACCCTCGGCAAGCTCCAACTCCACAACAGGGTCGAGCTGGTGCGCTATGCCATAGAGCGCGGTCTCGACGAGGCGTAGACCCCGACGAGTGGGCGGCGTAAACCCTGGTTGACCCACCATCGAGTGAAGGCGAGTGATCAACACCCGCACAATTCACCGGAATTGCCCTTCCGCCCCATGCCGAAGTGACCTGGATCACTATTAGCGTGAGTCCCATCAGGCAACCGCGGCGAAGGGACTTTTCCATGCGGGTCGGAGTACTGACCGGAGGCGGCGACTGCCCCGGACTCAACGCCGTCATCCGGGGCATCGTCCGCAAGGGCGTGCAGGAGTACGGGTACGACTTCGTCGGCTTCCGGGACGGCTGGCGCGGACCTCTCGAGAACGACACCGTCCGGCTGGACATCCCCGCCGTGCGCGGCATCCTGCCGCGCGGCGGCACCATCCTCGGCTCCTCGCGGACGAACCCGCTCAAGCAGGAGAACGGTATCCGCCGCATCAAGGAGAACCTCGCCAAGCTGGAGGTCGAGGCGCTCATCGCGATCGGCGGCGAGGACACGCTCGGCGTCGCCGCGCGCCTCACCGACGAGTACGGCGTGCCCGTCGTCGGCGTACCGAAGACCATCGACAACGACCTGTCCGCCACCGACTACACCTTCGGCTTCGACACCGCCGTCGGTATCGCCACCGAGGCGATCGACCGCCTGCACACCACCGCCGAGTCGCACATGCGCGTCCTCGTCTGCGAGGTGATGGGCCGTCACGCGGGCTGGATCGCGATCCACTCGGGCCTGGCCGGCGGCGCCAACGTCATCCTCATCCCCGAGCAGCGCTTCGACGTCGACCAGGTGTGCGCCTATGTGACCTCGCGGTTCAAGGCCTCGTACGCGCCGATCGTGGTCATCGCCGAGGGCGCGATGCCCAAGGACGGCCAGATGGTCCTGAAGGACGAGTCCCTCGACTCCTTCGGCCATGTACGCCTCTCCGGGGTCGGCGAGTGGCTGGCCAAGGAGATCGAGAAGCGCACCGGCAAGGAGGCCCGCACCACGGTCCTCGGGCACATCCAGCGCGGCGGCACCCCCAGTGCCTTCGACCGCTGGCTCGCCACCCGCTTCGGGCTGCACGCCATCGAGGCCGTCCGTGACGGCGACTTCGGCAAGATGGTCGCCCTGCGCGGCACGGACATCGTCCGGGTCCCGATCGCGGAGGCCACGGCCAAGCTGAAGACGGTCGACCCCAAGCTGTACGAGGAGGTCGGGGTCTTCTTCGGCTGACATTTCCCCTCCCCGCGATCCCGCCGGCCGCACGGGCCTCCCGACACCCGTGCGGCCGGCGTCCTCGACCACGGCTGCCACGACTACACGGAGGGCCGCCGCTCCGACAACGTGCCGGTGCCCCGCAGCTGACCGACCAACTCCCGTACGACGGCCGTCCCGTTCAGCGTCAGCACCGACTCCGGGTGGAACTGCACGCCCGCGAACCCGGGCCCGCGCAGCGCGTGCACCTCGCCGCCTCCGGTGCGGCTGACCTCGATGCCATGGGCCGACAGCTCGGCCGCCGTCTCCGCGTCGCAGTGCGCCACGAAGCTGTTGTAGAAACCGACGGTCTCGGCTCGCCCGAAGAGATCGATCTCCGTCTGCGCGCCCTGGTACGGGACCTCCTTGCGTACGATCTCCAGGCCCAGCTCCGCCGCGATCAGCTCGTGCCCGAGGCAGACGCCGAGCACGCCGTGCCCGTGCCCCCCGATCACCTCGGCGGTGAGCTCCCGCAGGAACCGCATCTTGGGATCGTCCCTGTCCAGGGGGTCGCCCGGGCCGGGGCCCAGGACCAGCGGCCCCTCGTGAGCCCGCACCGCCTCCCGCAGCCCCGGCTCGTCGTAGCGCCGCACGGTCACCTCGAGTCCCGAGGACCGCAGCACATGCGCGAGCATCGCCGTGAAGGTGTCCTCCGCGTCCACGACCAGCGCATGCCCCTGCAACTCGCGCGCCTGCTCCTGCATCCGCAGCCAGAACGGCGCGAGCGAGGCCCGCCGCCCGTCCAGCGCCGCCCGCACCCGGGGATCGTCGGCCAGCCTCGGCCGTACGCCCTGCGCGCGAGCCCCGGCCTCCACGACCCCCAGCGCCGCCAGCACCCCCGCCGCCTTCGCATGCGTCTCGGCGACCTCCCCCGCCGGATCCGATCCCCGGACGAGGGTGGCGCCGACCGGCACCCGCAGCCGTCCGTCCGCGTCGATGTCGGCGGTCCGGATGAGGATGGGCGAGTCGAGGGTCTGGGCACCGACAGACCCTTCCCGCCCGCCACCCGCGTTCCGGCCGATGAGGGCCAGCGCACCCGCGTAGTAGCCCCGTCCGCCGACCTCGTGCCGCTCGATCACCCGGCACGCGTTCTGCACCGGTGACCCCGTGACGGTCGCCGCGAACATGGTCTCCTTCAGGACCTCGCGCACATCCAGGGAGGACCGGCCCCGCAGCTCGTACTCGGTGTGCGCGAGGTGGGCCATCTCCTTGAGCCGCGGACCGATCACCACGCCGCCCATGTCACCGACCGTGCACATCATCTTGAGCTCCTCGTCGACGACCATCGAGAGCTCCTCGATCTCCTTGCCGTCGGCGAGAAAGCCGAGCAGGTCCTCCGCGGAGGGCCCCTCGGCGGGATAGCGGTACGTGCCGCTGATGGGGTTCATCACGACGGTCCCGCCCGACATCCGCACGTGCACCTCGGGGCTCGCGCCCACAAGCGTGCGCTCCCCGGTGTGCACGACGAACGTCCAGTACGCGCCCCGCTCACCGACAAGCAGCCGCCGGAACAGGGCCAGCGCGTCGGCCCTCCCGAACCCCGGGATCGTGCCCTCGTACGTACGCCGGATCACGAAGTTCGCGCCCTCGCCGCGCCCGATCTCCTCCTCCAGCACGCGCCCGACGATTCCCGCGTACTCCTCGTCGGCGACATCGAAACCCCCGCCGGTGACACGCACCTCGTGCGTCGGCAGCTCCGCCAGCGCCCGCTCCAGCGGCAGGACGTGCGTCTCCTCGGGCGTCAGCACCGAGAGCGGCGTGCCGTCGTCGCGGACGTCGAAGCCGCGCTCCCTGATCTGTCGGAAGGGGACGAGCGCGAGGCCCTCGTCGGGGAGGTCGGCGAGGCGGTCGCAGGTGCTGACCGGGCCGAGCAGCAGTTCGACGGTGTCGTGATCGTGACCGGGGGTGCGGCGGCGCAGCAGGGCGAACGGACGGGGATCGTCCAGCAGGTCGAGCAGGTTCATCGGTCCTGTTCCTCTCGGATTCCCGGATTCTCGGATTCCCGAAAACTCGGAGAGGAACGGCCCGTGTCCGCAAACACCGAAGGCCGCCCCTCGGGCGGCCTTCGCGAAGTCTTGCGTACGCGCAGTCAGTGGGCCGCCGGATGAGCGGTCCACCACCAGTTCTGGGTCGAGTGCGCGAACATGCGCCGCACCTTACCCGACGTCAGGGTGCGGGCAACAGCGTGAACCGTCCGCGCCCTGCGTTCCTACTGCTCGGTCACCGGCCATGGATGGCATGGCCCAGGAAGCCCGACCGAGGAGAGAACCATGTACGCAGCCCGTTCACCCCGGCCCCGCCGTGGCGGCGTCCGAACGCTCGCCGTGTGCGCCGCCGCCGCGGCCCTCGCCGCCGGCCCGCTCGGCACCGCACGCGCCGCCGGGACCGACGACACCGTCAAGGTCACCTACCGCGGCCACGAGTTCACCGTCCCCGCCTCCTGGCCGATCGTGGACCTGGAGAAACATCCGGACGTCTGTGTCCGCTTCGACCGGCACGCCGTGTACCTCGGCACGCCCGGCGACCAGCAGCGGTGTCCGGCGGGTGCGAAGGGACGTACCGAGGCGTTCCTGATCCAGCCGTCCGTCGTCAAGGGCCGCACCGTCAGCGAGAACCGCACGGCCCGCACGTTCCGGGTCACCGCCGACCGGATCGCCGTGACCGCCGCGTACGCGCAGGACCGTACGAGGATCCGGGACATCCTGCGCGACGCCGGTCTGCCGGACGCCGCCGCGGGGACCGACGCGACCGCGGGCGCGCCCGCCGCGGCGCCGCTGCCCGCCGACGCGACGTCCTTCCGAGGCGAGGGCTTCGACGCCTGCACCGCGCCGGGCCAGACGGCGATGGACGCCTGGCAGGACGACTCCGACTACGGGGCCGTCGGCGTCTACATCGGCGGGGTCAACCGTGCCTGCGCCCAGAGCAGACTCACCGCCGGCTGGTTGCGGTCGCAGTACGCCAACGGCTGGCGGTTCATCCCGCTGTACGTCGGCCGTCAGCCCTCCTCCGACGGGGGCAGCTGCGGTGGCGGCTGCGAGGCGATCACCGACCCCGTGCCGCAGGGCACCGAGGCCGCCGACGACGCCGTCGAGCAGGCCACCACGCTGGGCTTCCCCAAGGGCACGGTGATCTACGACGACCTGGAGAACTACGCCCCCGGCTCCACCGTCACCAGCCGGGTGCTGTCGTACCTCGATGCCTACACCAAGCGCCTGCACGCACTGGGTTACCGCTCCGGCGTCTATGGCAACACCTCGTCCCTGGTCGCCGACCTGGTCGCCCACAAGGGCCGCGTCACCCTGCCCGACGTGCTCCACTTCGCCCGCTGGAACGGCAAGTCGACGACCACCGACTCGAAGATCCCCGCGAACCTGTGGGCCGACCACCAGCGCATCCACCAGTACATGGGCGACACGACCGAGACGCACGGCGGCGTGACGATCTCCATCGACCGCGACCGGCTCGACGTGGACTAGGGCCTGGCCACCCGCCCGGTCCGGGCGGTCGCGGGGACCTGCCGTGCGGCCGCCCGGAGCGCGTCGCGATCGAGCGCGGTCCATCTCAATTGATGGGCATGGGGATGGACGCCCGACACGACCCCGTAATGTTGTCAGGGTGACCGTGAACGCTAAGCCCAGCGCGAGCGCTGGCAACACCTGGCGAGACCTGCCCGCGGCGCAGCAGCCCGAGTACCCCGATGCCGAGGCTCTGCGCGATGTGATCGCGGACCTCGAGTCGTATCCGCCGCTCGTCTTCGCGGGCGAGTGCGACCAGCTGCGCGCCCGGATGGCGTCCGTCGCCAAGGGAGAGGCGTTCCTTCTCCAGGGCGGCGACTGCGCCGAGGCCTTCGACGCGGTGTCGGCCGACCACATCCGCAACAAGCTCAAGACCCTGCTCCAGATGGGCGCCGTGCTCACGTACGCCGCCTCGGTGCCGGTCGTGAAGGTCGGCCGCATCGCCGGCCAGTACTCCAAGCCGCGCTCCAAGGGGACCGAGACCCGCGACGGCGTGACCCTGCCGACGTACCGGGGCGACTCGGTCAACGGCTTCGACTTCGACGAGAAGGCCCGTATCCCGGACCCCGAGCGCCTGAAGCGGATGTACAACGCCTCCGCCTCCACGCTCAACCTGGTGCGCGCCTTCACCACCGGCGGTTACGCCGACCTGCGCCAGGTGCACGCCTGGAACCAGGACTTCGTGAAGTCCTCCCCGTCCGGGCAGCGCTACGAGCAGCTGGCGCGGGAGATCGACAACGCGATGAACTTCATGCGGGCCTGCGGGACCGACCCGGAGGAGTTCAAGACCGTCGAGTTCTACGCGTCCCACGAGGCGCTGCTCCTCGACTACGAGGCGGCGCTGACCAGGGTCGACTCGCGTACGGGCCAGCTGTACGACGTCTCGGGCCACATGGTGTGGATCGGTGAGCGCACCCGGCAGCTGGACGGCGCGCACATCGAGTTCGCCTCGCGGATCCGCAACCCGATCGGCATCAAGCTCGGCCCGACGACGACGGCCGAGGAGGCGCTCCAGTACATCGACCGTCTCGACCCGGACCGCGAGCCCGGCCGGCTGACCTTCATCGTGCGGATGGGCGCCGACAAGGTCCGCGACAAGCTCCCCGAGCTGGTCGAGAAGGTCACGGCGTCGGGCGCGGTGGTGGCCTGGGTGACCGACCCGATGCACGGCAACACCTTCGAGGCGGCCTCCGGTCACAAGACCCGCCGCTTCGACGACGTGCTCGACGAGGTCAAGGGCTTCTTCGAGGTCCACAAGGGTCTGGGCACGCACCCGGGCGGTATCCACGTCGAGCTCACCGGTGACGACGTCACCGAGTGCGTGGGCGGCGGCGACGAGATCTTCGTCGACGACCTCCACCAGCGCTACGAGACGGCCTGCGACCCGCGTCTGAACCGCAGCCAGTCCCTCGACCTGGCCTTCCTGGTCGCGGAGATGTACAGGGACCAGTGACGGGTTCGCCTGTTACACCTGAGTGAAGTGGGGCGCGGATCACATACGATCCGCGCCCCCTCCCACTTTTGCGGCTCCCGAGTGATGGGTAAGGTTAGGTTTGCCTCACCGATTAACGGGACGGCATCAGACTTCAATCCCGCCGGGAGGTGAACCGCGTGTACGTATGCAGTTGCTTCGGGGTCACCGAACAGCAGGTCAAGCAGCACGCGGAGAACGGCGCCTGTACGCCCCGCCAGATAGCCTCCGCCAGCAAGGCGGGCACGGACTGCGGCTCCTGCGTCCGCAGTATCCAGGCGATCCTCGGCCGTGGCGCCTGTCCCCGCCGTGAGCTGGCCGAACAGGGCAAGCCGGTGCTGGCCGAGCTGTCCTCGGCGCGGGGCCTGGAAGAGGCCGCCTAGGGCCTGTCCGGCGGATCACGCCGAAGACGCGGGTCAGCTGTCGGGCTGCTCGATCACCTGGGCGATGTAGAGCGCCTCGCCGAGCTTCTCCACCAGCTCCAGCTGGGTGTCCAGGTAGTCGATGTGGTGCTCCTCATCCGCGAGGATCGACTCGAAGATGTTCGCGGACGTGATGTCGCCCTTGTTGCGCATCACCTCGATCCCGCGCTTGAGGCGGTCGATCGCCTCGACCTCCACCTGCCGGTCGGCCTGGAACATCTCGGTGACGGTCTGCCCCACCCGGACGTGGAAGAGCCGCTGATAGTTCGGCAGGCCCTCCAGGAACAGGATCCGGTCGGTGAGCACCTCGGCGTGCTTCATCTCGTCGAAGGACTCGTGGCGCGTGTACTTCGCGAGCTTCGTCCAGCCGAAGTTCTCCTGCATCTTCGCGTGCAGGAAGTACTGGTTGATCGCGGTCAGCTCGCCGGTCAGCTGCTCGTTGAGGAATTCGATGACCTCGGGGTCGCCCTGCATCGCAGAGGCTCCTTCCAAGCGGGGGACTGGGCAGATTGCGCCGCATCCTCGCATCGGCGTCCCGGGTCGTCCAGTAAGTGCACGCTTAGTACGAGTTGCCCGATTCCGTACTGGGCTGGTCATTGCACTGTCCCGGGTCTGTCAGGATGGAGTCATGGGTCAGCCGGTGGAACGTGGAACGGGAGAAGCGGCACAGTCGGAGCTTCCGCCGGGGCAGCGACTGCAGCGCGGCTGGCCGGTCACGCACTACGGTCCCGTACCCAAGTTCCGTCCCGAACGCTGGGAGTTCAGGGTCTTCGGCGCCACCGCCGACGGTGAGAAGCACTGCTGGACCCACGAGGAGTTCACGGCCCTGCCGTACACCTCGGTCGTGGCCGATCTGCACTGCGTCACGAAGTTCAGCATGCTCGGCGCCGAATGGGGCGGTATCCCGGCGCGCACGATCCTGGAGATCGCCCCGCCCGCGCCCACCGTCACCCATGTCATGGTCTGGGCGGAGTACGGCTTCAGCTCGAATCTGCGCCTCGACGACTTCGCCTCCGACCGCGCGATCTTCGCCACCCACAAGGACGGCGAACTCCTCACCGCCGAGCACGGCTTCCCGCTGCGCCTCGTCGTCCCGCACCTCTACGCCTGGAAGGGTCCCAAGTGGGTCCGCGGCGTCGAGTACATGACGGCCGACCGCCGCGGCTTCTGGGAGGAGCGCGGCTACCACAACATCGGCGACCCCTGGCGCGAACAGCGCTACTCCTACCAGGAGGAGCCAGGGGACGGCCCCGAGCTCTGACTCGGGGCGCCTTTTCGGGCGGCGTCAGCCGTCCCTGAGTTTCTTCAGGCGCTCCACGTCCGCCGCGTGCCCCTCCTTCCCGCCCGGCGTCTCGATGATCAGGGGTACGCCCTCGGTGGCGGGGTGGGTCATCAGCGCGCGGAACGGGTCCTCGCCGATGTGACCGGAGCCGATGTTCTCGTGGCGGTCCTTGTGAGCGCCGACCACGTCCTTGGAGTCGTTGGCGTGGATCAGCTTGAGCCGGCCCTCGCCGACCATGTCCACCAGCAGGTCGAGCGTCTGGTGCATGCCGCTCGGCCCGGTCAGGTCGTGCCCCGCCGCGTAGATGTGGCAGGTGTCGAGGCACACGCCCAGCTTCGGATGGGCGTCCAGCGCCTCGAAGTACGGCCCGAAGTCCCAGGTGCGCGAGCAGAGCGAGGCGCCCTGGCCCGCGGTCGACTCCAGGAGCAGATACGGGTCGTCGTCATGCGTCAGCTCGTCCAGCAGGGGCAGCAGATGCTCACGTACCTGCTTCAGGGCGACGGATCGCTCCCGGCCCCCGGTGGCGCTCCCCGTGTGCACAACCACGCCGAGCGCCCCGATCTCCCGGCCCCGCCGCAGCGAGTGCCGCAGCGACTCCACCGACTTCTCGACCGTCGCCTCGGTGTGCGAGCCGAAGTTGATCAGATACGGGGCATGGACGTACGCGGGGATCGACTCGGCGGCACAGGCCGCCCGGAACTCCTCGTCCTGGCGGGGACTGCCGACGGGCGTCGCCCAGCCGCGCGGGTTGGCGACGAAGACCTGGACGGTCTCGGCGCCCATCTCGCGTGCGTAGGTCAGGCCGACGGAGCTGAGGCCGCCGGCCACGGGGACATGGCCGCCGACGGGGTTGCGGAGCTGCTTGCTGGTCACGCTCTTCAGGGTGTCACGTGCTCCCGGACGGCCCGTCGGCGGACCTCGATGCCGTGGCCTCGGCGCTGCTGTGGCCTCAGCGTTGCCGTGGCCTCAGCGGATCACGATGGTGATCGTCGACCCCTTGGGCGCTGTCTTGCCACCCTCCACCGACTGGCTCTTGACGTGGTCCCCGAAGAGCCCGAGTAGCCCGCGGTCCTCGCTGACCTGGAACCCGGCGTCCTCCAGCGTCTTCTTCGCGTCGTCCACGCTGTTGCCCACCACGTCCGGCACCGAGATCATCTCGGGGCCCTTGGAGACCGTCAGCGTGATGGTGTCGCCCCCGGCGACCTGGCTGCCCGCCTGCGGCGACTGCTGGGCGATCTGGCCCTGGTCGAACTCCGAGTTGACCCGCTGGGTGGCGATCTTCACCTTCAGGCCCGCCTGCTCCAGCTCCGAGGTGGCGTCCGCGACGGACGCGCCCGTGACATCCGCGACCTCCACCGGGCTGCCCTT
Organism: Streptomyces sp. NPDC007896; assembly: GCF_042959425.1. Taxonomy (NCBI): domain Bacteria; kingdom Bacillati; phylum Actinomycetota; class Actinomycetes; order Kitasatosporales; family Streptomycetaceae; genus Streptomyces; species Streptomyces sp. NPDC007896. Next base: position 462,936 of record NZ_JBIBKX010000001.1, on the reverse strand, counting down.
GCTGACGGTGAGGGCGATGGCCGAACCGGCGTGCCGCTCCGTGCCCGCGCCCGGATCCGAACTGATCACGAAGCCCTTGAGAACGTCCTGGCTGAACTCCCGGGTGACCATGCCCGCGGCGAGCCCGTCCCCCTTCAGGACCTCCCGTGCCTTGAACAGCGCGAGTCCCGTCAGGTCGGGCACCTTCACCGTCTCCGGGCCGTTGGAGATGGTCAGCGTCACGGAGTCGTTGTCCCGGATGCGCGCGCCGGGTGCCGGGTCGCTGCTGATGACGGTGCCGCGCTTCACGGTGTCGCTGTACGCGTGCTTGACCTGCCCGACGTCGAGACCGGCCTGCTCGATCCGCGCCTTGGCCTGCGCCTCGGTCTTCGCCAGCAGCAGCGGGACCTTGGTGAACTGGCCGGAATTGATGTACCAGACTCCCGCGCCGAGCCCGAGCACCAGCACGACCGCGGCGATGATCGCGAACATTCCGCGCCGGGGCCGTGCGCCGCGCCGCGGGGGAGCGGGCGGTCCGGACTCGAACGGGCTGGTCTGCTCGAACCGGCTGGTCCGGTTCAGCGGGTCGCCGCCGTCGCCGCCGCCGTCCTCGTAGTCCTCGTTCACCGGCAGCAGGCGGGGCACGGAGAGCGAGCGCGGGATCACGCTCGTACGGTCGCCCGCGTTGTCGTGCCCCACGGCGAGCGCCTGCGGGGGTATGGCGTCGAGCTGCTCGGCGGTGAGGCCCGCCCGCGCCTGGAGGACCTGGCCGAGCAGCACCACCGCGTCGTGCGGGCGCACCTCGGGGTTGCGGGCGGTCGCCGCGGCGACCAGCTCGTCGAGGGCGTGGGGCATGGAGGGCACGGCGGCCGAGGGCGGCGGCACATCCGCGTGCAGGTGCTGGTAGAGCACCTGGGCGGGGGAGTCCCCGGAGTGCGGCTTGCCGCCGGTGAGCATCTCGTAGAGGACGACCCCGCAGGCGTAGACGTCGACGCGGGTGTCCGCGGTGCCGTGCTCGATCTGTTCGGGGGCGAGGTACGACACGGTGCCGAGTACGGCCCCTGTCGTGTTCGTGACGGTGTCCACGGCCCGGACGAGGCCGAAGTCGGCCACCTTGACCCGGCCGTCGTCCCCTATCAGGACGTTCTCCGGCTTCATGTCGCGGTGCACGAACCCGGCGCGGTGCGCGGCGCCGAGCGCGGCGAGCACCGGCTCCAGGACGTCCAGGGCGGCCCGCGGTTGCAGCGCCCCTCGCTCGCGCAGCACGTCGCGCAGGGTGCAGCCGGCGACGTACTCCATGGCCAGATAGACGTACGACCCGTCCGCGCCCTGGTCGAAGACCTGCACCACGTTGGGGTGCGCGAGCCGGGCCACCGACTTGGCCTCCCGGATGAACCGCTCGACGAACGAGCCGTCGGCGGCCAGCGTCGGGTGCATCACCTTGAGCGCGAGCACGCGGTCGAGGCGGGTGTCCAGGGCCCGGTAGACCGTGGCCATCCCGCCGACCGCGATCCGTGCGTCGACGCGGTAGCGGCCGTCGAGCACTTGCCCGACAAGCGGGTCCTGAAGGGTCGTATCCACGCAGGCGAGTCTACGAGCCGCCACTGTCACCCCCACCCTTCCGGCCAATTCCGGAGCGGGACTGCAGCCGACCTGTGACGGATCTCGCACGCTTGATCGATCCGGTCCATATGTCGTGCACAGGGAATGTAAGGCAGTCTGCCCCTCCACCCCCCAGCCGCCAACGGCGCTCCACCCTCATGGGCGACGCACACTTTCCAGCCGCCTGGAAACGGGCGGTGCGCGGGCGGGAGAAAAAACACACCAGCGCCGGGTGCCTAGAAAGCAGGACGCTCAGGATCCAACCGCGCCAGCCCCTCCGCAGGAGACGACGCGGAGGCGAAGTGCCGCCGGGGAATCCGCCCCGCACGCCAGGCAAGCCGCCCGGCTTCCACCGCGTGCTTCATGCCCTCGGCCATCAGCACCGGCTCCTGCGCCCGGGTCACGGCCGACGCCAGCATCACGCCCGCACACCCCAGCTCCATCGCGAACGCGGCGTCCGACGCCGTACCGGCCCCCGCGTCCAGAATCACCGGCACACGCGCGTGCTCCACGATCAGCTGGAAGTTGTGCGGGTTGCGGATGCCGAGACCGGACCCGATGGGCGACCCGAGCGGCATGACCGCCGCGCAGCCCACGTCTTCCAGCTTCCGCGCGAGCACAGGATCGTCGTTGGTGTACGGCAGCACGGTGAAACCGTCGTCGACCAGCGTCTCGGCGGCGTCCAGCAACTCGATCGGATCCGGCAGCAGGGTCCGCTCGTCGGCGATGACCTCCAGCTTGATCAGCTCCGTACCGAGCGCCTCCCGCGCGAGCCGCGCGGTCAGCACGGCCTCGCCCGCGGTGAAGCACCCCGCCGTGTTCGGCAGCACCCGGATGCCCAGCTTGTCGAGCACGGACAGCACCGAGCCGTGCGCCGAGGGGTTCACCCGGCGCATCGCGACCGTCGTCAGCTCCGTGCCGGACGCCACGAGCGACCGCTCCAGGACGTCGAGGCTGGGCGCACCCCCCGTACCCATGATCAGCCGGGACGAGAAGGACGTACCTCCGAGGACAAACGGGTCGTCGGCCATGGTTCAGCCTCCTTGGACTGCGGTGAGGACTTCGACGCGGTCGCCCTCGGAGAGGGCCGTGGACGACCACTGCGTGCGCGGGACGACGGTTTCGTTGAGCGCGGCGGCGACGCCGGAGGGCGCGACGGTGAGGGTGGCGACGAGCGTGTCGAGGGCCGTGTCGGCGGCGACGAGCCGTCGCTCTCCGTTGACGAAGATGTTCATACGGTCTGCTCCGTGAGTGCTGTGCTGAAGCGCCCGGGGGCGAAGGGGCGGGCCTCTTCCGGAAGCTCGCCGGTGGTCAGGACGTGCGCCATGGCGTCCCCGGTGACGGGCGTGAGCAGGACGCCGTTGCGGTAGTGCCCGGTGGCCAGCAGCAGCCCGTCGAGCGCGGTCGGGCCGAGCAGCGGCGCGTTGTCGGGCGAGCCCGGCCGCAGGCCCGCGCGCGTCTCGGTGAGCGGCAGCTCGGTGATCCCCGGCACCAGCTCATGGGCGTCGCGCAGCAGCTCGTAGACCCCGCCCGCGGTCACCGTCGTGTCCCAGCCCAGCTCTTCGCTGGTGGCGCCCACGACGAGCTCACCGTTCTCCCGCGGCACCAGATAGACCTGGCTGCCGCGCACCACGGCCCGCACGGTGCGGCTCAGGAACGGCGCGTACCGCTTCGGCACCATCAGCCGCAGCACCTGACCCTTCACGGGCCGTACGGGCGGCAGTACGTCGGCGGGCACGCCCGGGAGCTTCCCGCTGAGGCTTCCGGCGGCGAGCACCACCTGCCCCGCGACCAGCTGTTCACCGTCCGTCGTGACGACCCCGGCGGCCCGGTCCCGTACGACGGTCAGGCGCTCCGCCCACGTCCGGTGGAACTCAACTCCGGCCCGCTCGCACGCCGTGACCAGGGCCTTCGCGAGCCGGCGCGGGTCGATCTGGTGGTCTCCGTCGACCCGCAGCCCGCCGCGCACGCCCGGCGCGAGCATCGGCTCCAGACGGCGGCACTCCCGGCCGCTGAGCCACTCCGATTCGAGCCCCGAGCGGTGTTGCAAGGCATGCAGTTCGCGCAGGTGGGCGCGGTCGTCGGCGTCCAGCGCGACGGCCAGCGTGCCGCACCGGCGGTAGCCGAGGTCCTGGCCGCTCGCCTCGGTGAGTTCGGCGGCGAAGTCGGGATAGCGGCGCGCGGAGGCGAGGTTCAGGCCCAGCAGGGTCTGCTCGCCGTAGTGCAGCTCGGTGACGGCGGCGAGCATTCCGGCGGCCACCCGTGCCGCCCCGCCGCCCGGCTCGGGGTCCACGACCGCGACGGTGAACCCGCGCTGCGCGGCCCGCCAGGCGGTCACGAGACCGATGATCCCGCCCCCGATGACGAGGACGTCCGACGTACGTGCGTCCGATGACGGCGCATCCGATGAACGTGCAGGTGTACGCGTAGGCGACATGGGCGTCCAGCCCCTCCCTTCGCCGGCATGACCCGGATCAGGTTCGTACGGTCGGAGGCCGCCAGCCTCCCTCTCAGCCCGGTGCGTCCGGGCTCCCGCGAGTGCTTTACGTTCGCCACCCTAGCCCGCTGCCGTATGTCTCAGTAAGGGAGCCTCCGTCCGGGGCCCGTTCGCGGGTCCGTACGCGCACCCGGTTCGCGGACCGAGAGAAGGACGGCGGGATCCGTTGTGGAACAGGTCACTGCGCACGTCCCCTGACTGACAGATTGTCAGTTGTCTATGGTGATCAGGTGAGCGAGCAGACGCGGGCACAGGTGCGGACGCAGGGGCGTACGGCACGGCGGGTCGTCATCGTGGGCGCGGGCATGGCCGGCGTGCAGACGGCGGTCGCCCTGCGGGAACAGGGTTTCACCGGGGACGTGACGCTGATCGGCGCCGAGCCGCACCAGCCGTACGACCGGCCACCCCTGTCCAAGGCGGTGCTGCTCGGCAAGGCCGAGGGCTCCGCCTTCGACATCGACTTCGAGGCGCTGGGCATCGAACTGCGACTCGGCTGCGAGGCGCTGGGCCTGCGCCCCGCAGACCACGAGCTGGACACCGAGGCAGGACCGGTGCCGTACGACGTCCTGGTCCTCGCGACCGGCGCGGAACCGATCCAGCTGCCCGGCGCACAGGGCGTCCCCGGCGTCCATCTGCTGCGGACGCTGGACGACGCCGAGCGACTGCGCCCCGTGCTCGCCCAGCAGCACGACATCGTGGTCGTCGGGGCGGGCTGGATCGGCGCGGAGTTCGCGACGGCGGCGCGTGAGGCCGGGTGCGCGGTCACGGTCGTCGAGGCCGCCGACCGGCCGCTGGCCGGGGCACTGCCCGCGGAGGTGGCCGCGCCGATGACCGCCTGGTACGCGGACAGCGGCGCGTCGCTGCGCACCCACGCGCGCGTGGAGCGCGTCGAGCCCGGTGCGGTGGTCCTCGACGACGGCTCGCGGGTGCCGGCGGGCGCCGTGGTCGTCGGCATCGGCGCGCGCCCCGCCACCGCCTGGCTGGCCGGTTCCGGCGTCGAGCTCGGCGCCCACCGGGAGGTGGTGGCCGACAGCCACCTGCGTACCTCCGTGCCGGACGTCTACGCGGTCGGCGACTGTGCTTCCTTCCCGTCGGGCCGCTACGAGGAGCGCCTTCTCGTCCACCACTGGGACAACGCCCTCCAGGCGCCGCGCACGGTCGCGGCGAACATCATCGGCGAGGCCCCGGTGGCGTACGACCCGGTCCCGTACTTCTGGTCCGAGCAGTTCGGCCGCTTCGTCCAGTACGTCGGCCATCACGCCCCCGCCGACACGACCATCTGGCGGGGTGACCCGTCGGGTGCGGCCTGGACGGTGTGCTGGCTCCGCGAGAGCCGCCTCGTCGCCCTCCTGGCCGTGGGGCGTCCCCGTGATCTGGCCCAGGGCCGCCGCCTGATCGAGGCGGGCATGCCCATGAACCCGGACATCCTGGCCGACCCGTCCCGCCCTCTGAAGGACGCCACGGCATGACCGCCCGGTTTCCGTCGCCCGGACGGCGGTCCGGGGGGCGCTCGGGTACCGAGTGTCAGTCCGGGATGGCAGGCTTGTCCCGTGACCGAGATTGACGCAAAGATCGATGCTCTCGTCCCCGCCTGGCTCACCCTCCCCGACATCGCCGAACAGCTCGGCGTCGAGGTGACCCGCGTCCGGCAGCTGGTCAAGGAGGGCCAGCTGATCGCCGTACGCCGTGGTGAGAACCGCGCGCTGCACGTCCCCGCCGCCTTCATCGACGGGAACGAACAGAAGGTCGTCAAGGGCCTGGCCGGCACCTTGACGCTCCTGCGGGACGACGGCTTCTCCGACGAAGAGATGCTCGAGTGGCTCTTCACCCCCGACCCGAGCCTGCCCGGCACCCCCGCGCAGGCTCTGAGCGAGAATCGCGGCACGGAGGTGAAGCGCCGCGCCCAGGCGCTCGCCGTCTGATTCGACCGACCGTCCGGCGTACGGACCACGGCCGGCCCCGGACCACCCCGGCCGCCGCGGTCCGTACGCACCGCATCACATCCGTAGGGTGCCTACGACAGCCGTACGCACCGCACCACGGGGGATACACGCATGCCCGAGAACGCCGCCCGCACCCGCCTCGCCGACGCCCGCGTCTACCTCTGCACGGACGCCCGCAAGCGCCAGGGCGACCTCGCCGAGTTCCTGGACGCGGTCCTGGCCGGCGGCGTCGACATCGTGCAGCTGCGTGACAAGGGCATGGAGGCCGCCGAGGAGCTGGAGCACCTCCAGGTCTTCGCGGACGCCTGCGCCCGCCACGGCAAGCTCCTCGCGGTCAACGACCGCGCGGACGTCGCCCATGCCATCGGCGCCGACGTACTCCACCTGGGCCAGGGCGATCTTCCCGTCCCCGCCGCCCGCGCGATCCTCGGCGACGAGGTCCTGATGGGCCGCTCCACGCACGCCGAGTCCGAGGCGGCGGCCGCCGCCGTCCAGGACGGCGTGGACTACTTCTGCACCGGCCCCTGCTGGCCCACCCCCACCAAGCCCGGCCGCCACGCCCCGGGCCTCGGCCTGGTCCGATACACGGCCTCCCTCGCCACCGACCGCCCCTGGTTCGCCATCGGCGGCATCGACCTCGGCAACCTCGACGAGGTACTGGAGGCGGGCGCCCGCCGCGTCGTCGTCGTACGGGCCATCACCGAGGCGGCGGATCCCGGCGCGGCGGCGGGCGAATTCGCCAAGCGGCTGCGTCAGGCGTAAGCGGCGGCCGCGTCAGGCACAGCGGGCGCGTCGATGGTCCGGCCAACGGTTGGACCGGTTGTCCCACCGGTGTCCGAGGGGTGGACAAGAAGTCGACAAATTGGACAATTGGCGTCGGTTCGGTTGGGAGACCGCCGCCCCCTGACTAACCTGCGGGTATGGCCCTCGGATCTGCTTCCACCAGGACTGATCGCGCACGCACCGTGCGCGACATGCTCGCCACCGGCAAGGCGACGTACTCGTTCGAGTTCTCCGCGCCGAAAACCCCCAAGGGCGAGCGGAACCTGTGGAACGCGCTGCGTCGCGTCGAGGCCGTCGCCCCCGACTTCGTCTCCGTCACCTACGGTGCCGGTGGCTCCACCCGCGCGGGCACGGTCAAGGAGACCGAGCAGATCGTCGCCGACACGACGCTCACCCCGGTCGCCCACCTCACCGCGGTCAACCACTCCATCGCCGAACTGCGCAACATCATCGGCCAGTACGCCGACGCCGGCATCCGGAACATGCTCGCGGTCCGCGGCGACCCGCCCGGCGACCCGATGGGCGACTGGGTCCCGCACCCCCGGGGCCTGACCTACGCCGCCGAACTCGTCCGTCTCATCAAGGAGTCCGGCGACTTCTGTGTCGGCGTCGCCGCCTTCCCCGAGATGCACCCCCGCTCCGCGGACTGGGACGTGGACGTCGCGCACTTCGTCGACAAGTGCCGGGCCGGCGCGGACTACGCGATCACCCAGATGTTCTTCCAGCCCGAGTCGTATCTGCGCCTGCGTGACCGGGTGGTGGCGGCCGGCTGTACGACACCGGTCATCCCGGAGGTCATGCCGGTGACGAGTGTGAAGATGCTGGAACGACTTCCGAAGCTCAGCAACGCTTCGTTCCCGGACGTCCTGAAAGAGCGGATCCTCACAGCCAAAGACGATCCGGCGGCTGTACGCTCCATTGGCATCGAGTTCGCGACGGAGTTCTGCGCGAGACTGCTGGACGAGGGAGTCCCCGGACTTCACTTCATCACGCTCAACAACTCGACGGCGACGCTGGAAATCTACGAGAATCTGGGCCTGCACCACCCGCAGCAGGCCTAGACCGGTCGCACCCACGTACGACACACTGCGTAGCGGCCACTGGGAGAGGGGCGTACATGGGCTGGACGGTCCTCTATATCGCGTTCGGCATCGTCGCGCTGTGGCTGCTCGGCGAGGTCCTGCTGCAGTACAAGGCGCGGTTGCGCTGGCGCTTGCTCGCGTTCGTGGGCTTCCTCGGTGTCGTCTTCGGCGTGCTGATTCCCTCCGTGATCGTCATCGGGCTCGGCGCGGCGGCCTTCGCGGTCGGCCAGACGTACGTCACCCTGTCGTTCCGCCGCGGTTTCGCGGAGGGCTGGGCCGTGGGCAACCGGCAGGGCGCCGACAGCGGCGCCGGCAAGGGCTTCGGCAAGAGCAAGCGACGCCGCGGTGAGGAGCACCAGGACCCGGCGCTGGAGGTCTCCGACCTCGAAACGGACGAGGGAGCCGAGGCCAGGGCCGAAGGAACGGCCCGAGGCGCGGCGTATCCCCAGGGCGACGACTTCACCCGCGAGGACGACGTGTTCTCGCCCGCGCACTCCGACCGGTTCATGCCGCCCGGCTCCGGCGACCTGACGGCCGCCGAGGCCACCGCCGTGTACGAGCCCCAGCCCCTGCCCGACGACACCGGCTCCTACGGCGTCTACAGCGACACCGCCTACGCGGCCGCCACCGACCAGTCCTACGCCACCGCGGCCCAGCCCCAGGACCAGCAGGCCTACGCGTACGACGGTTACTCGACCGGGTACGACCAGCAGCAGTACGGCTACGACAACGGCCAGCAGCAGTACGCCGCCTACTCCGACCCGTACAACGGCACGCAGACCTACAGCGGCGCCTCGTACGACACGACCTACGGCGGCGGCGAACAGCAGTACACGCAGCAGCAGGCCTACGGCCAGGACCAGTACGCCACCGGCGGCTACGGCGGCGAGACCCCGGCCGGCGGTGTCTGGGTCCCGCAGCAGCGCAGCACCGACGACCCCTACGGCGGCGAACTCCCGCCGGAGCAGCCCTATCCGTACCAGGGCAACGGCAACGGCAACGCCAACGGCGCCGGGTACGACGAGCAGTACCGGTACTGAGGGCCGCCCTCCCCGGGCGGCCTTCGGCGCGCCGGTGCGCTCACTGAGAGCCCCGGAACTGCGGTCCCTCCACGATCAGCCCGGACACCAGGGCGCCCGACATGCCCGCGTGCGGGAGGCCACCGCCCGGATGGGCCCAGCCGCCGACCACGAACAGCCCCGGCACGCGGGTGGTGTTCGACGCGTGCAGCAACCGACCGTCCGCCGCGGCGAGCGCCGGGGCGGGGACGGCGCCGCCGTCCGCACCCGTCTCCTCGGCGAAGTCGGCCGGAGTGCGGACCTCGTGCCACAGCAGACGGTCGCGCAGGCCCGGTATCGCGCGCTCGGCGATATCGAGCACCCCCTCCACGTCCGCCTCGGACACCGACAGGCCCGACGGCACCGTGACGCTCAGCGTGACCGCCTCGTGCCCCGCGTCCGGCGCGAGGGCGGGGTCGTCAGGGCGCGTCACCGTCACGGTGGGCGAGGAAGGGAACCCCGGACGCTCACCGAAGAGCCGGTCCAACTCCTCGGCCCGGTCCGCCGCGTGCACCACCGTGCGGTGTGCCACCCCCTCGGGACGCCCTCCGCGCAGCGCCAGTAGCACGGTCAGCCGACTCGGCGCCCCGCGCTGCGGCGCGACCTCGTCACCGCCCCGCAGCGCCGCCCCGGGGACCAGGGCGTCGAGCGCTGCGGGCGCGACACCGGCGACCACGAAGTCGGCGTCCGCGACCTCGCCGTCGGCCAGCTCCACACCCGCCACCCGGCCGTCCTTCTCGACGATCCGCGCGACCGGCGACCCGAAGCGGAACTCCACCCTGCGGGCCACGCACCGCTCGTACACCGCGCGCGCCAACTCCCGTATGCCGCCGCGCACATACCAGGTGCCGAAGGCGTGCTCCATGTACGGCAGCACGGCGGCGCTCGCCGGGGTGATACGCGGATCGAGCCCGTGGGCGAGGGCGTGACTCTCCAGCAGGGCCGTGAGGCGCGGGTCGCGCAACTCCCAGGCGCCGACCTCGGCGAGGGTCGTGGCGCGGCGGGTGCGCAGCAGCTTCTTGTGCGGCACCGAGGGGTAGGGCTCGCGCTCGGCGAGCACCGGCCAGTTCGGCCACAGCGGCTCCTCCAGGAGCGGCCTGCGGGTGCGGTCCCAGGCCTCGCGCGCCCGCACCAGGAAGTCGCCCCACCGTGCGCCCGCGCCCGCCCCGAGGGCCTCGTCGAGGGCGGTGACGGCGCCCGCGCGCGAGGCGTTCGGCAGACCGACCTTCGTGCCGTCGGCGAAGACATGGCGCGAGGACGGGTCCACCTGGACCAGCTCGACGCACGCCTCCAGCGGCTCCTTGCCCGTCTTGACGAACAGATCGCGGTAGACCGCGGGCAGCGGGAGCAGTCCCGGGCCCGTGTCGAACATGAAGCCGTCGCGCTCGAAGCGGCGCACCGCGCCGCCGTACGTCGCCGTGCGCTCGTACACCACCACCCGGTGGCCCGCGACGGCCAGCCGGGCGGCGGCCGCCATCGCGCCCATCCCGGCGCCGATCACCGCAATCCGTCCCATGCCGGCGACTTTATCGGCCGCCACTGACAACCCGGCCCGCGGTGCTCAGTCGGGTGGCTGTCCCACCCGCTCGGCCAGGCGTCTCTCCTCCCGGCGCTGGGCCCTGCGGCGCAGGAACCGGCGGATCCGTGAGATCAGGAAGAAGAGCGCCAGCAGCCCTGCGAGTAGCAGCACGCCCGCGATGATCGCCGCGGCCTCCGGGTGGAACATCGCGAAGGTCAGGATCCCGGCGACCCCGAGATCCTCGGCGGTGCTCATGATGAGGTTGCTGAACGGCTCCGGCGAGGTGTTGATCGCCATTCGTGTCCCGGCCTTGACCGTGTGGCTCGCCAATGCCGTCGAACCGCCGATCGCACCCGCCGCCAGATCGGAGAGCGAACCGCTCTGCCCGGCGAGCAGGGCCCCGACCCACGCCCCCGCCGCTGGGCGGATCACGGTGTGCACCGAGTCCCACACCGAGTCCACGTACGGGATCTTGTCGGCGACCGCCTCGCACAGGAAGAGAACGCCCGCTGTGATCAGGATCTCAGGGCGCTGAAGGGACTCGGGGACGTCGTCGCTCAGGCCGGTCGCTCCGAAGATGCCGAGGAGCAGCACCACCGCGTACGCGTTGATGCCACTGGCCCAGCCGCTGGTGAAGACCAGGGGGAGTACGGACACGGACGCGATCGTAACCAGTCGACGACGGTCCGTCCTGGGCATGAGTGCGTACGGCTGAGTATCCGTACCTAGTGCGTGAGATGAGTACGCGCGCGGATGGGGCCCGACCTGCGCGAAAGAGAGAGTGGAGGCACGGAAAGGGGCGCGGCTCCGGCACCGCCGACACGGGGCGGCGGAACGGTCCTCGCGCCCTTGGCCGCTCCTTCCGCCGACTCCGTCGGCGGGAGTGAGGCACGGGGGAACCCGGGGGACGACCGAACGGGGGCCCAACGGGGGAGTACGGGGGAGCACGGGGGAGCACGGCGAAGCGCCGGTTCGAGGTGGCCCGTGAAGGATGCGGCCACCTCGGACCGGCGCTTGGCCGTGCTCCGCTTCCGTACCGAGCCCTGTCAGCTCACCGGTTGCCGCTCACGCGCCCCTGGAGCAGCCGCGACAGCGCCGCGTGGACGTCGTCCAGGGAACGCTCCGGCTGGAAGGCCTGCCAGTCCAGGGCGGCCACCAGGACCATCCCGACCAGCGCGGCGGCCGTCAGCGGAATGTCGATCTCGTCGCTGAGCTCGCCGTTCGCCACCCCTTCGCGCAGCACGCGCTCGACGACCGCGACCGCCTCCTGCCGGACCACCATGAGCGTGGACTGCCAGGCCCGGTTGGTGCGCCACAGCTCGGCCACGTAGAGCTGGGTGAAGGCCGGGTAGCGGTTGATGAAGGCGAGCCCGGCCCTGATCATCGCGTCCAGTGCGTCGACCTTGGTGCCGCCGTCCCGCTCGGTGCGCTCGGCGGCCTCCCGCAGGGAGGCGGTGAGGAGTCCCACGCCGTGCCGCAGCAACTCCTCGAAGAGGACGGACTTGCTCGCGAAGTTGTAGTAGACGGTGCCTTTCGCGACCCCGGCCCGCTCGGCGATCTCGTCCACGGTGGTGGCGGAGAACCCCTGTTCCGCGATGAGGGTGACCGCCGCCTCGTAGAGCTTCTGCCGGGTCGCCTCGCGACGGCCGCCGCCTGCCGTGGTGCTGCTGCTTTCCATGGCCCTGATTGTCACAGGCTCAGCTCGGGGTGCAGACGGTCGAGGGTCCACACCTGCTTGCGGTGTGCCGACAGGGCGGTGAGCGCGAGCGCGCCCGCGGTGAACGCCGTCAGGACGGCGCACGCCTCCCAGACCGGTCCGAGACCGCCGCCCGTGATGAGCCTGCGGAGGGCCTCGACGACGTAACTCATCGGCAAGAAGGGGTGGATCGCGTTGAAGAAGCCCGGACTGGTCTGGACGGGGTACGTGCCGCCCGCCGAGGTCAGCTGGAGCATCAGGAGGGCGAGTACGAGGATCCGGCCCGCCGCTCCGAAGCGTGCGTTCAGCCACTGCACGAGCGCCGCGAAGCACGCCGTCACCAGGCACAGGAAGCCGACGGTCCCGGCCGCCCGCACCATCTCCAGGCCGATCGCCCAGTGCAGCACGGACATCAGGGCCACCGTCTGGAGCACGCCCAGGGCGGCCACCGGCAGCCAGCCCGCCAGCGCGATGCGCCACGCCGAGGCACCCACCGCGAGCGCGCGCCGGTTCAGCGGCTGGATCAGCATGTACGCCACCATCGCGCCCACCCACAGGGACAGCGGGATGAAGTACGGGGCGAAGCCGGTGCCGTAGTTGGGCGCCTTGTGCAGGTCCTTGGAGGCGAGCTTCACCGGGTCTGCCATGACCTGGGTGCGCAGGTCGCGGTCCTGCCGGTCGTAGTCGGGGATCTGCCCGGCGCCGTCGTGCAGTCCGCCGGCGAGCTGCCCCGAGCCGCCGACGAGCTTGTACATGCCCTCGTCGAGGGTACTCGCGCCCGTCTTCAGCTTGCCGACACCCGTGTCGAGGTCCGCCGCGCCTGTCTTGGCCGTTCCGAGCCCCGTGCGCAGCTTCTTGGCCCCCGCGGCGACCTTTTCGGCGCCCTCGTTCAGCTTGTTGACCTTGGAGACTGCGTCCGCGAGGTCTTCGGAGAGGTGCGGCGAGCGATCGGCGAGGGCCTGGGCCTGCTTCTGGAGGGTGCCCAGGTTCTTGTCGAGCCGGTCGAGATCGCCGTTCTGGTCGCCGATGAGCGTGTTCACGTCGTCGGCGACCTCGGCCACGTCCGCGGCCGCCTGCTGGGCCTTCTTCAGGTCGGGGCACGCGGCGTCGGGCAACGGCAGGGTCTCGCAGCGTGCCCTGTAGACGGCGCTCAGCGCGTCGGACGCCGTATGGGCGCCCTTGGCGGCGGCCGGGGCCCTCTTCACCAGCGTGTCGAGGTTGTGGCGGATCCCCGCGGCGGAGTCGGCGACGAGCCGGGCCGTGTCGCCGATGGACTTCTCGTTGTCCTTCAGAAAGGGGCCCACCTTGTCCGCGGCCCCGTTGACCTTGTCGGCCAGCGCCCCCGTGCCATCGGCGACCTGCCGCGAGCCGTCCGCCAGGTCGCCGGCGCCCTTGTCGAGCTTTCGCAGGCCCCCGGAGAGCTTGCCACTGCCCTCCTTGGCGTCCTTCAGGCCGTCGGCGAGGTCCTCGGAGCCCTTCCGGGCCCTGCCGATCCCACCGCTGAGTCTGTCGGCCCCCTTGGCGGCCTTCTCGGTCGCCCCGTGGATGTCCGAGAACGAGATGAAGATCTTGTCGAGGAACGACCGGGAGGCCTTCGTGGACGCCGCCGTGCGCACCTCGCCGAACACCGTCCGTGAGATCTGCCCGACGATGTAGTTGTTCGCGTCGTTCGTACGCACCTGGAGGGCGCCCGTCTCCGGCGCCTGTCCGGAGCTGGAGGCGATCCTCCTGCTGAAGTCGGACGGCATGGTCAGCGACAGGTAGTACGTGCCGTCCTCGACGCCCCGGCGGGCCTCGGCCGCGCTCACCTCGTGCCACTCGAAGGTGTCGCTGTCGCGCAGCCCCTTGGTGATGTCCTCGCCCGCCGAGAGCTTCTTGCCCGCGACGCTCGCCCCCTTGTCGTCGTTCACGAGCGCCACGGGGATGCGGTCCAGCCGGCCGTACGGGTCCCAGAACGACCACAGGTAGAGGGCGCCGTACAGCAGCGGCAGCAACAGGAGCGCGGCCAGCGCGGCGCGCGGGAGTTTGCCCCGGCCGAAGCGCCTGAGCTCAAGAACGGCCAGTCTCGGCGAGCGCATCGGCCGTCTCCTTGTCGTCGGTCTCGCTGGTGTGGTCGGTCGGGCGGGTGGACACGAGGACGGCCCCCTCGGGAGCCTCGCTGCACACCGCCACGACCGTGGTGCCCGACTGGGCGATCGACTTCAACAGGGCCCAGGTCTCGGCCCGTTCGGCATCCGACAACTTGAGGTCGGTGTCGTCGACGCCGAGCAGCCCCGGGCGGCCGACGAGGGCCAACGCGACGGACAGCCGCAGGGCTTCGAGCCGCTCCAGGTCACGCACGGCGGTCCGGGAGCCCTTGGGCAGGGCCCCCCGGTCCAGCCCGGCGGCGGCCAGCGCGGAGTCGATCCGCAGCTTCCCCTCGGCCGCCCGCCCGGCTCGCGGACGCAGCGGCCCGCGCAGGGAGCCCTTCAGGGAACCCCCGAACCGCCGCTGCAGCAGCGCCCGTTCGAGCAGGTGCTCCCCGACGGTCAGGGCGGGGTCCAGGTCGGTGACCCCCGGGACATGGGCGAGCGCGCTCGCGCGACGCACCGCGGCCATCTGTCGCGGCAGCGTCGCCCCGCCCACGGTGGCCGTCCCCTCGGTGGACCGCATCCGGCCCGTGAGCGCGAGCAGCAGGCACGTACGGCCCGAGCCGGACGGCCCCTCGACCGCGATCAGCGAGCCGGGCTGCGCATCGACACCGACCCCGCGGAACGCCCAGCCGCGAGGGCCCTGGAGTCCGAAGTCCCTGGCCGTGACACCGAGTCCGCGCGGACCGTCCACAGCGTCCCCATCCCCTGAACATTTTTGAACTGACTGGTCAGTGCAAAAACTAACCCGAACTCTCGATCGAAGCAAAGGCCCAGGTCAGAACGGATTGTCAGTGCCATACCTCACGATGGGCACATACGGCCACAGTGCCGTCACACAGACGACAGGAGGTTCGTCATGGCCACCTCTTCCGCAGCCGCCGCCCACCGGCGCCGCGCCACCGGCCCTGCCCCCTCACTGACCGGCCCGGCGAGCGACGTACACCCCGTGCTCCGCCGGGCCACGGCCCCGCCCGCCGCCCTCGACCTGCTCGCCCAGGCCCGCGCCGGCCTCGACGAGGCGACCGCCCTGGAAACACCCAATGAGCGCTACGCGACGGCGCACTTGGCGGCCCTGCGCACCGCCGCCGCCGTGCTCGCCGCACGGGGCCGCCCGGAGCCTTCACCCCGACGCCGCGCCCGCATCCGGAGCGCCTGGGAAGTGCTCCCCGAGATCGCCCCCGAACTCACCGAGTGGAGCGCCCTGTTCGCCTCCGGAGCCGACCGGCGCGCCCGCGCCGAGGCGGGCATCCGGGGCGCGGCCGGCACCCGCGACGCCGACGACCTGATACGGGACGTGGCGATGTTCCTGCGCATCGTCGAGCGGATGCTGGTGCTGCAACCCGTACTGCCCCAGCCTCGTCGCAACGGCGAGGAGGGGGACGGAGACAGGGAGGACAGGGGGGACAGGGAGGTCCCGGACGCGGGCTGACCCCGTGATCCGCCCGGTGATCCGATGCGTGATCCGACGCGTGATCCGCCGAGTGAGACGGAGGATCGGGTACGACGGCGGAGGCAATAGGGTGGAGGCGCCTGAAGCCTCCTGCCGGGAGGCCCCCCGATCGCTCCGCCGCGCAAGAGGCGGTGCCGCTCCGAGGAGTCAACTGCCGTGCCGGACCCGACGCGCCCCCGCGCTTCTCTCCGTACCGCCGTGGTGTGGGAGGTCCTCAAGGACGCTCTCGACCGCCGGGTCAAGGCCACGGGGCGGGAGTTCCTGGATGTCCTCGACACCGGAGGCGGCAGTGGCAACTTCGCGGTGCCCGTGGCCCGCCTCGGCCACCGTGTCACCGTCGTCGACCCCAGCCCGAACGCGCTGTTCGCGCTGGAGCGTCGGGCCGCCGAGGCCGGGGTCGCCGACCGCGTCAAGGGTGTCCAGGGCGACGCCCACGGTCTCTTCGACGTCGTCGAGCGAGGCGGCTACGACGTCGTGCTGTGCCACGGGGTCCTGGAGTACGTGGACGACCCCGCCGACGGTGTGCGCAACGTGGTGGACGCGCTGCGTCCCGAGGGCGTTCTCAGCCTCCTCGCGGCGGGCCTGGGCGGCGCCGTGCTCGCCCGCGCCCTCGCCGGGCACTTCAAGGAGGCCAAGCAGGCGCTCGACGACCCGGACGGACGCTGGGGCGAGGGTGATCCCGTACCCCACCGCTTCACCGCCGACCAGCTCACCGCGCTCGTCGAGGGCGCGGGTCTGCGCGTCGGCGCCGTGCACGGCGTACGGGTCTTCGCGGACCTGGTCCCCGGCGTCCTCGTGGACACCGAGCCGGGGGCCGTGGAAGCCCTTCTGAAGCTCGAGGCGGCGGCCGCTGAACTCCCCGCGTTCCACTCCGTGGCCACTCAGCTTCATGTGCTCGGTGAGGCGCAGGGGGCCGACGAGGGTTGAGCCGCCTCTCATGTTGCGCCCCTGATCAGGGGCGGGGCGGCAGATGGAGTACGCCACAGGCCACCCGATCGGGCACTCGGCGCCGTATGATCGAGGGAGACCGTCCGGCATGACGGGCCGGTTGCTGGGGAATGCACGCCTCAGTGAATCGGGGTGCCATGGCGGGTTCCGGTTGGCGAATTGGCGCAGAGGGGCGGGTTTCACGGGGGCGATTCCCTGCCTATCCTGAAGGGGACCCCCGGTCGCCCCGGCGACTGCACGATGAGGAGGACGCCGTGCCGCTCTCGGAGCACGAGCAGCGAATGCTCGAGCAGATGGAGCGAGCGCTGTACGCCGAAGATCCCAAGTTCGCGACAGCGCTTGAGGGAAGCGGGCTGCGTACGTACACCCGGCGACGGGTCTACCAGGCGGTCGCGGGCTTTCTGGTGGGTATCGCGCTCCTCATGGCCGGAATGGTCTCGAAGCAGATCTGGGTCAGCGTGGTGGGTTTTCTCGTCATGCTGGGCTGTGCGGTGCTCGCCGTCACCGGTTGGCGCAAGGCTCCCAAGCCGGGTGAACAGCCGGCCGGTCCCGGCGCACCCGCCGCGCGCCGCCACCAGGGCCGACAGCGCCGCTCCATGATGGACCGCATCGAACAACGCTGGCAGCGACGCCGGGACGAGCAGGGGCAGTAGCCCCGCGGGGTCAGTAGCCCTGCGGGCGCCCGCAGTCAGAAGACAACGCGTGAGGGGGTGTCCCACCCGGGCCGGGTGGGACACCCCCTCAGTCGTACCCGGGCCAGGCGTCCTGCCCGCGCCGACGTGAAGTGGCGGCCGTGAAGCCGACGTGAAGTGGCGGCCGTGAAGCCGACGTGAAGTGGCGGCCGTGACGCCGAAGTGAAGTGGCGGCCGTGGCGCCGGCGTGAATCGAACTCTCGCCCGTGGGGCGCCGGCCGGCACCGGCGGCCTCCGTCCCGGTCGCGCACCCAACCACATGTGGCCCGTGTCCCCGGCCGGGGACACGGGCCACATGGTTCAACGCGACGTCAGCTGTTCTGCCCCGAAGGACGTCGCAGCAGGGTCTCTCTGCGCGCCGCCAGCCGGGCCGACAGAGCCGTCCAGTAGGCCGACGCCGCCCAGGCCACCCGGACGGCTGAGCGGGGCGCGAGCAGGGCACGCAGGCGGGCGGTGCGGCTCGCCCGGGCGCCGAGGGCGTCCGTGACACGACGGGCGTCTTCCGCGAGCCCCGCCGTCAGCCGCGGGTGCGGGGCGTACAGCACCTGCTCCACCGCCGCGGCCATCCGGTGCACCGCCTCCGACGCCTCGGCTTCGAGGAGCCCGAGCCGCACGATCCGCGCCGCGGCCTTCCGTGGTGTCTGGGAGTCGTCCGGCACGATTCCGTAGTCCCACGCCGTATCGGTCACCTCCAGCCACGTCGCCAGCGTGTACGCGGGTGCGTCCGCCTCACTGCGGCCGTGCGCACCCAGCCGCACGGACCGGAGCCGCATCCGCCACAGCATCGGCAGCATCGGCACGATCAGCAGCAGGAGCCCGGCCAATGTGTACCCCAGGATCTGGAACCACGGAGTGCCGTCGTCCTTCGAGCCCACCGCGGCCGGCGCGGACTGGCTCGGGCACGCCTCCAGCTTCTTCTGCTCGGCCGGGCAGTCGCCGCTGGCCGACGGGGCGGTGGAGGGCGCCGCGGAGGACGACGTGGACGGCTTCGGCACCGTCGACGAGTCCGATCCGGGCGTGTTCGTCTGGGTGTACTCCGGCACCGAGCCCCGGTTCGGGGTCGGCTCGAAGCGGGTCCAGCCCACGCCTTCGAAGTACAGCTCGGGCCAGGCGTGCGCGTCCCGCAGTCCCACCGACATCGAACCGTCGGCCTGCGGGGAGCCGGGCGTGAATCCCACCGCGACCCGGGCCGGAATCCCCAGCGTGCGGGCCATCGAGGCCATCGCGAAGGAGAAGTGGACGCAGAATCCCTGCTTGTCCTTCAGGAAGCGCGCGATCGCGGCCGAGCCGCTGCCCACCTGCACCTGGGTGTTGTAGGTGAATCCGCCGTTCACCGCGAAGTAGTCCTGGAGTTTGACCGCCTGCTCGTAGTGGTTCGTCGAGCCCGCGGTGACCTTGCGCGCGGTGGCGGCCACCACCGCGGGCAGCGACGACGGCACCTTGGTGAACTCGCGCTTCAGGGCCTTCGACGGCTCCGGCGCGTTCGCCAACTGCTCCGCGGTCGGCTGCACGATCAGGCTGGTCACCTCGTACTGCACGCCGCGCGTGTTCTGACCGTGGTCACCGACGAGCGTGCGGCCGACCGGCTCGTACCGCCAACTGCCGCTGATGTTCACCTTGCTGACCGGGTACGGCATGGGCAGCCAGTCCTGCGCGTACCAGTCGGCCGCCGAGATGCGGGTCTGGATCTCGCTGCGCTGGACGTCGGCCCCGAGGCCGATCGGCGTCGGGAACGTGTCCGGCACGTCCTGGATGTGTCGCTGGGCCGGCTTCCACGCCGTGCCGTCGAAGTCGTCCAGGGACACGATCCGCAGATACATGTCCTGCGTGTCCTCGGAGTTGGTGCGGTAGGACATGACCTGGCGGTCCTCGTCCACGTTCAGGCTGTCGCGGAGCGAGACCAGCGGGTTCACCGCGGAGATCGTGCCGCCCCCGGAACCCGAGCCGACGCCCGCCCCCGCGCCGCCCAGCAGACCGCCGCCGAGGGCGGGCAGGCCGAGCGGCACCGCCAGGGCGATGCCCAGCGCGACCGCGCCGATGCGCCGTCCCGTGCGGACCGGTGCGACCGTGCCCGAGGAGGCGTCCAGCCCCTGTGAGCGGGGCGCGCCGCCGAAGACCCGGCCCCACTGGGAGAGCCGGTCGCGGCCCTCCGCCAGGAGCAGCATCAGATAGCCCGCGGCCGCCAGCAGGAACCACAGCCAGGCCCAGCCGCCGCCCGACAGGCCGGCGGCGACCGAGTACAGCGCGAGCAGGGGGAGTCCGGCGGGGGCCGCGCTGCGGAACGTCACCGCGAGCGTGTCCACCGCGAGACCGATCACCAGGACACCGCCGACCAGCATCAGGCGGATGCCGTCGGACAGCGGCGCCGGAATCGCGTACCGCCCGACGTCGTCCGTGCCCGCCTGGAGCAGATCGCCGAGATGCCGGAACGCCTCCGGTCCCGGGACGAAGCCGAGGAGGGCCTGCTGCTGGGCGAAGACCAGCGTCAGCAGCATCAGCGTCACCAGCGCCTGCGCCGCCACCGTCAGCGGCCGGGCCAGCGGAACCCGCCGGGTCAGCGCGCCCACACCGGACTGCAGCGCCAGCAGGAACGCCGCCTGGAAGATCCACGTCGCCGGCTTGACCAGCGGCAGCAGCGCGCACGCCGCCATCAGTGTGGCCGCCGCCGAATACAGCGTCAGCCGAGCCCGCCCGCTCATGATCTTCCACCCCCAGCCGTACTCCCCGTCGAGGCGGCACCCATGCGCTGCTGGTCCGCCTGCCGCCACAGATCTGCGAGTTCCGCCCCCCGTGGCACCGTCACGGCGGTCCAGCCCGCCTCGCGCAGCATGCGCAGTCGATCCTCGCTTCTGTCCAACGGGCCGGGGACATCGGTCGGTTCCCGCACCCAGGTCTCGCTGTCCAGCAGGAAGGCGACGGCCCCGCCGCTGCGCTGGCGCATCTTGGCGAGCACCGTCGCCTGCTCCTCGTCGAGGTCACCGAGAAAGGCGATCAGCAGCCCTTCGTTGCCCCCGCGCAGGACGTCGTAGGCCCGGGAGAGCCCGGCGCCGTCCGAGTGGTCGATGACCGCGAGCGTGTCCATCATCAGTCCGGCCGCGTCCGCCGACTCCTGGCTCGCGCCCGCGAAGCCGTCGGCGCCCTCGCCGGGCACCGAGTTGCCGTCGTCCGTCAGCAGCCGCACCGAGAAGCCCCGCTCGAGCATGTGCACCAGCGTCGACGCCGTCCCCGACACCGCCCACTCGAAGGCGGAGTCCGGGCCGGCGCCTTCGTAGGCGATGCCCCGGGTGTCGAGCAGCACCGTGCAGCGGGAGCGCTGCGGCTGTTCCTCGCGACGGACCATCAGTTCGCCGTAGCGCGCGGTCAGGCGCCAGTGCACCCGGCGCAGGTCGTCGCCGTAGCGGTAGCCGCGCGGGATGATGTCGTCCTCGCCCGCCAGTGCCAGCGAGCGCTGCCGCCCGTCGCCGTACCCCTTCGCCTCACCGCTCAGCCGCACCGGCGGCAGCGGTTCGACGCGCGGGATGACCGTCAGGGTGTCGTACGTCGAGAAGGAGCGGGTCAGCTCGCACATCCCGAACGGGTCCGTCAGACGCAGTTGCAGCGGACCCAGCGGATAGCGGCCGCGCAGGTCGGAGCGGACCCGGTAGGACACCTCGCGTCGGCCGCCCGCCTCCACACGGTCCAGGACGAACCGGGGCCGCGGGCCGAGCACGTACGGCACCCGGTCCTGGAGCATCAGCAGGCCGGTGGGCAGCCGCGAGACGTTGTCCATCCGAAGATGGACGCGGGCCTCGGAACCGGCGGGCACCCGCCCGGGGGAGAGCCTGCGGCTGCCCGCGACCCGGTAGCGCGTGCGGTACAGCACGGTCGCGCAGACCAGCGGCAGGACCGCGAGAAGCAGGCCGACCCGGAGCAGATCGCTCTGCCCCAGGACGTACGCGCAGATCGCGGCCGCGATGCCGGCGGCCAGGAAGGAGCGTCCGCGGGTGGTGAGTCCGGTGAGCGCGGTGCGCAGCCCGCCCTTGTCCTCCTCGGCGTCGCCGGTCCCCCCGGGCGTCATCACAGCCTCCGGGGCGGCTGCTGGTCGTACGCGGGCGCGCCGCGGCCCATCGTGAAGCCCGGCTGCTGCTGGGGCGCCGCGGGAACGGCGGTGTGCTGAAGGATCTCCTGGACGACCTGCTCGGCCGTACGACGATTCAACTGCGCCTGGGCCGTGGGGAGCAGACGGTGGGCCAGGACCGCCACGGCGAGTGCCTGGATGTCGTCCGGCAGTGCGTAGTCCCGGCCGCTGAGCGCCGCGGAGGCCTTCGCCGCGCGCAGCAGATGCAGCGTGGCACGCGGTGAGGCGCCGAGTCTGAGGTCGGGGTGGGTGCGCGTGGCGGCGACCAGATCCACCGCGTACCGCCGGACCGTCTCCGCGACGTGGACCGTGCGGACCGCGTCGATCAGCTTCACGATCTCGTGCGCGTGCGCCACCGGCTGGAGGTCGTCCAGCGGGGAGACCCCGCCGTGGACGTCCAGCATCTGAAGCTCGGCTTCCGCACTGGGGTAGCCGATGGAGACGCGGGCCATGAAGCGGTCGCGCTGGGCCTCCGGCAGCGGGTAGGTGCCCTCCATCTCGACCGGGTTCTGCGTGGCCACCACCATGAAGGGGCTGGGCAGTTCGTAGGTCTGCCCGTCGATGGTGACCTGGCGCTCCTCCATCGACTCCAGGAGCGCGGACTGCGTCTTGGGGGAGGCGCGGTTGATCTCGTCGCCGATCACGATCTGCGCGAAGATCGCACCCGGTTTGAACTCGAAGTCCCGGCGCTGCTGGTCCCAGATGGACACACCCGTGATGTCCGAGGGCAGCAGGTCGGGCGTGAACTGAATACGCCGCACCGAGCAGTCGATGGACCGTGCCAGTGCCTTGGCGAGCATGGTCTTGCCGACGCCGGGGACATCCTCGATCAGAAGATGTCCCTCGGCGAGCAGCACGGTCAGCGAAAGCCGTACGACCTCAGGCTTGCCTTCGATCACTCCTTCCACCGAACTGCGGACACGCTCCACAGTGGCGGTCAGATCTGTAAGGCTCGCTCGATCGTCATAGGTCGTCACCCGGCCCTCCTCGGCCCGTTCTCGGGCCGACGCCCTGTGCGGACCGGCCCACCCCGAAACACGGACACCACGCGCGAGAGGTTCCGCGTGACGCCACAACCGCATTCTTGTTGCCGTTACCGGTTCGTGTCACTCGCCTGTGGATAACTGGCTGCGATATGTCAGGTCTTGCGACCCTTTGGGCGCCGGTGGGTCGGGGTTCTTTCGTGAAGTGAGGGTCCCACGAGGGCCCCAGGAAGTTTTACGAGGGGCCCGGTGCGAGTGTTCAGGCGGGGTCGATCTCGCGCAGCAGGCCCGTCGTCACGTCGAAGACGAAGCCGCGCACGTCGTCCGTGTGCAGGAGGAACGGTGAGGTGCGCACGCGCTGCATCGACTGCCGTACGTCCTGTTCGACGTCCCGGAAGGCTTCGACCGCCCAGGCGGGGCGCTGGCCGACCTCCATCTCCAGGTCGTGCCGGAAGTCCTCGGTGAGGGACTCCAGGCCGCAGCCGGTGTGGTGGATGAGCACGACACTGCGGGTGCCGAGCGCCCGCTGGCTGATGGTGAGGGAGCGGATCACGTCGTCGGTGACGACGCCGCCGGCGTTGCGGATGGTGTGACAGTCGCCCAGTTCCAGGCCGAGTGCGGCGTGCAGGTCGAGCCGGGCGTCCATGCACGCGACCACCGCGACGTGCAGCACGGGGCGGGCGTCCATCCCGGGATCGGTGAACGCGCCGGCGTACTGCTGGTTCGCCTCGACGAGACGGTCGGTCACGCCGCCGCCCGTTGTTATGGCGTCTTCGGGCTCTGTGGGTACGGATGCAGAAGTCGTCATAGCTATGACGTTACTGGTCACGTACGAAGTAGTCCTGCTGTGAGAGGGGACAAAGAACGTCATCGTGTCTTGTTGTGAGGTAACCCACATGGGTGTTTGGAGATCACCTGGATAGGTGATTTTTGCTGATTCATAGCTTCGATCGGGGGTTCATGGAGGAGCGGTCCGCGACGCGCATGCCGGTTGATTGACCGCGAGACACCGTGGACTAAAGTGACGCGAAGCGGGAGGCGCGTCTCTCCCTGCTGGACTGCTTTCCCCTGGAGACCCGGCGATTTTCCGGCGTCTCCCCCCGCGTGCGCGGCGCGTACGTACGGCTCGGCCTCCTCCCGCTCCCGGTCGGCTGACGCCACTCACCCGGCGCCAGCAGGCCTCCCCTTCTCGAGCGGGTGGGGACCCGGCGGTGCGTATGGCCGCGCCGGACCTGAGAGGGCCCCTTGAGCCAGAGTCGACACGTCCCGGTGATGCTCCAGCGGTGCCTGGACATGTTGGCCCCGGCCCTCACCGCGCCGGGCGCCGTGGTCGTCGACTGCACCCTGGGGCTCGGCGGCCACAGCGAGGCGCTGCTGACACAGTTCCCCGAGGCCCGTCTCGTCGCCCTCGACCGGGACAAGGAGGCGCTGCGCCTCTCCGGAGAGCGGCTCGCCCCCTTCGGCGACCGTGCCACCCTCGTGCACGCGGTCTACGACGAACTGCCCGAGGTGCTCGACCGCCTCGGCATCCCGCGTGTCCAGGGCGTCCTGTTCGACCTCGGTGTCTCCTCCATGCAACTCGACGAGGCCGACCGCGGCTTCGCCTACGCCCAGGACGCCCCGCTCGACATGCGGATGGACCAGACGACGGGCATCAGCGCGGCCGAGGTGCTCAACACCTACCCGGCGGGCGAACTGGTGCGGATCCTGCGCGCGTACGGCGAGGAGAAGCAGGCCAAGCGGATCGTCTCCGCCGTCGTGCGCGAACGCGAGAAGGAACCCTTCAGCAACAGCGCGCGGCTCGTCGAGCTGATCCGTGACTCCCTGCCGCAGGCCGCCAAGCGCACCGGCGGCAACCCCGCCAAGCGCACCTTCCAGGCGCTGCGCATCGAGGTCAACGGGGAGCTCAGCGTCCTGGAGCGGGCGATTCCCGCGGCCGTGAAGGCGCTCGCCGTCGGCGGCCGGATCGCCGTCCTGTCGTACCACTCGCTGGAGGACCGGCTGGTCAAGCAGGTGTTCGCGGCCGGCGCCGCCACCACCGCGCCGCCCGGTCTGCCGGTCGTGCCCGAGCGCTACCAGCCCCGGCTCAAGCTGCTCACCCGCGGTGCCGAACTTCCCACCGAGGAAGAGGTCGCCGAGAACCGGCGAGCGGCTCCCGCACGGCTGCGCGGGGCCCAGCGCATCCGCGAGGACGCCGAGTGAGGCACGAGGAGGGGGAGGTCGAGTGAGTAGGAAACCCGAACTCAAGGGGCGGGCCGCCCGGCTCGCCCGGCTCCTCCCCGCCGGCGGGGGCCAGGCCGCCCGCACGCCCTTCGTCCTGCTCGTCGTGCTCCTGCTCGGCGGCGGCCTGATCGGCCTCCTCGTGCTGAACTCCGCGCTGAGCGAGGGCTCGTTCCGCCTGGACGACCTGCAGCGGGACACCAAGAGCCTCACCGACGAGGAGCAGGCGCTGCAGCGGGACGTGGACACCTACTCCGCGCCCGACGCCCTCCAGCGCCGCGCCCACGAGCTGGGCATGGTGCCCGGCGGCGACCCGGCCTTCCTCAACCCGGACGGCAGCGTCAAGGGCGTCCCTGGAACGGCCGCCCGGCAGTCCTCCGCACGCACCCCGGTGGTCCGCCCGCCCGAGGTCCTCGCCCTCACACAGACCACGGCCCCGGCCACCAGCGCCCCGACGGCCGCCGTCTCCTCCGCCGGCGCCGCCCCGCATACCGCCATCCCGCATACCGCCACCCCGCATACCGCCACCCCGCATACCCTGACCCCGCGTACCCCCGCCCCCACCCCGTCCGCGCAGCCCTCCTCGACCCCCGGCAGGTGACGGAAGTGTCCGACAGGGAACCGCCGCGCCGCCGTGTGCCGGGCCCCGCCAGGCCCGTACGCCCCGGCGGCCAGCGGCGTCCGGGCCCCGGCGCCCGCCCCGCACGCCGCCCGGGCGCGCCCCGGCCCGGCGGCCCGCAGGTCCTGCGGCTGGGCAGCCCCCGGCCCCGGCTGCGCATGATCAGCCTCACCCTGACGCTGGTGATGATCGCCTTCGTCGTGCGCCTGCTCCAGGTGCAGGCCGTGGATGCCAACGCGTACGCCGCGAAGGCCGAGCAGAACCGGTACGTCGGCCGCACCCTGGCCGCCACCCGCGGCGGGATCACGGACCGCAACGGCGTGGAGCTCGCGACGAGCGTGGACGCGTACGACATCACGGCCGACCCCACGATGTTCACGCGGGAAGCGACGAAGGTGACGGACGCGCCTGAGCAGGCCGCGGCGCTGCTCGGGCCGATCCTCGGCCAGGACATGGACACCGTCGCCAAGAAGCTCCGTACGAAGAACACCCGCTACACCCTGCTCGCGCACCGCCAGACCCCCCAGGTCTGGAAGCAGATCAAGGACCTGAGGAACACGCTCGCTGTCAAGGCGGAGACCGACAAGAGCACCGTCAACTTCCTCGCGGGCGTCGTCGCGGTCCCGGCCAGCAAGCGCGTGTATCCGAACGGCGATCTCGCCGCCGGGATACTGGGCTGGGTCAACGCCGACGGCAAGGGCGGCGGCGGAGTCGAGCAGAAGCTGAACAAGGAACTCGCCGGCAAGGACGGCAAGATCCGCTACGCCCAGTCCGGCGGCCGTCAGGTGCCGACCGCGGGATCGACGGAGACACCCGCCGTGGCGGGCTCCGACGTCGAGCTGACCATCAACCGCGACATTCAGTGGGCCGCGCAGAACGCCATCACCGAGCAGGTGAAGGCGTCCAAGGCGGACCGCGGGTACGTGATCGTGCAGGACGCCCGCAGCGGCGAGATCCTCGCCATGGCGAACTCACCGGGCTTCGACCCCAACGACCTCACCCAGGCCAACGCGGCGGCCCTGGGCAACGCGGCCCTCCAGGACGCGTACGAACCCGGCTCCACCGCCAAGGTCATGTCGATGGCAGCCGTACTGGAGGAGAACGTCGCAACGCCCGAGACGCACGTGGTCGTGCCCAACCGGCTGCACCGCGGCGACCGCCTCTTCCAGGACGACATCGACCACGCGACCTGGAACCTGACGCTCAACGGCGTGCTCGCCAAGTCCAGCAACATCGGCACCATCCTGGCGACCGGCCAGCTCGGCAAGACGCAGAAGGACGCGAACCAGGTCCTCTATTCGTATCTGCGCAAGTTCGGCATCGGCAGCTACACCGGGCTCGGCTTCCCCGGCGAGACGAAGGGCATCCTCGCGCCCGCCGACAAGTGGTCGACCTCCCAGCAGTACACGATTCCTTTCGGCCAGGGCATGTCGATCAACGCGATGCAGGCGGCCTCCGTCTACTCGACGATCGCCAACGGCGGTGTACGCGTCGAGCCGACGCTGGTGCGCGGCACGAAGGGGGCCGACGGCCGGTTCACCCCGGCCGCCCAGCCGAAGAAGACGAGGGTCGTGAGCGAGAAGACGGCGAAGACCCTCGCCCAGATGCTGGAGTCCGTCGTGGACGACGAGCAGGGCACCGGCGCCAAGGCGCGCATCCCCGGCTACCGGGTCGCGGGCAAGACGGGTACGGCCAACCGCGTGGATCCGGCCACCGGCAAGTACCACGGCTACACCTCGTCGTTCGCCGGATTCGCCCCCGCCGACAAGCCCCGGATCACCGTCTACTGCGCGATCCAGAACGCCACCAAGGGCAGCTACTTCGGCGGCCAGATCTGCGGACCCATCTACAAGCAGGTCATGGAGTTCGCGCTCAAGACCCTCCAGGTCCCGCCCACCGGAGCGGGGGCCGCCAATCTGCCCGTGACCT
Source organism: Streptomyces sp. NPDC007896 (assembly GCF_042959425.1). Taxonomy (NCBI): domain Bacteria; kingdom Bacillati; phylum Actinomycetota; class Actinomycetes; order Kitasatosporales; family Streptomycetaceae; genus Streptomyces; species Streptomyces sp. NPDC007896. The sequence goes on along the minus strand of NZ_JBIBKX010000001.1, from coordinate 435,687 downwards.
TCACGCCGTGATCGATTCCGGCCATACTCCCTGATCAGGACTTGATCAGGTCCGGCCAGGACCCGGACAAGACCGCACGCACAACGGACCAGGAACCAGCTCGTGACAACGATCACCCCGGATTCCGGGAACCACGGCTCGCCACGCCCCTCGCTTCGCTCCGGCGGGGGTGAGCCCGGTACGCTCACCGCCGTGCCACACGCTGATCAGTCCCAAACCACCCAGAAGGGCGTTCCTGTGACATATCCGGGGCCGCCGCGACCGGTCCAGAACTCCGCCACACCCCTCGCGGAGCTCGCCGATCAGCTGGGTGTCACCGCCCCGGCGCCGAACGCGGAGGTCACGGGCATCACCCATGACTCCCGCGCGGTGCGCCCCGGAGACCTCTACGCCGCGCTGCCGGGCGCCCGCCTGCACGGCGCCGACTTCGTGACACAGGCGGCCGGTCTCGGCGCGGTCGCCGTGCTGACCGACCCGACCGGCGCCGAACGCGCCGCCGCCACCGGGCTGCCGGTCCTCGTCGTCGACGACCCGCGCGGCCTGATGGGAGAGCTCGCGGCCACCATCTACGGCCATCCCGGGCGCGATCTGCTCCAGATCGGTATCACCGGCACCTCCGGCAAGACCACCACGGCCTATCTCGTCGAGGGCGGCCTGAAGACGCTCCGCTCCACCGGCCTGATCGGCACCGTGGAGATGCGCATCGGCGAGGAGCGCATCAAGTCGGAGCGCACCACCCCCGAAGCAACCGACCTCCAGGCGCTGTTCGCGGTCATGCGCGAGCGCGGCGTCGACGCGGTCGCGATGGAGGTCTCCAGCCACGCGCTGGTCCTCGGGCGGGTCGACGGCTGTGTCTTCGACATCGCGGTCTTCAACAACCTCAGCCCGGAACACATGGAGTTCCACTCCGACATGGAGGACTACTTCCGGGCCAAGGCGCAGCTGTTCACACCGCAACGCAGCAAACTCGGCGTCGTCAACCTCGACGACGAGTACGGGCGCAGGCTGGCCGAGGAGGCCACCGTCCCCGTCGTCACCTTCTCCGCCGAAGGACACCCGGACGCCGACTGGCACGCCGAGGAGGTCGAGGTCGGCCCGATGGACTCCGCGTTCGTCGCGGTCGGCCCCAAGGGCGAGCGGATCACCGCCAAGTCGCCGCTCGCGGGTCCCTTCAACGTGGCGAACACCCTCGCCGCGATCGTCGCCCTCGCCGTCGCCGGGATCGACCCGCAGACCGCCGCCGACGGCATCGCCGTCGTCCCGGGCGTGCCGGGCCGCCTGGAGCGCGTGGACGCGGGCCAGCCCTACCTCGCGGTCGTCGACTACGCCCACAAGACGGACGCCGTCGAATCGGTCCTGCGCGCACTGCGCAAGGTCACCGAAGGCAGGCTGCACATCGTGCTCGGCTGCGGCGGCGACCGTGACAGGACCAAGCGGATGCCGATGGGCGCCGCCGCGGCGCGGCTCGCCGACACCGCCGTACTGACATCGGACAACCCCCGCTCGGAGGACCCCCTCGCGATCCTCGCGACGATGCTCGCGGGCGCCGCCGAGGTGCCGGCGCACGAGCGTGGCGAGGTCCAGGTCTTCGAGGACCGGGCCGCCGCCATCGCCGCCGCCGTCGCCCGGGCGCGGCCCGGCGACACCGTGCTGGTCGCGGGCAAGGGCCACGAGCAGGGCCAGGACATCGCCGGGGTGGTACGTCCCTTCGACGACCGCCAGGTGCTTCGCGAAGCTATCCAGAAGACCCAGGGATGAACTTGTGATCGCCCTCTCTCTCGCCGAGATCGCAGCAGTCGTCGGCGGGCAGACGTACGACATACCGGATCCGGCGGTACAGGTCACCGGACCGGTCGTCAGAGACTCCCGTGAAGTGGAGCCAGGCAGCCTCTTCGTCGCCTTCGTCGGCGAGCGCGTGGACGGCCATGACTTCGCCGAGGCCGTCGTCGCGGCGGGCGCGGTCGCCGTACTGGCCTCCCGGCCCGTCGGCGTGCCCGCGATCGTCGTCGCGGACGTGCAGGCGGCCCTGGGCGCCCTCGCGCGTCACGTCGTCGAACGGCTCGGCGCGACCCTCGTGGCCCTCACCGGCTCCGCGGGCAAGACCAGCACCAAGGACCTGATCGCCCAGGTCCTGCGGAGCAAGGCGCCGACCGTCTTCACGCCCGGCTCGCTCAACAACGAGATCGGACTGCCGCTGACCGCGCTGAGCGCCACCGAGGAGACCAGGTTCCTCGTCCTGGAGATGGGCGCCCGCGGCATCGGCCACATCAGCTACCTCGCGGACCTCACGCCACCGAGGATCGGCCTCGTCCTGAACGTGGGGACCGCCCACATCGGTGAGTTCGGCGGCCGCGAACAGATTGCACAGGCGAAGGGCGAGCTCGTCGAGAGCCTCCCGTCGGCGGAAGCGGGCGGCGTCGCCGTCCTCAACGCCGACGACCCCCTCGTACGCGCCATGGCGTCCCGCACGAAGGCGCGCGTGATCCTCTTCGGAGAGTCCGGCGAAGCGGACGTACGTGCCGAGAACGTCCGTCTCACGGGCGCCGGACAGCCCGCATTCAGGCTTCACACACCCTCCGGGTGCAGCGATGTGACCATGCGCCTGTACGGTGAGCATCACGTGTCGAACGCGCTCGCCGCGGCCGCCGTCGCCCATGAGCTGGGCATGTCCGCAGACGAGATCGCCCTCGCGCTCTCCGAAGCGGGCTCCCTCTCCCGCTGGCGGATGGAGGTCACCGAGCGCCCGGACGGCGTGACGGTCGTCAACGACGCCTACAACGCGAACCCCGAGTCCATGCGAGCCGCCCTGCGCGCGCTCGCGGCAATGGGCAAAGCCTCACAGGCACAAGGGGGTCGGACGTGGGCGGTGCTCGGTCAGATGGCCGAGCTCGGGGACGAGGCGCTCGCCGAGCACGACGCGATCGGGCGGCTCGCCGTCCGACTCAACGTCAGCAAGCTCGTCGCGGTCGGGGGCAGGGAAGCTTCCTGGCTCCAACTGGGCGCATATAACGAGGGTTCGTGGGGTGAGGAGTCGGTGCACGTGTCCGACGCACAGGCGGCTGTCGACCTGTTGCGCAGCGAGTTGCGCCCGGGGGACGTCGTGCTCGTGAAGGCGTCCCGGTCGGTCGGGCTCGAACGGGTGGCGCAGGCGCTGCTCGACAGTGGTGCCGAGGGTGAGGTCGCGGCCCGATGATGAACCAGATCCTGTTCGCAGGAGTCATTGGTCTGTTCCTGACCCTGATCGGGACCCCGTTGCTGATCAAGCTGCTGGCCCGCAAGGGCTACGGGCAGTACATCCGCGACGACGGCCCGAAGGAGCACCACAGCAAGCGCGGTACTCCGACCATGGGTGGTATCGCCTTCATCCTGGCGACGATCATCGCGTACTTCCTGTCCAAGGTGATCACGGGCAAGCCGCCGACCTTCTCGGGTCTGCTGGTGCTCGGGCTGATGGCCGGCATGGGCCTGGTCGGCTTCCTGGACGACTACATCAAGATCGTCAAGCGGCGTTCGCTCGGTCTGCGGGCCAAGGCGAAGATGGCCGGTCAGCTGATCGTCGGCATCTCCTTCGCGGTCCTCGCACTGCAGTTCGCGGACAACCACGGCAACACCCCGGCCTCCACCAGGCTCTCCTTCGTGGAGGACTTCGGCTGGACCATCGGCCCGGTGCTCTTCGTGGTCTGGGCCCTGTTCATGATTCTCGCCATGTCGAACGGCGTGAACCTGACCGACGGTCTGGACGGTCTCGCCACCGGCGCCGCGACCATGGTCTTCGGCGCGTACACCTTCATCGGCGTCTGGCAGTTCCAGGAGTCCTGCGCCAACGCGCAGACCCTGACCAACCCGGCCGCCTGCTACGAGGTACGAGATCCACTCGACCTCGCGGTCGTCGCCTCCGCCCTGATGGGAGCCTGCTTCGGCTTCCTGTGGTGGAACACCTCGCCCGCCAAGATCTTCATGGGTGACACCGGTTCGCTGGCCCTCGGCGGCGCGCTCGCCGGCCTCGCGATCTGCTCCCGCACGGAGCTGCTGGTCGCGCTCCTCGGCGGCCTCTTCGTCCTGATCACCATGTCGGTCGTCATCCAGGTCGGCTCCTTCCGTCTCACCGGCAGGCGCGTCTTCCGCATGGCACCACTCCAGCACCACTTCGAACTAAAGGGGTGGTCCGAAGTCCTTGTCGTGGTCCGCTTCTGGATCATCCAGGGCATGTGCGTCATCGTGGGTCTGGGCCTCTTCTACGCAGGATGGGCAGCCAAGAAGTGACCGACTGGCAGGGCAAGCACGTCACGGTCGCCGGGCTCGGCGTCTCCGGCATCCCGGCGGCCAAGGTGCTGCACGGTCTCGGCGCCGTCGTCACGGTCGTCAACGACGGCGACGACGAGCGCTCCCGGGCGCAGGCCGCGGAGCTGGAGGCGCTCGGCATCACCGTGCGTCTCGGTGACGGCGCCACCCTGCCCGAGGGCACCGAACTCATCGTCACCGCGCCCGGCTGGAAGCCGGACAAGCCACTGTTCGCCGCGGCCGCCGCGGCGGACGTCCCGGTCTGGGGCGACGTCGAACTGGCCTGGCGGCTGAGAGGCCCCGACGCGGCCCCCTGGCTGGCCGTCACCGGCACCAACGGCAAGACCACCACCGTGCAGATGCTCGCCTCGATCCTGACGGCGGCCGGGCTGCGCACGGCCGCCGTCGGCAACATCGGGGTCTCGCTCCTTGACGCGGTCCTCGGCGAGGAGCGGTACGACGTCCTGGCGGTGGAGCTGTCGAGCTATCAGCTGCACTGGGCGCCGTCGCTGCGCGCGCACTCGGCCGTCGTACTGAACCTGGCACCGGATCACCTCGACTGGCACGGCTCCATGGAGGCGTACGCCGCCGACAAGGGCCGTATCTACGAAGGCAATCGGGTCGCCTGCGTCTACAACCTCGCCGACAAGGCCACCGAGGACCTGGTGCGAGAGGCGGACGTCGAGGAGGGCTGCCGGGCGGTCGGCTTCACCCTCGGCACCCCCGGACCGTCCCAACTCGGTGTCGTGGAAGGCATCCTGGTCGACCGCGCCTTCGTCGAGAACCGGCAGAAGAACGCCCAGGAACTCGCCGAGGTCTCCGACGTCAACCCGCCCGCCCCGCACAACATCGCCAACGCCCTTGCGGCGGCGGCCCTGGCACGTGCCTTCGGGGTGCCCGCCGCGGCCGTACGGGACGGGCTGCGGGCCTTCACGCCGGACGCCCACCGCATCGCGCACGTCGCCGACGTGGACGGCGTCGCGTACATCGACGACTCCAAGGCGACCAACACGCATGCCGCGGAAGCCTCTTTGGCGGCGTACGAGTCGATCGTGTGGATCGCGGGCGGGCTCGCCAAGGGCGCGACCTTCGACGAGCTGGTCGCCAAGTCGGCAAAGCGACTTCGGGGCGTCGTGCTCATCGGCGCGGATCGGGCTCTGATCCGTGAAGCCCTTGTGCGACACGCGCCGGAAGTACCCGTCGTCGACCTCGACCGGACCGACACTGGGGCGATGCACGCGGCGGTTCGGGAGGCGCGGGGGCTCGCCCGCGAGGGCGACACGGTGTTGCTGGCGCCGGCCTGTGCCTCCATGGACATGTTCGCCAACTACAACAAGCGCGGGGACGCGTTCGCGGAGGCGGTCCGCGAACTCGGCGCGAGCGCCTGACGGCGGGTCTCGGACGGTCCGGGCGCGCCCGGGACCCTTGGGAGGGACGCGTGACGCCATTGTGGGGACCCTCATCGCCCTGCGGGACGCCCTCCCGGGGCATGGCGGACGGAGCCGGTGATGGCCAGTAGCCGCACTGGCCGTCCCCCCGTCCAGCGTGCCCCACGGCGCCCCGCCGGACGCCCCCGGCCCCCGCGCGACAACCCCCTGCGTCTGCTCTACCTGCGCGCCCACAAGGCCTGGGACCGTCCGCTCACCGCCTACTATCTGATCTTCGGCAGCAGCCTGTTGATCACCGTGCTGGGCCTGGTGATGGTCTACTCGGCCTCGATGATCACGGCGCTGCAGCTCTCGCTGCCGGGGTCGTTCTTCTTCCGCAAACAGTTCCTCGCGGCCTCCATCGGCACCGTGCTGCTCCTGATCGCCATGCGGGTGCCGGTGAAACTGCACCGGGCGCTGGCGTATCCGATCCTGGCCGCCGCGGTCTTCCTGATGATCCTCGTGCAGGTCCCGGGGATAGGGATGGCGGTCAACGGCAACCAGAACTGGATCTCCCTCGGCGGCTCGTTCCAGATCCAGCCCAGCGAGTTCGGCAAGCTAGCGCTCGTGCTGTGGGGCGCCGACCTGCTCGCCCGCAAGCAGGACAAGGGCATGCTCACGCAGTGGAAGCACATGCTGGTGCCGCTCGTCCCGGGCACCTTCCTGCTGCTCGGGCTGATCATGCTCGGTGGCGACATGGGTACGACGATCATCCTGACCGCGATCCTGTTCGGGCTGCTGTGGATGGCCGGGGCGCCCACGCGTCTGTTCGCCGGGGTGCTGAGCGTCGCCGTGGTGCTCGGCGCCATCGCCATCAAGACCAGCCCGCATCGCCTGAACCGGCTCGCCTGCATCGGCGCCACCGACCCCGGACCGAACGACATCTGCTGGCAGGGTGTGCACGGCATCTACGCGCTCGCCTCCGGCGGAATCTTCGGTTCCGGCCTCGGCGCCAGTGTGGAAAAATGGGGCCAACTTCCCGAAGCGCACACCGACTTCATCTTCGCCATCACCGGGGAGGAACTGGGCCTCGCGGGGACGCTGTCGGTGCTCGCCCTCTTCGCGGCTCTAGGCTATGCGGGTATCCGCGTGGCCGGACGCACGGAGGACCCCTTCGTGAGGTATGCCGCGGGAGGCGTGACCACCTGGATCACGGCCCAGGCCGTGATCAACATCGGTGCGGTGCTCGGTCTGCTGCCGATCGCCGGAGTCCCGCTCCCGCTGTTCTCCTACGGAGGGTCCGCCCTGCTGCCGACCATGTTCGCCATCGGGCTGCTGATCGCCTTCGCACGCGACGAGCCCGCTGCGCGGGCGGCGCTTGCGATGCGGCAACCCCGCTTTGGCAGAAAGCGTGCTGCGGTGAGAGGCTCCGCGGGGGCCGCGGGGCCTCGGAGATGGAACACGATGCGACGGCGTGCCTCGGCGGCGCGTTCGTCCGGAGAGCGGTGAATTTCGGTGCATGTCGTACTCGCCGGCGGGGGGACCGCCGGCCACATCGAGCCCGCGCTCGCCCTCGCGGACGCCCTGCGCAGGCAGGACCCGACCGTGGGGATCACGGCCCTGGGCACGGAACGCGGACTTGAGACCCGGCTCGTACCGGAGCGGGGCTACGAACTCGCGCTGATCCCCGCCGTCCCGCTGCCCCGCAAGCCCACACCCGAGCTGATCACCGTCCCAGGGCGGCTGCGCGGCACGATCAAGGCGGCCGAGCAGGTCCTGGAGCGCACCAAGGCGGACGCGGTCGTCGGCTTCGGCGGCTATGTGGCGCTGCCCGCCTACCTCGCGGCCAAGCGCCTCGGCGTGCCGATCGTGATCCACGAGGCCAACGCCCGGCCGGGCCTCGCCAACAAGATCGGTTCCCGGTACGCGGCGCAGGTCGCCGTCTCGACCCCGGACAACAAGCTGCGCGGCGCCCGCTACATCGGCATCCCGCTGCGCCGCTCGATCGCCACCCTCGACCGGGCCGCCGTACGCCCCGAGGCGCGCGCCGCGTTCGGTCTCGACCCCTCGCTGCCGACCTTGCTGGTTTCCGGCGGCTCGCAGGGCGCACGGCGCCTCAACGAGGTCGTCCAGCAGGCGGCTCCGTACCTTCAGCAGGCCGGTATCCAGATCCTGCACGCGGTCGGCCCGAAGAACGAACTGCCGCAGGTCCACCAGATGCCGGGAATGCCCCCGTACATCCCGGTACCGTACGTGGACCGGATGGACCTCGCGTACGCCGCGGCCGACATGATGCTCTGCCGCGCGGGCGCGATGACCGTCGCCGAACTCTCCGCCGTCGGGCTGCCCGCCGCCTACGTCCCGCTGCCCATCGGCAACGGCGAACAGCGGCTGAACGCCCAGCCGGTGGTCAAGGCCGGTGGCGGCCTCCTTGTCGACGACGCGGAGCTGACGCCCCAGTGGGTGCAGCAGAACGTGCTGCCCGTGCTCGCCGACCCGCACCGGCTGTACGAGATGTCCCGCGCCGCCAGCGAGTTCGGTCGCCGGGACGCCGACGACCTGCTCGTCGGCATGGTGTACGAGGCGATCGCCTCTCGCCACCGCTAGGACCGCATGAGGGAAGGCAGGGAGCGTGGCCGGACCGACGACCGCCGAGCGCGGTGAACGGCAGAAGTTGGAGTCCGGCTCGCCCCGCCTCAGGCGGTTGCGTCGCCTTCGTGTGCTCATCATCCTTTTGATCGCGGTGGTGTTGGTGACGGCGGCCGCGCTCTGGCTGCTCTACGGCTCGCCGTGGCTGCGGGTCGAGAAGGTGTCGGTCTCCGGGGTGCGGGTCCTGACGGACCGGCAAGTGCGCGACGCGGCCGACGTGCGGGTCGGATCGCCGCTGATTTCCATCGATACCGATGCCGTTGAGGCGCGATTGCGCCGGAAATTGCCCCGAATCGACTCGGTTGATGTCGTCCGTTCCTGGCCGCACGGAATCGGGCTGAAAGTGACCGAACGCACCCCGGTGCTCATTCTCAAAAGCACCGGAAACGGCGGCAAGTACGTCGAAGTGGACGCCAAGGGCGTGCGTTTCGCGACAGTTTCTACTGCCCCGAAGGGCGTGCCCGCGCTGGAATTGGCGGTGTCCAAGGCGGCCGTTCTGCGCCGCTTCCCGGTCGACCGGCTGGTGCGCGAGGCGGTGGGGGTGGCCGGGGACATTCCGGCCGCCGTCCGTCGCGACACCCGGATCGTCAAGGTCCGTTCGTACGACTCGATCTCGCTGGAGTTGAGCGGCGGACGCAGCGTCCAGTGGGGGAGCGGCGAGAACGGCCGCGCGAAGGCCAGGACGCTCACCGCTCTCATGAAAGCAGCTCCAGGGGCCCGGCACTTCGATGTGAGTGCCCCCATCGCCCCTGCTTCATCGGGGAGTTGACGCACATCAGTGCAGGCCAGCACCCTGGTTGGGCAGCGCTACGGCTGATCACATAGGGTGAAAAGAAAAACGGGAGGTTCGGCGTGTTCGTTGAACGTGCGCCACTTGTCGACTTAGTGTCCTGTTCGGAAGAGTCCAAGGAACAGACACACTGGTAACCCTAAACTTCAGCGTTAGGGTTCGGGTCGGCGTTCGGACCGTCCCATTCGGCATCAGTCGTCGGATCGCGAGCGTGCGAGGCGACGACACGTAACTCGAGGCGAGAGGCCTTCGACGTGGCAGCACCGCAGAACTACCTCGCAGTCATCAAAGTCATCGGTGTCGGCGGCGGTGGTGTCAATGCCATCAACCGGATGATCGAGGTCGGTCTCAAGGGCGTCGAGTTCATCGCCATCAACACGGACGCGCAAGCTCTGTTGATGAGCGACGCCGACGTCAAGCTCGACGTCGGCCGCGAACTCACGCGCGGACTCGGCGCCGGAGCCAACCCGGCCGTCGGCCGCAAGGCGGCAGAGGACCACCGCGAGGAGATCGAGGAGGTCCTCAAGGGGGCCGACATGGTCTTCGTGACGGCCGGTGAAGGCGGCGGCACCGGCACCGGCGGCGCGCCCGTCGTGGCCAACATCGCCCGCTCGCTCGGCGCCCTCACCATCGGCGTGGTCACCCGCCCCTTCACCTTCGAAGGACGGCGTCGCGCCAACCAGGCCGAGGACGGCATCGCGGAACTCCGCGAAGAGGTCGACACCCTCATCGTCATCCCGAACGACCGACTGCTGTCCATCTCGGACCGCCAGGTCTCCGTCCTCGACGCCTTCAAGTCGGCGGACCAGGTCCTGCTGTCGGGTGTTCAGGGCATCACCGACCTCATCACCACGCCCGGTCTGATCAACCTCGACTTCGCCGACGTCAAGTCCGTGATGTCCGAGGCGGGTTCCGCGCTCATGGGCATCGGCTCGGCCCGCGGCGACGACCGCGCCGTGGCGGCGGCCGAGATGGCGATCTCCTCGCCGCTCCTGGAAGCCTCCATCGACGGCGCGCGCGGCGTCCTGCTCTCCATCTCCGGCGGCTCCGACCTCGGCCTTTTCGAGATCAACGAGGCCGCCCAGCTGGTCAGCGAGGCCGCGCACCCCGAGGCCAACATCATCTTCGGCGCGGTCATCGACGACGCGCTCGGCGACGAGGTGCGGGTCACCGTGATCGCCGCCGGCTTCGACGGCGGCCAGCCGCCGGCCAAGCGGGACAACATCCTCGGCTCCACCTCCGCCAAGCAGCGCGAGGAGCCCGCGCCGGTACGGGCCGCCGAGAGCCGTCCGTCCTTCGGCTCGCTCGGCAGCGTCACGCCGAAGGAGGCCCCGGAGCCCACCCCGGAGCCGGTCAACGAGGTCCCGGTCGCTCCGCCGGTCCCGCCGTCCCGCGCCTACTCGGACAGCGCGGCCGAGGAGCTGGACGTGCCGGACTTCCTGAAGTGATAGGACATCGCTCCGAAACGAGCACCGTGAGCGGCGCGCACTTCGCCTTCACCGACCGGTGGGGCGGGGTGAGCGCCGTTCCGTACGAGGAGCTCAACCTCGGCGGAGCGGTCGGCGACGATCCCGACGCCGTACGGACCAATCGTGAACTGGCCGCCAAGTCGCTCGGACTGGACCCGGCCCTGGTCGTGTGGATGAACCAGGTGCACGGGCCGGACGTGGCGGTGGTCGACGGACCGTGGCTCTCCTCGGAGATCCCGTCGGTCGACGCGATCGTGACCGCGCGGCGCGGGCTCGCCCTCGCCGTCCTCACCGCCGACTGCACGCCGGTCCTGCTGGCCGACCCGGTCGCCGGGATCGCGGCCGCCGCCCACGCGGGTCGGCCCGGCATGGTCGCCGGGGTCGTCCCCGCCGCCGTACGGGCCATGGTGGAACTCGGCGCCGAGCCCGGGCGGATCATCGCCCGCACCGGACCCGCGGTCTGCGGCCGGTGCTACGAGGTGCCGGACGAGATGCGCGCCGAAGTCGCCGCCGCCGAGCCGGCGGCGTACGCCGAGACCAGCTGGGGCACTCCCGCGGTCGATGTGACCGCCGGAGTGCACGCGCAGTTGGAACGACTCGGGGTGTGCGACCGGGCGCAGTCGCCGGTGTGCACGCTGGAGTCGGACGACCACTTCTCGTACCGACGGGACCGCACGACCGGGCGGCTCGCAGGCTATGTCTGGCTGGACTGATGGGGCATGACGGACCGTAAGGCTCAACTCGCCGGAAATCTGGCGAAAGTGGAAGAGCGCATCGCGGCGGCCTGTGTGGCCGCCGGGCGCAAGCGCGCAGAGGTGACCCTGATCGTGGTCACCAAGACCTACCCCGCCAGTGATGTGCGGGTTCTGTCGGAACTCGGTGTGCGCCACGTCGCCGAGAACCGGGACCAGGACGCGGCGCCCAAGGCGGCGGCTTGCTCGGATCTGCCCCTCTCGTGGCATTTTGTCGGTCAGTTGCAGACCAACAAGGTGCGCTCTGTGGTCGGTTATGCGGATGTGGTGCAGTCCGTGGACCGTGCCCGGCTTGTCACGGCCCTGTCGAAGGAGGCGGTGCGGGTGGAGCGCGAGGTGGGCTGCCTCATCCAGGTCGCACTGGACGCGCAGGAGAGCGGCCGGGGTGAGCGGGGAGGCGTCGGAGTCGGCGGAATCGAAGAGTTGGCCGACCTCGTCGCCGGGGCGCCCGGGCTCCGGCTCGACGGACTGATGACCGTCGCACCGCTCACCGGGGCTTACGCCGGGCGCCAACAAGCGGCGTTCGAGAGGCTGATGGATTTGTCGACTGCTATGCGCCGCACGCATCCTGCTGCGAACATGGTGTCTGCAGGGATGAGTGCGGACCTCGAGCAGGCCGTGGCGGCCGGAGCGACACATGTACGCGTCGGTACGGCGGTACTCGGAGTCCGACCCGGGCTCGGGTAACGTCGCCAAGAAGTCGGACCACAGCAGAAAATATGGTCATTACCGCCACTGGCGGGCATAACGACCTCGTGGATCGCGGGCACTTGGCACTTCGTCAGCCGATCCACCACAGAGCGGAGGACTCAGAGCATGGCCGGCGCGATGCGCAAGATGGCGGTCTACCTCGGCCTCGTGGAGGACGATGGGTACGACGGCAGGGGATTCGACCCCGATGACGAGTTCGAGCCCGAGCTCGACCCGGAGCCCGAGCGTGACCGGCGGCGGCACGAGCCGCCCCACCAGTCGCATCAGGCACACCAGTCCCAACGGGATGAATCGGTACGAATGGTGCAGCCTCCGGCACCTCGCGATCCGGTGCCGCATTCCGCTTCGCTCACTGCGGAATCCAGCCGTCCGGCGCGGATCGCGCCCGTGGCGTCCATCACACAAGAACGCGCAAGCCTGGAGAAGAACGCACCGGTGATCATGCCCAAGGTCGTGTCGGAACGAGAGCCGTACCGGATCACCACGCTTCACCCGCGGACCTACAACGAGGCCCGTACCATCGGGGAACACTTCCGTGAGGGCACCCCGGTGATCATGAATCTGACTGAGATGGATGACACAGATGCGAAGCGACTTGTCGACTTTGCGGCCGGTTTGGTGTTTGGTCTCCACGGCAGCATCGAGCGGGTGACGCAGAAGGTGTTCCTGTTGTCGCCTGCTAACGTCGATGTCACGGCGGAGGACAAGGCCCGCATCGCAGAGGGCGGGTTCTTCAACCAGAGCTGAGACGCAGGACCGGATCAAGGTACGGAAACTGGGGAGAGGGAAGCGCGGATCATGAGCGTGGTCGGGCAGGTTCTCTACATCGCGCTGACGTGTTTCCTCGTCGTGTTGATTTTCCGGTTGGTCATGGACTACGTCTTCCAGTTCGCCCGCTCATGGCAACCCGGCAAGGCGATGGTGGTCGTTCTCGAGGCCACCTACACTGTCACCGATCCACCGCTCAAGCTTCTGCGGCGGTTCATTCCGCCGCTGCGTCTCGGGGGCGTGGCGCTTGACCTGTCCTTCTTCGTACTGATGATCATCGTCTACATCCTGATCTCCGTCGTGAGGCAGCTGTGAACGATACGGTCTTGCCGAATGCCGACGACTACGTTGAGGTGAAGAGATGCCGTTGACCCCCGAGGACGTGCGGAACAAGCAGTTCACGACCGTCCGCCTCCGAGAAGGCTATGACGAGGACGAGGTCGATGCCTTCCTCGACGAGGTCGAAGCCGAACTGACGCGGCTGCTCCGCGAGAACGAGGACCTGCGCGCCAAGCTGGCGGCGGCCACGCGCGCGGCTGCGCAGAACCAGCAGCAGGGCATGCGCAAGCCGCCCGAGCAGCAGGATCAGCAGGGCCCGCCGCAGGGCATGCGAGGTCCCGGCGCCCCCGTACCCGCCGGCATATCGGGCCCGCCGCAGCAGCAGATGGGTGGCCCCATGGGTGGTCCGCCCCAGCTGCCCAGCGGTGCGCCGCAGCTGCCCGCGGGCCCCAGTGCCCAGGGCGGCCAGCAGGGCCAGGGCCCCATGGGTCAGGGTCCGATGGGCCAGGGCCCCATGGGTCAGGGCCAGATGGGCCAGGGCCCCATGGGCCAGGGTCCGATGGGTCAAGGGCAGATGGGCCAGGGTCCGATGGGCCAGGGTCCCGGCCAGCAGATGCAGCAGCAGATGCCGGGCCAGATGCAGCCCCAGATGCAGCAGCAGATGGGTGGCCCGATGGGCGGACCCATGGGTGGCCCCATGGGCGGTCACGGCCCGCAGATGCCGCAGCAGGGCCCCGGTGGCGACAGCGCCGCGCGTGTTCTCTCGCTGGCTCAGCAGACCGCCGACCAGGCGATCGCCGAGGCCCGCTCCGAGGCCAACAAGATCGTCGGCGAGGCCCGCAGCCGCGCCGAGGGTCTCGAGCGTGACGCCCGTGCCAAGGCCGACGCGCTGGAGCGGGACGCGCAGGAGAAGCACCGTGTCGCGATGGGCTCCCTGGAGTCCGCCCGCGCCACGCTGGAGCGCAAGGTCGAGGACCTGCGTGGCTTCGAGCGCGAGTACCGCACGCGTCTGAAGTCCTACCTGGAGTCGCAGCTGCGCCAGCTGGAGACGCAGGCGGACGACTCGCTCGCCCCGCCGCGTACGCCGGCCACGGCCTCCCTGCCGTCGCCCTCCGCGCCCTCGATGGCTCCGGCCGGCGCGAGTGCGCCGTCGTACGGCGGTCAGGGCATGGGCGGCGCCCCGGCACCGGCCGCGCCCTCCTACGGCGGGCAGCAGCAGATGTCGCCGGCCATGACCCAGCCGATGGCTCCGGTACGGCCCCAGGGACCGTCGCCGATGCAGCAGGCGCCCTCGCCGATGCGTGGGTTCCTCATCGACGAGGACGACAACTGACGGCCTTGAGTACGCCTTAGGCGTCGGCAGCGTTCAGGGCGGAGCCCCGGATCTTTCCGGGGCTCCGCCCTTTTGCTGTGCCCTTTTGCTGGGTTGTTTCGGGCGGGCGTGCGGTTCCCTTGGGGCATCTGTACGGGGTACGCAACGCCGAAGGCCGGGGCCCACCAAGATCTTTGGTGGGCCCCGGCCTTCGTGCTTCGGCTGCGGGTGGGTGGGGGCTGTTCAGATCGACAAAAGGGCCGGGGGCGCAGCCCCGGCCCGGGGGCGCGGGGAACCGCGCGATCGGCCCCGCCGCCGCCCGGGGCTACGCCTTGCGGAGGCGGAAGGTGAGGGACAGCCCCTCGTCGGTGAACGGAGCGCCGTAGGTGTCGTCCGCCTCGCCCTGGGCGAAGTCGGTGGCGAGGACCTCGTCGGCGATCAGCGCGGCGTGCTCGTTCAGGGCGGCGATGACGGCCGGGTCGGTGGACGTCCAGCGCAGCGCGATCCGGTCGGCCACGTCGAGGCCGCTGTTCTTGCGGGCCTCCTGGATCAGCCGGATCGCGTCACGGGCGAGGCCCGCCTGCCGCAGCTCCTCGGTGATCTCCAGGTCCAGAGCGACCGTGGCACCCGAGTCGGACGCCACCGACCACCCCTCCCGCGGGGTCTCCGTGATGATGACCTCGTCCGCGGCCAGCGTCACCGTCTCGCCGTCGACCTCGACCGAGGCGGTGCCCTCGCGCAGGGCGAGGGAGAGGGCCGCCGCGTCCGTCTCGGCGATCACCTTGGCGACCGCCTGGACGCCCTTGCCGAAGCGCTTGCCCAGCGCGCGGAAGTTCGCCTTGGCCGTGGTGTCGACCAGCGAGCCGCCCACCTCGGAGAGGGAGGCGAGGGAGGTGACGTTCAGCTCTTCGGTGATCTGCGCGTGCAGCTCCCCGTCGAGGGACTCGAAGCCGATCGCCCCGACCAGCGCGCGGGACAGCGGCTGGCGCGTCTTGACGCCCGACTCCGCGCGCGTGGCGCGGCCCAGCTCCACGAGACGCCGGACGAGGACCATCTGCCTCGACAGCTCCGGGTCGATGGCGGACAGGTCCGCCTCCGGCCACGAGGACAGGTGTACGGACTCGGGGGCGCCCGGCGTCACGGGGACGATCAGGTCCTGCCAGACCCGCTCGGTGATGAACGGGGTCAGCGGGGCCATCAGCCGCGTGACCGTCTCCACGACCTCGTGCAGGGTCCGCAGCGCGGCCTTGTCGCCCTGCCAGAAGCGGCGGCGGGACCGGCGCACGTACCAGTTCGAGAGGTCGTCGACGAACGCGGAGAGGAGCTTTCCGGCGCGCTGGGTGTCGTACGCCTCCAGCGCCTGTGTGACCTGGTCGGTGAGCGCGTGCAGCTCGGAGAGCAGCCAGCGGTCGAGGACCGGACGGTCGGCCGGGGCGGGATCGGCCTCGGAGGGGGCCCAGTCGGAGGTGCGGGCGTACAGGGCCTGGAAGGCGACCGTGTTCCAGTAGGTCAGGAGCGTCTTGCGCACCACCTCCTGGATGGTGCCGTGGCCGACGCGGCGGGCCGCCCAGGGCGAGCCGCCGGCCGCCATGAACCAGCGCACCGCGTCCGCGCCGTGCTGGTCCATCAGCGGGATCGGCTGCAGGATGTTGCCCAGGTGCTTGGACATCTTGCGGCCGTCCTCGGCGAGGATGTGGCCGAGGCACACCACGTTCTCGTACGAGGACTTGTCGAAGACCAGGGTGCCGACGGCCATCAGCGTGTAGAACCAGCCGCGGGTCTGGTCGATGGCCTCGGAGATGAACTGCGCCGGGTAGCGGCTCTCGAAGAGCTCCTTGTTCTTGTACGGGTAGCCCCACTGCGCGAACGGCATCGAACCCGAGTCGTACCAGGCGTCGATGACCTCCGGCACGCGCGTCGCCGTCCGTCCGCAGCCGTCCTGCGGGCACGCGAAGGTGACCTCGTCGATGAACGGGCGGTGCGGGTCCAGGTTCGACTGGTCGGTGCCCGTCAGCTCGGAGAGCTCGGCGCGGGAGCCGACACAGGTGAGATGGCCCTCCTCGCAGCGCCACAGCGGGAGCGGGGTGCCCCAGTAGCGACTGCGGGACAGCGCCCAGTCGACGTTGTTGTTCAGCCAGTCGCCGAAGCGGCCGTGCTTGACGGAGTCCGGGAACCAGTTGGTCTTCTCGTTCTCCTGGAGGAGACGGTCCTTGATGGCGGTGGTGCGGATGTACCAGGACGGCTGCGCGTAGTAGAGGAGCGCGGTGTGACAGCGCCAGCAGTGCGGGTAGCTGTGCTCGTACGGGATGTGCTTGAAGAGCAGACCGCGCTGCTGGAGGTCCTCGGTGAGCTTTTCGTCCGCCTTCTTGAAGAAGACACCGCCGACGAGCGGGACGCTCTCCTCGAAGGTGCCGTTCGGGCGGACGGGGTTCACCACCGGCAGTCCGTACGCCCGGCAGACCTTGAGGTCGTCCTCGCCGAAGGCGGGGGACTGGTGGACCAGACCCGTACCGTCCTCGGTCGTCACGTACTCGGCGTTGACCACGTAGTGGGCCTCGGTGGGGAACTCCACCAGCTCGAACGGACGTTGATAGGTCCAGCGCTCCATCTCGGCGCCGGTGAAGGTCTCACCGGTGGTCTCCCAGCCCTCGCCGAGCGCCTTCTCGACGAGCGGCGCGGCGACGACGAACTTCTCCTCACCGTTCGTCGCGACGACGTAGGTGACCTCGGGGTGCGCGGCGACCGCGGTGTTGGAGACCAGCGTCCACGGGGTCGTCGTCCACACCAGGAGCGCGGCCTGGCCGGCCAGCGGACCGGAGGTGAGCGGGAAACGGACGTACACGGACGGGTCGACGACCGTCTCGTAGCCCTGCGCCAGCTCGTGGTCCGACAGACCCGTCTCGTCGCGCGGGCACCACGGGGCCACGCGGTAGTCCTGGACCAGCAGACCCTTGTTGAAGATCTCCTTGAGCGACCACCACACGGACTCCACGTACTCGGGGTCCATCGTGCGGTAGGCGTCATCGAGGTCGACCCAGTAGCCCATGCGGTTCGTGAGCTCGGTGAACGCGTCGGTGTGACGGGTCACGGACTCGCGGCACTTGGCGTTGAACGCGGCGATGCCGTACGCCTCGATGTCCTGCTTGTCGGTGAAGCCGAGCTCCTTCTCCACCGCGAGCTCGACCGGGAGGCCGTGGCAGTCCCAGCCGGCCTTGCGGGCCACGTGGTAGCCGCGCATGGTGCGGAAGCGCGGGAAGACGTCCTTGAAGACGCGCGCCTCGATGTGGTGGGCGCCCGGCATGCCGTTCGCGGTGGGCGGGCCCTCGTAGAACACCCACTCGGGGCGCCCTTCGGACTGCTCAAGGCTCTTGGCGAAGATCTTCTGCTCGCGCCAGAAGTCGAGCACGGCGTGCTCGAGGGCGGGCAGGTCGACCTGGGCGGGCACCTGGCGGTACGTCGGCGTTGTCATCAGCGAGCTTCCTCCGGCGGACTTTCTGCCTTCCGTCCGGAGGGACGAGAGCCTGAGCAGCCATCTCCTGGATGCTGCGGACGCCGTGCGCGGCGCGCTCCCGCGGTACCACCCTCCTTGGCTCCCCAGTGCGTGCTGTGCACCAGTGAGCCCCCTCATTGGGGTCGCGATGCCGGTTCTACCGGCCGCTGCTCGCTCGCTGCGGCTTTCTTCCGGCGGCTCCGGGGTGATCTTCGCGTCGCGCTCGCCCCCGGGCTTCCACCGTCCCCGGGTCGCTCTTGGCTGCGTTCGCCGCTACTCGTCCCCATCCACGCTTTTCGCTGCGCCCAGTGTACGGCGCCGCGCGGACGGCGGCCGACCGGTTTTCCGGGGTACGCCGCCGGGGCCGCCCGGGGTGGTGCCGCGGCCTGCGCGGTGACCCGAACGGCGAGGCACGGGCGTCCGGATCCTGGGACGCCGGACCTGGCGGATTACCCTGCGGGGAGCTGGGCACAACGCATGCAGGTTCCTCGCGAGGGACCCGCGGGGCGGACGAAACGCTGGTGCGCCCGGTTGCCGTGGACCAGAAGTCGATTTATCGTCCCAGCACGATTTGCGCGCAAAATCACAATATGTGAAGGGGCCGCGGCCATGGTGGCGAAGAAGACCGCCGTACAGCAGTCGGCGTCCGGCAGATCCACGGGTCCGACGGCCAAGGACGTGGGTGGGAAGAAGAGCGCGTCGGTGGCGCCCGTGGCGCACGCGGCGGCCGACCCGGTGAAGACCGCCACGAAGACCGTCGCCAAGACGGCCACGAAAGCCGCTGTCGGCAAGAAGGCGGCGGCCACCAGGAAAGCGGCTGCGGGTAAGGCCGCCGGAGTCGGGAAGACGGCCGCTCCGAAGACCACCACCGGCAATGCGGCCGCTACGAAGGGAGCCACCAAGAAGACGGTCGCCAAGAAAGCGGTCTCCAAGAAAACGGTGGCCAAGGAAGTGCTGGCCAAGGAAGCCGTGGCCCGGAAGACGGTGGCCAAGAAGGCCGACGGGAAGAGCGTGGCCAGGAAGAGCACCGGCACGGCAAGGAAAAGCACCAGTACGGCGAAGAAGTCGGTCGCTTCCGCGGCCGAAGGCGCGGCCAAGGCCGCGAAGACGACGGGAGCCACGACGGTGGTTGCGAAGAAGACTCCTGGCACGGCCACGGCGGCGCAGAACCCCACCGCGGTTCCCAAGGCACGGATCGCCGCGGTGGAGCCCGGCGAGCTCGCGGTGCGCCCCGGCGAGGACCCCTGGACTCCGGAGGAGGTCGCGGAGGCGCGTGTCGAACTCCAGTCCGAGGCGTTGCGGCTGAGCACCGAGATCTCGTCGTCCGAAGAGGCGATCGCGGGCCTGATGCGCGACTCCGGCGACGGTGCGGGCGACGATCAGGCGGACACCGGCACGAAGAACATCACACGCGAGCACGAGATGGCCCTGGCGGCCAACGCGCGCGAGATGCTGGAGCAGACCGAGCGAGCGCTGGAGCGGCTCGACGCGGGCACGTACGGGCTCTGCGAGAACTGCGGCAACCCCATCGGCAAGGCGCGGATGCAGGCCTTCCCGCGGGCCACCCTGTGCGTCGAGTGCAAGCAGAAGCAGGAACGCCGCTACTGAATGACGCGGGAGGGCTCCTGCGCACGTGGGCGCCGGGGGGTGTGCCGTACCCTCGTCCTCAGTCAGGCACCTAGGTCGAGGGACTCACTCACGTGGCAGAGGCGGAGCGCATCATCGGTACGCCGGATACCCCAGGAGCGGGCGGCGCCGAGCCGGAGCAGTCCGGCGTGGAAGGGACCGGGGCCCCGGCCGAGGGGCCCAGGGGCAGGCGCAGGATCGCCGTCCTGTTCACCGTCGCCGCCCTGGCGTACGCCCTCGACCTGATCAGCAAGCTGATCGTGGTCGCGAAGCTGGAGCACCACGCGCCGATCCAGATCATCGGGGACTGGCTGAGGCTCGAGGCGATCCGCAACGCGGGAGCGGCCTTCGGCTTCGGCGAGGCGTTCACGATCATCTTCACGGTGATCGCCGCGGCCGTGATCGTGGTGATCGCGCGGCTCGCGCGCAAGCTCTACAGCCTGCCCTGGGCGATCGCGCTCGGTCTGCTGCTGGGCGGTGCGCTCGGCAACCTGACCGACCGGATCTTCCGTTCGCCCGGGATCTTCGAGGGCGCGGTCGTGGACTTCATCGCGCCCAAGCACTTCGCGGTCTTCAACCTGGCCGACTCGGCGATCGTCTGCGGCGGCATCCTGATCGTGCTGCTGTCCTTCCGCGGGCTCGACCCGGACGGCACGGTCCACAAGGACTGATCGGTCCACAAGGACTGATCGGACCGCACGGAGTGTCGTACGGGGACGTCTGGAAGGACTCCGGAAGGACGTCTGGAGGCAGGTCCACGGGCACTGCTGTTCGGGCGATGGTCCGGCGGTGTCCGAGCCGTCCGGCATACTCGACGGGTGAGCACCATTCCCGAGATCCGCAACCTGCCCGTGCCCGACGGCCTGGAGGGCGAGCGCGTCGACGCCGCCATCTCCCGCATGTTCGGCTTCTCCCGCACGAAGGCCGCCGAGCTCGCCGCGGCGGGGAAGGTCACGGTCGACGGCTCGGTGGTCGGAAAGTCCGAGCGGGTGCACGGCGGCGCCTGGCTCGAAGTGGAGATGCCGCAGGCTCCCGCCCCCGTGCAGATCGTCGCCGAGCCCGTCGAGGGCATGGAGATCGTGCACGACGACGACGACATGGTCGTGATCATCAAGCCGGTCGGTGTGGCCGCGCACCCGAGCCCCGGCTGGAGCGGTCCGACGGTGATCGGCGGCCTCGCGGCGGCCGGATACCGGATCTCGACCTCGGGTGCCGCCGAGCGGCAGGGCATCGTGCACCGGCTGGACGTCGGCACCTCCGGGCTGATGGTCGTGGCCAAGTCGGAGCGCGCGTACACCTCGCTGAAGCGGCAGTTCAAGGAACGCACGGTCGACAAGCGGTACAACGCGCTGGTCCAGGGGCACCCCGACCCGATGAGCGGCACCATCGACGCGCCCATCGGCCGGCACCCGAACCACGACTACAAGTGGGCGGTGACGGCCGAGGGCAAGCCGTCCGTCACGCACTACGACCTGATCGAGGCGTTCCGCGCGGCCAGCCTGCTCGACATCAAGCTGGAGACCGGCCGCACCCATCAGATCCGTGTCCACATGGCGGCCCACCGCCACCCCTGCGTGGGCGACCTGACCTACGGCGCGGACCCGACGATCGCCAAGCGGCTCGGCCTGACCCGGCAGTGGCTGCACGCGGTGCGGCTCGGCTTCGAGCACCCCGGGGACGGGCAGTGGGCGGAGTTCGAGAGCGACTACCCCGAGGACCTGCAGAAGGCGCTCGACAAGGTGCGTGAGGAGAGCTACGCGTGAGCGCCTCGGACGGGGCGCGGGGCGGCTCCTACGCGGTGCGGGTGGCCGAGGACGCCACGGACCGCGAGGCGTGCTTCGCGGTGCGCAAGGAGGTCTTCGTCGGCGAGCAGGGCGTCCCTGAGGACATCGAGTACGACGCGTACGACGCCGGTGCCCTGCATGTGCTGGCGATCCGCGAGGACGGGGTGCCGCTGGGCACCGGGCGGCTCCTGTACGGCCCGGAGGCCGCCGCCAAGACCGGCGGCGACCTGACGGTCGGCTCGCTCGGCCGGCTCGCCGTGACGAAGACGGCGCGCGGGCTCGGCGTCGGCGTGGCCCTCGCAGGGGCCATCGAGGACGCGGCACGCGCGCGTGGGCTCGCCGCGGTGGACCTGCACGCGCAGACGCAGGCGATGGGGTTCTACGAGCGGCTCGGGTACGTGGCGTACGGCGAGGAGTTCCTCGACGCCGGGATCGACCACCGGGCGATGCGCAAGGCTCTGTGAGACGGGGTTCGTCGCACGCGGGCTGCCGGGAGGGCATTGTCGTAGGCGCGTGGCACGCTTGAGGTCTGGCTCTTCCTTGATCGCCCAGACCTTGCCGGAGCGCTGACCGTGGATCAGTTGGCCCTGTTGTTCGTGCTGATGCTCGGGGCCGTGGTGAGCGTCCCGGTGGGGGACCGGTTCGGGCTGCCGGCGCCCGTGCTGATGACGCTCCTCGGGATCGTGCTGGCCGTGCTGGACTTCGTACCCAACGTGGACGTCCCGCCGGACCTGATCCTGCCGCTGCTGCTGCCTCCACTGCTGTACGCCTCGGTGCGACGCACCTCGTGGAGACAGTTCACCGCCAACAAACGGCCGATCTTCCTGCTCGCCGTGGCGCTGGTGTTCGTCACCACCGCGGCCGTGGCCTTCGTCGCCAGCGCCATCGTGCCGGGGCTGCCGATCGCCGCCGCCGTCGCCCTGGGCGCGCTGGTGGCGCCGCCGGACCCGGTCGCCGCGACGGCCGTCGCGGGGCAACTCGGGTTGCCCCGCCGACTGGTGTCGATCCTGGAGGGCGAGGGGCTCTTCAACGACGTGACGGCCATCGTGCTCTACCACGTCGCGATCGCCGCCGCCCTGAGCGGCACCTTCTCGCCGTGGCGGGCCGGGCTCGATCTCGTGCTGTCCGCCGTGGTCGCGGTCGCCATCGGGCTGGCGCTGGGGTGGGCGGCGAACAAGCTGATGTCGCTGCTCGGTGACGCCACGCTGCAGATCGGGATGACGCTGCTGGTGCCCTTCGCGTCGTACGTCCTGGCGGAGGAGCTGCACGGGTCGGGGGTGCTCGCCGTGCTCACCACCGCGCTGTTCCTCGCGGAGTACGCCACGGATGCCGACGACGTCCTGACGCGGCTCGCCGGGTACACGTTCTGGGACGTGGTGGACACGCTGGTCACCGGGGTCGCGTTCGGACTGATCGGGCTCGAGCTGCACAACGCGATCAGGACGGCGTCGGGGCGGTGGGGCGAGATGCTGGGCTGGGCCGCCGCGATCGTCGCCGTCGTGGTGTTCGTACGGCTGGCGTATCTGATGCCGGCGACGTGGCTGACGAAACGGCTGCATGCGAAACGGGACTACGACGAGGAGATTCCGACCTCGTGGCGGGAGACCGTGATCATGTGGTGGTCGGGGATGCGGGGGGTCGCGTCCGTGGCCCTCGCACTGGCCATTCCGCTGAAGATGGACGACGGGTCGCCGTTTCCCGACCGGGACGAGATCATCTTCATCGCGTTCGGGGTGATCATGGCGACGCTGGTGCTCCAGGGGCTCACGCTGCCGTGGCTGGTGCGCCGGCTCGGGGTGCGGGCCGACGAGGATGTCGAGAAGGCGTTCGAGAAGGAGCTGGCGGTTCGGGCGGCGAAGGCGGCGAAGCGGAGGCTCAAGGAGATCGAGGAGGTGGAGGAGCTGCCGGAGGAGTTGTCCGAGCAGCTGATTCGGCGGGCCTTCGACATCGGGACGCGGATCAGTCCGGATCTGGGGGACGAGGAGCGGAGGGAGGCGCATGAGCAGCGGGCTCGACGGGTGAAGCGGTTGCGGCGGATTCAGGGGGAGATGTTGAGTGCGGCGCGGCATGAGGTGTTGTCGGCGCGGAGTGAGCCGGGGGCGGACCCGGAGATCGTGGACCGGGTGCTGCGGCACCTGGATGTCCGTAGTTTGCGTTGAGGGTGTTCTCCCGCCCGCGCACCGCCCGTTTCCACCCCGCTGACAAGTGACGGTCGCTTGTGGGGGTGACTCGCCGTCGGCGGCTGCGGGGGAGAGGCATACGGATACTCTGCGCGGCCTGCGGCCTGCGGCCTGCGGCCTGCGGCCTGCGGCCTGCGGCCTGCGGCCTGCGGCCTGCGGCCTGCGGCCTGCGGCCTGCGGCCTGCGGG
>NZ_JBIBKX010000001.1:97922-411943 GCF_042959425.1 Streptomyces sp. NPDC007896 | reverse complement strand
TGCGGCCTGCGGCCTGCGGCCTGCGGCCTGCGGCCTGCGGCCTGCGGCCTGCGGCCTGCGGCCTGCGGCCTGCGGCCTGCGGCCTGCGGCCTGCGGGCGGCGGGCGGTGTGGAGGGTGCGGGGGATGGGGTCCGGGGTGGTCAGCCTCGGCCTGGGCCCGTTCGTGGGGGGTCTGGGGTCTGGGGGGTCGTGGGGGCGGTTACCGCGCCGTCGGTGTCGTCGCGGTCCGGGCGGTGGGGGCGGCCGTTGGGCCAGCCCAGGGGCAGGATCGCCTCGGCCGTGTTGACGCGGGGGAGGGCGTAGGGGTGTTCGTCGGTGAGCCAGCGGATCATGCGCTCGCGCACCGTGACCCGTACCGTCCAGATGTCGTCCGCGTCCTTCGCGGTCACCAGGGCGCGCACCTGCATGGTGTTGGGGGTGGAGTCGGTGACGGCGAGGCCGTAGTCGCGGCCGTCCCAGGCCGGGCATTCGCGCAGGATGTCGCGGAGCTGCTCGCGCATCGCCTCCACGGGCGCCGAGTGATCGACGTGGAAGAAGACGATGCCGGTCATCTGGGGGGTGCCGCGGGACCAGTTCTCGAAGGGCTTGGAAGTGAAGTACGAGACCGGCATCGTGATCCGGCGCTCGTCCCACGTGCGTACCGTCAGGAATGTCAGTGTGATCTCCTCGACGGTGCCCCACTCGCCGTCCACCACGACCGTGTCACCGAGGCGCACCATGTCGCCGAAGGCGATCTGCAGCCCGGCGAAGAGGTTCGCCAGCGTGGACTGGGCGGCGACACCGGCGACGATGCCGAGGATGCCGGCCGAGGCCAGCAGCGAGGCACCGGCCGCGCGCATCGCGGGGAAGGTGAGCAGCATCGAGGCGACGGCCACCACGGCGACGATCGCGGACACCACCCGTTGGATCAGCGTCACTTGCGTGCGCACCCGGCGGACCCGCGCCGGGTCGCGGTGGGCGTTCGCATAGCGGGTGTAGGAGGTCTCGACGATCGCCGTCGCGATGCGGATCACGAGCCACGCGGCGGACCCGATGAGGATCAGGGTCAGGGTGCGGCCGACGCCGACCCGGTGTTCCACGAGCAACTTCGCCTGGTCGTACGAGCCGCGTAGCAGGGCGGCGAACAGCACGAGCTGGAAGGGGACCCGTGCGCGGCGCAGCAGGCCCCACAGGGAGGTCTCTTGGTGTCGGGCGTCGGCCTTGCGCAGTACGCGGTCCACGGCCCACCCGATGAGCAGCGTGAGCACGACCGAGCCACCGACGACGATCAGGGGACGCAGTACGTTCTCCATGCCTGAGACCGTAACCGGCTCGGGGCCGCTCTGAACATGTCGCCCCGGTCCCTGGGCCTCGACCCGGTGTTGTCAGTCCTGGCTGGCACCATGGGGCGCATGAACATCATGCTCTTTCACTCGACCTACGGGCCCCGGCCCGCGGTGCGCGCGGCGGCCGACCGGCTGCGTGCCGCGGGGCACGAGGTGTGGACCCCGGACCTCTTCGAGGGACGCACCTTCGAGACCGTGGAGGAGGGCATGGCCTTCAACGACGGGATCGGCAAGGAGGAGCTGCTCAGACGAGCCGTCCTGGCCGCCGCTCCCTACTCCGAGCGCGGCCTGGTGTACGCGGGATTCTCGCTCGGCGCCTCCATCGCGCAGACCCTGGCGCTCGGCGACGAGAAGGCCCGTGGGCTGCTGCTTCTGCACGGCACGTCGGACATCGCCGAGAGCGCGTCGGTGGACGACCTGCCGGTCCAGCTGCACGTCGCGGAGCCGGACCCGTTCGAGACGGACGACTGGCTGAGCGCCTGGTACCTGCAGATGGGCAAAGCGGGCGCCGACGTGGAGATCTACCGGTACGCGGGCGCCGGGCACCTCTACACCGACCCCGACCTGCCCGACTACGACGAGGAGGCCGCCGAGGCCACCTGGCGGGTGGCGCTCGGCTTCCTCGACTCGCTGTAGCGGTCCGCCGCACCGGGGCGACAGACGGCCAACAGGCAGGCCCGGGCCATCTGTCGGATGACCCGGGCCTGCCTGTTCACCTTCGATCAACTGCGACTACCGGCGTTGTGGAACGTCGGGGACCCTAGCCCGGGAAGCACTCCTTGGGAGGGTGCACCTGCGACGGGAAGTGACCGGACCACACCCAGGACGTCGGCTTGGAGTCGTAGATCCTGAACCACCGTTCCCCCGAGGGGGTCTTGGTGGTCGAGCACTGGATCCGCAGGGTCGTGCCCCGCGGCTCCGTGCGGTACCGCGTCGACGAGGAAGTGGGCTGGGCGTATATGGGAGAGCTTTCCGCCGTGGTCAGGTTGACGAACGCCGGTGCCGCTGCCGCCGTGGCTTCCTGCGCCTCGGCGGATGTGGCGGTGAGTCCGGCGAGGGCCAGGGCGGCGCCGAGCACTGCGGTCTTCGTCAGGACACTTTGGGGGGTGGCCATGTGACTCCAATCCTCATGAACTGACGGATCGTCAGTGCGACGATCCGACAATGCGTGCGACGCTATCAAGATCCTCCTGGCCACGCCCGGAATTGTCTTCTATACCGGGTCGTAGGTGCGCTCGACCTTCTGCGTGCCGGTGCGCGTGCGGTACGAACGAGCCCAGGCCGAGGTCGCGTTGGCGTTCGTGCGGTCGGACAGGACGTAGTAGTCCATCTGCGCGCGGTCGGCGGTGATGTCCAGGACGCCGTATCCGTGGCAGTCGGTGTCGACCCAGTGGACGTGCCGGTTGGCGATCCGGATGAGCGGGGCGGCGACCGCGGAGACCGTGCCCTCGGGGACCTTCACGATGTCGTCGAGGTTGTCCGAGGTCACCGAGGTGATCACGAACTCGGTGGCGGCCGACGCGGACAGCGGGTACGTCCCGGCGTCCACCGGTACGTCGTTGGCCCAGGACATGTGGATGTCGCCGGTGAGGAACACCGTGTTGCCGATCGCGTTCGAGCGCAGATGGGCGAGGAGTTCACGGCGGTCGTCGGTGTAGCCGTCCCACTGGTCGGTGTTGACGCCGATGCCGTCCTGCGGCAGGTCCAGCAGCTTGGCGAGCGGCTTGAGCAGGTCGGCGGTGAGTGAGCCGATGACGAACGGCGCGATCATCACCGAGTTGCCGACCAGCCGCCAGGTGGTGTCGGACGCCTTCAACCCGGCCTTCAGCCAGTCGAGTTGGGCGCGCCCGGTGATCGTACGGTCCGGGTCGTCGACCGAACCGCTGCCCGTGGACGCCTGCTGGGAGCGGAAGGAGCGCAGGTCCAGCAGGGACAGGTCGGCGAGCTTGCCGAAGCGCAGCCGGCGGTAGGTGGTGCCCTCGATCGCCGGGCGTACCGGCATCCACTCGAAGTAGGCCTGCTTCGCGGCGGCCTGACGTGCCGTCCAGGTTCCCTCGGCGCCCTCGGTGTGGTTGACCGCGCCGCCGGACCAGGCGTTGTCGGCGAACTCGTGGTCGTCCCAGATTGCGATGACCGGCGCCTTGAGGTGCAGAGCCTGCAGGTCCGGGTCGGTCTTGTACTTGCCGTGCCGGGTGCGGTAGTCGGCGAGCGTGATGATCTCGTTCAGGGGCGCATGCGGCCGTACGACCGTGCCGCGGGCCGCGTACTCGCCGGACTTGTACTCGTAGATGTAGTCCCCGAGATGCAGCCAGGCGTCCAGGTCGCTCCGTGCCGCGAGATGGCGGTACGACGAGAAGTAGCCGGCCTCCCAGTTGGCGCAGGTGACGACGCCGAAGCGCAGGCCGGAGACGCTCGCGTCCGCCGCCGGCGCGGTGCGGGTGCGCGCCACCGGCGAGTCGGTGCCGCCGGCCGAGAACCGGAACCAGTAGTCGGTGGCCGGCCGTAGACCACGGATGTCGGCCTTCACGGTGTGGTCGGAGGCGGCGGTCGCGGTGAGGGAGCCCTTGGAGACGACGTTCGTCAGCGCCTTGTCCGTGGCGACGATCCAGCTGACCTCGGTGTCCGGGCCGAGCCCCGAGCCGGGTATCGCCTCGGAGTCGGGCGTCACCCGGGTCCACAGCAGGACACCGTCGGGCAGCGGGTCGCCGGAGGCGACACCGTGCAGGAAGGCGGGCGCGTCCGTGGCGGCGCGAGCCGGGAGCGCGGCGGCGAGCGGGCCGGCCAGGACAGCGGTCGCCGCCGCGGCCTTGACGACCGTACGGCGGCGGGGCGAGGGAGAGTTGAGGCCCTGAGATGCCTCGGATGATCTGTATCGACTGGTCACGACCGAACAGGTTACTGATCGGTATGCGCGAGAGCGGGCGAACCTCGAAAGTTCGCCCGCTCTTCATGCGGAGGCCGGATTCCCCGTTGGCGTCAGCCCTTGAGGGCCGCGTCCACCACCTTGTCGAAGTCGGCCACCGTCAGCAGCGGGGTGCCGCCGTTGAGCTGCTTGCCGTCCATGACGAAGCCCGGAGTGCCGGTCACGCCCTCCTTGTTGTCGTCGAAGGTCTTCGACATGGCCATCGCCCAGGCGTCGTAGGTGCCCTTCTTCACCGCGTTCTGGAACGCGGTGTTGCCCTTCAGCGCGGTAACGGTGTCGGCGACCTTGAGGAGGTAGGCGTCGTCCTTGAACTTGTCGGTCGTCTCGTCCGGGTGCCACTTCGTCGAGTACAGCGCGGTCTTGTACTCGAGGAACGCCTCGGGGCTGACGTTCAGCGCGGCGCCCAGGGCGCTCAGCGCGTTCTTGGAGCCCTGGCCGTTGTCCTTGTTGTCGATGAACGTGGCGCCGACGTACTGGAACTTGAACTTGCCGTCGTCGATGTCCTTCTTCACGGTCGAGCCGACGGTCTGCTCGAACTGGGCACAGACCGGGCAGCGCGGGTCCTCGTAGATCTTGAGGGTCTTCTTGGCGGTGCTCTTGCCGATGACGACGGTGGTGCCCTTGGTGCCTGTGGTGTTGGCCGGGGCGACGACCTTGGCGTCCTTCAGGCCCGCCCAGTAGCTCGGCTTGTTGTTCTGTACGACCGCGTAGCCGACGCCGCCGGCTATCGCGAGGACGGCGACGATGGAGCCGGCCACGATGGCCTGGCGCTTGACCTTGTTGCGCTTGGCCTGACGCTCGCGCTCAAGGCGCAGCTTCTCCCGGGCCGCCGTCTTCGCCGCCTGGCTGTTCCGCTTGCTCATGTTGGTGATCTCCATGGGGGACGCGCACACGTCGTACGCGGATACGTATGGGGGACTGCTGGTGCTCAAGGGCTGTCGCGCAGAAGCGATGGCTCAGGCGAAAGCGGCCGAGAGCGGCGGTCCACGCCGTCCCAGGGAGTGCACGAACAGGCGGGTGCGGGCGCCCGCGCTCCGGCGCGCGGGGCGCGGCAGCCGGCGTACCGGGGCGAGCCGTACGGTCACGGCGGCGACCGCGATCAGCAGGGGCCGGAAGGTGGCCGCGGCCACTGCGCGCAGCAGCTGGTCCAGGGCGCGGTCGCCGCGGCGCAGCCAGGCGGCCGCGAGCAGCCCCACCGTGACATGGGCGGCGAGCAGCAGCCAGGCGGCGGCCGGGTCGGTCTGCGCGAGCAGCGCGGCGGCACGGCCGCCGCTGCCGCCGGTCACATGGGCCAGCGGGGTGCCCACGCTGCCGCCGCACAGCACGTCGAATCCGACCGAGCGCAGCGGGCCCGCGACGGGGCCGCCCGCCCTGCCGTAACAGACGTGCTGGCCCGTGGTGAACACGGTGTCGGCGGTCAGCTCCAGCGGGATGAGCAGGGCGGCGATCCGGCCGAAGCCGCGCTCGCGGCCCGCCAGCGCGTACGCGATGACGAAGACGGCCGCGGCGATCGCCGCCACGGTGCCCAGCGGCAGCGGGACCCGGGACAGCAGCACGTGCGACGCGGTGGAGAGCGTCACGACGACAGCCGTGAACAGTGCCGCGCGCACGGCTCTGAGCTGGGTCCCGGGTATGTCCATAGCGGAGCCGAGTGTCCCACGTGCTCCCGTAAGGGCCCCCTAAAGGGTTCCTATGCGTTACAGGAGCGTTGTGGCTCCGCCGTCCGGGGTGCCTACAGGCCCGGGATCCGGCCGTTGCGGAACAGGTCGACGAAGATCTGGTGGTCGGCACGCGCGCGTGCGCCGTAGCTGTGCGCGAAGTCCACCAGGAGGCCCGCGAAGCCGTCCTCGTCGGCGGCGATCGCCGCGTCGATGGCCCGCTCGGTGGAGAACGGGACCAGCTCCGAGTGGCCGCTCTCGTCGTCGGCCGCGGCGTGCATGGTGGCCGTGGCCCGGCCGAGGTCGGCGACGACCGAGGCGATCTCCTCCGGGTCGTCGATGTCGCCCCAGTCCAGGTCCACCGCGTACGGCGAGACCTCGGCGACCAGCTGGCCGGCGCCGTCCAGCTCGGTCCAGCCCAGCCATGGGTCGGCGTGCGCCTGCAGGGCACGCTGGGAGATCACCGTGCGGTGGCCCTCGTGCTGGAAGTACTCGCGGATCGCGGAGTCCGTGATGTGCCGGGAGACGGCCGGGGTCTGGGCCTGCTTGATGTAGATCACGACATCGTTCTCCAGGGCGTCGCTGTTGCCCTCCAGAAGGATGTTGTACGAGGGCAGTCCGGCGGAGCCGATGCCGATGCCGCGGCGGCCGACGACGTCCTTCACCCGGTAGGAGTCCGGGCGGGCCAGGGAGGACTCCGGGAGCGTCTCCAGGTAGCCGTCGAAGGCCGCGAGCACCTTGTAGCGGGTGGCCGCGTCGAGCTCGATGGAGCCGCCGCCGGGCGCGAAGCGGCGCTCGAAGTCGCGGATCTCGGTCATCGAGTCGAGCAGTCCGAAGCGGGTCAGCGAGCGGGCGTCACGCAGCGCGTCCAGGAGCGGGCCCTCGGCCGTGTCCAGCGTGAAGGGCGGCACCTCGTCGCTCTTGGCACCGGTGGCCAGCGCGTGGATGCGCTCGCGGTAGGCGGCCGCGTACACCTTGACCAGCTCGCTGATCTGGTCGTCACTGAGCGCCTTCGCGTACCCGATGAGGGCCACGGAGGCGGCGAATCGCTTGAGGTCCCAGGTGAAGGGGCCGACGTACGCCTCGTCGAAGTCGTTCACGTTGAAGATCAGGCGGCCGTTGGCGTCCATGTACGTGCCGAAGTTCTCGGCGTGCAGGTCGCCGTGGATCCACACGCGGGAGGTGCGCTCGTCCAGGTAGGGTCCGCCGCGCCTCGGCCCGAACCCCATCTCCGCGGTGAGGTCGTGGTAGAAGAGGCCCGCCGTGCCCCGGTAGAACGCGAAGGCGGAGGCCGCCATCTTGCGGAACTTGACGCGGAACGCGGCCGGGTCGGCGGCCAGGAGCTCGCCGAAGGCGGTGTCGAAGACGGCGAGGATCTGCTCGCCGCGTTGCTCGGCGCTGAGCTGCGGGACCGACATCGCTGGGTGCCTCCTGGTGCAGGTGGTGCGTGACATGAGGGAAGGACGTGTCCGTCCGCCGGGACGGTTGCTTCCGTCCTGTCCCAACGGACGAAGGTACGCGGGAGTGCCCGCGTGCCGGGGACGAACGGTACGCGCGCGTGCCCCGCGCCCCGGATGAAGGTACGGGTGATCGGCCCGCCCGTCACCCGACCACCGCCCCTCATCGAGGCGCTTCGCGCCCAGTGTTCGTCTCCAGTGTCAGTGGCGCGTCATAGACTTCGACGCTGTCCCCCCAGACTGTCCGCAGCCTGTCGACGATTGTTCTCCTTGGAGGCCGAAGCCGTGTCAAAGCCGCCGTTCACGCACCTGCACGTCCATACCCAGTACTCGCTGCTGGACGGTGCCGCGCGGCTCAAGGACATGTTCAATGCCTGCAATGAGATGGGCATGACACACATCGCCATGAGTGACCATGGCAACCTCCACGGGGCGTACGACTTCTTCCACACGGCGAAGAAGGCGGGCGTCACGCCGATCATCGGCATCGAGGCGTACGTCGCCCCCGAGTCCCGGCGCAACAAGCGCAAGATCCAGTGGGGCCAGCCCCACCAGAAGCGCGACGACGTGTCCGGTTCGGGTGGTTACACGCACAAGACGATCTGGGCGGCGAACCGGACCGGCCTGCACAACCTCTTCAAGCTCTCCTCGGACGCGTACGCCGAGGGCTGGCTCCAGAAGTGGCCCCGCATGGACAAGGAGACCATCTCCCAGTGGTCCGAGGGGCTCATCGCCTCCACCGGCTGCCCCTCGGGCGAGCTCCAGACCCGCCTGCGCCTCGGCCAGTACGACGAGGCACTGAAGTCGGCCGCCGAGTACCAGGACATCTTCGGCAAGGACCGCTACTTCCTGGAGCTGATGGACCACGGCATCGAGATCGAGCGCCGGGTCCGCGACGGACTCCTGGACATCGGCAAGAAGCTCGGCATCCCGCCCCTGGTGACGAACGACTCGCACTACACGTACGCGCACGAGGCGACCGCCCACGACGCCCTGCTGTGCATCCAGACCGGCAAGAACCTCTCCGACCCGGACCGCTTCCGCTTCGACGGCACCGGCTACTACCTGAAGTCCACGGACGAGATGTACGCCGTCGACTCCTCGGACGCCTGGCAGCAGGGCTGCGCCAATACCCTCCTGGTGGCCGAGCAGATCGACACCGCAGGCATGTTCGAGGCGAAGAACCTCATGCCGAAGTTCGACATCCCCGAGGGCTACACCGAGGTCACCTGGTTCCAGGAGGAGGTGCGCCTCGGCATGGAGCGCCGCTTCCCCGGCGGCGTCCCCGAGGACCGCCAGAAGCAGGCCGAGTACGAGATGGACGTCATCATCCAGATGGGGTTCCCGGGGTACTTCCTCGTCGTCGCCGACTTCATCATGTGGGCCAAGAAGCAGGGCATCGCCGTGGGCCCGGGCCGTGGCTCGGCGGCCGGTTCGATCGTCGCGTACGCCATGGGCATCACCGACCTCGACCCGATCCCGCACGGACTGATCTTCGAGCGGTTCCTGAACCCCGAGCGCGTCTCCATGCCCGACGTCGACATCGACTTCGACGAGCGCAGGCGCGTCGAAGTGATCAGGTACGTGACCGAGAAATACGGCGCCGACAAGGTCGCCATGATCGGCACCTACGGAAAGATCAAGGCGAAGAACGCCATCAAGGACTCCGCGCGCGTCCTGGGCTACCCGTACGCCATGGGCGACCGCCTCACCAAGGCCATGCCCGCCGACGTCCTCGGCAAGGGCATCGACCTCAGCGGCATCACCGACTCCTCGCACCCGCGCTACAGCGAGGCCGGCGAGATCCGCTCGATGTACGAGAACGAGCCGGACGTGAAGAAGGTCATCGACACCGCCAAGGGCGTCGAAGGCCTGGTCCGGCAGATGGGCGTGCATGCCGCCGGCGTCATCATGTCCAGCGAGCCCATCGTCGACCACGCCCCGGTCTGGGTGCGGCACACCGACGGCGTGACCATCACGCAGTGGGACTACCCGCAGTGCGAGTCGCTCGGCCTGCTGAAGATGGACTTCCTCGGCCTGCGCAACCTGACGATCATGGACGACGCCGTCAAGATGGTGAAGTCCAACAAGGGCATCGACCTCGACCTGCTGGCGCTTCCGCTCGACGATCCGACGACCTTCGAACTGCTCCAGCGCGGCGAGACCCTCGGCGTCTTCCAGTTCGACGGCGGCCCCATGCGCTCGCTGCTGCGCCTGATGAAGCCCGACAACTTCGAAGACATCTCCGCCGTCTCGGCGCTCTACCGTCCCGGCCCGATGGGCATGGACTCGCACACGAACTACGCGCTCCGCAAGAACAAGCTGCAGGAGATCACGCCGATCCACAAGGAGCTCGAAGAGCCCCTCCAGGAGGTCCTGGCGGTCACCTACGGCCTGATCGTGTACCAGGAGCAGGTGCAGAAGGCCGCCCAGATCATCGCCGGGTACTCGCTCGGCGAGGCCGACATCCTCCGCCGCGTGATGGGCAAGAAGAAGCCCGACGAGCTGGCGAAGAACTTCACCATCTTCCAGGCCGGTGCCAAGAAGCACGGCTACAGCGACGAGGCGATCCAGGCCCTGTGGGACGTGCTGGTGCCCTTCGCCGGCTACGCCTTCAACAAGGCCCACTCGGCCGCCTACGGCCTGGTCTCGTACTGGACCGCCTACCTGAAGGCGAACTACCCCGCCGAGTACATGGCGGGCCTGCTCACCTCGGTCAAGGACGACAAGGACAAGTCCGCGATCTATCTGAACGAGTGCCGGCGCATGGGCATCAAGGTGCTGCCGCCGAACGTCAACGAGTCGGAGCAGAACTTCGCCGCCCAGGGCGACGACGTGATCCTCTTCGGGCTCTCCGCCGTCCGCAACGTCGGTACGAACGTCGTCGAGTCGATCATCAAGAGCCGCAAGGCCAAGGGGAAGTACGCCTCCTTCCCGGACTACCTCGACAAGGTCGAGGCCGTCGCCTGCAACAAGCGCACCACGGAATCGCTGATCAAGGCGGGCGCGTTCGACACGATGGGGCACACCCGCAAGGGCCTCACCGCGCAGTTCGAGCCGATGATCGACAACGTGGTGCAGGTCAAGCGCAAGGAGGCCGAGGGCCAGTTCGACCTCTTCGGTGGCATGGGCGACGAGGACACCAGCGAGCCGGGCTTCGGACTCGACGTGGAGTTCACCACCGACGAGTGGGACAAGGCCTACCTGCTCGCCCAGGAGCGGGAGATGCTCGGTCTGTACGTCTCCGACCACCCGCTCTTCGGCCTGGAGCACGTGCTGTCCGACAAGGCCGACGCGGGCATCTCCCAGCTCACCGGAGGTGAGCACGCGGACGGCGCGGTCGTCACCATCGGCGGCATCATCTCGGGCCTCCAGCGCAAGATGACCAAGCAGGGCAACGCCTGGGCGATCGCCACGGTGGAGGACCTGGCCGGTTCCATCGAGTGCATGTTCTTCCCGGCGACGTACCAGCTGGTGTCGACCCAACTCGTCGAGGACGCGGTCGTCTTCGTCAAGGGACGCCTCGACAAGCGCGAGGACGTGCCGCGGCTGGTCGCGATGGAGCTCCAGGTCCCCGACCTGTCGAACGCGGGCACCAACGCGCCCGTGATCCTCACGATCCCGGCGCTGAAGGTCACCCCGCCGATGGTGAGCCGCCTCGGCGAGATCCTCAGCCACCACAAGGGCGAGAGCGAGGTGCGCATCAGGCTCCAGGGCCCGCGCAAGACCACCGTGCTGCGGCTCGACCGGCACCGGGTGAAGCCGGACCCGGCGCTGTTCGGTGACTTGAAGGTGCTGCTGGGCCCGTCCTGCCTCGCGGGCTGACGGGATCAGCTGACAGGATCAGATGATGTACGCGAGGGGCGCATCCGTTGTCGGATGCGCCCCTCGGTGTGTGCCTGGGCTTCAACAGCCCTTACGCGTGGCCTCAGTTGTGGCCGAAGCGCTTCTGGTGCTTGCGGGCGACGTCCGCGGGGCTGCCCTGGGCCTGCGACATCGGCGTGTGAGCCTCCGTCGAGGACCGCTGCGCCTGCTCCTGCGCATGCTCGGCCTGCGAGGAGCGGTCCTGCTGGCCGCCCTGCTTGCGGTTCTTGTTCTTGGCCATGGTGATTGCCTCCTGTGGGGCCCTAGGGGTCAGGGCCGGATCCAGATTCACATTCACATAGCCTGACAAGCAGTGCATTTCGGAGAATTACCGTGCGTAATAAGGCCTGTCGGAGCGTTATCCCCCGATACGCCACGCCGAAGATCGAGTTCGGGCCGTTAACCTCCGCGCCGTCGGGCAGACTCGAAGGAAGCCCGAAGCGAATCTCCCGGAACCGGAAAGAGGGTGGACCGCGTGGACCGCTGCATCGTCCTGGTGGACGCCGGGTATCTGCTCGGGGCTGCCGCCAGTCTCCTCGCCGGGGAGCCTTCGCGATCCCGGATCACCGTCGACCACGCCGCCCTCATCCAGGGCCTGCGCGAGCGCGCCGAGTCCGACACGGAGCGGCCCCTGCTGCGCATCTACTGGTTCGACGGCGCCCCCGACCGCGTACCGCAACCGGAGCACCGCCGGCTGCGCGTGATGCCACGGGTCACGGTGCGCCTCGGCGCGCTGACCCGCAGCGACGGGCGGTGGGCGCAGAAGGGCGTCGACGCCGCCATGCACGCCGAGCTGACCGAGCTGGCCCGCAACCGCGCCTGCTCCGACGTGGTCCT
This sequence comes from Streptomyces sp. NPDC007896, assembly GCF_042959425.1. NCBI lineage: Bacteria > Bacillati > Actinomycetota > Actinomycetes > Kitasatosporales > Streptomycetaceae > Streptomyces > Streptomyces sp. NPDC007896. Next base: position 399,879 of record NZ_JBIBKX010000001.1, on the reverse strand, counting down.
GGTGACCGGCGACGGGGACCTGCTGCCGGGCATGATGGCCGCCAAGGAGCACGGCGTCGCCGTACACCTGTGGGCCGTGCAGGCCGCGGACGGCGACTACAACCAGTCCGAGGACCTGGTCGCCGAGGCCGACGAGCGCCGGGTGCTGGACCGGGCGTGGATCACCAAGGCCGTACGGGCCAAGGACCTCGGCGGGATCTGCGCGCCGCAGCCCGTGCCGCGCCCCGAGATCGCCGCGATCCTCTCCGCGCCGCTGCCCGACTCGTCGCTCGCCGGAGCGGCCGAGCGGCCCTCCGAGGCCGCGGAGCACAGCCCCGTCGCCGAGTCGCAGAACGGGGCCGAGGAGCGGGTTCCCGCCCCCAAGGGCGTGCCCACGCCGAAGGACCTGGCCGCACTGCGCGCACCGGGCGTCCAGGCCCCCCAGCACCCCGCCAGCGCGACGCTGCGGTGGTCGTCCGACAAAGGGTGGATCGAACGCCCCGGGGGCGCCACGGAGTCCACTGAGGCCGCCGCGCTGCCCACGCTCGCCCAGCTCACCTCCGCCGAGCAGCGATGGGCCGACCGCGAGGAGGACATCACCACGGTCGGCGGCGATCCCTACGAGGTGGGGCAGGTCTTCGCGCGCCGCTGGATGGAGCGGCTCACCGACCCGAGCCACCTGCAGAAGCTGTCCACGATGTACCCGCGGGTGCCGCACCGCGTGGATGGCGAGCTGCTGCGCTACGCCGCGCGCTTCGGACTGCTCGCCCACAAGGACGACCAGATCGACGAGCACGACCGGTATGCGATCAGGGCGGGGTTCTGGCGGGAGATCGATGTGCGTACGGCGGCGGAGCATGCCCCTGCCGGGGAGTAACCCGGGGGAGCGGTTGAATTCCGGGTGTGTTCTTCCGGTACGGGTGGGTGGGGGCGCTTCTTCAGCGCGCCAGACCTTTGAGACCCGGGCCAGGACGGCTCGTGGACCGACTGAGGCGAGGGCCCCGGGCGCATAACGGGGCATCGGACCCCGTAGGCTCGTCCTTCGTGAGTACGCGCACGGCACAGGCAGTCCGGAACGGGCACAGGGGCGATGTCGTGTGCTCGGTGCGCGCGCTGACCAAGACCTACCCGGCCGTCCGTGGACGCCGTGGCAGCCCCGGCACGCCCGAGGTGAGGGCCACCGACGGAGTACGGCTGGACATCCGGCGCGGCGAGATCTTCGGACTGCTCGGGCCGAACGGCGCCGGGAAGTCGACCCTCGTACGCCAGCTGACCGGGCTCATGCGGCCCGACAGCGGCAGCGTCGAGATTCTCGGACACGACATCGTGCGTCACCCCGAACGGGCGGCGCGCATCCTCGCCTACCTGGGGCAGGAGTCCACCGCCCTCGACGAGCTGACCGTGTCGCTGGCCGCGGAGACGACCGGGCGGCTGCGCGGGCTCGAACTGCGCGAGGCGCGGGCGGAGCGGGACGCCGTACTCGACGAGCTGGGCCTCACCTCGATCGCCTCCCGCCCCCTGAAGAAGCTCTCCGGCGGGCAGCGGCGGCTGGCGTGCTTCGCCGCCGCGCTGGTCGGGCGGCGGCCGCTGCTCGTCCTCGACGAGCCGACCACCGGCATGGATCCCGTGGCCCGGCGGGCCGTGTGGTCCGCCGTCGACCGGCGCCGGGCCGAGCACGGCGCCACCGTGCTGCTGGTCACCCACAACGTCATCGAGGCCGAGACCGTGCTCGACCGGGTCGCCGTCCTGGACCGGGGCCGCGTCATCGCCTGCGACACGCCGGCCGGGTTGAAGGAGCGGGTCGCGGGTGAGGTGCGGGTCGAACTCGTCTGGCGCGAGAGCGCCCCGCTGGATGTGCCCGAGGTCGCCGCGCTGCGCGCCCGCGCCGTCGAGTCGGGCCGCCGCTGGACCCTGCGGCTCGCCCCGGAGGAGGCCCGCGCGGCCGTCGCCACGGTCACCGGAGGCGCCGCGTTCGCCGCGCTCGACGACTTCACGCTGGCCACGCCGAGCCTGGAGGACGTGTACCTCGCGCTCGGCGGCAATGCGCAGGGGTTGGTGAAGGCGTGAGCGCGCGGGGTCGGGAATCCGTAGGGGAGTCTGTACGGACGGGGAGGGGCGTCGTGGGTGTGGGAGGCGGCGTGGGAAGCGGCGTCGGGAACGTCGGGAACGTCGGGAACGTCGAAATCAGGGACAGGACGGCTGCCGGAGTGAAGAGGAGCAGCTCGACGTGAGTGTCGTACCCGCTGAGGTGCTGCCGGGCAGTGCGCTGTCCATGACCGAGGACGCCGGTGACGCCGCCGAACTCGGGCCGAGGGCGCGGCTGTGGCCTTCCCTCGCCGCCATGTACCGGGCCCAGCTCTCCCGCGCGCGCGTGGCGCGGATTCCGCTGCTGTTCGTGGCCACGGTCCAGTCCGTCGGCATCATGGTCATGATGCGTGGCGTGGTGGACGGCGGGGGCGAGGCCCGGTCGATCGTGGCCGGGGCGTCCGTCCTGGTCGTCGCCTTCGTCGGGCTCAACCTGCTGGCGCAGTACTTCGGACAGCTTCGGGCCGGCGGCGGGCTCGACCACTACGCGACCCTGCCGGTGCCGCCGGCCGCTGTCGTGCTCGGTGTCGCGGGCGCGTACGCGTCCTTCACCGTGCCCGGGACCGTGGTCACCGCCGTCGTCGGCTGTGTCCTCTTCGGGCTGCCGATGGCGCATCTGTGGGTGCTCGTCGCGGTGATCCCGCTCGCCGGTGCCGCGCTCGCCGGGCTCGGGGCGGCGCTCGGACTGCTTGCGCCTCGGCCCGAACTCGCCACGCTGCTCGGACAGCTGGGGATGTCGGCGGCGCTGCTGCTCGGGGTGCTGCCGGCGGACCGGCTGCCCACGGTGGTGCAGTACGGCCGTGATCTGCTGCCCTCCACCTACGGCGTCGAGGCCTTCGCGCGGAGCTTCGGGGCGCACCCCGACTGGGCCTTCGTCGTCGGTGACCTCGCCGTCTGCGCGGGTGTGGGGGTGGCCTCGCTGGCGGTGGCGACCTGGGCGTACCGCCGGGCGGCCGTCCGGTGACGCGGCCGACAGCCGGGCCTGGCACGATGTCAGTGTGACCGCACCGCTGACTCCGCCTCCGCCGCCGCACCAACCGCCCTCCGACGACGCCCATGCCTGGCAGGCTCCGCCCGCCGGGGGCGGCGGGGGGACCGTCGGGTACGAACAGGACGGGCCCGGGATGAAGACCGAAGTGCTGGAGGCCGCCGTCGTCACGGTGGCGGTGGCGCTCGCGGGAGTGCTGCTCGGTGTGCTGTGGTGGTGGCTGGCGCCGCATGTGCCGCTGATCGCGGACGACAGCGCGGTGTATCTGAAGGACACCGAGGGTGAGCAGGCCATCGGGGTCGACGGAACGTTCACGCTGCTTGCGCTGGCGTTCGGTGCGGTCAGTGCGGTGGTGGTGTTTCTGGTGCGGCGGCGTGGGGGTGTGCCGCTCGTCGTGGCGCTGGCGGTGGGGGGTGTGCTCGGGTCGCTGCTCGCCTGGCGGATCGGGATCTGGCTCGGGCCGACGCAGAACGTGGTCGCCCACGCCAAGCATGTGGGCAAGGGGGTTACCTTCTCCGCGCCGTTGAAGCTCGGGGCGAAGGGGGCGTTGCTGGCGTGGTCGTTGGCGGCGCTGGTGGTGCACCTCGGTCTGACGGCGCTGTTCGGCCCTCGGGACCCGGACCCCTACGCGAGCCCGTATGGGCCCCCACCGGCGCCTCCGGCGGTCTGACCCGGCCTTCTCCTCGCCCCCGCCGCCCCTACCCGTCCCATCCCCAGGGGCTGCGCCCCTTCAACCCCACCGGGGGCTCCGCCCCCGCACCCCCCGCGGGGCTTCGCCCCTGCACCCCACCGGGGGCTCCGCCCCCGCACCCCCCGCGGGGCTTTGCCCCTGCACCCCACCGGGGGCTCCGCCCCCGCACCCCCCGCGGGGCTTTGCCCCTGCACCCCACCGGGGGCTCCGCCCCCTGGACCCCCCCGCGGGGCTTCGTGCCCGCACCCCCCGCGGGGCTTCGCCCCCGCACCCCACCAGGGGCTTCGCCCCCTGCACCCCCGCGGGGCTCCGCCCCCCGCACCCCCGCAGGGCTCCGCCCCCGCACCCCACCGGGCGCTCCGCCCCCTGCACCCCCGCGGGGCTCCGCCCCCTGCACCCCCGCGGGGCTCCGCCCCCTGCACCCCCGCAGGGCTTCGCCCCAGACCCCCGCATCGGCCTGAACGGCCTCGTCCTCAAACGTCGGACGGGCTGAACGATGCGGGGCGGAGCCTCGCCTCAGGGGCGCGGGGAACTGCGCGCTCAGCCCCCACCGGCCGTCAGTCGAACGACGCGTAGGTCATGGAGGTCGGTGGCCGTGGTTCGAGCGGCCCTTCTTCGTGCGCCACTTGCGTTTGCGGGTTCGTTTCGACATGCCTCTCGTGCTTAACGCAGGACGACGCATCCGTCGAGGGGTCACGCACGGGCGACCGGCGCGGACACCGCTTCCGTGAGGTGCGCCAAGTCGTCGGGGGCGAGCTCCACCTCGAGGCCCCGGCGGCCGGCGGAGACGCAGATCGTGGCGTGCCGCAGGGCCGAGGCGTCCAGGACCGTGGGGAGCTTCTTGCGCTGGCCCAGGGGGGAGATGCCGCCGCGGACGTAGCCCGTGGTGCGTTCGGCGGCCGCCGGGTCGGCCATGGCGGCGCGCTTGCCGCCCACCGCCGTGGCCAGGGCCTTCAGGTCCAGGGAGCCCGCGACGGGGACCACGGCGACCACGAGGGAGCCGTCCACGTCCGCGACCAGGGTCTTGAAGACGCGGTCGGGGGAGACGCCCATCGCCTCGGCGGCCTCCTCGCCGTAGGAGGGGTGCGCGGGGTCGTGCTCGTAGGCGTGGACCGTGTACGCGACGCCCGCCGCGGTCAGGGCCACCGTCGCGGGCGTGCCCCCGGACTGCTGCTGCTTCTTCGACTTCTTCGCCAAGGTGTCGATGCCTTACATCAATGACGTCGAGTGCGTCAGTTGAGACTTGTCGGGTTGCGCGTCAGTTCCGACGCCGGCAACGACGGCAGATTACGGATGATGGCGGTCTCGGCGCGCAGGAGTTTCAGCTCTTCGTGGAGGCGGGTGGCCGTGTCGGGAGCCTGGAGCAGCTTCTGCTTGGCCGGGATGTCGAGCATCACGGCGGCCGCCACCAGGTAGGAGACCACCGCCGGGTCGTCCGGCAGGTCCGCGCCGGTGGACAGGGAGCGTTCGCGGGCGCCCGCCAGCCGCTTCTGGTACTGCCGGAAGGCCCGCAGGACGCCCTCGGCGAGCGCGCCGGCCTCCTCGCCGGGTTCCTCCGGGAGTTCCTCCAGCTCGGCCGTCAGGAACGCGCCGGTGGCGTCCACGGACAGGAGCCGTACCCGCGTGGTGCCGGTGGCCAGTACCTCGAAACTGCCGTCGGCGCGCTCCCGGATGGTGGCCGCGTCCGCGACGCAGCCCACCTCGTGGAAGGCCTTGAGCGGGTCGTCCCCGAACCCGGCCGTGGGACCGCGCTGCGGCAGCGCCGTCTGGTCCGGCATGCCGGGTGCGGTGTGCGCGACCTCGTGGCCGTCGCGGATGGCGACGACGGCGAACCGGCGCGGTTCGGCCTCGGGGGTCTTCAGCAGTTCGCGCATCATGGCGCGATAGCGCTCCTCGAAAATGTTCAGGGGAAGCACGAGACCCGGGAACAGTACCGAGTTCAGGGGGAAGAGCGGGAGCCGGACGGTGGTCACGACGCGAAAGCCTAATGGTCTCCGGAGCGGGCACGTCCGCCGTGCTCACTCCGTGGATGGAGGGGGATGTTCGAGGCGACCTCCAGGCGGACTCCGTCGCGCAGTTCCAGGAACTGGCCCAGCGGGTCGTCGGAGACCCGGTCCCAGGGGAACGAGGTCGCGTACGGGCCGATCAGACGGAGCTGGTCCAGGGCGTCCTGCCAGCGCTCCAGCCTGATCAGGACGTAGGTGAGGAGGTTGCGTACCTCCGCGGGCCACGGGTCGGCGGTCGCGTATGCCGCCGAGACCGCGATCGCGAGGTCGGCCGCCTCGTCGAGCCGCTCACGCGGGATGACGGCCCGGCCGCCCTCGGTCAGATAGGCGAAGGCCGCCCGCACCGGAAGCGCCTGTACGAGCGAGCCGGGCAGCGCGTCCTGCGCGGCCCGCTCGGCGAAGTCGAAGCACTCGCGGTGCGAGCCGTACCAGGCGGCCGACAGGTACTTCAGGGCGGCCACATGGCAGCCGTAGTGGTGTGGGGAGCGGCGTACGGCCTCGCCCCACAGCTTCTCGAACTCGGTGTGTCCGGCATTGGTGCCACGGGCGTGGTCGAGCGCGATCCGCCAGGGCACCGGGTCGCGCGGGTCGCCCTCGGCGGCGGCGGCGATCAGCGGGCCGACCTCGCGCAGCAGCTCGGCGCGGGCGGGCGACTCCCACCAGCGGCGCACCGCGAGCTCGGCCTTGACCAGGAGCGCGTCCGGGTCGTGCGGGGACTCGCTCTGCCAGGTCTGGAGCCATTCGTCGCGGGTGCACGCGAAGGCGGCGAGGCGTCTCGCGTAGCGGTCGCGGTTCTCCCACTCGGCGGCCTCGCGGGTGGCGCCGAGCAGTTTGGCCGCGATGTCGTACTCACCGCGGGCCGCCGCGACGAGGGCCGGGGCGAGCCGTTCGTCCGGGGCGTCCAGCAGTACCTCGTCGTCGGCGGGCAGTCCGGCGGCGAGGCGCGAGGTGTTCTTGACCATCCGGGCCGTACGGATGAACGCGCGCAGCAGTGCCATGGTGTCGACCATTGAAAGCCGCAGGTCGGAGCTGTACCAGAGGGTGTGCGGTGACACTTTCGTAACCCTCGTTTGGTTGTATGTCAGATGGTCAAGGGTAGGTAAAAAGTGACTGTTGTTCTACTATTGAACACCTGTCAACAGGATGGCCGGATGCTGTCCCATGGGCCCCTCAGCTGCGGCGCAGCAGCCGCGTCGCCCCCGCCGCCACCGTCGTCGCCAGGATCCAGCCCAGGAGGATCACCACCGCGGCCAGCCACTGCCAGACGCCGCGCAGCTGCCAGACGCCCACCTGGCCGAGGTCGATCACCGGCAGCAGCAGGTCGAGGGCGAACAGCGCGGCGTTCCACGGCGGATGCCCGCCGTTCACCGGGGTGCGGGTCGCGTGCGAGAAGGCGATCGAGGACGCCGCCCACAGCACCGCCATCCACAGGGCCGCCCGGCCGGGCCGGTACCCGTAGGCGACCGTCCAGTCCTGCGCGTACCCCCACAGCTTGGCCGCGAGCGGCAGGGTCTCGCGGCGGCGGCGCTGCTTGGCGAGCAGTACCTCGCGCGCGTCCTCGTCCTCCCCGGAATCGCGCAGCACGGTGGCCAGCCGCTCGTACGGCTCCGGGCTGTACTCGGCGGTCGCCGCCGCCACCCACTCCAGGCGCCGGGTCAGTGGGAAGGCGCCCTGCGGTACGAGGTTCTCGTAGCTGAAGCCGCCCATGTGGAGGTTGCCGGGGCCCGGCCAGCTGTCCGCCTGGTCGACGAGATTGACGATCCGCGCGCCCGACAGGACCACCTTGCCCCGCTCGGGGCGCTCCCCGAGGAAGCGCAGTTCGGGTGTCTGCACCCGCAGCAGGGACAGCTCCTGGTCGTCGTCGAAGGTGAAACGGGCCCGCTCGAAGTCGAGGGCGTCCCCGAACCGTCCGTCGTCGAGGCGGATCCCGCCCTGGCACTCGAAGCGCTGCACCAGCGTCCCGCGCGCCGGGGTGGTGCCGCTGGTCAGCAGGGGATTGCCGAGGCCCGCGGGGGTCATGTAGAGCGTGCGGTTGACGGTCAGCTGGGGAGCGTTCAGAGCCAGCCGCGAGTACGGGTTGTTCAGCTTGCTGCCGCGCAGGCTGAGAGAGACGCCGACGGTGGCGCCGCGCAGGCTCAGCTCGCCGTGCGACTCCAGCATCTCGGCCTGCAGGTCCTGTCCCACGGTCATGCCGTCGCCGGTGAGCGAGCGGCCACGCCGGTCCCGGTAGACCACGGCCTGGTTGAGCAGCAGATCCGTACCGATGTGCGCGTCGGTCAGCCGCACCCCGTTGTGGAAGCGGCAGCGGGGCAGATGCAGATCCCCCTCGGTGTGCACCCGGGCCGCCTCCAGGCGCGGCACCGAGCAGTTGACCAGGCGCACGGTCGTGAAGTGCGCCTCCGGCAGCAGGATCTCCTTCTCGAACCGGCAGCCCTTCAGCTCCACGTACGGCACCACCGTGCCGCCCGCGAGGTCGAGGACGTCCGTGATCTGCACGCCGGTCAGCTTCAGGGAGGCGACCCGGCCCTGGAGGGCGGGCGGCCCGTCGAGCAGCAGCCACGCCACGATCCGGGCCCGGACACTGCGCTCGGGCCCCCAGGGATGGCCGCCGTGTGGATCGTCCACGGTCATGTCCCCGCCCCGCAGGTCGTACACGCTGCCGTTGCGGAAGGCCTGCCACATCCCGGCCTCGGCGGCGGTCAACTCGTCCGGCAGGTCCCCACCGCGGACGCCGGCACCCTCGGTCACGTCACGTCCCTCCCTCCCCAGCTACTCGCGGGTTCGTACAGCCGTTCATGCCCGCTGTGTGACGGGCCGAACGCTACTGGTGACGGAGATCTCCAGGGGGAGCCTGGGACGGCTTGTATCAGCCATTGATACAGGCGTCCGGCGTCTTATCGCCGTCTGAGAGAATTGGGACCGTGCTGCAATCTCTTCGTATGGCCCGAATCGATCTGCGCGGCGACGCCCTCCCCGAGGGCTCCGCCCTGCGCGACCTGCTGCCCCGAGCCGACTTCGACGTACAGGCCGCCCTGGAGAAGGTGCGTCCGATCTGCGAGGCCGTGCATCATCGTGGCGACGCGGCGCTGATCGACTACGCGGAGAAATTCGACGGGGTGCGGCTGGCATCCGTACGGGTTCCGGCCCAGGCGCTCACCGACGCCCTGGAGCAGCTCGACCCGGCCGTGCGTGCGGCCCTGGAGGAGTCCGTCCGCCGCGCCCGCCTGGTCCACCGCGAGCAGCGCCGCGCCGCGCACACCACGCAGGTCGTGCCCGGCGGCTCGGTCACCGAGAAGTGGGTACCGGTCGAGCGCGTCGGCCTGTACGCGCCCGGCGGACGTTCGGTCTACCCCTCGTCAGTGATCATGAACGCGGTTCCGGCGCAGGAGGCCGGAGTCGCCTCCATGGCGCTCGCCTCCCCGCCGCAGAAGGAGTTCGGGGGTCTCCCGCACCCCACGATCCTCGCCGCCTGCGCCCTCCTCGGCATCGACGAGGTGTACGCGGTCGGCGGCGCCCAGGCCGTCGCGATGTTCGCGCACGGCACCGAGTCCTGCGCCCCGGCCAACATGGTCACCGGGCCCGGCAACATCTGGGTCGCCGCCGCCAAGCGCTACTTCACGGGCAAGATCGGCATCGACACCGAGGCCGGTCCCACCGAGATCGCGATCCTCGCGGACGAGACCGCCGACCCGGTGCACGTGGCCTCCGACCTGATCAGCCAGGCCGAGCACGACCCGCTCGCCGCCGCCGTCCTCGTCACGGACTCCGTCGAGCTGGCGGAGGCGGTGGAGAAGGAGCTGGAGGCGCAGGTCGCGGCCACCAAGCACATCGAGGACCGGATCGTCCCCGCGCTGCGCGGCAGGCAGTCCGCGATCGTCCTCGTCGACGGCGTGGACGAGGGCCTGCGGGTCGTCGACGCGTACGGCGCCGAGCACCTGGAGATCCAGACGGCGGACGCTGCCGCCGTCGCGGACCGGGTGAAGAACGCGGGCGCGATCTTCGTAGGCGCCTGGGCGCCGGTGTCGCTGGGCGACTACTGCGCGGGCTCCAACCATGTGCTGCCCACCGGCGGTTGCGCCTGCCACTCCTCGGGGCTGAGCGTCCAGTCCTTCCTGCGCGGGATCCACATCGTGGACTACACGCGCGATGCCCTCGCCGAGGTGGCGCACCACGTGGTGACGCTCGCGGAGGCGGAGGACCTGCCGGCCCACGGGGCGGCGATCAAGGCTCGTTTCGGGTGGAAGGTTCCAGAGAGCAAGTGACCGGTATCGACGATCTTCCCGTACGGGACGAGCTGCGCGGCAAGTCCCCCTACGGCGCGCCCCAACTCGACGTCCCCGTACGGCTGAACACCAACGAGAACCCGTACCCGCTGCCCGAACCGCTCGTCGAGCGGATCGCCGAGCGGGTCCGCGAGGCCGCCCACAACCTCAACCGCTACCCCGACCGCGACGCGGTGGAGCTCCGTACCGAGCTGGCCAAGTACCTGACGAGGACCGGCGGGCACCGGGTCGGCGTCGAGAACGTCTGGGCGGCCAACGGCTCGAACGAGGTCATCCAGCAACTGCTGCAGACCTTCGGCGGCCCCGGCCGTACGGCGATCGGCTTCGAACCCTCGTACTCGATGCACGCGCTCATCGCGCGCGGCACCGGCACGGCCTGGATCTCGGGCCCCCGCGACGAGGACTTCACGATCGACCTGGCGGCCGCCGCACGCGCCATCGCCGAGAACCGCCCGGACGTCGTCTTCATCACCACCCCCAACAACCCCACGGGCAACGCGGTGCCGCGTGAGACGGTCCTCGCGCTGTACGAGGCGGCGCAGGCCGCCAGGCCGTCCATGGTCGTGGTCGACGAGGCGTACATCGAGTTCAGCCACGGCGACTCGCTGCTGCCGCTGATCGAGGGCCGGCCGAATCTCGTCGTGTCGCGGACGATGTCGAAGGCGTTCGGCGCGGCCGGACTGCGCCTCGGCTATCTCGCCGCGCACCCCGCGGTCGTCGACGCGGTCCAGCTCGTACGGCTGCCCTACCACCTGTCGGCCGTCGCGCAGGCCACCGCCCTGGCCGCCCTGGAGCACACCGACACGCTGCTCGGGTACGTCGAGCAGCTGAAGGCCGAGCGGGACCGTCTGGTCGCCGAATTGCGTGCGATCGGGTACGAGGTGACCGAGTCCGACGCGAACTTCGTCCAGTTCGGGCGATTCGACAGCGAGGGTGGCTCCCACGAGGCCTGGCAGAAGATCCTCGACCGGGGCGTCCTGGTCCGGGACAACGGCGTACCGGGATGGCTGCGGGTCTCCGCCGGCACCCCGGCCGAAAACGACGCGTTCCTGGACGCGGTCCGTGAGTTGAAGAAGGAGCAGAGCGCATGAGCCGCGTCGGAAGAGTGGAGCGGACGACCAAGGAGACGTCGGTCCTCGTCGAGATCGATCTCGACGGGTCCGGCAAGGTCGAGGTGTCGACGGGCGTCGGCTTCTACGACCACATGCTCGACCAGCTCGGCCGGCACGGTCTGTTCGACCTGACCGTGAAGACCGAGGGCGACCTGCACATCGACTCGCACCACACCATCGAGGACACCGCCCTCGCGCTCGGCGCCGCCTTCAAGCAGGCACTCGGCGACAAGGTGGGCATCTACCGCTTCGGCAACTGCACGGTCCCGCTGGACGAGTCACTCGCCCAGGTGACCGTCGACCTGTCGGGCCGCCCGTACCTCGTGCACACCGAGCCCGAGAACATGGCGCCGATGATCGGCGAGTACGACACGACGATGACCCGGCACATCCTGGAGTCCTTCGTCGCCCAGGCCCAGATCGCACTGCACGTGCACGTGCCCTACGGGCGCAACGCGCACCACATCGTGGAGTGCCAGTTCAAGGCGCTCGCCCGGGCGCTGCGGTACGCCTCCGAGCGCGACCCGCGCGCCGCCGGCATCCTCCCCTCCACGAAGGGCGCGCTGTAAAGCCATGACAGGCCTCAACACCATCCTCATCGTCGTCGGGCTCTTCCTCCTGGGCGGCGTCTACTCCTTCGTCAAGCAGAAGATGCCCGCGAGCCTCATCGTGCTGCTCTCCATCGGCGCCGCGATGTGTCTGATCGCGGGCGTCATGAGGCTGGAGGTGTGGAATTGACCGCTCCTAAGAAGGTCGTCGTTTTCGACTACGGCTTCGGGAACGTGCGTTCCGCCGAGCGTGCCCTCGCGCGCGCGGGCGCCGAGGTCGAGATAACGCGTGACTTCGACAAGGCCATGAACGCGGACGGGCTGCTGGTGCCCGGCGTCGGCGCCTTCGCCGCCTGCATGAAGGGCCTCAAGGACGCCCGCGGCGACTGGATCATCGGCCGCCGTCTGTCCGGCGGCCGCCCGGTGATGGGCATCTGCGTCGGTATGCAGATCCTCTTCGCGCGCGGCATCGAGCACGGCGTGGAGACCGAGGGCCTCGACGAGTGGCCCGGCACGGTCGAGCCGCTCCAGGCCGACATCGTGCCCCACATGGGCTGGAACACGGTCGACGCCCCGGCCGGCTCCCAGCTCTTCACGGGGCTCGACCCCGAGGAGCGCTTCTACTTCGTGCACTCCTACGCCGTCCACGACTGGTCCCTGGAAGTCGGCAACCCGGCGCTGCGCGCACCCCTGGTGACCTGGTCGACGCACGGCAAGCCCTTCGTGGCGGCCGTCGAGAACGGCCCCCTGTGGGCCACGCAGTTCCACCCCGAGAAGTCCGGCGACGCCGGAGCCCAGCTCCTCACCAACTGGATCGGAACACTGTGAGCAAGCTCGAACTCCTCCCCGCCGTCGACGTCCGCGACGGCCAGGCCGTCCGGCTCGTGCACGGCGAGTCCGGGACGGAAACTTCTTACGGCTCCCCCCTTGAGGCCGCCCTCGCCTGGCAGAGCTCGGGCGCCGAGTGGCTGCACCTCGTCGACCTGGACGCCGCGTTCGGCACCGGCGACAACCGCAAGCTGATCGCCGAGGTCGCCGGCGCCATGGACATCAAGGTCGAGCTCTCCGGCGGCATCCGCGACGACGACACGCTCGCCGCGGCCCTCGCCACCGGCTGCACCCGGGTCAACCTCGGCACCGCCGCCCTGGAGACCCCCGAGTGGGTCGCCAAGGTCATCGCCGAGCACGGCGACAAGATCGCGGTCGGTCTCGACGTACGCGGCACGACGCTGCGCGGCCGCGGCTGGACCCGCGACGGCGGCGACCTCTACGAGACGCTGGAGCGCCTCAACGCCGAGGGCTGCGCGCGCTATGTCGTCACGGACATCGCCAAGGACGGCACGCTGCAGGGCCCGAACCTGGAGCTGCTGCGTACTGTGTGCGCCGCGACGGACCGCCCGGTCGTCGCGTCGGGCGGGGTCTCCTCCCTGGACGACCTGCGCGCCATCGCCGAGCTCGTGCCGCTGGGCGTCGAGGGTTCCATCGTCGGCAAGGCCCTCTACGCCAAGGCGTTCACCCTGGAAGAGGCCCTGGAGGCGGTAGCCAAGTGAGCGACGTACGACGTGTCACGACCGGCGCGCCCTGGGAGGACGCCTTCGGCTACTCCCGCGCGGTGGAGCTGCCGAACGGTCTGGTGCTGGTCTCCGGCTGCACGTCGATAGTGGACGGCGAGATCGCCGGGGGCGGCCCGTACGAGCAGGCGATCAACGCGTTCAACGTCGCGTTCGCGGCGCTGGAGCAGCTGGGTCTGGGCCGGGACGACGTGGTACGGACGCGCATGTACGTCACCCATGCCCGGGACGTGGACGACGTCGGGCGCGCTCACAAAGAGCTGTTCGACGCCGTCCGGCCCGCCGCATCCATGATTATTGTCTCCGGCCTCGTGGACCCCAGTCTGGTCGTCGAGGTCGAGGTGGAGGCGTTCCGCTCCGGCGGAGAAGACGGAGTGTCCGCAGCATGACCCTTTCCGTACGAGTCATCCCCTGCCTGGACGTGGACAACGGCCGGGTCGTCAAGGGGGTCAACTTCCAGAACCTGCGCGACGCGGGCGACCCCGTCGAGATGGCCAAGGTGTACGACGCCGAGGGCGCCGACGAGCTGACGTTCCTGGACATCACCGCGTCCTCGGGCAACCGCGAGACCACCTACGACGTGGTGCGCCGTACGGCCGAGCAGGTCTTCATCCCGCTCACCGTGGGCGGCGGCGTACGCACCGCCGAGGACGTCGACAAGCTGCTGCGGGCCGGTGCCGACAAGGTCGGGGTCAACACGGCGGCGATCGCACGGCCCGAACTCATCCGGGAGATCGCGGAGCGGTTCGGGCGGCAGGTGCTGGTGCTGTCGGTGGACGCCCGGCGCACTCCCGGGGGGACCTTCGAGGTCACCACCCACGGCGGGCGCAAGGGCACCGGCATCGACGCGGTCGAGTGGGCACACCAGGCCGCCGAGCTGGGCGCGGGCGAGATCCTGCTCAACTCGATGGACGCGGACGGCACGAAGGACGGCTACGACATCGAGATGATCGAGGCCGTCCGGAAGCACGTCACCGTGCCGCTCATCGCCAGCGGCGGCGCGGGCCGGCTCGCCGACTTCCCGCCGGCCATCGCCGCAGGCGCCGACGCGGTGCTCGCCGCGTCCGTCTTCCACTTCGGGGATCTGCGGATCGGCCAGGTGAAGGAGGCGCTGCGGGGGGCGGGGCGCCCCGTTCGCTGACGTCGGACGTCGGCGGTGCACGCAGCGCGCTGAGCCCCGGTCACCGGGTGGCCGGGGCTCGCTTGTGAGCAGATGCGAAAGATAAGTTGCGCAAAATCTGTTGTGCAATTTTTCTTTCGTATTTACGGTGAACTCATGGCAGAAAAGGAGAACCTCCGCCGCATCGCGGACATGGGCACGCTCAAGGCGATAGCCCATCCGCTGCGGATGAAGCTGTACCGGGCCCTGTATGTGGCCAGGACCGCGACCGCGTCCCAGCTGGCCGAGCAGGTCGACGAAGCCCCCTCGCTGGTCAGCTACCACCTGCGCAAGCTCGCCGAGTACGGGCTGATCGAGGAGGCCGAGCCCCGCAGCGAGGACGGCCGCGAGCGCTGGTGGCAGCCTGCTTCGGAAGGCGTGAGCATCCACGACGAGGACTTCCGGGACGCGCCCGAGAAGAGGGCCGCGCATCTGGCGGCCACCCGGCTCTTCCACGAGCAGCGCAGCGACATGTACCGGCGCTACCTGGACGAGCGTCCCGCCTGGGCCCCGGAGTGGAACACCGCCGCTCCGGACAGCGAGTCCCTCCTGCGACTGACGGCGACAGAACTGTCCGAGCTCGGCGCGGAGCTGATCGCTCTCATCAAGAAGTACGACGAGAAGGGCCGCGCCGACGAGGCGGCCGGTGCCACAGAAGGCCGCGAGAACGTGGCGCTGCATGTGTACGGCTTCCCGTTCCGCCCTTGAGAGGACGTACTTCAGTGACCGCGACCGTCATAGGCTCCGCTCCCGCAGACACCGACCGTCCGGCCCACCGCGACGGCAACGTGCTGCGCTGGCTCGGCGCCTACACCTCGTCGATGATCGGCGACAACGTCTACTACCTCGCGCTGTCCTGGGCCGCCGTCCAGGCCGGAACGCCCTCGCAGGCCGGGCTCGTGATGGCCGTGAGCGCCGTGCCGCGGGCCCTGCTGATGCTGGGCGGAGGAGTGGTCGCCGACCGGTTCGGGCCGCGGAAGGTCGTCATCGGCAGCGACGCCGTGCGCTGCGCGGCCGTCCTCGCGGTGGCCGCTCTGCTGTTCGCGGCCGGCCCCGGGCTGTGGCTGCTGGCACTGCTCGCCGTCGTCTTCGGCACCGTCGACGCCGTCTTCATGCCCGCCGTGGGCGCACTTCCGGCCCGAGTCACCAGCCACGGGCAGCTCGCCCGCGTCCAGGGCATGAGGGGCCTCGCGATCCGCTTCGCCAATGTCGTCGGGGCGCCGCTCGGCGGCCTCGCTGTGGCGCTCGGCGGCTCGGCGGCGGCGTTCGGCCTGGCGGGCATGCTGATCGCCGTGTCCGTGCCGCTGCTGATCTCCGTACGGATGAGGGAACTGCCCGCCGACGACAAGGCCGCGGAGCGCACCCCTTGGCGGGACCTCCGTGACGGCCTCGGCTACATCAGGCGACACCGCGTCCTCGCCCCGCTCATCGCCGCCATCGCCCTCGGTGACTTCGGCTTCGTCGGGCCGCTCAACGTGGGCCTGACCCTGCTGGCCGACCAGCGCGGCTGGGGCGCCGCCGGGATGGGCTGGGTGGTCGCCGGGTTCGGGACCGGTGCGGGGGCCGCCGCGCTCCTGCTGACCGTGCGCGGGCACCTGCCGCACGCGGGACGTCTGGCCGGGGTGGCGATCCTGGGGGGCTCGGTCGCGATCGGCGCGGTCGCCTATGCGCCGAGTGTCGCTGCGGCTTTCGGTGTCGCCCTGCTCGTGGGGTTGCTCGCGGGGCTCAGCGGTGCCTTGTGCGGCGCCCTGTTGCAGACCCACGCGGACCCCGCCTACCTGGGCCGCGTCAGCGCCGTCGCCGGCCTCGTCAGCCTCGGTCTCGCCCCGCTGAGCATGCCGGTGGCCGCCGCCGCGATCGGCTGGTGGGGCACCGGACCGGTTTTCGTGGCCAGCGCCGCGGTCTGCGGCCTCGGCGGGGTCCTCGCGCTGTGCGTCCGCGACCTGCGCCGCGCCGAGCTGCCCCGCTGAGAAGGCCGCTCAGAGACCCAGCTGCTTCGTCTCGCTCAGTTGCGCGATCGCGTCCTTGTCGCCCTCCAGCTCCACGTCGGCCGTCTTCTGCCGGCCGAGGGCGAACATCAGCAGCTCCGAGGGCTCGCCGGTCACCGTCACGACCGGTGTGCCCCGGTGGGCGACCGCCGTCTGGCCGTCCGGACGGCGCAGCACAAGGCCGGTCGGCGCGCCACGGCCGGCGAGGCGGGCGGTGCGCTCCAGGCGGGACCACAGGGCGTCCTGGAAGACCGGGTCCAGCGGGCGCGGCGTCCAGTCCGGCTGGGCCCGCCGCACGTCCTCGGTGTGGACATAGAACTCGACCGTGTTCGACGCCTCGTCGATCTGCTTCAGCGCGAAGGGCGAGAAGCGTGGCGGCCCCGTACGGATCAGCTGGATCAGCTCCTCGTACGGCTTCTCGGCGAACTCCGCCTGCACCCGCTCCAGACGCGGCGCGAGCTGTTTGATCAGCAGCCCGCCCGCGGCGTCCGCGCGGCGCTCGCGCACCACCACGTGCGCGGCGAGATCACGGGTGTTCCAGCCCTCGCACAGGGTCGGGGCGTCCGGGCCCTCGGCCTCCAACAGGTCGGCGAGGAGAAGTCGTTCACGCTTGGCATGGGTCGACATGCCAGCAAGCCTACGACCGCCCCGGGACCACGCACAGTGGACACCGGCGGGCGGGGGAGCACGGTCCGGCCTGTGGACAACCGGCGGGTGCGTCCCACGGGCGCGGCACAATGGTCGGCATGACCAGCACGCCCCCGCCCAGCAGCCCCAGCGGCCTCGATCCCGAGATCGCCGCGCGCCTCAAGCGCAGCACCGACGGACTCGTCCCCGCCATCGCCCAGCAGTACGACACGGGTGAGGTGCTGATGCTCGGCTGGATGGACGACGAGGCGCTGCACCGCACCCTCACCACGGGCCGCTGCACGTACTGGTCGCGCAGCCGCCGGGAGTACTGGGTCAAGGGCGACACCTCCGGCCACTTCCAGTGGGTGAAGTCCGTGGCCCTCGACTGCGACGCCGACACCCTCCTGGTCCAGGTCGACCAGGTGGGCGCCGCCTGCCACACGGGCGCCCGCACCTGCTTCGACGAGGACGTGCTCCTCAAGGAGGCGGCCCCCGTCGACACCCAGGGCGCCGATTCCGGCGTACCCTCACTGGATCAGTAAGGTCAGCCGCCATGGACCTCGAGACGTTCCGCAAGCTGGCCACCGACCGCCGTGTCATCCCCGTCAGCCGCAAGCTCCTCGCCGACGGCGACACGCCGGTCGCGCTCTACCGCAAGCTGGCCGCCGAGCGCCCCGGCACCTTCCTCCTGGAATCCGCCGAGAACGGCCGCGCGTCCTTCTCGTGGTCCCGGTACTCCTTCATCGGCGTCCGCAGCCAAGCCACCCTGACCGAGCGCGACGGGCAGGCCCACTGGCTCGGCACCCCGCCCGTCGGCGTCCCCGCTGACGGGGACCCGCTGGCCGCCCTGCGCGCCACCATCGAGGCCCTGCACACACCGCACGGCGAGGGCCTGCCCCCGTTCACCGGCGGCATGGTCGGCTACCTCGGCTACGACATCGTGCGCCGCCTGGAGAAGATCGGCCCCGGCGAGCGGGACGACCTGAAGCTCCCCGAGCTGACCATGCTGCTCACCAGCGACCTCGCCGTCATGGACCACTGGGACGGCTCGGTCCAGCTGATCGCCAACGCCATCAACCACAACGACCTCGACACAGGCGTCGACGAGGCCTACGCGGACGCGGTCGCCCGCCTCGACGCCATGGAGGCCGACCTCTCCCGCGCGGTCTCCCAGCCGCCCGCCGCGCTCCCGCCCTCCGAGCTGCCCGAGTACACCGCCCTGTGGGGCGGCCCGGACTTCCAGGACGCCGTCGAGGACATCAAGGAGCGCATCCGGGCGGGCGAGGCCTTCCAGGTCGTCCCCTCCCAGCGCTTCGAAACGCCGTGCACGGCCAGCGCGTTGGACGTCTATCGCGTACTGAGGGCGACCAATCCCTCCCCGTACATGTACCTCTTCCGCTTCGACGGCTTCGACGTCGTCGGCTCGTCTCCCGAGGCCCTGGTCAAGGTCGAAGACGGGCAGGCGATGGTGCACCCCATCGCGGGCACCCGGCCGCGCGGCGCCACCGTCCAGGAGGACCAGGCCCTCGCCGACGAGCTGATCGCCGACCCCAAGGAGCGCGCCGAGCACCTGATGCTCGTCGACCTGGGGCGCAACGACCTGGGGCGCGTCTGCGAGCCCGGCTCCGTCGAGGTCGTCGACTTCATGTCCATCGAGCGCTACTCGCACGTGATGCACATCGTGTCCACCGTGACCGGACGCGTCGCGGCGGGCCGTACGGCCTTCGACGTGCTCACCGCCTGCTTCCCCGCCGGCACCCTCTCCGGCGCCCCCAAGCCGCGCGCGATGCAGATCATCGACGAACTCGAACCGTCCCGGCGGGGACTGTACGGCGGTTGCGTCGGCTACCTCGACTTCGCCGGCGACTCCGACACCGCCATCGCCATCCGTACGGCCCTGCTGCGCGACGGCACCGCGTACGTCCAGGCGGGCGCCGGGATCGTCGCCGACTCGGACCCCGTCGCCGAGGACGACGAGTGCCGCAACAAGGCCGCCGCGGTCCTGCGCGCGGTGCACACCGCCAACCGGCTCGACCGGTAGAAGGCGGCGGAACCCGGGCCCTGCGGTACGAGTTCGGGCAATAGGACGAGGCTCACGTGAACCCCGGGTGACGGTTCGCCCGGGGTTCAGGCGATAGTGGAGTACGTGACAGCTGTACCTCCCCCCCGATCCGAAGCCGCAGGACCCGCCCGGTCCGGCCGCCGCAGCCTCGCCGTCGCCCTGCTCAGCGGCGCCCTCGGCGCGGCCGTGGCGCTGCTCTCCACCCGGCAGAGCTGGTCGGAGGGCACCGCGACGGTGGCCGGCGGCGCCTTCCCGCTGACCGCCAAGGGCAGCGACGTCACGGGCGTGCCCGCGGCGCTCGCCATAGTGGGCCTCGCCGCACTCGTCGCCGTCTTCGCCGTCCGCAGCTCCGGGCGCTTCCTCGTCTCCGCCCTGCTCGCGCTCTCCGGCGCGGGCACGGTCGTGGCGGCGGTGCTCGGCGCGAGCGACAACTCCGCCCTCGACGAGAAGGCCGCGGCCGCCTCCGGCGACACCGCCGCCACCGCGAGCGCCCTCAGCCACACCGCCTGGCCCTACGCGGCCGCGGCGGGCGGCGCGCTCATCCTCCTCGCGGGGCTGCTCGCGCTGCGCTACGGACGGCTGTGGCCCGCGATGTCCGGCCGCTACGAGCGCGACGGGACGCCCCGGCCGCGCAAGGCCAAGCCGGTCGACCCCGACCGGCCCGAGGACATCTGGAAGGCGCTCGACCGGGGCGAGGACCCGACGGGACCGGATCCGGCCGGGACCTAGGACCCGGAATCGGGCGGACCGGCCGGGCCCTACGGCCCGGGACATCGGTCGTGATGTGCAGAATGTGACGTGGCAGTCGCCACCCCGCGCTCCCGCCGCAGGCGTGCGTACGGGAGAATGGACGATGAGCGTCCGACTCACACACGTAATCAGCAACGAGGAGCAAGTCATGGCGGGCAGCAGCCACGGTCACACCCCGGCCGCCTGGACCGGTGTCATCATCGCCTTCATCGGTTTCTGCGTCGCGGGTGCCTTCATGGTGATGGCCAACCCGCTGGGCTTCTGGGCCGGCATGGTCATCGTCGTCCTCGGCGGTGTCGTCGGCATGGCCATGCGCGCGGCGGGCCTCGGCCAGCCGAAGAAGACCGCGCACTCGGTCGCGCACCCGGTCCGTGAGGCCGTCGGCGCCGAGAGCTGACCCCGTAGGGCTTCTCGAGAGGCGGTCCCGGCACTCCTGCCGGGACCGCCTCTCGCGTGTCCGGCCCGGGCGCGCCACGCCCGCGACGAGCGCGCCACGCCCGGGACGGGCAGAATGCGACGGGTGAACGCCGAAACCCAGAGGGTGACGCGGCCCCGCCCCGCTGAGCGGGTCGTGCCACGGAGGCTCGTCGTCCCCGCGGGGGCGCTCGCGGCCGTCGTCGGCGCCTTCGCGTACGTCGGGGCCGTGGACCCCAACCAGCCCGGGCACTACCCCGTCTGCCCGCTGCAGCGCTACACGGGCGTGTACTGCCCCGGCTGCGGCGGTCTGCGCAGCGCCCACGCCTTCGTGCACGGGGACTTCGCGACGGCGCTCACGGACAACGCGCTCGCCGTCATGGGCTATTTCGCCTTCGCGGTGGTGTGGACCGTCTGGGCGGTCCGCTCGGCGCGCGGACGGCCGTTGCGGATCGACCTCGGGCCCGTGCACCTGTGGAGCGCGGGTGTGGTGCTCGTGGTCTTCACCGTTGTCCGGAACCTGCCCTTCGGTGGCTGGCTGCACCCTTGATCAAATGGCAAATGTCCAGGTAGTGGGACCGGCGTCAACCGGATGTGATGCCTAGCCCTTCCTGCGGATACCATCGGAGTGGGCCCATCATGACCGTCGGGACGACGGTCTGGGGTCGACAGGCTCAACCGTTCACCGTCAGGGAAGGGGGCCGCTCGCGTGAGTGTGCTCGACGAGATCATCGACGGAGTCCGTGCCGACCTCGCGGAGCGGCAGGCGCGCGTCAGCCTCGACGAGCTCAAGGAGCGCGCGGCGAAGGCTCCCGCGGCCAAGGACGGCGTGGCCGCCCTGCGTGGCGACGGCGTCAAGGTCATCTGTGAGGTCAAGCGCTCCAGCCCGTCCAAGGGCGCGCTCGCCGCGATCGCCGACCCCGCGGCCCTGGCCGCGGACTACGAGGCGGGCGGCGCGGCCGTCATCTCGGTCCTGACCGAGCAGCGCCGCTTCGGCGGCTCGCTGGCCGACCTGGAGGCCGTCCGCGCCCGGGTCGACATCCCCGTGCTCCGCAAGGACTTCATCGTCACGTCGTACCAGCTGTGGGAGGCCCGCGCGTACGGCGCCGACCTCGCGCTGCTGATCGTGGCTGCCCTCGACCAGGCCGCCCTGGAGTCCCTCATCGAGCGCGCCGAGTCCATCGGGCTCACGCCGCTCGTCGAGGTGCACGACGAGGACGAGGTCGAGCGGGCGGTGGACGCCGGCGCGAAGGTCATCGGCGTCAACGCGCGCAACCTCAAGACCCTCAAGGTGGACCGCACCACCTTCGAGCGGGTCGCTCCCGAGATCCCGTCCGGCCTCGTCAAGGTCGCCGAGTCCGGCGTCCGCGGGCCGCACGACCTCATCGCGTACGCCAACGCCGGCGCCGACGCGGTCCTGGTGGGCGAGTCCCTCGTCACCGGCCGCGACCCGAAGACGGCGGTCGCCGACCTCGTCGCGGCCGGGGCCCACCCCGCGCTGCGCCACGGACGGAGCTGACACCCCGGTGCACAGCGCGCCCCACGCCACCGCCGTCACCCGTCCGGGCCCACGCCCCGACGGGGGAGTGGCGTGCGTGCGGGCGGCTGCCGCCGGGGCGCGCGATCCCTACGCCCGCCTCGCCCGCGGCTGTCGGCCGCGCGGCTGCCGAGCACCGGCCCGCCGCGTCCACGGACGCCGCGTGCGGTATGTCATCGGTGACGAACCCGGCCAGGTCAACGGCATGCGATGGCCCGCCGGCGCACGCGTACAGGCGCCGCTCCGGGCCCGCCGCACCCCGCGGTGAGCTGACAGCTCCGACTCCCTCGTGCCACGTCGTGGCGGCCGCTCGCCGTCGCGACGGGAACTTCGTCCTCGGCACGGGCCGGTGGGCGGGAAGCGAACGGTGTCGCCCGGGAGACCTGTGCGTGCGCGACCGACCTGACTCCTGTCCGACCTGTAACCGGGGCTGTCGCCCCTGCGAGGTATCCGCATGCCCAGCGAGTTCTTCATTCCCGACCCCGAGGGTCAAGTCCCCACCGCCGAGGGGTACTTCGGCGCGTTCGGTGGCAAGTTCATCCCGGAGGCGCTGGTCGCCGCCGTGGACGAGGTCGCCGTCGAGTACGACAAGGCGAAGGCGGACCCCGAGTTCGCCCGCGAGCTCGACGACCTGCTCGTCCACTACACCGGGCGCCCGAGCCCACTCACCGAGGTGTCCCGCTTCGCCGAACACGCCGGTGGCGCGCGCGTCTTCCTCAAGCGCGAGGACCTCAACCACACCGGGTCCCACAAGATCAACAATGTGCTCGGTCAGGCCCTCCTCACCAAGCGGATGGGCAAGACCCGCGTCATCGCCGAGACCGGCGCCGGTCAGCACGGCGTGGCCACCGCCACCGCCTGCGCGCTCTTCGGCCTCGAGTGCACGATCTACATGGGTGAGATCGACACCCAGCGCCAGGCGCTGAACGTGGCCCGGATGCGCATGCTCGGCGCCGAGGTCATCGCCGTGAAGTCCGGCTCCCGCACCCTCAAGGACGCCATCAACGAGGCCTTCCGGGACTGGGTCGCCAACGTCGACCACACGCACTACCTCTTCGGGACCGTCGCGGGGCCGCACCCCTTCCCCGCCATGGTCCGCGACTTCCACCGGGTCATCGGGGTCGAGGCCCGGCGGCAGATCCTGGAGCGTGCCGGACGGCTTCCCGACGCGGCCATCGCCTGCGTCGGCGGCGGCTCCAACGCCATCGGCCTCTTCCACGCCTTCATCCCGGACGCGGACGTACGCCTCATCGGCTGCGAGCCCGCCGGGCACGGCGTGGAGACCGGGGAGCACGCCGCGACCCTCACCGCCGGCGAACCCGGCATCCTGCACGGGTCGCGGTCGTACGTCCTCCAGGACGAGGAAGGGCAGATCACCGAGCCCTACTCCATCTCGGCGGGCCTCGACTACCCGGGCATCGGACCCGAGCACTCCTACCTCAAGGACAGCGGCCGCGGAGAGTACCGCGCGGTCACCGACGACGCGGCCATGCAGGCCCTGCGCCTGCTCTCCCGCACCGAGGGCATCATCCCGGCGATCGAGAGCGCCCACGCGCTCGCCGGGGCCCTGGAGGTCGGCAAGGAGCTGGGCAAGGACGGGCTGATCATCGTCAACCTGTCCGGGCGCGGCGACAAGGACATGGACACGGCCGCCCGCTACTTCGGCCTGTACGACACCGCCGCCGACGCCGTCGTCGAGCCGGACGCCGACAGTGACACCGCCGAGATCGAGGGGGACGCCAAGTGAGCGGCAACATCCAGCTGTTGAGCGACTCCCTCGCCGCCGCGAAGGCGGAGGGGCGTTCCGCCCTCATCGCGTACCTCCCGGCCGGGTTCCCGACGGTCGACGGCGGGATCGCGGCCGTCAAGGCCGTCTTCGAGGGCGGCGCGGACATCGTCGAGATCGGTCTGCCGCACAGCGACCCCGTCCTCGACGGGCCCGTCATCCAGACCGCCGACGACATCGCCCTCAAGGGCGGCGTCAAGATCGCCGACGTCATGCGGACGGTCCGCGAGGCGCACGGGGCCACCGGGAAGCCGGTGCTCGTCATGACGTACTGGAACCCCATCGACCGCTACGGCGTCGAGCGCTTCACCGCGGAACTGGCGGAGGCGGGCGGCGCGGGCTGCATCCTGCCCGACCTGCCCGTCCAGGAGTCGGCGCTGTGGAGGGAGCACGCGCAGAAGCACGGCCTCGCGACCGTCTTCGTCGTCGCGCCCAGCAGCAAGGACGCCCGGCTCGCCGAGATCACCGCGGCGGGCAGCGGCTTCGTGTACGCGGCCTCGCTGATGGGGGTCACGGGCACGCGGGAGTCCGTGGGGGCCCAGGCCCAGGACCTGGTGCGGCGCACCAAGGCCACCACCGAGCTGCCGGTCTGCGTCGGCCTCGGTGTCTCCAACGCCACCCAGGCCGCCGAGGTGGCCGGCTTCGCCGACGGCGTGATCGTCGGCTCGGCCTTCGTCAAGCGGATGCTGGACGCGCCGGACGAGGCCGCGGGCCTCGACGCGGTCCGCGCCCTCGCGGGCGATCTGGCGAAGGGCGTGCGCGGCACGGCCTGAGACACCTTCCGCCTACGTACGCGTCCTGTTGCGTACGTAACGGACAATCCGCTCACTCGAACGGGTGGACCTGGGACCGGGGAGGCGCGCTGTGCCTCCCCGGTTCGTTCTGCCGGTTGTGAGCGAGAAGAACCGTGACGGAAAGCGCACCGCCCGCGAGCGGATGGCGGTCGAGCGAGAGAAGCAGAAGTCCGCGGACAAGCGCCGCCGGGCGCTGATCGTGGGCGCGTCGGTGGTGTGCGTCCTGGCCCTTGCCGCGGTGGTGGGCGTGCTGGCCGCCAACTCGGGCAAGGACAAGAAGAGCGCCGCGTCGGGCCCGGCCGTGTCGCCCTCGGGTGCGACAGGCAAGGACGGCCTCGCGATCCCCGTCGGCAAGGACGGCGCCAAGTCGACCCTCACGGTCTGGGAGGACTTCCGCTGCCCGGCCTGCCAGGCCTTCGAGACGGGGTTCCGCCCGACGATCCACGAACTGGTGGACGCCGGAAAGCTCAGGGTGGAGTACCACCTGGTCACGCTCATCGACGACGGCAGGGGAGGCAGCGGCTCCCGGCACGCGGCCAACGCCGCGGCCTGCGCCCAGGACGCCGGAAAGTTCACGGCCTACCACGACGTGCTGTACGAGAACCAGCCCAGCGAGACCACTGACGACTTCTCGAACGACAGCAAGCTCATCGAGCTGGCGGGCAAGGTCGACGGCCTGAACACCCCCGCTTTCCAGAAGTGTGTCAAGGACGGCACGCACAACAGCTGGGTCGTGAAGTCGAACGCGGCCTTCCAGCGCGGCGGATTCCGTGGCACGCCGACCGTGCTGCTGGACGGCAAGAACATCTACGAGGACCAGACGATGACCCCCGCGAAGCTCAAGCAGATGGTGGAGGCGCAGAACAAGGCCTGAGCCCCGCGTCGGCCCTGCGCCCCCGGCCCGGACACGGGCCGGGGGCGACTCATGTCGTGGCTCACGCCCTGACCCGAGACGTGGCCTGTGTCACGGCCTGTGTCACGACCTCTGGCACGGCCTGTGTCACGGCCTCTGTCAGGGCCTGTGTCACGGCCTCTGTCAGGGCCCCTGTTATGGACCCGTAGCCGGGCTGCTTGCCGTGGGTCCGGTCCGGCAGGGTAGCGTCGACCCTGCCATGGAACTTGCCTACATTCCCAGCCCGTCGCACGGTGTGGTGCACCTCGGCCCCATTCCGCTGCGCGGCTACGCGTTCTGCATCATCATCGGCGTCTTCGTAGCCGTCTGGCTCGGCAACAAACGCTGGATCGCCCGAGGCGGGCGGCCCGGCACGGTGGCCGACATCGCGGTGTGGGCCGTCCCGTTCGGCCTTGTCGGCGGCCGGCTCTACCACGTGATCACGGACTACGAGCTGTACTTCAGCGACGGCCGTGACTGGGTGGACGCCTTCAAGGTGTGGCAGGGCGGCCTCGGCATCTGGGGCGCGATCGCGCTCGGTGCGGTGGGCGCGTGGATCGGCTGCCGCCGACGCGGCATCCCGCTCCCCGCCTGGGCCGACGCCCTCGCCCCCGGCATCGTCTTCGCCCAGGCCATCGGGCGCTGGGGCAACTGGTTCAACCAGGAGCTGTACGGCAAGGCGACGGACGTGCCGTGGGCCCTGCACATCACGTCCTCCACGGACGGGCGCGTGCCGGGGTACTACCACCCGACGTTCCTGTACGAGTCCCTGTGGTGCATCGGCGTCGGCTTCCTCGTCATCTGGGCGGACCGCCGCTTCAAGCTGGGCCACGGGCGGGCGTTCGCGCTGTACGTCGCCGCGTACTGCGTCGGCCGCGGCTGGATCGAGTACATGCGCGTCGACGACGCCCACCACATCCTGGGCCTGCGTCTCAACGACTGGACCGCGATGGTGGTCTTCGTCCTCGCGGTGACCTACATCGTGGTGTCGGCGCGGCTGCGGCCGGGACGCGAGGAGGTCGTCGAGCCGGACGGGGACACCCCCGACGGCGATGCCGTCGCCCTCGACAAGGACGCCGACAGCAAGGCTGACGACAAGGCTGACGACAAGGCTGACGACGAGGCCGACGAGACGACCGACAAGAAGTCCGACGGTAAGAAGCCCGACGCGAAGACGGACACCGAGTCCGACGAACCCGCGCAGTCCAAGGAGCCCGTGGAGTCCCCGGAAGCCGAGGAGCTCGAGGAGTCCGAGGAGTCCGAGGAGTCCGGGTCGTCTGTGGAGGCGGCGAGGGGCGAGGCCGAGTCGGCCAAGAAGGTCTGAGTTCCCCTGGTACGTCGAAGGGGGCGCCGCGTCCGAGGACGCGGCGCCCCCTTCGCTCATTTCCGGCGGGACAGCGCCAGCGTGCGGCGGGCGCCCGCCACGACCGCCGCGTCCACGAACCGGCCGTCGGGCAGGGCCTGCGCGCCCGGCTCGGTGGCGGCGGCCTTGACGATGAGCTCGGCGGTCTCGACCTCGGCCGGCGTCGGGAGATAGGCGTGTTCGATCACCGGGAGCTGGCGGGGGTGGATGGCCGCGCGGCCGAGGAAGCCCAGGGTGCGCCCGTGGGCGCAGGAGGCGGCCAGGCCTTCGAGGTCCCGGATGTCCGGGTAGATCGACTGCGCGGGCGGCGCGAGGCCGGCGGCCCGGGCGGCGACCACGATCCGGGCGCGGGCCCAGTCCAGGCCCGCGTCCTCCCGTACGCCCAGGTCGGCCCGTAGATCCGCCTCCCCCAGTCCGATGCCGCGCACCGCCGGGTGGGCCGCGGCGATGGTGAAGGCGTGTTCGACACCGAGGGCGGATTCCAGGAGGGCGTACAGGGGGATCGCGCCTCCCTCGGAGGGGGCCGAGTGTTCCGCGACCCGGACGACATCGGCGGGGGAGGTCACCTTGGGCAGCCGAAGGCCGGAGAGGCCGGGGAGCGGGGCGAGTGTGCTCAGGTCCGCCTCGGCGAGGGGACCGTCCAGCACGTTCACGCGGACGTGGACCGGGACCGGGGGAGGGTCCGAGAGCAACTCGGCGGTGGCGGCGCGGGCGTACTTCTTGCGGTGCGGGGCGACCGCGTCCTCCAGGTCGATCAGGACGACGTCCGCGCCGGAGACGAGGGCCTTGGCCACCACCTCCGGGCGGTCTCCGGGGGCATAGAGCCAGGTGAGCGGGAGGGCCGGGATCCTCATAGGGCGCCTTCCGATCTGAGGGTGGTGATCTCGGCCTCGGACAGGCCGAGTTCGGTGAGGACGGCGTCCGTGTCGGCGCCGTGGGGGCGGCCCGCCCAGCGGATCGCGCCGGGGGTGGCGGAGAGCCTGAAGAGCACGTTCTGCATGCGCAGGGGGCCGAGTTCGGGGTCCGCGACGGTGGTGATCGTGTCCAGGGCCGCGTACTGCGGGTCCTCCATCACATCCCGTACGTCCTGGATCGGGGCCACCGCCGCCTCCGCCTTCTCGAAGGCGTCCAGGACCTCGTCGCGGCGGTGGCGGGCGATCCAGGTGCCCACCGCCTTGTCCAGGACGTCCGCGTGGCGGGCCCGCTCTGCGCCCGTCGCGAACCACGGTTCCTCGATCAGCTCCGGGCGTCCGACCAGCCGCATCAGCCGCTCGGCGATCGACTGGGCGGAGGTCGAGACGGCGACCCAGGAGCCGTCCGCCGTGCGGTAGGTGTTGCGGGGGGCGTTGTTCGCGGAGCGGTTGCCGGTGCGGGGCTGGACGTGGCCCAACTGGTCGTACCAGAGCGGCTGTGGGCCGAGCACGGTGAGGATCGGCTCGATGATCGCCATGTCGACCACCTGGCCGCGGCCCGAAGCGTCGCGGGCGCGGAGCGCGGCCATGACGGCGTACGCCGTCGCCAGGCCCGCGATCGAGTCGGCCAGGCCGAAGGGCGGGAGGGTCGGCGGGGAGTCCGGTTCGCCGGTGATCGCCGCGAAGCCGCTCATCGCCTCGGCGAGCGTGCCGAAGCCGGGGCGGTGCGCGTACGGGCCGAACTGGCCGAAGGCGGTCACACGGGCGAGGACGAGGCGGGGGTTGGCGGCCGACAGCACTGCCCAGCCCAGGTCCCACCTCTCCAGGGTGCCGGGCCGGAAGTTCTCGATGATCACGTCGGCGGTGGCGGCGAGGCGCAGCAGGGTGGCGCGGCCGCCGGGCTTGGACAGGTCGAGGGTGATGGTGCGTTTGTTGCGGCCGAGGAGCTTCCACCACAGGCCGATGCCGTCCTTCGACGGGCCGTGGCCCCGGGAGGGGTCGGGCTTGGCCGGGTGCTCGACCTTGACGACCTCCGCGCCGAAGTCGCCGAGCATGGTGGCGGCGAGCGGTCCGGCGAACAGAGTGGCGAGGTCGAGGACGCGCAGCCCGGTGAGCGGGCCACGACTCGTCCCGGACTCGGTGAGCGGACCGCGATCCGTCCCCGCCTTGTCGCCCGTATGCCCGCTCATGAGGTGTACCGGGTGTTCGAGGCGGCCTGGGCGTCGATCTCGGAGCGGTACGGCATCGAGGACGAGGCGCCGGCGCGCTGCACCGACAGGGACGCGGCCGTCGACGCCCACGCGAGGGCGGCGCGCATCGGCCGGCCCTCCGCCAGCGCGACCGCGAGGGTGCCGACGAAGGTGTCGCCCGCGCCGGTCGAGTCCACGGCGGTGACCCGGGGCGCGGGCACGGCGAGGGGTTCGGCGCCGCGGGTCGCGTACAGACTGCCCGCCGCGCCCAGTGTGACGACGACTTCGGGTACCTGGTCGAGCAGGGCGGTGGCCGCGTCGCGGGGGTCGGTGAGGCCGGTGAGCGCGGCGGCCTCGTGTTCGTTGGGTACCAACAGGTCGATGGAGGCGAGGAGTTCGGGTGGCAGGGACTGTACGGGGGAGGGGGTCAGGATGGTCCGGACGCCGTGGCGGCGCGCGGCCTCGGCGCCCGCGAGGACGGCGGCCAGCGGGATCTCCAGCTGGAGCAGCAGGGCGTCGGCGCTGGTGATGAGCGCCTCGTCGCCGGGGGCGAGGTGGTCGACGGTGCCGTTGGCGCCGGGGATGACGACGATCTCGTTGCCGCCCTCGTCGTCCACGACGATGTGCGCGGTGCCGGACGGGCCCTCGGTGGTGCGCAGGTGGTCGGTGTCCACGCCGGAGTGCTCCAGGGTCGTACGGAGCTGGGAGCCGAAGGCGTCGGCGCCCACCGCGCCGATCATCGAGACGTCGGCGCCCGCGTGGGCGGCGGCCACCGCCTGGTTGGCGCCCTTGCCGCCGGGGATCGTGCGGAACTCCCGGCCCGTCACGGTCTCTCCGCGCTGCGGAGCCTTCGCGACGTACGCGACGAGATCCATGTTCGTGCTGCCGAGCACGGCGATATGGGTCATGGGTGACGGGTCTCCCGGTGCGTGAGCTGGTGGGTCAGCCGGTGGGTCAGCTGGGCGAGGGTGTCGAAGCCGATGCCGTCGAAGTCGGCGACGGAGGTGGCGAGGCGGTTCTTGAGGGGGGTGGTCCAGCGGTCGGGGAGCGCGGCGGGGGTGCCGGTGAGGAGGCCCGCGACGCTGCCCGCCGTCGCGCCGTTGGAGTCGGTGTCCCAGCCGCCGGACACCGCGCGGCAGATGGAGCCGGAGAAGTCGCCGCCCGCGTGGGTGAGGGCGGCGGCGATCAGGGCGGTGTTGGGCAGGGCGTGGACCCAGTGGTAGGCGCGGTGGGTGGTGTGCAGTGCGTCGACGACCGTGTCGAAGTCCTCGGTGGTGCGGGCGAGGTGGACGGCGTGGCGGACGGCCTCGGCCAGGCGGGAGGCGGGGGGCACGACGGTGAGGCCGGTGCGCAGGCAGGCGTGGACGTCGGCGCGGCCGGTGGCGGCCTCGGCGAGGGTGGCCGCCGTGAACATCGCCGCGTACACGCCGTTCGCGGTGTGGGTGAGGGTGGCGTCCCGGTGGGCCGCCTCCGCGGCGGCGGCCGGATCGCCCGGGTTGGTCCAGCCGTGGACGTCGGCGCGGATCAGGGCGCCGATCCATTCGCGGAAGGGGTTGCGGTGGTGGGCCGTGTGCGGGGGTTCGATGCCGGTGAGGAGGTTGCGGTAGGCGATGCGTTCGGCGGTGAACGTGCGGCCGGCGGGGAGCTCGTCCAGCCAGAGGCGGGCCACGTCGGCGGTCGTGAAGTCCCTGCCGTGTCGCTGGAGCAACAGGAGGTTCAGGAGGGGGTAGTTGAGGTCGTCGTCCTCGGGCATGCCGTCGATGTTCTCGGCGAGGGAGGTGGGGGCGGATCGTCTGTTCCAGGGGTGGGCCCGCAGGAGGTCGTCGGGTACGCCCCGGGCGGTGAACCAGGTGTGCAGGGGCCAGTTTCCGGCGGCCCGGGCCAGTTGGCGGATGCCGTCGAGGGGGAGCTTTTCCACCGGTTTGCCAAGGAGGCACCCGACTGCTCTGCCCAGCCAGGCGGTTTCCAGGTGGGCCTGGGTGGGGGCTGGGGTGGGCACGGGTCGGGCGGGCCAGTTCGGGCAGTGGGCCCTGATCTGCCCCAGGTCGGTCGGCTCTGTGTCCGCCAACTTGCCGGGCAGCTCCGCCAGTTCGTCCAGGAGGTCTTCCGCCAGGGCGCGCAGGTACCGCGAGGCCGGAGTCGGGGACGCGCCCGCGCGAGGTGGGGCCTTTGGGCCGCCCGCCGCGTGCCAGCGGGCGGCGATCGCCTCCGGTGCCCGGCCGTCCTGATGCGCCTGGGCGAGCTCGTGGCCGAGGAGGTCCTCCGGTTGGACCCAGGTCAGTCGGAGCATCGCGGGGTCCCCGTCAGCTCGGCGTACGCCGACTCGTGGGCGCGGCGACGGCCCACGTCACGAGCGAAGATCTCGCGGGTCACCCCGGTGAGGGCGGTCGCCGGGGCGAGCAGGTCCAGGCGGCTGGACTCGGCGACCGTCTTGGCCCAGTCGTGGGGGACCTCTGAGCCGAGGGCACCGGCGAGGGCGCCGGACATGGTGGCGATGGAGTCGCAGTCGCGGCCGTAGTTCACCGAGCCGAGGACCGCGTGCCGGTAGTCGCCGCCGGACACCACCAACATGCCCAGCGCGACGGGGAGTTCCTCGATCGCGTGGAGGCGGGAGGGGCGGCGGGCGGCGAGGGAGGGGGAACGGTAGTCGGGGCCGACCGTGTCGTAGGGGATCACCGCCTCGCGGAGCGGGGTCAGCGCCGACTCGAAGTCCGTGTGCCGGGCGGCGACTTCACAGACCGCCTCGATCGCCGACCGGGTGCCGTCCTTCGCCAGGGACAGGCAGGCCGCGACGACCGAGTCCGGGCTCGCCCCGGGCACGCACGCCGCCGCGACCCCCGCCGCGAAGACGCCCGCCGCCTCCCGCCCGTACGACGACTGGTGGGCACCCGCGATGTCGAGCGCCTCGGCGTACGCGCCCGCCGGGTTGGCCGCGTTGACCAGGCCGACCGGCGCCATGTACATCGCGGCGCCGCAGTTGACGATGTTGCCGGCACCGGCCTCCCGGGGGTCCACATGGCCGTAGTGCAGGCGGGCCACCAGCCACTTCTCCGCGAGGAAGATCCGCTGGAGGGGGATGGCCTCGGCCTCCAGTTCCGGGATCCAGCGCGGGCCCGTCATGAGGTCGGGGACCAGGTGCTCGGCGACGGCGTACGCGTCGAGGTGGTCGCGGACGGTGGCGTACACGCGTACCAGCGCATGGGTCATCAGGGTGTCGTCGGTGACGTGTCCGTCGCCCTTGTGGTAAGGGGCGATGGGGCGGGCGGTGCGCCAGGCGTCGCCGTTCCAGGGGCCGACGATGCCGTGGATCCGGCCGCCGTGCCGTTCGACGATCTGCTCTGGGGTGTAGCCCTCGACGGGGCCGCCGAGCGCGTCGCCGACGGCGGCTCCGACGAGGGCTCCGGTGATGCGTGCGTCGAGGGTTCCCGTTCCTTCTCCTTTGGGCGTCATGCCCGAATCATCCCTCTGGGGTGGCCAGTTCCGTTGCTTCCAGGAGGTCGGCGAGTCCGATCAGATCCGTGCCCGTGAGCCGGGGCAGCGCGCAGCCGGACAGGATGCGGCAGGCGTCGCGCCAGGAGGCCGGGATCGCGGCGCCGCCGCCCAGCGCGCCGGTGAGCGCGCCCGCGAGGGCCGGGGCCGAGTCCGCGACCCGGGACAGACAGGCGGCGGCGGGCACCGCCTCCGCGATCCGGCCGCGTGCGGCGGTGGCCAGGGCGAGGGCGACCGGCACGGTCTCCGCCGCCGCGATGCCGTAGCTGTAGACGTGGTCGACGATCTGGTGTTCCAGGAGGGGGACCAGGGCGAAGGTGTCCTCGCTGGCGCGGGCGAGCCGCAGTGCGTGCCGGGCGTTGCGGCCGATCTCCGTAGACTCGGGGAGCTCGGCGAGGGCGGCGTCCGCGCAGGCGTCGACGTCGGCTCCGGCGAGGGCGAGCGCGAGGGCCGCGGCCATCGCGCGGGCGCCGTGCACCCCGTCGCCGTCCTGGGTGTAGCGGGCGTCGAACTCGGCGAGTTCCGCGGCGAGTCGGGGGTCGCCCGGGTGCGCCACGGCGAGCACACAGGCCCGTACACAGGCCGCGTCGTCGAAGTAGTGCGGGTTGTCGTGGCCGGTGGCGGGCGGGCGCAGCCCGGTGGCGAGGTTGCCCAGGCCCGCCCGTACGGAGATCCGGGCGCGCAGGGGGAGCAGCGCGGACTCGACCTCGGGGGCGCGCTCGGCGGCCGCGGCGACCTCGCTGGCGACGGCGTTCCAGGACAGGTCGATGGACGCCCGCATCCGGCGTTCCCGGCTCAGGTCGCCGAGCGCGCTGCGGTCCCCGGCGCGCAGCACGGCCTCCGCCGCGAACGCCGCCCATTCCGCGTCGTCCGACGGGCCGAGCCGCAGGGGTTCCGGCGGCTGGTTGAGCGCGATGGGCACGGGCAGGGTCGTCGTCGCGTTCTGCTCCGCGAAGGTGTCCAGCTCGCGGGTCAGCCGCCGGGTCCACTCGGGCATCCGGGCCGCGCGGTGCCGGCCGGCGGGCCAGCCGGCGGCGTCGCCCGCGGCGAGCCCGAGCAGGAGGCCCTCGATCCGGCGGGGGTGCGGGGCGGGTACGGGGGCGGCGCCCCGCTCCGTACGGGGGTCCGCATCCGTCGAGGGGGAGTCCCCGGTGTCGGACGTCGGGAGTGGGTCCCCGATGTCGCAGATCGAGATCGATCCCCCGGTTTCCGGTGCCGAGGCCGATCCCGTGCCGGGTTCGTCGCCCACCAGGCCGGGTCTCATGGCTGCACCTCGTCATCGTCGTCGGCAAGGATGTAATCGCTGGTGAGGGCGTAGAGGTCGGGGGGCGGAGGCGCCGTGCTCCCGGTCCCCCACTTCCCGTCGCCCCCCGGTGTGAGCAGTTCCGCCACGTCCAGTACGTGGTGGCCCGCCATGGAGGGCAGGCAGCTGCCGCGTGCCGGGCCGATCGCCGCCGC
The DNA here is from genome assembly GCF_042959425.1 of Streptomyces sp. NPDC007896. NCBI lineage: Bacteria > Bacillati > Actinomycetota > Actinomycetes > Kitasatosporales > Streptomycetaceae > Streptomyces > Streptomyces sp. NPDC007896. The sequence continues at coordinate 366,193 of NZ_JBIBKX010000001.1, read as the reverse complement.
CCAGTCCGCCGGGATCGCGGCGGCGCCCCGGGTCGCCCCGGCCAGCGCGCCCGCCACCGCGGCCGTGGTGTCGGCGTCGCGGCCCATGTTGACGGCGGTGAGGACGGACTCGGTGAAGTCGCCGCCGGCGGCGGCGTACGCCCCGAAGGCGAGGGCGACGGCCTCCGGGGCCAGATCCGTCCAGGGGTAGCCGCCGATGACGACCGCCGAGCGGACCGCCCGTTCCCCGCGGTGGGCGACGGCCACCGCCCGGCGCAGGGAGCGGGCCGTCCAGGAGTCGTCCGGGATCACGGCGAGCGCGGAGGCGACCACCGCGATCGTGGCCGCGCCCGCCATCGCCGCCGCGACCCCCGCCGCGACCGCCTGGCCGCCGTAGATGCCCTCGCCCTCGTGGCTCACCGAGCCGTCGATCGCCACCAGCCGGGCCGCCTCCGCCGGGCGCCCCGCCGCGAAGACGCCGAAGGGGGCCGCGCGCATCGCCAGACCGTCGCTCCAGGCGTGCCGGTGCTGGGCCGAGATGGGGGCCGCGAGTCCCCGGCGCAGGTTCTCCAGGGTGCCGCGCTCGCTGAAGCCGGCGCCCCGGAACGGCCCCTCGTCGCGGTCGGCGATCCACTGGTGCCAGGCCGCCTCGACATGCGTCACGGTGAGCGCCGAACCGTGCCGGGCCAGCAGCAGTCCCGAGAAGATCGCGTACTCCGTGTCGTCCGTCCCGGCCGGGTGTTCGGCGACGTACCCCGTGATCCGTCCCCACTTCGCGCGGATCTGCGACGGCCTCATGTTCTCGGCGGGCGCGCCCAGCGCGTCCCCGACGGCGAGGCCGAGCAGCGCGCCGCGGGCCCGCTCGCGCAGAGCGGCCGAGTCCCCGGGTGCCGGGACGGAGGGAATGCAGGCGATGGAAGCCATACGGTGCCTCTCCTCTCAGGGCGCAGAGCCCTTTGGGGATGTGTCCCACGGGAGGGGGCGGGCAGAGCCGTCCGCGACTCCTCATTCACCCGGTCGACATCTGTGCAAGATCCTTCACGGATGAGCGCCTGAGGGGAAAACCGCAGGTTAGCCCAGCCTTTCCTTGCTGGCGGAGAAGAAATTACCGGCGTACTTTCGTGGTTGTCGAAAAGTAGAAACAGTCCAATCGAAGGATCCTGGGGGACCGGTATGTCCATCATCGAGACCGAAGCGACCCTGCACGAGGCGCACCGCGACAACCACACCCACCGGGACGTGAACGGCGGATGGCTGCGCCCGGCCGTGTTCGGTGCGATGGACGGGCTCGTGTCCAACCTCGCCCTGATGACCGGCGTCGCCGGCGGGTCCGTCTCCCATCAGACGATCGTCATCACCGGGCTCGCGGGCCTGGCAGCCGGCGCCTTCTCCATGGCCGCCGGCGAGTACACCTCCGTCGCCTCGCAGCGCGAACTCGTCCAGGCCGAACTCGAGGTCGAGCGCCGTGAGTTGAGAAAGCATCCGCAGGACGAGGAGCGCGAGCTCGCCGCGCTGTACGAGTCGCGCGGTGTCGATTCCGCGCTCGCCCGCGAAGTGGCCAAGCAGCTCTCGCGCGACCCCGAGCAGGCTCTGGAGATACATGCCCGCGAAGAGCTCGGCATCGACCCGGGCGACCTGCCCTCCCCGGCCGTCGCCGCCGTGTCGAGCTTCGGCTCCTTCGCCCTGGGCGCCCTGCTCCCCGTACTGCCGTATCTGCTCGGCGCGACCGTCCTGTGGCCCGCGCTGCTGCTCGCGCTGATCGGGCTCTTCGCGTGTGGCGCGATCGTGGCCCGGGTGACGGCTCGAACCTGGTGGTACAGCGGAATCCGGCAGCTCGCGCTCGGGGGTGCCGCGGCGGGTGTGACGTACGTCCTGGGCAGCCTGTTCGGTACCGCCGTAGGATGATATCTCGCGCACTTATGCATGAGACTGCATAAGTAGCCGTTACTCCCTGGTTTCGATCGCTTAACCACTGGGAATGAGCCGTAAGCGCTGCGGGCAATGAGGCCTGCGCCGCTTCGGTGCGGTGGGTGACGTTGCCTGCCGTACCCCGGACCCGCGGACACTGATCTGTCCGCTTAGGTCCCCTTAACTCCACCGTCGTGCGCGGTACCCCCACGCCACCCACCGGTGTCCGCATGTTGGAACGGAGTATCCGGTTCCCGAGAACCATTCCATCATGTAACCTGCACGAAATTTTGCACCCCAAGCAGAGGGCCAACGTCGTCCCTCGGCACATGCATATGCCACGACGACGACGGGAGAGCCGATGCGTTCGCCGCGCCAGCCGTCCCAGCACTCCACGAATGGCCAGAACTGGTCCTTCATGGATGCTCGCCCTGCTGCGCAGGGTATGTACGACCCCCGCAACGAGCACGACGCCTGTGGCGTCGGCTTCGTGGCCACCCTCACCGGTGAGGCGAGCTACGCGCTGGTCGAGCAGGCGCTCACCGTGCTACGCAACCTGGAGCACCGGGGTGCCACCGGCGCCGAGCCCGACTCGGGCGACGGTGCGGGCATCCTGTCCCAGGTTCCCGACGCGTTCTTCCGTGAGGTGGCCGAATTCGAGCTGCCCGCGGCCGGCGCGTACGCGGTCGGCATCGCCTTCCTGCCCGAGGACGGCATCGAGGATGTCGTCTCACAGATCGAGACGATCGCCGCCGACGAGGGCCTGACCGTCCTCGGCTGGCGCGAGGTCCCGGTCGCCCCCGAACTGCTCGGTGCCACCGCCCGCTCCACGATGCCCGCCTTCCGCCAGATCTTCGTCACGGACGGCGTCTCGACCGGCATCGAGCTCGACCGCAAGGCGTTCGTGCTGCGCAAGCGCGCCGAGCGCGAGGCCGGCGTGTACTTCCCGTCGCTCTCCGCGCGCACCATCGTCTACAAGGGCATGCTGACCACCGGCCAGCTGGAGCCCTTCTTCCCGGACCTGTCCGACCGCCGCTTCGCCTCCGCGATCGCGCTCGTGCACTCCCGGTTCTCCACCAACACCTTCCCGAGCTGGCCGCTCGCCCACCCGTACCGCTTCGTCGCGCACAACGGCGAGATCAACACGGTCAAGGGCAACCGCAACTGGATGCAGGCGCGCGAGTCCCAGCTGGTCTCGGATCTCTTCGGGGACAAGGGCATGGAGCGGGTCTTCCCGATCTGCACGCCCGACGCGTCCGACTCCGCCTCCTTCGACGAGGTGCTCGAGCTCCTCCACCTCGGCGGCCGCTCGCTCCCGCACTCCGTGCTGATGATGATCCCGGAGGCGTGGGAGAACCACGACTCCATGGACCCGGCCCGCCGCGCCTTCTACCAGTTCCACTCCACGATGATGGAGCCCTGGGACGGCCCGGCCTGTGTCACCTTCACCGACGGCACCCAGGTCGGCGCGGTCCTCGACCGCAACGGTCTGCGCCCCGGCCGCTACTGGGTCACCGACGAGGGCCTGGTCGTCCTCGGCTCGGAGGTCGGCGTCCTCGACATCGACCCCGCGAAGGTCGTCCGCAAGGGCCGCCTCCAGCCCGGCAACATGTTCCTGGTCGACACCGCCGAGCACCGCATCATCGAGGACGACGAGATCAAGGCCGCCCTCGTCGCCGACAAGCCGTACGCGGAGTGGCTGGAAGCCGGCGAGATCGAGCTCTCCGACCTCCCCGAGCGCGAGCACATCGTGCACACCCACGCCTCGGTCACCCGCCGCCAGCAGACCTTCGGCTACACCGAGGAAGAGCTGCGCATCATCCTCGCGCCGATGGCCAACACCGGCGGTGAGCCGCTGGGCTCCATGGGCACGGACTCGCCGATCGCGGCCCTCTCCGCCCGCCCGCGCCTGCTCTTCGACTACTTCACCCAGCTGTTCGCGCAGGTCACCAACCCGCCTCTGGACGCGATCCGCGAGGAGCTCGTCACCTCGCTGCGCTCCTCGCTGGGCCCGCAGGGCAACCTGCTGGAGCCCACGGCCGCGTCCTGTCGTAGCGTCACCCTGCCCTTCCCGGTGATCGACAACGACGAGCTGGCCAAGCTCATCCACATCAACGCCGACGGCGACATGCCGGGCATGAAGGCCGCGACCCTGTCCGGTCTCTACCGGGTCAGCGGTGGCGGCGACTCCCTCGCCGCGCGGATCGAGGAGATCTGCGCGGAGGCCGACGCGGCCATCGAGAACGGCGCCCGTCTGATCGTCCTGTCGGACCGCCACTCCGACGCCGAGCACGCGCCGATCCCCTCGCTGCTGCTCACCGCGGCCGTCCACCACCACCTCATCCGCACCAAGCAGCGCACCCAGGTGGGCCTGCTGGTCGAGGCGGGCGACGTCCGCGAGGTCCACCACGTGGCCCTCCTCATCGGCTTCGGCGCCGCCGCGGTCAACCCGTACCTGGCGATGGAGTCGGTCGAGGACCTGGTCCGCGCCGGCACCTTCCTGACCGGCATCGAGGCCGAGCAGGCCATCCGCAACCTGATCTACGCGCTCGGCAAGGGCGTCCTCAAGGTCATGTCCAAGATGGGCATCTCGACCGTCGCCTCCTACCGCGGCGCCCAGGTCTTCGAGGCCGTCGGCCTGGACCAGGCCTTCGTCGAGAAGTACTTCAACGGCACCGCCACCAAGATCGGCGGCGCCGGCCTCGACGTCATCGCCAAGGAGGTCGCGGCGCGGCACGCCAAGGCCTACCCGGCCTCCGGCATCGCCCCGGCGCACCGGGCCCTCGACATAGGCGGCGAGTACCAGTGGCGCCGCGAGGGCGAGCCGCACCTGTTCGACCCGGAGACGGTCTTCCGCCTCCAGCACTCGACGCGCTCCGGCAGCTACGACATCTTCAAGAAGTACACCGACCGGGTGAACGAGCAGTCCGAGCGCCTGATGACGCTCCGGGGCCTGTTCGGCTTCAAGTCCGACCGGCAGCCGATCTCGATCGACGAGGTCGAGCCGGTGAGCGAGATCGTCAAGCGCTTCTCCACCGGCGCCATGTCGTACGGCTCCATCTCCAAGGAGGCGCACGAGACCCTCGCCATCGCCATGAACCAGTTGGGCGGCAAGTCCAACACCGGTGAGGGCGGCGAGGACGCGGACCGGCTCTACGACCCGGCACGCCGCTCGTCGATCAAGCAGGTCGCCTCCGGCCGCTTCGGCGTGACGTCGGAGTACCTGGTCAACGCCGACGACATCCAGATCAAGATGGCGCAGGGCGCCAAGCCCGGCGAGGGCGGCCAGCTGCCCGGCCACAAGGTCTACCCCTGGGTCGCCAAGACCCGGCACAGCACCCCGGGCGTGGGCCTCATCTCCCCGCCCCCGCACCACGACATCTACTCCATCGAGGACCTGGCCCAGCTGATCCACGACCTCAAGAACGCGAACCCGCAGGCGCGGATTCACGTCAAGCTGGTCTCCGAGGTCGGTGTCGGCACGGTCGCCGCGGGTGTCTCCAAGGCGCACGCGGACGTGGTGCTCATCTCCGGCCACGACGGCGGTACGGGCGCCTCCCCGCTGACCTCCCTGAAGCACGCGGGCGGCCCCTGGGAGCTCGGCCTCGCCGAGACCCAGCAGACGCTGCTGCTCAACGGCCTGCGCGACCGTATCGTCGTGCAGACCGACGGCCAGCTGAAGACCGGCCGTGACGTCGTCATCGCCGCGCTGCTCGGCGCCGAGGAGTTCGGTTTCGCGACCGCGCCGCTCGTCGTCTCCGGCTGCGTCATGATGCGCGTCTGCCACCTGGACACCTGCCCGGTCGGCATCGCCACCCAGAACCCGGTGCTGCGCGACCGCTTCGCCGGCAAGGCCGAGTACGTCGTGAACTTCTTCAAGTTCATCGCCGAAGAGGTCCGCGAGATCCTCGCCGAGCTCGGCTTCCGCACGATCGAGGAGGCCGTCGGCCACGCCGAGAACCTCGACGTGGAGCGGGCGATCACCCACTGGAAGGCGCAGGGACTGGACCTGTCCCCGCTCTTCTACGTGCCCGAGCTGCCCGAGGGCGCGGTGCGCCACCAGGTCATCGCGCAGGACCACGGTCTGGAGAAGGCGCTCGACAACGAGCTGATCAAGCTCGCCGCCGACGCGCTGGCCGCGAACACCCAGGCCGACGCCCAGCCGGTGCGCGCCCAGGTCGCGATCCGCAACATCAACCGCACGGTCGGCACCATGCTCGGCCACGAGGTGACGAAGAAGTTCGGTGGCGGGGGCCTGCCCGACGACACCATCGACATCACCTTCACCGGCTCCGCGGGCCAGTCCTTCGGCGCCTTCCTGCCGCGCGGTGTCACGCTGCGCCTGGAGGGCGACGCCAACGACTACGTCGGCAAGGGCCTCTCCGGCGGCCGGGTGATCGTCCGTCCCGACCGGGGCGCCGACCACCTCGCCGAGTACTCGACCATCGCGGGCAACACCATCGCGTACGGCGCTACGGGCGGCGAGCTCTTCCTGCGCGGCCGCACCGGCGAGCGCTTCTGCGTCCGCAACTCCGGCGCGACGGTGGTCTCCGAGGGCGTGGGCGACCACGGCTGCGAGTACATGACCGGCGGCCACGCGGTCGTCCTCGGCGAGACGGGCCGCAACTTCGCGGCCGGCATGTCCGGCGGCATCGCGTACGTCGTCGACCTGAACCGCGACAACGTCAACGCCGGCAACGTGGGCGCCGTCGAGGCCCTCGACGACACCGACAAGCAGTGGCTGCACGACGTGGTGCGCCGCCACCAGGAGGAGACCGGCTCGACCGTCGCCGAGAAGCTCCTGGCCGAGTGGGACACCGCGGTCGACCGCTTCAGCAAGATCATCCCCAGCACGTACAAGGCAGTGCTCGCCGCCAAGGACGCCGCCGAGCGAGCCGGACTCCCCGAGTCCGAGATCACCGAGAAGATGATGGAGGCGGCGACCAATGGCTGATCCCAAGGGCTTTTTGAACCACGGCCGCGAGGTCGCCAGGACCCGCCCCGTCGAGGAGCGCGTCAAGGACTGGAACGAGGTCTACGTTCCGGGCTCACTGCTCCCGATCATCTCCAAGCAGGCCAGCCGTTGCATGGACTGCGGGATCCCGTTCTGCCACAACGGCTGTCCGCTGGGGAACCTGATCCCCGAGTGGAACGACTACGCCTACCGCGAGGACTGGGGGGCCGCGTCCGAGCGTCTGCACGCCACGAACAACTTCCCCGAGTTCACGGGCCGCCTGTGCCCCGCTCCCTGCGAGTCGGCGTGTGTGCTCGGCATCAACCAGCCCGCCGTGACCATCAAGAACGTCGAGGTCTCGATCATCGACAAGGCGTGGGACACGGGCGATGTCGCCCCGCAGATCCCCGAGCGCCTGTCGGGCAAGACCGTCGCGGTCATCGGCTCGGGCCCGGCGGGCCTGGCCGCCGCCCAGCAGCTCACCCGGGCGGGTCACACGGTCGCCGTGTACGAGCGTGCCGACCGCGTCGGCGGTCTGCTGCGCTACGGCATCCCCGAGTTCAAGATGGAGAAGCGGCACATCAACCGCCGCATCGAGCAGATGCGCGCGGAGGGCACCCGCTTCCGCACCGGCATCGAGATCGGCCGCGACCTCAAGGCGACGGACCTGCGCAAGCGGTACGACGCCGTGGTCATCGCCGCCGGTGCGACGACCGCGCGTGACCTCCCGGTCCCCGGCCGCGAGCTCAAGGGCATCCACCAGGCCATGGAGTACCTGCCGCTGGCCAACAAGGTCCAGGAGGGCGACTACGTGGCGCCCCCGATCACGGCCGAGGGCAAGCACGTCGTGGTCATCGGCGGCGGCGACACCGGCGCGGACTGCGTGGGGACCGCCCACCGCCAGGGCGCCGCCTCGGTCACGCAGCTGGAGATCATGCCGCAGCCCGGCGAGGAGCGGAACCCGGGCCAGCCCTGGCCGACGTTCCCGATGCTCTACAAGGTCACCTCCGCGCACGAGGAGGGCGGCGACCGCGTCTACTCGGTCTCCACCACCCACTTCGAGGGCGACGAGGACGGCAACGTCCAGTGGCTGCACCTCACCGAGGTCGAGTTCGTCGACGGCAAGCTGAACCAGAAGCCGGGCACGGAGCGCAAGATCCCCGCCCAGCTGGTCACGCTGGCCATGGGCTTCACCGGCACCGACGTCGAGAACGGCGTGGTCTCCCAGTTCGGCCTGGAGCTCGACGCGCGCGGCAACATCGCCCGTGACGCCGACTTCGCGACCAACGTGCCCGGCGTGTACGTCGCCGGTGACGCCGGCCGCGGCCAGTCGTTGATCGTGTGGGCCATCGCGGAGGGCCGCTCGGCCGCCCGCGGGGTCGACCGCTTCCTGACCGGGGCCAGCGATCTGCCGGCCCCGATCCGCCCGACGGACCGCTCGCTGATGGTCTGACGCTCCACCCCAACAAACGTCCCGTACAACGGCGTACGGAACTGAACGCGGCGCCTGCCTTGTCCCCGACCGGACGGTGGTGGGCGCCGTGGTGCGTCGTCAGCAGGTCGGGCGGTGGCAGGTCGGGCGGTGGCGGGCGGTGGGGCGTCGTGGTGGCGGTCTCAGCCGGCCGGGCGCCCGGTGTCGTCCGGCCACACCCCGATGTGGTCCCGATCCAGTTCCAGCATCACCCGGTCCTCCATGCCGAGGGCCGCGGTGTACTCGGCGGGCGGCTGGAGCCGGCCGGCCCGGTCCAGCGTCGCGAACTCCCGTGCCACCAGGGACTCGTGGCCCTCCGCGTCGACCAGCAGAAGTCGGCGCCGGGGGCGGCGGGCGTCCGTCTGCCGGGCCGGCCGGGCGGCTGCGCAGAGCCGACCCCCGCGAACGCGAGGAGCGCGTGGCCCCGCTGCTCGCCGACGAGCCGACCGGACGGCTGGACGGCTGGACGCGCAGACCGGCCTGGCGGTGATGGAACTGCTGCGGGCGGTGGTCGCCAGCGAGGGCGTCACGGCTCTGGTCGCCACGCACGACCCCCAACTCCTGGGCCCGGCGGACCGCGTACTGGAACTGAGCGACGGCGAGGTCGTCGAGCACTGACGGAGCCTGACCGACCGGGCGCAGGCACCTCGGCGGAGGGGCCCCGGCATCGGGGCGAGGGGCTACGGCACCTTGTACGTCTCCCCGTACACCTTCCACTCCAGCGGCGTGCGCAGGTCCAGGTTCCCGTCATACAGGAACATCCGCTGGGCCGTGTCGATGCGGGTCGTGTCGCGGTGGGCGCTCTCGGACTTCATCGCCGCGCGACGGACGTCGAGGAAGATGTCGAGGTAGGCCTTCTCGGAACCGCCCTCGGCGGGGGTGTCGGCCTGGGCCATGGCACGGGTGCGCAGGTCGTAGAAGCCGCCCGCGCCGGTGCCGGGCCCGTGCATGACCATGGCGTCGTAGTAGATGAACTGGCCCAGCGTGCCGAGGCCGTCGAGTTTGGCGCGGCGCACCGCGGGGTCGAAGTAGACGCGGTCCCGCTCGGCGTCCTGCGCCCTGCGGAAGGCGGCCACCGAGGCCTCCTTGCGCCAGGCCGCCGCGAAGCCCGGGTCGAGACCCTTGTGCGAGTCCGTCCCGTCGACCTCGCGCAGGGCGGGGAGGTAGCGGGCGAGGCCGTTGCCCGGGTGGTCCTTCGTGTAGCCCTCGACCAGGACGAGCAGATCGTGGGTGCCGGTGCAGAAGCCGATGAGGCCCGCCGTGTAGCCCTGGCCGTCGCCGATGTCCTCGATGTAGGCGTACGCGCTGCGCCAGTCGAGCGTGGAGTTCTCCGCGCTCGCCACGAGCTTCTGCGCCAGCTCCTTCTTGTCCGGGGCGGCGAGGCCCGCGCCCGCCGGTCGCTCGGCGTCCTGGCGTGCCTGCGCGTGCCCGGCCGCCCCGCTCGCGTCCGTGAGTCCCGGGGCGAGGAAGTAGACCGCCGCCGCGACCGCGGGGAGCACCGCGAGCAGGAGGAGCCGAGCACGTTTCATGGGTTCAGCCTAGGGAGCGCTCAGGCCGCTCCGCTCGTCAGCTCGGACACCTTTCCGACGGCCGTGATCACCAGCAGTGCCAACAGCGCGGCGCACGCGGCCGCTTGGACCAGAGCCCGGCGGCGGTCCCGGGGCGCGTACGCGTAGGCGAGCGTGACCACGCCGCCCGCCAGCAGTCCGCCCAGGTGGCCCTGCCAGGAGGTGAGTCCCGCCGAGATGAGCAGCCACAGCAGCAGGCCCGCCATGAAGCGGTTGACGGCGCTCATGTCGGCGCCCAGCCGGCGGGCCATGACGTAGTACGCGGCCCCCAGCCCGAAGATGGCACCCGACGCACCGAGCGTGGGCGTGTACGGCGCGATCACCAGCACGAGGACCGAGCCGCCGAGCGCCGAGAGCAGATAGAGCGTGACGAAGCGGATCCGGCCGAGCTGGGCCTCCACCACCCGGCCCAGGTTCCACAGCGAGACCATGTTCATCACGATGTGCAGAATCCCGAACGTTCCCTCGGTGGGCGGCAGATGGAGGAACGCGCCGGTCAGCATCCGGTACCACTCCCCGTCGACCACGCCCTCCGGGTGGAAGTCGTAGGGGTACTGGGCCTGCCAGACGTAGTGCCCGCCGTCGGGCCCCGTCAGCGCCGCGCCCAGCATCTCGAACCGGTCCACGATCGCCGGGCGCACCACCTCGCCCACATAGGCCAGCACGTTGAGCGCGATCAGGACGTACGTCACCACGGGCACGGTCGAGATACGGCCGCCGAACGCCGTGCGGGCCTGCCGGATCGTCCTGGCGCCCTCCTTCACGCACTCCACGCACTGGTGACCGACGGCCGCCTCGCGCATGCAGTCCGGGCAGATGTAGCGGTCGCACCGTGTGCAGCGCACATGGGACTCCACCTTGGGATGGCGGTAGCAGGTGGTGACGGCGGATTCGGTGGACTCGGCGGATTCAGTGGATTCAGTGGATTCGGATTCCACGACCGGCTCCTCGCGGGTACGGAGATCAGGGGGACGATGAGCCGGTGGGGTCGGCGGCGAACAAAATAGCGAATGCCCATGTGAGAGGGGGACGGCAGGGGTCGGCGGTGCCGTAATCTCGGCGTTTCCGCAACCCTCGCGCGATGGGAGCCCCGCATGGCCGGAATCAGCCTCACCAAGGTGGAGGAGACCGCACCCGCGCTGGTCAGCCTGTACAAGAGCGCCGGTGTCTCCCTCACCAAGCACGGGCTGAGCGGACAGCGGGCCGCGGTGTACCTGGTCGTCGACTACTCCGGGTCGATGAAGCCGTACTACAAGGACGGCAGTGTGCAGGCGCTGGCGGACCGGGTGCTCGGCCTGTCGGCGCACCTCGACGACGACGGCACCGTCCCTGTCGTCTTCTTCTCCACGGACAACTCTCCACAGTTGGTACGACGGAGAGTGACCAGCATGTGATCAAGGAACCCGCAGGTCAGAGCGATTCACTGAAGCGAATCGGACCATGATCGGCGGAGGGGTGGGACGGCACCGCTGATGTCACGCCCCGTAGCTGGATCCGGCCCCCTGTCACAGGGCCCTGACGTGCCCCGAGGGGGCCGCGTAGCCGGACGGCATGGCATGGCGCCGGAGGCTGCCGACGGGGGCCACAGAGGCACGCCAACTCGGAGATGACCTCCACGGAGGGGGAGGTCTACGGCGAGAGTCTGGTGGCCGTCCCGGAGGTGAGCAGCTCCGGGATGCGAGGCAGGCAACCGACGCCGTAGCTGCCCAGTTTCATAGGCCATCCATGCATGGCACATGTGTGCCTGCATTGCTTGGCCGTGACTGTCGCATGGCCTGCCCGTTGCCCTGCTTTGCGTTCATTGCTGAGCAACGCAGCACAGTCCGTACATCTAGACGAACTCGCAGGCCAGCGGGCTGGCCAGGCCTGCGGCGGAGCTGGAGCAAAGCCAGAGCGAACGCCTCACCCGGAGCACAGTGGGCATCGCTGCTGGTCAGCGGGCTCTTTGCCAGTCCTTGACCCGGGGGTATTAAACGGGGGCTGCTGGGATGGGCTAGAGCCCACCCCAGCATGTCTCCCAGACTCCTCAGGCTCACGCCTCCGGCGGCCGGTTGTAGCTGTCCAGCGTGGCCTTACCCGTGTCGGCGTCCATGAGACGCAACTCCCACGGGCCGGTGTTGACGTCGAACTCCTTACCGAACCCGACCCACTTGCCCGCCATCCGGCGGCCGGTCGGCTCGACCAGCATCTGTATGGCCCCGAAGTAGCGGGCGCCCCGGTAGTAGCCGTCCTGCGCCGTCTGCTCGGTCCAGGTACCCGTGACGGTGCTCCCGTCCAACTGGAGATCCAGAGTCAGGGGACTGTTCGCGTTCAGGGACGCGTTCGGCAGGCTGCGCCCAGTGAGACGGTTGCCGTGCTGGAGCAGCACCACGTAGTGCTTTCCGGTGAACACCCGGTTGTCCCTGCCGGACGAGACGAACTCGTACGTGGACAGCCAGATACCGGAGTAGTTGCCCCGTGGCGCTGCCTGAGGGGTCGGCGACCCGCTGGCCACGGGTACGCCGGTGGGGCTGTCCTGGAGGTCATGGCCGCCGTGTCCGTCGTCGGCAACGCGGGCCAGGGGCACCGGGGCAGAGAACCCCAAGGCCTCGATGGGTACGCCTGTCACGATCTCCAGGGCCCGCGCGTAGGCCTGGCGGGGAGCGGCGATGCCGCCGCTCTCCCAGCGCTGCACGAGGCGCTTTGACGCGTCGTTGGGCTCGCCTACGCGCTGGCCAGCCTCACGGAGCGCACGGGCGAATTCGTCCTGAGACAGGAGCAGTCCCTTACGGACTGCCCGAAGGGTGCTGTTCGGTGTCGTCATAGAGATCACGGTAGCCCTGTAAGGGCGTCATTGACACCGAAATGACGCCCCCTGTGTCGCCCCTCCGACGCCCTGTCCGTCATCGCGCGGTTACATACGGTGCGGACACCGTGAGCTGTGACGAAAGACCCCGGCGAGGTGGTGAGACCTCCCGGGGCGCGGCCACAGCTACGAGGAGCTGCAACGTGCCTACAACTACCACCCATCCGGCGACTGCCACAGAGCAGGCCCCACCCGACATCGAGACGATGCGGGCGACCGTGGGCCGCCTGCTCGACCCAGACTCCGTACCGGGCGTACTGCCGCCCTCCGCCGACGAGGTAGCCACCCTCACGGCCACCCTGCGCGGGCACATGGAGCTGCTCGCCCCCGAAGTCGAGCGGATGGCGGTCCGGCTCCACAGGGACAGCATCCCCCGGTACTGCGCACTCGCCTGCGTCGGCGAAGCACGAGGAAGGCTCAAGACGGGGCCGCAGCCCGCACCGAGCGAGCTGGTCTACGCCCGGCGCCTCGCGCGCTCCCTGAACGCCTTGTGCGACCACTGGGAGACCCTGGGCGGGGTGAGCTCGTGACCGTGACCGAGCACGTGTGTCGAGCCTGCGATGAACCGATCGCCGACCCCGGCGACGCGGTGGCCGTCGCTCACGAACTCGGCAACTCCGGTCCCGGCTGGACCGTGTGGGCGCACCGCGCGCATGCCCACCTGGTGGTGCCGAACCCGGCACCGCTTAGGATCCTGGCTCGCATCCGCGCTGCGCGCGGAAGAAACCAGGGAGTGGAAGGCCGTCCATGGGGATCGGGATCGTGATGGCGGTTGCCGTGCTGGCCGCGTTCAAGGCCGCGTGGGACCAGTACTCGCACGAGTCGTTCGCCTTGCTCTGCGTGTGCGCCGTCATCGGCGTCATGGCTGCGGCCAAGCACTCCGAGTTGTCCCGCCAGGCCAAGCTGGCGGGCACGCCGCCGGGTCCGACAGACACGGGCCAGGGCTGCCTGTTCTGGATCGCCTGGAAGGTCGGAGGCATAGCCGCGTTGGCCCTGCTCTTCGCTGTGTGGGACGAGTGGTTCTGACGCGACGAACGTGCGCAGAGGGGTGTACAGGCAGTCGTCTCCCAACCGCGCGCAGCGCCTGAATATCACCCGCAATTGCACTGTCTGAATGCAAAAGCAGCCCACTTGAAGGCATAAAGGCCCTATTCACGAGCCGGCTGATCCCAGAGGGGTGAATTCAAGGGCAAGAAGAAGCCCCCCGAGTCGAACTGGCGGGGGGCTTCTCTTCTGCACCTGTCAGGCTTTATCCAGCCCCCCGGAAGCCATGGTCTATCCGGTACGAGGGACTGAATGCAGACTGCACAGGGAGCTGCACAGTCTCAGGGGGTGCCGCTGTACGACGAGTTGGCGTTGCCGAGGTAGCCGGAGGATGCAGAGTCCTCCCAGGTGTCGTTAGACCGGTCCCGGGCCGGGGAGCCAGTATTGGCGTCACCCCACGGCCGCTGCACGTTCGGCGCAGCACACCCACCCTTGAGCGACTTCATCGGCTGTCGCTCACCCTCACGGCCAACATCTACGGAGAGATCGGTCCCCGGTACGGCTCGGTCCATGGTGTTCCTCCTGGCGGGCTACTGCCAGCCCTGGCCGTTGTAGGACTGCATTCCCTGTGTGTTGCCCTGCGACCGGAGGTAGTCCATCAGTTCCTGAGGGCTCTGCGCGTTCTGGATTCGAGCGACCTGTTCCGCCTGAGACCCCATCGGGGCGGCGGGCATGGCGCCTTGAGAAAGCAAGTGCTGGTACTGCATCTGTTCCGCGTCGCTGGCAAACGGCCGGGCCAGCATCTGAGATCCGCCGGGCTGCGATCCAGTTGTCTGAGGTGCGCCTCCGGCGGGCTGTTGGCCATTGGCCATCAGATCCCGGATCGCATCCTCCTGCTCTTGCAGCCTGCGCTTAAGGTCCGCGTTTTCCTTGGCGACACCCTGCGCGTAGTTCCGCAGCCCTTGCCCGCCACGCTGGCGCTGCGGGGGCTGCTCTTCGTACGGGTCCTGCTCTTCGTACATGGCGGCATAGTCATCGTTACCGCCGTAGTAGCCCATCGAGTAGTCGCTCATCGGGCTCCCCTTTCTAGGCCGCCACCCCTCGGGGAAGGGACGGGTTCCGCTCCGGACTTTCCTTCGAACGGGGCCGGGTGATCCGCTCGTACCGGTGACTGTAGCGGGCTTTGTACCAACCCCGAGGAGACGGTGTCCCCCGGGGGCTAGGTCGTGGCCGACTTCATCTCGATGGAGACCGAGGCCTAGGCGACCTCGGTCTAGGCGACGGTCGTGAAGTCCTCCGACGGCATAGGCGCCGTCTCCCTCATGTGCGGAGGCAGATACCGGCCCGCCGGTGGCGGGGTGTACGACTCGCCAGGGCGCACGTACCGCGTACGCGGTGCCCGCTTCTCCCAGTTCCGCCAGCGGCGGCCTATCCGGTCTCGGTGCGGTCCTGGATGGCCTGCCTCCAGTCGGCACGGGTGTTCTTCCATGCGTGGCCGCGTAGCGGCGCACGTAGCGGTCTCACGGTAAGGCGACATACGATCCCCATCCCTTCTTGATTGGCGTTGAGGAGAGGATTCGTGGCCACCCCCGGGGCTGCACCCCCGGGGGTGGCTGCATGCGTTATGCGGCGGAGACCTTGACCCAGTACGGAGTCAGTGAGGCCATCTCATCGGCCGCTTCGAGCATGGCCGTGTCGTTCTCCGTGTTGGCGTGGAGGAGAACTTCGTAGGCCAGTTCTTCCAGCCTGTTGTGGCGGTCACGGTCCGTCTCACCCTGGGTCGCCGCAAGGAATGCGAAGGCGTCGTAGACCAGCGACCGCACGCAACCGAAGTGCGTGATGCGAACGTCGTCCCGCGTGTCTTCGGTGAACTCCTCAGGGAAGCCTGCGTCCTGCTTGAACCGAACCACGTGGCGCACGCCTTCGAGCGTGAGCAGAAATGCCCCTGCGCGTACGCGGTACGTCTCCTTGTCGGGCCGGGCGTAGCCATCGAGGGCGTTGTTCAGATAGGTACTCACTGGCTCTCCTCGGCCGCGTTGCGGCAGTTCTCGCAGAGCGGGTTAGCACCCGCTCCATATCGACGGGTGGGGGTGGTCTTGCATCGGGTGCACGGCCCCATTTCCTGGCCCTGAGGGACAGTCACGTTCTGTGACTGCGGTTCTTCCAGTCGGGTCACGGATTCCACAGTCAGGTCAGTCGGGCCAGGACTCTGTGACGTGACCTGACTGACCCGACTGTGACCCGACTGGCTGTTTTCGGGGTGTCGCCACACTGTTCCGCCCCCGAAGCCGCTACGCTCCGTAAACGTCACCCGGCCTTTTTGGCGCGCCCGGCGGATTGTGGTCTCAGAGAATCCCTGTGCTTTTCCGGCCTTCACGACGTCCATCCGTGCGGCCTCTCCCCCCTGTTCGGTCAGATAGCCGAGTAGCCACGCGGTGGCCTCTGCTCGCTCTCCGGCCTCCTCCGCGTCGATGGGCGCGGACAGCATGTCTTCCACGCCCATTTCCACGGGTCCGGTGAAGGCGAGGCGCCCGACGTTGGCCGTGCCCGAGGGCGTCTCCACGTCCACGCCCTCGATGACGTATCCGATGTGCGGGAGGTCCAGCCGACCGAGGCTGTTCTTCACCTGGCTCATGACCTGTTCTTCGGTCTCCCGGTTACGGGCGAACACCAGGACCGAGCGGGCCAGATCCTTGAATGCGCCAGACCCGGAGATGAGTTGCGCTGCATCGTTTCCGGACGTTTTGTTGAAGTGGGCGATGCCCAGCGTGAGCGCCCTGGTGCGCCCCGCCATGCGTACGAGGGGTTCAAGTGCCTGCCGGACGTCCTGTGTTCGGTGGGCGTCCGTCGTCCTGCCGAGCGTGGACATGAGCGGGTCCACGATGAGCGCGGCCACGTCGTGCTCCTTGATGGCTTGCTCGATGAGCGACACGTCCATGGGCAGGCAGATCATCGCCTCCTGCACGGTGTCCTCGATCACCTCGATGTCGACGCGGAACACCCGCGTGAGGTCTGCTCCGGCCGCCATGAGGCGGGGAACGAGAGTGCGGGACCAGGAGTCCTCAACGGCCGCGTACAGCACGTTCCTCGGCTGCCCGTAGAAGGTCCCCGGCAGCGTGCCACGGGAGAGCTGGGCGGCCAGCCAGATGCCGAACGACGACTTACCCGTGCCCTCCCTGCCTGCGGCCAGGGTGAGGGCCCCCGCAGGAATGCGTCCCTGGCCGGACTCTGGTTCCCATGCCCAGATGACAGGCTCCGGCTCGATCTGCGAGGCGGGCGTCAGCTTCAACCGGCGCAGGGTGGCAGAACCCTCGCCGTCCGCCGAGGGCGTACGCGGGTCCGTCCACACCTCCGGTTCGGCCATGCCGTCCGGCAGCCCCGTGTCGATGCCCCTGAGTACCTTGGCCCGTCCGCCGTCCGGCCACGTAGTCCACGGGTCCACGGCCTCCGTGATGCCGCGTACAACGTCGTGTTCGTGGAGCTGGTGGGGGACGTAGTGGCCGAACTCCATGGCGATGTTGTTGATCCACTGTTCGCCGCGTCCGTTTGTCGGCTCATCCCGGATCTCCTGGAGCCGTTGCTCAAAGCGCCGACGGAGCCCCTCAGGCGTCCCCTGGAAGCCCTCCAGGACCTCACCAGTACGCGGGTCCACCGGAAGCGCGCTCGGCCGCGAGACGCGCTCCTGCTTTGTCAGGTAGTCGGCCCATGCCTGGGGGAGGGTCGGCAACTCCTCGGGGCGGGGTGGCCGTTCCAAGGGTGTCCCGTCGGCCGCGTGCCACCGGTAGATGCCGCCTGTCCGGGGATGCACCGACGGCCAGGTCTGGGTGTACCGGTGGTGCCACTGGATGACCTCGACATCAGGTCCGGCGACATCCTTCAGTTCCCGGTATTCGCCAGGAAGGTGGAAGAGCCAGATGCCGCTTACGCCAGGCCCCCGGGAAGTCGAGTAGGGACCGAAGGGAAGCGGCCCAAGCTTCTCGGTCAACTCCAGGATCGTGGTGCTGTAGCCGTGCTTCTCGTCGTACTCGTCGACGTCGATTCCGATGATGCCCTTAGGGAGACGGAGGCCGAGATTTCCCGTGCAGTACGGCAGACGATCCGCGATACGGAGAGAGTCCTCGGCCGTCGCCTGACGCCCGTCCCGTCCTGTCACGTCTTTCAGGTACGGGATCTTCCCGTCGGGACGAAGGGGGATGACTCCATCCCACCCCTGTGCCAGATAGGCAGGTACGCCTATCGCGTACGGTCCCGCCGGAGAGTTAGGCGGGACAATGTTCTGTGTCATCCTTGACCTGGTTCTGTCGACCGCCCCGGAACTCCTCTCCGGGGCGGTTTGCTTTTGTCTTAGGCCCGTCAGTCAGACCACCGCCGTAGCGGTGGCTCCTCTCCTCAGTCGGTCCTAGGTGTTACGTCATGCCATGCTGGCCATGCCTTTCATCGCTGCCCCCGGGACCTGAAACCGGGGGCAGTTCTTCTGTGGCCATCTCCTCGGAGATCTCCTCGGTGTCGTCGTCCTGCACACCACAGATGGCATCCCAATTCAGACCGGCCAGGTCGCGCCGGACTGCGGGGTTTTCGAAGTCGCTGGACATGGAACTCATACCGCCGTGAGCGGCGCCAGCCACCGGTCCAGCTTTTCCCTTTGTTCAGGGGTCGGCTCGGGGGCCGCAGCGACAATCCGATCGATGACGGCATCCACGCTTTGGGGGCCGATGCGCACGTGTGCGCGCACTTCCGCTTCGGACAGTCGGGCGATGCCGTTAGTCACCCGGTAGGCGATCAGCTCGCCACGGGCGATCATGGAGTAGACGGTGCCGTAGCTGACACCGAGCAGTTCACCCGCGCGCTTCGGTCCGATCAGGTCCGAGGGAACGGCGGCGCCGGACGGGGTGGTCACGGGTCCTCCAGGAGAGACGTGCACGCACACCGACGCACCGTCGGCGTGGCCGTCCTCTCCTGACGACATGATCAGGCTACATGTCTACCAAGGCATTTCCAAATTATTTGCAGGCCTCTGACCTGCGTCTTTTGCAGTTGCTTGACTCGGATTGCCTGCCGCGCACACAGAGAAGCCCCCGCCGACCCGAAGGCCGAACGGGGGCTCTCGTCGTGCTCGGGGACGTCAGTCCTTCTCCCACCTGATGCGGTCCTGTACGGCCTCTGACGCACTGTCGGCCACGCGCCGGACATGGGGCCGACCGAGGGCGTCCGGGGACAGCAGGAGCGCCGCAATGGCGCGCTGCGCCGTGACCTCCGTGGCCTGCCACCTCTCGATCGCGCCGGGGCCGGTCGCGAACATGGTGGTGAGTGGGTTGGGGCGCGTAAGCGTCCGCTCCCGCTCCTCCAGCTCCCTGATCTCAGCCTCCAGGGCCGTGATCCTCCGGCCGATCAGGCGGGCCTCTGCCGGGGTCTCGGGGTCCTCATCCTCGAACGCCTTCAACTGCCCCCGCTTGTCGCTCAGTTGGCCGCGTACGTCGCTCAGTTCGGTGTCATCGCCGGTGCCTGTCAGACCTGCGGCCACGTCCTCCCGGGACAGGTAGGCCAGGAGCACGCCGGGGTGCTCGGCCGTGCCGATCAGGAACGCGTCCGTGGCTGCCTTATCGATCATCAGGTGCGCGTACATGTAGCAGGTGTACGAGGGGTTGCGCTGATGGCTGCTCCCACCCGCGCGCGCCGTCATGCGCCCGCCGCAGACGTCGCACCGCAGGGTGCCCGTGAGCACGTGGCGCACGGCCCTGCTCGTGTGTGTCTTCCTGGACGGGTCGGCGAGCAGCCGCTGTACGGCCTCGAACGTCTCCAGGTCGATGAGCGGCTCCCAGTTACCGGGGCGCTCACTGCCGCCGTGCACGCGCACGCCGATGTACGCCTTACGCATGAGCATCTGCCGCAGGTTCTGCGGTGAGAACGGGACGCCACCCTGACGGCTGATGACCCCACGCTTCTCCCAGTCCATAGCCACGGACCGGATGGACTCCGGTGCCTTCTCAGGGCTGCCGAGGACGCGCCGGAACAGCTCCTGGACTAGCGGCGCTTCCTCCGGGTCCGGGTACTGCCTCACGGGCCGTGGACGGCCATCGATCGATTCGTAATCCCGGGCGTAGCCGTACGGGCGCTTACCGTGCGGTCGGCCGTCGTCCAGTGCGGAGTTCACACCGCGCAGCGTACGGACAGACAGGAGGCGTGCCTCCTTCTCGGCGTCGTTGATGCCGGAGATCAGGCTGTGACGGTCGCCGTAGTTGCTCGGGTTGAAGGTGCGGTCCAGGCTGGTCACATGGATCTTGTAACCGCCCCCCTCGGCCGCGTCGACCAGGGCGACGCCCTTACCGGTCTCACGGGCGAGCCGGGAGATCTCCCACAGCACGAGCACCGTGCCTGGCTCACCGAACTCGCCGGAGGTGAGGTCGGCCATGAGCCGGTCGAAGTCATCCCGGGTCTTGCGCGCGAACTTAGACGCCGATCCCGTGTCGGCGTACGCCTCACCCCACGTCCAGGGCCCGTGCTCGGTCTCTGCCGCGATGTTGTCGCGGTGCTGGTCAGTGATGGATCGGGCGACGCGTCCCTTGCCCTTGGAGACTCGCAGGTACTCCCTGCCGGTCGTGGTCATGGCCCCTCCTGGTGGCGTGCTCTCAGGGGCACCATACGTAGAACTTTCTCCACGGACATCGACGCGGTCACGGACATCGCGCTCGACAACCACCAGGGCCGGGTGGAGGAGATCGCGGCCGGGCTCGGCCACATGGGGAAGACCAGTTACCACCTGGCCATGGACGCGGTCATCGACCACTACCTCGACAGCGGCTCCAAGGACCCCGCCCTGGTCGTCTTCCAGACCGACGGCGGCCCCATCAACAAGCTCGCCGCCGAACGGTACTTGTGCAAGGCGGCGAAGCTTCCGCTGTTCTGGCAGTTCATAGGGTTCGGTGACCCGGACAGCAAGCAGTTCGAGTTCCTGCGCAAACTCGACGAGTTGCCGGTGCCGCAGAAGCGGGTCGTCGACAACGCCGGTTTCTTCCACGCCGGTTCGCAGCCCCGGAAGGTCTCCGACGCCGAGCTCTACGACCGGATCGTGGGCGACTTCCCCCAGTGGCTGACGGCCGCGCGCGAGCGGGGGATCGTCCAGTGACCGTGCGTGTCCTGTCGGCCGCCGGGCGGGTCGGGGTGCCCTGGAAGAACGGTGGCGGGGTGACGCGCGAGATCGTCGCCCGGCCCGAGGGCGCGGACATGGGGGACTTCGAGTGGCGGGTGAGCCTGGCCGACGTCGGCGGCGACGGGCCGTTCTCGGCGTTCGCCGACGTGGACCGGATCCTCACCATGGTCGAGGGGGAGGGGATGGACCTGACCGTCGGCGGCGAACACCGCCGGGTCGATACGCGGTTCGTCCCACAACGCTTCCCCGGTGACCTGCCGACCGACTGCCGCCTGATCGGCGGCCCGGTCGTCAATCTCAACGTCATGTGGCATCGGGGCGCCGCGGCGGCCCCCACCGTCACGGTCGCCGCCCCCCGCCGATCTCTCGCCCTCCCGGCGGGCCCGGCCGTGCTTGTCGTCGCCCTCGACGGCACGGCGGAGGTGGCCGGGGTGACTCTCGGGCGCTACGACGCCGTGCTCCTGACCAACGAGAAGACAACACTCCACGCAACCGCCCGCACCGCCGTGATCACCCTCACGCCGAGCGGCTGAGCCCCCCCACCCGGTCCTCGCCCCCGCCGCCCCTACCCGTCCCGTCCCTGGGGGCTGCCGCCCCCAGCCCCCCGCTTCGGCCTGAACGGCCTCGTCCTCAAACGCCGGACGGGCTGAAAGATGCGCGCCGGCGCCCTCAAGGGGCGCGGGGAGCTGCGCGCCCAGCCCCCACCCACCCGCAGCGAACGAAACCCGCGCGGGGGCGAGGGACAGGTGGGGGGTGACGCGCCGTTGGCTTCGGGGTGGGGTCGTGCCACCCTGGTGGGCCGAGGGGGTGGCCCATGGACGCGGGAGAGATCAACTCCGGGCGAGGGCAAGGGACTTCACGTGCGGGGCGACGGGGCGAGACGCCGGGGGGCGAGCGGCTGGCGGACTGGGCCGACGGCCGGCTCGGCCTCTACTCGCTGGCCAAGGCCAACATGCGCAAGGTCTTCCCGGACCACTGGTCCTTCATGCTCGGCGAGGTCTGCCTCTACAGCTTCCTGATCCTGATCCTGACCGGCGTCTACCTCACGCTCTTCTTCGAGCCGAGCGCCTCCGAGGTCGTCTACCACGGCCCGTACGAGCCGCTCAACGGCATCCTCATGACCCGCGCCTACGAGTCCACCCTCCACATCAGCTTCGAGGTCCGCGGCGGACTCCTGGTCCGGCAGATCCACCACTGGGCGGCGATCGTCTTCCTCGCCGGCATGCTCGTGCACATGATGCGCGTCTTCTTCACCGGCGCGTTCCGCAAGCCCCGCGAGGTCAACTGGCTGTTCGGCTGGACCCTGTTGATGCTCGGCCTGATCACCGGCCTGACCGGCTACTCGCTCCCCGACGACCTGCTCTCCGGCACCGGCGTCCGCTTCGCCCAGGGCGCGATCCTGTCGGTCCCGATCGTGGGAACGTACCTCTCCTTCTTCCTCTTCGGAGGCGAGTTCCCGGGCCACGACATCATTCCGCGCTTCTTCCCGATCCACGTCCTCCTGCTGCCGGGCATCATGCTGGGCCTGGTGGTCGCCCATCTGATCCTGGTCTTCTACCACAAGCACACGCAGTACCCGGGGCCCGGACGCGACCAGAAGTCCGTCGTCGGGATGCCGTTCATGCCGGTCTACATGGCCAAGGCGGGCGGGTTCTTCTTCCTCGTCTTCGGGGTGCTGTCGCTGATGGGGGCGATCGCGACCATCAACCCCGTCTGGGCCTTCGGCCCCTACCGGCCGGACCTGGTGACGACCGGCGCACAGCCCGACTGGTACCTCGGCTTCTCCGAGGGGCTCATCCGGGTGATGCCGGGATGGGAGATCAACGCCTGGGGCCACACCCTCCAACTGGGCGTGTTCATCCCCTTCTCCCTCTTCCCGCTGATCATGACCGCCATCGCCGTCTACCCGTTCATCGAGGCGTGGATCACCGGGGACAGACGGGAACACCACATCCTGGACCGGCCGCGCAACGTCCCCACCCGCACCGGGCTCGGCGTCGCCTGGCTGACGCTGTACGGAGTGCTGCTGGTCGGCGGCGGCAACGACCTGTGGGCCACCCACTTCCACCTCTCCATCAACGCCATCACCTGGTTCGTACGGGTCTCCTTCTTCGTCGCCCCGGCCCTCGCCTTCGTCGTCACACGCCGGATCTGCATGGGACTCCAGCGACGGGACCGCGACAAGGTGCTGCACGGAAGGGAGTCCGGGATCATCCGGATGCTTCCGCACGGCGAGTACGTCGAGGTGCATGAACCGCTCTCACCGGCGCAGCGGTTCACGCTCACCCAGCACGAGCAGCCCCCGCCGTACGAGGTGGGACCGCTCGTGGACGCGAACGGCGTCGCCCGCCGGGTCGGCCCCGGCCGCAGGCTGCGCGCCCGGCTCGCCCGCGCCATGTACGGGCCCGACACCCAGATCCCGAAGCCGACGCCGGAGGAGTACCGGGAACTCACCAGCGGCGATCACCACCACTGAGCACCTCGGCCCGGCACTCGGCCGGGGTGCCCCACGCGGTACGCAGGGCACGGGCCTTGGCCAGCCACAGGGACAGGTCGTACTCCGCGGTGTAGCCGATCGCGCCGTGCAGCTGGAGCGCCGTGCGCGCGGTGGCGTACGCGGCCTCGCAGGCCGTGACCTTGGCTGCGGCCACGTCGGCGGGCGCCATCGTCAGAGCCGCGCCGAACAGCAGCGGCCGCGCGAACTCCAGCGCGATCTTCGCGTCGGCGAGGCGATGCTTGACCGCCTGGAACGAGCCGACGGGGACGCCGAACTGGGTGCGCTGCCTGACATACGCGACGGTCCGGTCGAGGAGTGCGAGGCCGACGCCGAGGGCCTGGGCGGCGGTGGCGAGCCGGGCCCAGCCGAGGGCATGGGCGACGGGAGGGGCGGCGGAGAGCAGTTCACCGCCTGGTGACAGGGGCGTGAGGCGGCGGGCGGGGTCCAGGGAGGTGCGTACCGGGCCGTGGCCGGGGGCCAGACGCAGTGCGTCGGCGGACAGGACGAGGCGGGTGGTCGCCGCGTCGCCGTCCAGCGCGTACGCCCCGTCGAGGGCCAGCGTCGCCGACATCTCGCCCGAGGCCAGCGACGGGAGCAGCCGCCCGCCGGGAAGGGGGTCCGCCAGCTCGGCCAGCAGGGCGGCCGCCGCGACCGTCTCCACCAGCGGCCCGGGCACCGCGTGCCGGCCCAACTCGATGAAGCCCACGGCAAGTTCCACCGGACGCGGGCCCATCCCCTCGTACGCCTCCGGCACCGCGAGCGCGAACACGCCCGCCTTGGCGATACGGGACCACAGCGCGCGGCCGCCGCCATGGTCGCCGCGGCTCCAGTCCCGTACGACCGACGGGGTGTCCGCGGCCCTCAGCATCGCGTCCAGCGAGTCGGCGAACGCGCGCTGCTCGGCGTCGAGGAGGAAGCGCATCAGCGGCGGCCCTTCGGGAGGCCGAGCAGGCGCTCGGCGATGATGTCGCGCTGGATCTCGTTGGTGCCGGCGTAGATCGGACCGGCGAGCGAGAAGACGTACCCCTCGGACCAGTCCGTGTCCGCCGACTCGCCGTCCGGGCCGAGGAGATCGAGGGCCGTCTCGTGCAGCGCGATGTCGTACTCGGACCAGAAGACCTTGTTCAGGCTGGACTCCGGGCCCATGGTCCCGCCGTCGAGGAAGCGGGAGGCATGGGCGTAGGTGAAGAGCTGGTAGGCGCGGGCGCCGATCACCGCGTCGGCCACCCGCTCGCGCAGCGCCGTGTCCGAGAGGTCGGCGCGGCCGCGCCACAGGGCCACCAGACGGTCCGCGGCGGCGAGGAAACGGCCCGGTGAACGCAGCGTCAGCCCTCGCTCGTTGCCCGCCGTCGACATGGCGACCCGCCAGCCCCCGCCCGGCTCGCCGATCACGTCCTCGTCCGGGACGAAGACCTCGTCGAGGAAGACCTCGGCGAAGGCCGGTCTGCCGTCGAGGCGGCCGATGGGGCGCACGGTGACCCCGGGCGCGCGCAGGTCGAACATCAGATAGGTCAGGCCCCGATGAGGCCTCGGCGTGTCCGGCTCGCTGCGGAAGAGACCGAACGCGCGGTCGGCGAAGGCGGCCCGCGACGACCAGGTCTTCTGCCCGCTCAGCAGCCAGCCCCCGTCCGTACGCACCGCACGTGAGGTGAGTGAGGCCAGGTCGGACCCCGCCTCCGGCTCGGACCACGCCTGCGCCCAGACGACCTCCCCGGTGGCCATGGAGGGCAGGATCCGGGCGCGCTGTTCCTCCGTGCCGTGGTCGAAGAGGGTGGGCGCCAGGAGGTTGATGCCGTTCTGGCCGACCCGGCCCGGCGCGCCCGCCGCGTAGTACTCCTCCTCGAACACCAGCCAGCGCACGATGTCCGCGCCCCGGCCGCCGTACACCTCCGGCCAGGACACCACCGACCAGCGGTCCGCGGCGAGTTCGGCCTCCCACACGCGGTGCGCCGCGAAGCCCTCCTCGGTCTCCAGGGACGGGAGGGACGTCCGTGGCACATGGGCGGCGAGCCAGGTCCGGGCCTCGGCGCGGAAGGCCTCGTCGGCGGGGGAGAGGGTCAGATCCATCGGCAGCACCTTCCCTAACAAGTGTTTGGTAGGTTAGCGTGGAGGTATGAGCGACGTCGAGAGTCCGGCGTACGTCACCGGGCACGGGCTGCTGACCGGGCGCACCGCCGTCATCACCGCCGCCGCGGGCGCGGGCATCGGCGGGGCGACGGCGCGCAGGTTCCTGGAGGAGGGGGCGCGGGTGGTCATCGGTGACGCCCACGCCCGCCGCCTCAAGGAGAGCGAAGAGGCCCTCGCCGCGGAGTTCGGCGCGGCGAACGTCGCCTCGCTGCCGTGCGACGTGACGGACGAGCAGCAGGTGGAAGCCCTGTTCACGCTGGCGGGAGACCTCCACGACGGCCTGGACATCGTCGTCAACAACGCGGGCCTCGGCGGCACTTGTGCCCTCGTCGACATGACCGACGAGCAGTGGTCGCGGGTGCTGGACGTGACATTGAACGGCACGTTCCGGTGCACCCGGGCCGCCCTGCGCCGTTTCAGGGACCAGGGCGGCGGCGGAGTCGTCGTCAACAACGCCTCCGTCATCGGCTGGCGCGCCCAGACCGGTCAGGCGCACTACGCCGCCGCCAAGGCGGGGGTCATGGCCCTCACCCGGTGCGCGGCCGTCGAGGCCGCCGAGTACGGGGTGCGCGTCAACGCGGTCTCACCGAGTCTCGCCATGCACCCGCACCTGGTGAAGGTGACCACACCCGAGCTGCTGGAGGAACTGACGGGCCGCGAGGCCTTCGGCCGCTACGCGCAGCCCTGGGAGGTGGCCAACGTGATCGTGTTCCTGGCGTCCGGCTACTCCTCGTACATGACCGGCGAAGTCGTCTCCGTCAGCAGCCAACATGCGTAGGGCTCCGTCGGCCGGCACCCCTGGGACCACAATGGAACCGTGCCTACCAAGAAGAAGCCCCAGGTGACCGCCACCCCCGAGCGGCGCCGCGAACTCCTCGACACCGCCGCGGAGGTCTTCGCCGAGCAGGGCTACAACGCCACCACCGTACGCAAGATCGCGGACGAGGCCGGGATGCTCGCGGGCAGCCTCTACTACCACTTCGACTCCAAGGAATCGATGCTGGAGGAGATCCTGCGGACCTTCCTCGACGAGCTCTGGGAGGGCTACGACGCCGTCCTGGACGCCGAACTCGACCCGCGCCGGACGCTGGAGGCCCTGGTCACCGAGTCCTTCCGGGAGATCGACCGGCACCGTGCCGCCGTCGCCATCTACCAGAAGGAGTCCCGGCACCTCGCCGCCCAGCAGCGCTTCGCCTTCCTCGCCGACTCGCAGCGCAACTTCGAGAAGGCGTGGCTGAGCACGCTGGAGCGCGGCGTGGCGGCCGAGGTCTTCCGGGCCGATCTCGACATCCGGCTCACCTACCGCTTCGTGCGCGACACGGTGTGGGTCGCCGCGTCCTGGTACCGGCCCGGCGGACAGCACAGCCCCGAGGAGATCGCCCGGCAGTACCTGTCGATGGTGCTGGACGGGATCTCCGTACGCGAATAGCCCATGTCTGCGATAGCCCATGTCTGTGAGGGAGTTGTCATGGCCGAGGCCTACATCGTCGAAGCGGTCCGTACACCCGTCGGGCGGCGCGGGGGAGGCCTGAGCGGTGTCCACCCGGCCGACCTCGGCGCGCATGTCCTCAAGGCGCTGGTCGAGCGCTCCGGAGTGGACCCGGCCGCCGTCGAGGACGTCGTCTTCGGCTGCCTGGACACCGTGGGGTCGCAGGCCGGGGACATCGCCCGCACCTGCTGGCTGGCGGCCGGACTCCCCGAGGAGGTGCCGGGCGTCACCGTCGACCGGCAGTGCGGCTCCTCCCAGCAGGCCGTGCACTTCGCGGCCCAGGGCGTCCTGTCCGGCACCCAGGACCTGGTGGTCGCGGGCGGCGTGCAGAACATGAGCCAGATCCCCATCGCCTTCGCCTCCCGCCAGGCCGCCGAACCCCTCGGCCTCACCGAAGGCCCCTTCGCCGGCAGCGAGGGCTGGCGCGCGCGCTACGGCGACCGGCCCGTCAACCAGTTCGCCGGCGCCGAGATGATCGCCGCCAAGTGGGGCATCAGCCGCCGCGACCAGGAGGAGTTCGCCCTCCGCTCGCACCGGCGGGCGATCCGCGCCATCGACGAGGGCCGCTTCGCCCGCGAGACCGTGGCCCACGGCGAGGTCACCGTCGACGAGGGCCCGCGCCGGGACACCTCACTGGAGAAGATGGCGGGCCTGAAGCCGGTCGTCGAGGGCGGCACCATCACCGCCGCCTGCTCCTCCCAGGTCTCCGACGGCGCCGCCGCGATGCTGCTCGCCTCCGAGCGGGCGGTACGGGAGCACGGGCTGACCCCGCGCGCCCGCGTCCACCACCTCTCCGTACGCGGCGAGGACCCCATCCGCATGCTGTCCGCACCCATCCCGGCCACCGCGTACGCCCTGAAGAAGACCGGCATGTCCCTCGACGCCATCGACCTCGTCGAGATCAACGAGGCCTTCGCCCCGGTCGTCCTCGCCTGGCTCAAGGAGACCGGCGCCGACCCGGAGAAGGTCAACGTCAACGGCGGCGCCATCGCTCTGGGGCATCCGCTGGGGGCGACGGGCGTGAAACTGATGACCACGCTCCTGCACGAACTGGAGCGCACCGGCGGCCGGTTCGGCCTCCAGACGATGTGCGAGGGCGGCGGCCAGGCGAACGTGACGATCATCGAACGGCTCTGAGACCCAGCGCGCCGAGAGTCTCGTCCGCCTGTGCCATCACCCGCTCCACCAGCTCCGCGCACGAGGGCAGATCCTCGATCACCCCCGCGACCTGCCCCGACGCCATCACCCCCAGGTCCGTACGCCCGTCCACCATCGACGCCTTCAGGAGCATCGGCGTGTTCGCGGCGAGCAGCACCTGGCTCCAGGTCAGCTCCTTGCCGTGCCGCATGGCGAGACCGTCGCGGACCATCCGCGCCCAGGACAGTCCGGAGATCCGCCGGAAGCCCGCGGCCCGGCGGACAGCCCGCGCGAGAGCCCTCGTACGGCCGGACTTCTCCAAGGAGTCGACGAAGTCCGTGCGCAGCATGCGATGGGGGAGGCCGTCCACGGCCGTGGTGACCGTGACGTCCCTGACCGTGGCCGCCAGGTACTTCGCCTTCACCGCGGCCGGGACCGTCGAGTCCGAGGTGAGCAGGAAACGGGTGCCCATGGCGATGCCCGCCGCCCCGTACGCCAGCGCCGCGACCAGCCCCCGCCCGTCGTGGAAACCGCCCGCCGCGACCACCGGGATGTCCACCGCGTCCACCACCTGCGGCAGCAGCACCGTCGTCGCGACCTCGCCGGTGTGGCCGCCGCCCTCGCCGCCCTGCACGATCACCGCGTCCGCGCCCCAGGCGGCCACCTTCTCGGCGTGCCGGCGTGCCCCGACGGAGGGGACGACGACCACGCCCGCCTCCTTCAGCTCGGCGATCAGCTCGCGGGAGGGTGCGAGGGCAAAGGACGCGACCCGCACCCCCTCCTCGACGATGATCCGCACCCGCTCGCCCGCGTCCCCGGCGTCGGCACGCAGATTCACGCCGAACGGCGCGTCCGTACGGGACTTGACCTCGCGTACGGCCTCTCTCAGATGGTCGAGGGTCATCGTCGCGGAGGCCAGGATGCCCAGCGCCCCCGCGTTCGCCGTGGCGGAGACCAGGCGGGGTCCGGCCACCCACCCCATACCGGTCTGCACGAGGGGGTGACGGACACCCACGAGGCGGGTGAGCGCGGTCTCCATCAGCTCCTGACCTCTCGGTCCCGGGCGCCGCCCGGATCGATGACTTCGCGGATCAGTCTCAGCTCCTGGGGTGTCGGTTCACGGGTGCGGGGCACCTCGTCGGGGACCGACAGGCGAAAGCCCGTCGCCTCCCGCACCTGCTCCACGGTGACGCCCGGGTGCAGCGAGGCGAGGCGCATCGAGTGGTCGGGGGTGGCGAAGTCGAAGACGCCGAGGTCGCTCACCACGCACGGCACGCGGTGGAAGCGGGTGGCGCTCGGGCCCGCGGCGGCGGCACGGTCGTACCCCACCCCGCACACCATGTCGACCCGCTCGACGAAGACGCGCGGCGAGTGCCTGGGGACCCAGTAACTGGTCGGGTTGTTCAGGGTGTTGACCGGGGCGCCGCGCACGCCGAGCAGCTGGCGCGTGGGCCTGGACCAGTCACCGATGCAGGAGATGTTCTGGTTGCCGAAGCGGTCGAGCTGGCTCGCGCCCATCATCACGTGCCGACGTCCGCCGGTGACCATGGTCAGGTGCTGCCGGTACGGCAGCCAGCCCTCCGGGGTGCCGTCGAGACCGACGAGCATCGCCTCGCCGTCGGTCAGCAGCAGATCGGGGGAGAAGGTGCGCTTGGCGAGACGGGCGCCGATGGAGGGGATGGGGCCCATGGGGCTGGCGAGCACCTCGCCGTTGTCCCGCCAGGCCTCGGCGCAGGCGATCACGCAGTACTCGGCGCGGGTGACCACGGCTGCGGGGGCGCCGGGGGCGGGGGTGGATGCGGGGCTCATCGCTGCTCCTCGTGCCAGGCCCGTACGGCGGACTGGTAGGCCTGCTCGTCGCCGGCGAGGAAGCGCGCGGCGAACTCGGCGTACGGCGTGGTGGCGTACAGCTTCTGGAAGGGCTCGTCGCGTCCGTGGTCGGGGGCGCAGGACGTGAAGTGCGCGCCGTTCGCAGTCTCGACGACGCCCGTCACGCTCGACCGCTTGAGCAGCAGGGTCTGCGGGGCGGCCTCCTTGGTGAGCTCCGCCGTGTCGACCAGGCGCTCGCACGAGACGTACGCGGCGTCGGCCGCCTCGCAGAACAGGTCGTCGAAGTACGGGTCCGGGCCCAGATACTGGCCGTTGCCCAGGCGGTCGGCGCGGTTCATGTGGACCAGGGCCGCGTCCAGGCGCAGGGCGGGCATGGCGACGAGCTCCTCCCGTACCCCCGAGGAGGCATCGGCGTACGGCGAAGTGACCGTGCGCAGGCCGGGGTTGACCCGCATCACGTCCGAGCCGAGCCCGGCCCGGACAGGGAGGAAGGGCAGACGGTTCGCGGCGGCGTGCAGCCCCCACATGAACATCGCCTCGTCCACCTCCATCAGCTCGAACGCCCCGCGCTCGCGCGCCGCCCGGTAGTGCGGTTCGAGCGGGATCGAGTCGAGGGTGGTAAAGGCGGTGACGAGCCTTCGGATCCGGCCCGCGGCGGCGAGCAGGCCGACGTCCGGGCCGCCGTACGACACCACGGTGAGATCGGTGATCCTGGTGCGGAGCAGTGCTCTCACCAGGGCCATGGGCTTGCGGCGCGAGCCCCAGCCGCCGATGCCGAGAGTCATCCCGCTGTAGAGCCGGGAGACCACCTCGTCGGTGGTCATCGTCTTGTCGCTCACCTGTCGACCCCCTCCCTTCCGAAGGTGTCGCGGACACGGTCGGCGACCCCGCTGAGGTTCGCCTCGAAGGTGAAGCCCTGCTCGAATCGATAGCTGCGGCGCACGTCCACGGGGTCGATGCCGTTCAGCGCGGCCTTCGCGAGCCGGAGCAGCTCGCCGTCCTTGGCGGCGATCTCACGCGCCAGCTCCAGCGCGGCGCCCAGGAGTTCCCCGCGCGGCACGACCCGCCACACCGAGCCGTGCGCGTGCAGCTCGGCGGCGGTCGCCGTGCGCGAGGTGTAGTACAGCGCGCGCACCAGGTGGCCCGGGACCAGGCGGGCCAGATGCGTGGCCGCGCCGAGGGCACCGCGGTCCAGCTCGGGCAGGCCGAAGGTGGCGTCCTCGCTCGCCACGATCGCGTCCGCGTTCCCCACCAGCCCGATCCCGCCGCCCAGACAGAAGCCGTGCACCGCCGCGACGACGGGGACCTCGCACTCGTAGACCGCGGCGAAGGCCTCGAAACAGCCGCGGTTGGCCCCTATGAGCGCGCGATGGCCTCCGCTGTCCCTGGTCTCGCGCTGCATCTCCTTGATGTCCACGCCCGCGTTGAAACCGCGCCCCTCGGCCGTCAGCACGACGCACCGGACGCCGGGGTCGCGGCCCGCCGCGCGCAGGGCGTCGGCCAGGTCGAACCAGCCGCGCACCGGCAGCGCGTTCACCGGCGGGAAGTCGACCGTGACGACGGAAATCCCCTTTTCCGGGGACGAGGTGGAGACACCCATCGACGCATCAGCTACCTTTCCACCTCAGGACCATTCCACCAAACGTTTGTTAGGCGCACTCTCGAAGCTAGCAGTGAATGCATCCGGGCGGGAGGCCCTGTGGACAACCTGGATCTCGGGGGCAGGACCGTCGTCGTCACGGGAGGCACCCGTGGGGTGGGGGCCGGGATCGCGCGGGCGTTCGTCGAGGCGGGCGCGGACGTGGTGGTCTGTGCCCGCAGACCCCCCGGCGTACCGCTGGAGGGCACGGAGTTCGTGCCTGTGGACCTCCGCGACCCGGCCGCCGTGCACGCCTTCTTCGCCGCGCTGCCCCGGCTGGACGTGCTGGTGAACAACGCGGGCGGCGCGCCCTACCGTCCACTGACCGAGGCGGACGCCGAGCGCCACGCGCGCGTGATCGAGCTGAACCTCATCGTGCCGCTGACCGCCTCGCTCGCCGCGTACGAGCACCTCAGGCGGGCCCGGGGATCGATCGTGATGATCGGCAGCGTGAGCGGGGCGCGGCCGTCGCCCGGGTCGGCGGCGTACGGGGCGGCCAAGGCGGGCCTTGCGCACCTGGCCCGTTCGATGGCGGTCGAGTGGGCTCCCGACGTTCGGGTCAACACCCTCGTCGTCGGCATGGTCCGCACCGAACTCTCCCATCTGCACTACGGCGGCGAGGACGGCATCGCCGCCGTCTCCCGCACCGTCCCGCTGGGCCGTCTCGCCGACCCGTCCGACATCGGCGGGGCCGCGGTCTTCCTCGCCTCGGACGCGGCGAGGTACATCAGCGGGGCCTCGCTGCTCGTCCACGGCGGCGGCGAGCGGCCCGCCTTCCTGGACGCGGCGACCGCCAACAAGACCGGCACGTCCGACAAGGCCGGGACGTCCGACAAGGCCGGGACGTCCGACAAGGAGGACTGAGATGAGTGGACCGCTGCTGTGCGAGGGGCGGGTCGTGATCGTCACGGGCGCCGGGCGCGGACTCGGCCGCGCGCACGCGCTCGCGTACGCCGCCGAGGGGGCGCGGGTCGTCGTGAACGACCTCGGGGTGGGCCTCGACGGCACGCCCGGCCCGGACAGCCCGGCCGCGCGGGTCGTGGAGGAGATCCGGGCGGCGGGCGGACAAGCGGTGGCCCACGGCGGCGACATCGCCACCACCGACGGCGCCGCCTCCCTCGTACACACCGCGCTGGAGACGTACGGACGCCTGGACACCCTCGTCAACAACGCGGGGTTCCTGCGCGACCGGATGCTCGTCAACCTCGACGAGGACGACTGGGACGCCGTGCTGCGCGTCCACCTCTTGGGCCACTTCCTGCCGCTGAAGCACGCGGCGGCGCACTGGC
Organism: Streptomyces sp. NPDC007896; assembly: GCF_042959425.1. Classification (NCBI taxonomy): domain Bacteria; kingdom Bacillati; phylum Actinomycetota; class Actinomycetes; order Kitasatosporales; family Streptomycetaceae; genus Streptomyces; species Streptomyces sp. NPDC007896. The sequence continues at coordinate 333,329 of NZ_JBIBKX010000001.1, read as the reverse complement.
GGTCGCAGGCGAAGGAAGGCCGCACCCCCCGGGCCAGGGTCGTCAACACCAGTAGCGGGGCGGGCCTGTTGGGTTCGGTCGGACAGGGCAACTACAGCGCCGCCAAGGCCGGGATCATCGGGCTGACCCTGGTCGCCGCGGCCGAACTGGGCCGCTACGGCGTCCAGGTCAACGCGATCGCCCCCGCGGCCCGCACCCGGATGACCGAACGCGCCTTCGCGGACACCATGGCGGCTCCCGGCGCCGACTCCTTCGACGCGATGGCCCCCGAGAACGTCTCCCCCCTCGTCGTCTGGCTGGGCGCGAGCGCGAGCACCGGAGTCACGGGCCGCGTCTTCGAGACCGAGGGCGGCCGCATCACCGTCATGGAGGGCTGGCGCCCGGGCCCCACCGCGGACAAGGGCGCCCGCTGGACCCCGTCCGAGGCCGGTGAGGCGGCCCTGAAGCTGTTGGCGGAGGCGGAGGTTCCGGGGGCGGTGTACGGGGCGCAGTAGGAGGGCGGAGCAGGGGGCGTGTCTCGCCCTGAAGGTGCCTCGTTCAAGGGTTCAAGGGTCGGACGGGCCAAGGGCCGGCGGGGTCCAGCCGCGCCAGCGCGCTCGTGGCCCGGTCGCGGATCACGGGGTCGGTCGCGCGGGTGAGGGTGTGCAGGATCGGCAGGCCGTGGGGGTTGCCGAGGCGGCCCAGTACGTCCGCGCCGAAGGCCTGGCGGAGGGGGTCGGGGACGGCGCACCACTGGACCGCCGCCCGGAACGTCTCCTCGTCGCCGCGCAGGCCCAGTGCCGTCGCCGCCTCGGTCCAGTCGTCGTTGTCGGGGTCGGCGGGGCGCAGGGCGCGGGCGGCCAGTTCGGCGGCGGGCGCGGCGATGCCGAGGGCGGATTCGAGGAGGGTCGCTATCGCGGCGTGGCCCGTCTGCTGGTCGTGGCTCGCGACGGGATCCCCGGCCGGGCCGAGGAGTTGGACCTCGACGGTGATGCCGCCGTCCTCCGGGTAGCGGTGGGTGACGGAGGGATGGCCCGGGCCCCAGGTCTCTTCCAGGCCCGCGCGCACTTCGCTCTCCACATCGACGGTGAGCCGGCGGTGGGCCTCGGCGAGCGCCGCCGACCGCGCCCGCGCTCCGTGCCGCAGGAGGGCGCGTACACAGCCGGGCGAGCCACGGCGGGCGGCCGCGACGAGCGGGGGCTCACCGGTCGGGCCCGGGCGGTCGGGGTCCGCGCCCGCCGCGAGGAGCTCCGTCACCACCGCGACCCGCCCCAGCCGCACCGCCCACGTCAGCGCCGTGAACCCGAACTCCTCCACCGTGTCCGGCGCGGCCCCAGCCGCCAGCAGGGCACGTACGACCTCCGTGTGCCCACCGCACGCCGCCCCGCACAGTGGCGCGTCCGTGCCCTGGCTGAGGCGGTCGGGCGCGGCCCCGGTCGCCAGCAGCAGTCGTACGACGCCGGGCCGGTCGCTCACCGCCGCCAGATACAGCGCCGTCTGGCCGTCCTCGTCCACCGCGTCCGGGCTCACACCGGAGCGCAGCAGCCGTACCACCGCGTCCTCGTCACCCTCGTGCACAGCCGTGAAGAGCTGTGCCGCGGGGTCGTTCGTGCTCATCCTTCGACCCTCGCTCGCGAAGGACACGAGAGGCAAAGTCTTTCGGGGTGTTGTCTCTCACCTCATGTGTCGCACTCCAGCACCGTCCTGCACAGTGTGCAGCGCGCCCGTACCCGGCCCCGGACCGGTACCCGGATCCGCTGGTGGCAGGTCGGGCAGGGGAAGGAGACGCGCAGGGGGCCGCGGCTGTCGGGGCTGAACGCGTAGGGGACGCCGGGGTGCGAGCCCGGGGTGTGCTGGTCCTGGGCGTGCCGTCGGTCCTTCGCGTAGCGGCGGCGGCCCGCCCAGCCGGCCGCGGTCAGCGGGGGCTGCTGCTCGTCACGGCGGGCCTGCGCCATGCCCCGCGTGTACGCCGTGTACGCCTGCGGGCTGGTGAACCAGATCGAGGGGTCCTCGTCGAACACGAGGGCGCGTTTGGCGAGGACGTAGCCGAACTCCTCCGGGGTGAGGTAGCCGAGTTTCTGTGAGGAGTCGGCGTCCTCCCGGTAGGCGTCGAGAAGCAGCCAGCCCGCGCCGAGGTAGGTCGCCGCGGTGTCCGTGAGGATCTCGTTGTCGCGCGTTCCGGGGAAGTAGAGGTCGAGGCGGTGCAGATAGACGTGCATCACCTCGTGGGCGAGGGCGGCGCCGATGTCCCGGCGGTGGGAGCGGAAGCGGTCGTTCAGTTCGACGAAGTACTCGGGGCCCGCCGTGAGTTCGACGTTGGCCGCCTGGGTCATCTCGCGGAAGCCGATGATCAGCCGGGCGTCCGGGAGGTGGTAGTGGTGCACCATCTCGCGGGCCACGCGCTGCGCGCCCAGATGCAGGTCGTCGATGTCGCCGAAGGCCACGTCGGCGGGGGCCACGCTGGTCGCGAAGGTGTGGATGGTGTCGTACGAGAGCCGCTTGTAGAGCGCGGTGATCGATGCCCGCACCGTGTCCAGATGCGGGAAGCCGTGCTCGACGGGTCCGCCGTTCGCCACGTCCGTACCCCCTGAAGACGCCGGGCCTCCTGCACTCCACTCTAAGCGCGGTTCCCGCGGGTGGAGGGGTGCGGCTGGCCGAAATGGGGTCCTTGTCGGAGCGCTCCCGTGTCTAAATAATTCGTAAAGGCTTGGCGGGTGCATGTCACTCGGTATGTGCGGCGGCTGTCGCGTCGTGCGGCCCCGGTGTGACCCCGTCGGGCTTCCAACCCCCCACGAGAGGAAGCACGTTGAAGTCTCCGAAGAAGTTCACGGGCATCAAGAGAGTCCTCGCCCTCGGTGCCGTCACCCTCGCCACCGTCTCGCTCCAGCCCGTCTCCGCGCAGGCCGCGCCCACGCCCGTCGTCGGCGGCACCCGCGCGGCGCAGGGAGAGTTCCCGTTCATGGTCCGGCTCTCCATGGGCTGCGGCGGTGCGCTCTACACCCAGCAGATCGTCCTCACCGCCGCCCACTGTGTGAACGGCTCCGGCAACAACACCTCCATCACCGCCACCGCCGGCGTCGTCGACCTGCAGAGCGGCAGCGCGATCAAGGTCAAGTCGACCAAGGTGCTCCAGGCGCCCGGTTACAACGGCAAGGGCAAGGACTGGGCGCTGATCAAGCTCGCCTCGCCCGTCAACCAGCCCACACTGAAGATCGCCACCACCACCGCGTACAACAACGGCAACTTCACCATCGCCGGGTGGGGCGCCGCGCGCGAAGGCGGCGCCCAGCAGCGCTACCTCCTCAAGGCCACCGTCCCCTTCGTCAGCGACGCCACCTGTCAGCAGGCGTACGGCAGCGATCTCGTGCCCGGTGACGAGATCTGCGCCGGGTTCGTGCAGCAGGGTGGGGTCGACACGTGCCAGGGCGACTCCGGCGGGCCGATGTTCCGCAAGGACGACTCGGGGGCGTTCATCCAGGTCGGGATCGTCAGCTGGGGGCAGGGCTGTGCGGAGCCGGGGTATCCCGGGGTGTACTCCGAGGTCTCGACCTTCGCCGCCGACATAGCCAGAGCGGCGTCCACCCTGTAGGGGCCGCGCCCCGATTCCCCGTCCGGCAGTAGTCGCTCGGGTGCGGGTGGGTGGGGGCTGGTCGCGCAGTTCCCCGCGCCCCCAAGAGCCTCGGTCGTCCGGGGTTCGAGGGGCGCGGGTCCCGCCCCCGCCCACCCGCGTCTTCAGCCCGTCCGGTGTCTGAGGACCGGCGCCGTCGGCGACGCCTCCTGGAGCTCCAGGACCCACACCTCGTTGGCACCCTCACGCAGCACCGGCCCGGGAACGTACAACGACCGCTGCGGCCCCACCGACCAGTACCGCCCGAGATTGAACCCGTTGACCCACACGAACCCCCGTGTCCAGCCCGGAAGTTCGAGGAAGGCGTGCCCGGCGCCACGCACCTCCACGGTGCCCCGGTACAGCCCGCGACCGCCCTGCGCCGGCAACCCCCCGAACGGCACCCGCCCCACACCCCCACCGTCGAACGCGTCAAGACGCAGCCCCCGCGCCCGCACCCCGTGCAGATACTGCCGCTCGTGCAAAATCCCCCCGGTGATGCCCTTCGGCTCACCCGAACGCGGACCGTAGTTGACCCTCCCCAGGGACTCCACCCACGCCTCCACGCGCGCGTGCCCCGCGACAGGCTCCTTGAGCCCCGGGTCTTCCTCGGTGAGCACCCCGGCCGCCGCGCCGTCGACGTACACCACCGCCAGGTCCCGCAGCCCGCGCAGCAGGAGGGGGTACGGCCCCCGCGGGCCGGGGACGGTCACCTCGTACTTCACCAGGCCCCGGTCGACGTCCAGTTCCTCGAAGGTGGGCGGGACGGGGTACTCGGCCACCCGGCCGCCCAGTGTCTCCAGCACGGCGTCCAGGGCGGCCCACTCCCGAAGGTCCACGGTCGCGTCCGCACCGAGCGGCGCGGGCGCGGGCGGCAGCTCCGGCAGCGGCCCGTCCGCGTACGCGGCCAGGATCTCCCTGAAGCGCCAGAACTTCTCGGTGGGGCGCCCCAGTTCGTCGATGGGCGCGTCGTAGTCGTAGGAGGTGACGTCCGGCTCCAAGGAGCCCTCGTGCAGTGCGCCGCCGCCCCGGTTCGCCCCCGCCCAGCCCGCGAAGTTGGTACCCCCGTGCGCCATGTACAGGTTGACCGAAGCCCCGCACTCCAGGATCTCGCGCAGCGCCTGTGCCGCGTCCCCCGCATCCCGTACGACGTGCTCACCGCCCCAGTGGTCGAACCAGCCGCACCAGAACTCCATGCACATCAGCGGCCCCTCGGGCCGGTGCCGGCGCAGCACCTCGAAGGCCTCACGTGCGCGGGAGCCGAAGTTGACGGTCGCAAGGACACCGGGGATCGAACCGCCGCCCAGCATGTGATCCTCGGGACCGTCCGAGGTGACCAGCAAAACGCTCACGCCCTTGGCCCGCAGCACGTCCGCCATGCGCCGCAGATACACCTGGTCGGAGCCGTAACTGCCGTACTCGTTCTCGACCTGCACCATCAGCACCGGCCCGCCGCGGTCGATCTGCCGCGGCACGATCTCGTGCAGCACCTGGTGGAACCAGTGCTCCACGTGCCCCATGTACTCCTCGTCCCTGGTGCGGAGCCTCCCCGTCAGCCAGTGCGGCAGCCCCCCGTTCTCCCACTCCGCGCAGATGTACGGACCGGGGCGCACGATCGCCCACAGGCCCGCCTCCCGTACGGCGTCCAGGAACCGGCCCAGCGCCTGGACGTCCCGGTACTCGCCCGGGCGCGGCTCGTGCAGATTCCACGGGACGTACGTCTCCACACAGTTGAGCCCCATCGCCCGCAGCATCCCCAGCCGATGCCCCCACTGCTCCTCGTGCACCCGGAAGTAGTGCAACGCGCCGGACAGCAGCCGCACCGGGCGCCCGTCCAGCAGAAAATCCGTGTCCCCCACCGTGAACTCGCTCATGCGCTCACCCTCACCTCTGGCGGCGCGCCGCGTCCATGGACAAAGATCAGCTCTGGTTGGACCAAAGAGTGACGCCGGCGGCAAAGACGCGGAGGGACGCCGGCGGCAAAGACGCGGAGGGACGCCGACGGCAAAGACGCGGAGGAGGGGAGGAGCGCGGATGCACCACACCTGGATGCGCTATTTCTCCCCCGCTCCCGTCCACCACCGGCTCGGCCTCGCCTGCCTCGGCGTCGGCCTCCAGCACGGCGAACTGCCCACCGTCGGGCCCCGCACCCTCGACCACCACGTGGCCGTCGTCGTCAGCGCGGGCGGCGGCTGGTTCCGGGGCCCCGACGGACACCACCACACCGTCACCGCGCCCGCCCTGCTCTGGCTCACCCCCGGCGTACCCCACCACTACGGGCCCGACCCCAGCTGGGACGAGTGCTTCGTCGACTTCACCGGGCCCGCCACCGCCACGTACACCGAACTCGGCTACATCGAACCCGACCGCCCCGTCGTGCCGCTCTCCGACGCCACCGGCGCCCGCGCCACCGTCGGCCGCATCGCCCGCGCCGCCCGCCGCGGCAACCCCCTCCTCGAAGTCGAGACCGGCGCCGCCGTCCACGAACTCCTCGTCGCACTGCGCCGGGCCCGCGCCGACCTCGCCCCCGACGGCGACCCCGTCCTGCACGCCCTCGCCCGTGACGCGTTCCAGCCACTGTCCGTCGCCGAGCACGCGGCCCGGCACGGCATGACCCCCGCCGAACTGCGCGCCGCCGTCCGCCGCGGCGCCGGCCGCAGCCCCAAGGACTACCTCCTCGGCATCCGCCTGGGCCGCGCCAAGGAACTCCTCGCCGCCACCGAACTCCCCGTCGCCGCGGTCGCCCGACGCGTCGGCTACGACGACCCCGCCTACTTCTCCCGCCTGTTCACCCGCCGTGTCGGCATGGCCCCCGTCCGCTTCCGCGAACAGCAGGGCCGCACCCTCCCCGGCGGCTGGAGCGACCGCATACCCGACCCCGACGATCCGCCCATGATCGAGCCCCGGCACGCCACGTAGGGTTGGTCCCCATGACCACCAGCAACACCGGCAACACGAACGGCGGGGCGGGCGACGAGGTCGACCCCGCCGTGCGTGCGGAACTCGCCCGGCTGCGCGACAGCATCGACAACATCGACGCCGCCGTCGTCCACATGCTTGCCGAACGCTTCAAATGCACCCAACAGGTCGGCCATCTCAAGGCCGCCCACCAACTGCCGCCCGCCGACCCGTCCCGCGAGGCCCACCAGATCGCCCGGCTGCGCCGCCTCGCCGAGAACGCCAAGCTGGATCCGGCCTTCGCGGAAAAGTTGCTGAATTTCATCATCGCCGAGGTCATCCGCCACCACGAGAGCATCGCGGACGGCGCCGGGCGCGGCGCGTCGGCCACGGGGGAGTGACACCGGGTGCCCTCAGCGTGCATCCTGCGTGAGCACTCCCTGTCAGGTGTCAGGCCAATGGCACATGCCGGCCGACCGTCCGTACGGGCCCCAGGGCACCCGCCACCCGCCCGTACCGGGCCGGGCGGGCATGTGGCCGATCGAGGGGACGTCGGGCCATGCAGTCGGATGCCAAGATCCTCATCGTCGACGACCACGAGGACACGCTGTACGCGCTCGAAAGCGCCCTCGCCCCGCTGGGCCACCTCGTGACCCGCGCGACCAGCGGCGACGACGCCCTCAAGGAAGTGCTGCGCGGCCAGGTCGGACTGCTCCTCCTCGACGTGCGCATGCCGGGCGTCGGCGGCCTCGACGTCGTGCGGTACATGCGCCGCGTGGAACAGACCCAGCACATCCCGGTCATCCTGCTCACCGGCTTCGGACCGGACACCGAACTGTCCGCCGCCGCGTTCGCCCTCGGCGTCGCCGACCTCGTCATGAAACCCGTCGACCCCTGGACCCTGCGCACCAAGGTCCGCTACCTGTACGACACGCACCAGCGCCACCGGGCCCTGCAGGCGGAGGTGCGCGAGTTACGCGCCCGGACCAGGAAACGCGCCTCACCGCCCACCCCGGGCCGCCCCCACTCCGACACCCGCGTCCCCCTGCAACGCGACGGCCACACCGATGCACGGGACGTGCGAGACGTACGGGACGCACGGGAGGCACGGGGCACGCGGGACGCACGGGAGCAGGACCGCACCGCCTGACTGCACCGATCCCGCCGTGCCCATGCCGGACAAACTCCGTATACCGGGCCACCCCTGTGTCCTGTCCGAGCCATCAGGCAGCATGTCCCCATGTCCGTACTGACGCGCGACGAAGCGCAGACCCGTGCCCAGCTCCTCGACGTCCACCACTACGGGATCGCACTCGACGTGACCCGCGGGGACGAGACCTTCGACTCCCTGACCGTCATCCGGTTCACCGCCCGCGCCGACGCGGACACCTTCGTCGAGCTGAAGCCCGCCGAGCTGCGCTCCGTCACCCTCGACGGACAGCCCCTCGACCCCGAGACCCTCGACGAGAACCGGCTGCCCCTCAAGGGCCTCACCGCGGGCGAGCACGAACTGCGCGTCGACGCGAGCATGCGCTACTCCCGCACCGGCGAGGGCATGCACCGCTTCACCGACCCCACCGACGGCGAGACCTACCTCTACACCCAGCTGTTCATGGAAGACGTCCAGCGCGTCTTCGCCGCCTTCGACCAGCCCGACCTGAAGGCCGTCTTCGAACTCTCCGTGACCGCCCCCGACGGCTGGACCGTCCTCGCCAACGGCGTCACCGAACACCTGGGGGAGGGCCGCTGGCAGGCCGCCCTCACCCCGCTGATCTCCACCTACCTCGTCGCCGTCGCCGCCGGCCCCTGGCACTCCGTCCGCACCGAGCACCGCGGCCTGCCCTTCGGCATCCACTGCCGCCGCTCGCTCGCCCCCTACCTCGACGCCGACGCCGACGAGATCCTCGACGTCACCCGCGCCTGCTTCGACCGCTACCACGAGAAGTTCGACGAGCCCTACCCCTTCGACTCCTACGACCAGGCGTTCGTCCCCGAGTTCAACGCCGGCGCCATGGAGAACCCCGGCCTCGTCACCTTCCGCGACGAGTTCGTCTACCGCTCCGCCGTCACCGACACCGAACGCCAGACCCGTGCCATGGTCATCGCCCACGAAATGGCCCACATGTGGTTCGGCGACCTCGTCACCCTGCGCTGGTGGGACGACATCTGGCTGAACGAGTCCTTCGCCGAGTACATGGGCTACCAGACCCTCACCGAAGCCACCCGCTTCACCGACACCTGGACCGACTTCGGCGTCACCCGCAAACCCTGGGGCTACGACGCCGACCAGCGCCCCTCCACCCACCCCGTCGCCCCCGACCCGGACGCCGTCCCCGACACCGCGTCCGCCATGCTCAACTTCGACGGCATCTCCTACGCCAAGGGCGCCTCCGCCCTGCGCCAACTCGTCACCTGGCTCGGCGAGAAGGACTTCCTGGCCGGCATCAACACCCACTTCGCCCGCCACAAGTTCGCCAACGCCACCCTCGCCGACTTCATCGACAACCTCGCCTCCGCCACCGAACGCGACGTCCACGCCTGGGCCGACTCCTGGCTGCGCACCACCGGCGTCGACACCCTCACCCCCACCCTCACCGCCGGACCCGACGGCACCCACACCCTCACCGTCGAACACCACGGCAGCCGCCCGCACCGCATCGCCGTCGGCCTCTACGACAACGACCTCGGCGGCGAAGGCCGCCTCACCCTGCGCGACCGCCTCGAAGCCGACGTCCCGGGCACCGAGCCGACCGTGATCGGCAAGCGCCCCGCCCTGCTCCTCCTCAACGACGGCGACCTCTCGTACGCCAAGGTCCGCTTCGACCCCGAGTCCTTCCAGACCGTACGCACCGCCCTCGCCGGACTGCCCGAACCCCTCACCCGCGCGGTCGTCTGGAACGCCCTGCGCGACGCCGTCCGCGACGGCGAACTGCCCGCCATGGCCTACATCGACGCCGCCCGCGCCCACCTCCCGCACGAGAGCGACCTCGCCCTCGTCCAGGGCGTCCTGTCGTTCGCCGCCGCCCAGGTCGCCGACCGCTACCTCCCCGCCGAGGACCGGCCCACCGCCCTCGCCACCCTCACCGACCTCTGCCGCGACCTCATCCGCCGCACCGAGGACGGCTCGCACCCCGGCCTGCGCCTCACCGGCGTACGCCACTACATCGACGTCGCCGCCCACCCCGACACCATCAGCGCCTGGTTCTCCGAAGGCACCGTCCCCGGCGGGCCCGAACTCGACCCCGAACTGCGCTGGCGCATCCTCGGCCGGCTCGCCGTCCTCGGCGCCATCGACGACGCCGTCATCGAGGCCGAACTCGTCCAGGACCCCAGCGCCACCGGCCAGGAAGGCGCCGCCCGCTGCCGCGCCGCGCTGCCCGACCCCGAGGCCAAGCGCCGCGCCTGGGAGGAGATGTTCACCTCCGACCACCTCTCCAACTACCTCTTCACCGCCACCGCCCAGGGCTTCTGGCAGCCCGAACAGACCCAGCTCGTCCGGGAGTACGTCGAGCGCTACTGGACCGACGCCGTCGCCGTCTCCGCGCGTCGCGGCCCCGCCATCGCCGACGCCGCCGGGCGCTACGCGTTCCCCGTCCACGCCGTCACCCCCGAAACCCTCGCCCTCGGCGAGGCGTGCCTTCGCGACGCCGACCTCATCCCCGCCCTCCGCCGCAAACTCGTCGACCAACTCGACGATCTGGCAAGGGCGTTGAAGGTACGCACCGCGTAACCACGACCTTGGGCCGCGGACGCGCGGTCGCTGACCGCGAACCTCGGGCGGGTCTTCGCCCCGACACCCCGCCCGCCCCCACTCGCCTGCGGGCGCGTGGGGGCTGGCCACGCAGTTCCCCGCGCCCCTAAAAGCCTCGGGGGCGTCCGGCGTTCCAGGGCGGGGCCGGGGCGCGCACCCCACCCACCCCGACCCACGCCATCCAGCCAGTCCGGCGTTTGAGGCCGGGGTCGGGGGCCGCACCCCACCCACCCCGGCGCGCATCTTCAGCCCGTCCGGCGTTTGAGGACGAGGCCGTTCAGGCCGATAGCGGGGGTCTGGGGGCGCAGCCCCCGGGGATGGGACGGGTAGGGGCGGCGGGGGCGAGGGAAGGCGGGTCCGGTTCCGGCGTGGCGTCCAGCAGCTTCGCCCCCCACCCATATTTTCTCCGCCCACCAGTACCCCCATTCGGGTCGGATCGTTGACCTTTCAGGGCGCGCAGGCCCATCCCCGTACAGGCTGGTACTCCCCCTGCCGCGCGCCCACCGGAGGACACCTCATGAGCACGCCGCCCCTCGCCTCAGGCCCCGACGGTCCCGGCGCGCTGCGGCCGCTGCTCGACACCGTCCTCGACGCACTGCGCGAGGGCGGCGAGGCCCGCGGGGGACCGCTGCCCGCCGGCGGACCGGAAAGCGTGGCCCGGCGCGTACGCGACGCGGTCGGCGACGTACTGCCCGAGCAGGGCACCGAAGACGCCCTACGCGTCCTCGTACGGGCTCTCGCCGAGGGCGCAGCCGACCCCGCCGACCCCCTGTGCGCCGCCCACCTGCACTGCCCACCCCTCGCCGTCGCCACCGCCGCCGACCTCGCCGCCTCCGCCCTCAACCCCTCCATGGACTCCTGGGACCAGGCCCCGGCCGCCTCGGAACTGGAGGCACTCGTCACCCGGGCCCTGGCCCAGGAGATCGGCGCCGGCGACGCCCTGGTCACCACCGGCGGCACCGAGTCCAACCAACTCGCCCTCCTCCTCGCCCGGGAGGCACACGCCGGCGTGCGGCTCATCCACGGCGCCAACGCCCACCACTCCCTGCCCCGCGCCGCCTGGCTCCTCGGCCTGCCCGACCCCGTCGTCGTCCCCGCCCCCGCCGGCACCATGGACCTCGCCGCACTCGACGAAGCCCTCACCGAACTCCAAGGCCTCCGCGGCTCCCTCCTCGTAGCCGCCACCGCAGGCACCACCGACGCCGGGCTCATCGACCCCCTGCCCGACATCGCCGACCTCTGCGAAGCCCACGGCACCCGCCTCCACATCGACGCCGCCTACGGCGGAGGCCTCCTCTTCAGCGACCACCACCGAGGCAAACTCCACGGACTCGACCGCGCCCACACCGTCACCCTCGACCTGCACAAACTCGGCTGGCAGCCCGTCGCCGCAGGCCTCCTCGTCGTCAAGGACCCCCACGACCTCGACGCCCTGAGCCACCGCGCCGACTACCTCAACGCCGACGACGACACCGAAGCGGGCCTCCCCGACCTCCTCGGCCGCTCCCTGCGCACCACCCGACGCCCCGACATCCTCAAAGTCGCCGTCACCCTCAAAACCCTGGGACGAGCGGGACTCGGCGCGCTCGTCGACCAGGTCTGCGCCCGCGCCGTCGAGCTGGCGGACCTCGTCGAAGCACACCCCGGCTTCGAGCTCTACGACCCGCCCACCCTCAGCACCGTCCTGTTCCGCCCCGCCGAGGCCTCCGACGAAGCCGTCGCCGCCGTACGCCGCACCCTGCTCCACGAAGGACGCGCCGTCCTCGGCCGAGCCCTGCTCGACGACCGGCTCTGGCTCAAAGCCACCCTCCTCAATCCCCACACCCGGCCGGGCGACCTGGCCGCGCTCCTGAAACTGGTGGAAGGACACACACCCCGATGAGCCCGACGCCCCTCCCCCCTCGCCACGAGCCCGACGCGCCCCGCGACCTCGTGGGCATCGGCATCGGCCCGTTCAACCTCTCCCTCGCCGCCCTCGCCCACCCCCTCCCCGAACTCGACAGCGTCTTCTACGAACAACGCCCCGGCTTCGACTGGCACCCGGGCCTGCTCATCGACGGCGCCACCCTCCAAGTCCCCTTCCTCGCCGACCTGGTCACCCTCGCCGACCCCGCCAGCCCCTGGTCCTTCCTCAACTACCTCAAGGACCGCGACCGCCTCTTCCCCTTCTACTTCGCCGAGCGCTTCCACATGCAGCGCGCCGAGTACGACGCCTACTGCCGCTGGGTCGCGGGCCGCCTCCCCGGACTCCACTTCGGCCACCAGGTCGACGCCGTCCGCTGGAACCCCGAACGCACCCTGTTCGAAGTCGACTTCACCCAGCTCGACAGCGAGGGAGAAGCCCAGGCCCTCGGCCGGACCTACACCCACAACATCGTCCTCGGCGTCGGCACCGCACCCCACATCCCCGAACCCCTCAAACCCCTCGTCGATGCCCCTGGCGTCCCCGTCATCCACGCCGCGGACTACCTCGCCCACCGCGAACGCTTCCTCACCGCCGAACACATCACCGTCATCGGCGCGGGGCAGTCCGGCGCCGAGGTCTTCCTCGACCTCCTGCGCAACCGGCCCGCCGGCCGAGAGAAGATCCACTGGCTCGCCCGCACCGAGGCCTTCGCGCCGATGGAGTACTCCAAGCTCGGCCTCGAACACTTCACCCCCGACTACACCCGCTACTTCCACGCCCTCACCGAGCCCGTACGCGACCGGCTCGTCGCCGCCCAATGGCAACTCCACAAGGGCATCGACGCCGACACCATCGCCGCCATCCACGACGAGCTCTACCGCCGCACCCTCCACGGCGGCTGGCCCGACGCCGTCCTCACCCCCGCCGTCACCGTCCGCACCGCGGGCCGTGTCGCCACCACCAAGGTCGAACTCCACCTCGAACACGGCCAGCAGGGCGCCCGCACCCGCCTCATCACCGACGCCGTGGTCCTCGCCACCGGCTACCGCGAACGCCCCCTCGGCCAGATCCTCGCCGGACTCGACCCCTACCTGAGCCGCGACAGCGCCGAACGCCCCCGCATCGACGACCAGTTCCGCCTGGCCCTCGACCCCTCCGTCACCGGCCGCGTCCACGTCCAGAACGCCGAACTCCACACCCACGGCGTCGGCGCCCCCGACCTCGGCCTCGCCGCCTGGCGCAGCGCCACCATCCTCAACTCGCTCACGGGCAAGGACCCCTACCCGCTCCCGCGCCGCACGGCCTTCACCACCTTCGGACTCGAACCCCACTGCCAGGTCCCGCCCGCCCGCCACACCGCCCAGACCCTCACCCCGCTCGTCGACGGACGGTAAGAAGAAGACCCCGGACACGCGTCCGGGGTCCAGAAAACAGGCAGGCCAGAAAACAGGCAGGCCAGAAGACAGACAGACTAGAAAACAGGCGGACTAGAAAACAGGCGTGCCGTCCCGCGTGAGCTTCCAGTCCACCGAAGCGAACTCCTTCGGGTCGAGCACACCCTTCGCGGTCACCCACTCGGCGATCCGCGTACGGATCTCCGTCGACTCCGACCAGACCTCCTTCGCGGACGCCACATGGGGGAAGGCGCCGCCACCGTTCGCCCGGTAGTTGTTCACCGCGAACACGAACTGCTGCGCGTCGTCCAGCGCCGCACCGTTGTACGTCAGGTTCTTGATCCGCGAACCCTCCGCCTGCGCGATGTCGATGTCGTACCGGAGCCCCGACACATAGTCGTAGTTGTAGTCCGGACGGTTGTTCGCGTTGGTCAGCTTCTCCGTGTCGATCACCGCACCGGCCGCCGTCCGCACGAAGTAGTTCGCCGAGTACTCCAGGTACGCCCGCACCTGCGCCCCCGTCAGCACCTTCGCGACCAGCGTGTTGTCGTACACGTACAGGCTCGACAGATCCCGGATCGTCACCTTGCCGGCCGGGATCTCGGAGGTGCGCGAGAACGGCGAGGCCTGCGCGATGACGGGCAGCGACGCGTACTCCGTGCCGACCAGCGCCGCCTTGACCACGTCCTCCTGCACCTTGGTGATCAGGTCGATGATCGGGGCGTCCTTGTAACGCGCCTCGACCGTCGTCAGCGTTTCCGTGGCCGTGCCGACGACCTGGTTGACGTACGCCACCACCAGATCGTGCTCGTCCTTCAGCAGCCGGGTGATCTTCGGGTCGTCGGGGACCGAGTTCGAGTTGCGGACCGCGGCCGCCACCGACTCGACCTGCCACTTCCCCTTCTCGAGGACCAGCTCGAAGTCGAACACCGACAGCCGCTCCGCGTACGCCAGCGGCTCCGACAGCACCACCGTCCTGCCGGTCCTGGCGTTGGTGACCTTCAGCTCCGGGATCTCCACGTGCGCGTGCCCGACGAGAATCGCGTCGATCCCCGGCACCTGCTGGGCGACGAGCGCCGCCGAGTTCTCGACGTACGGCAGCTGGTCACCGTAGGAGGACGTGCCGGACGAACCGGAGTGCGCCGACACGACGACCACGTCCGCACCCATCGACCGCAGCTTCGGCACCCACTTCGCCGCCTGCTCCTCCAGACCAGGGAACGTCAACTTCCCCTGGACGTACGCCTTGTCCCAGATCGCGATACCCGGGTTCGTCAGACCGAGCACCGCCACCTTCACCGACGGCGCACCCGGCACGTGGAACGTCTTCATGAAGTACGGCGGGAAAGCCGGCTTCAGCGTCTTCGCGTCCAGCGCGTTCGCACCCAGCAGCGGGAAGCGGCACTGCGACTCGAACTTCCGCAGCGTCTCGATGCCGTAGTTGAACTCGTGGTTGCCCAGCGCCACCGCGTCGTAGCCGATCGCGTTCATCGCCTGCGCCATCGGGTGCACCGGACCGCCCTTGGCGGTGATCGGGTCCACCTTCGCGTAGTAGTACGTCAGCGGGGTGCCCTGAATCGTGTCGCCCGCGTCCAGAAGGAGGGTGTTGCAACGCCCCTTCTCCTTGCGGATCTCGTTCACCAGCGTCGAGATCCGCGCCAGACCCTGCGCGTTGCCCGCCGTGTCCTTGTACTCCGCGTCCTTGAAGTAGTCCCAGTTGAAGACATGTCCGTGCAGATCCGTCGTGCCCATGACGGTGAGGGAGTACCGCTTCACCGGCTTCTTCCCACCCCCTGCCGCCGCCGAGGTGGCCGCCTGCGCGGACGGAGCCGAGACCGCACCGGTCAACGCCACCCCCGCACCCGTCGCGGCGGACTTCTTCAGGAACTTCCGGCGGTTCAACGGCATGTCTATGGCTCCTCGGGAAATGGTCAACGACGCGCGTAGATTCTGACCCACACATGACACTCCAGAACAGGTCCTGGAGGTTTCCATCTGGTGACCACCGAGCACCACGACCACCCTTCCGGTGACAGAGTGGGGCGTATGGCCCCCACCGCAGAGGAACCCCGACCCGCAGTCCCCTACGGAACCCCCGAATCACCCCGCATCGCCGTCCGCGGCGAAGCCCACCTCGAAGTCGACCCCGAGATCGCCCGCATCGGCATCACCGTCAGCGCCCGCGGCACCGACCGACGCGAGGCCCTCGCCGACCTCACCCGCCGCAACGCCACCGCCATGGACCTCGTGAAGTCCTACGGAGACGCCGTCGAACGCCTCGAAACCGGCGCCTTCTCCATCAGCCCGGAACTCACCAAACACGGCCGCGGCGAACGCATCCGCGCCTACCACGGCCGCGTCCACCTCACCGCCGAACTCACCGACTTCACCGCACTCGGCGAGCTGACGACACGCCTCGCGGACCTCGACCTCACCCGGGTCGACGGCCCCTGGTGGGCCCTGCGCCCCGACTCACCCTCCCACAGCCAAGCCCGCCGGCAAGCGGTCCGCGAAGCCGTCCAACGCGCCCGTGAATATGCCGAAGCCCTCGGCACCACCCTCGCTGCCCTCGTCGAACTCGCCGACATCGGCGCCGAGAACGCCCAGCCCTACCCCGCGGCCCCCGGCCGCGCCATGCGCTCCATGTCCTTCGCCGGCGGCGCCCCCGAAGAAGCCGCCCCCCTCGACCTCGAACCCGAGCGCCAACACGTCTACTCCCAGGTCAACGCCCGATTCACAATGGCACCGCCGGAACTGTAAAGCGCGGACCGGTCGCCATAAAGTACCGACGCGCTCATCAGAGCACCCCCGCGCACAATTCAACTGTTGTCAATAAGGCTTCATGCAAAGGTTGTTGAGTAGTCATGCTGGACCAATTCTCTACCGACCGGTAAGGCCTAGGCTCAAACCATGCGCCGAGCAAAAATCGTCTGTACATTGGGCCCCGCCACCGACTCGTACGACCAGCTCAAAGCCCTGGTCGACGCCGGAATGGACGTAGCCCGCTTCAACCTCAGCCACGGCACCTACGCCGAACACGAGGAGCGCTACCAGCGCGTGCGAAAGGCCTCCGACGAGACCGGCCGCAGCGTCGGACTGCTCGCCGACCTTCAAGGCCCGAAGATCCGACTCGGCCGCTTCACCGAAGGCCCCGTACTCCTTGAACGCGGAGACACCTTCACCATCACCGTCGAAGAAGGCGCCGAGGGCGACCGCCTCACCTGCGGCACGACGTACTCGGGCCTCGCGGCCGACGTCACCCCCGGCGAACGCATCCTCGTCGACGACGGCAAGGTCTGCCTCGAAGTCACCGCGGTCGACGGCCCCCGCGTCCACACCACCGTCGTCGAAGGCGGCATGGTCTCCGACCACAAGGGCCTCAACCTCCCCGGCGTCGCCGTCTCCGTCCCCGCTCTCTCCGACAAGGACGAAGCGGACCTCCGCTGGGCCCTGCGCACCGGCTTCGACGTCATCGCCCTCTCCTTCGTCCGCAGCGGCCGCGACATCGACGACGTCCACCGCATCATGGACGAGGAAGGCCGCCGCCTCCCCGTCATCGCCAAGGTCGAGAAGCCCCAGGCGGTCGACGCGATCGACGACATCGTCGCCGCCTTCGACGGCATCATGGTCGCCCGCGGCGACCTGGGCGTCGAAATGCCCCTCGAACAGGTCCCGATCGTCCAGAAGCGCGCCATCAAGCTGGCCAAGCGCAACGCCAAGCCGGTCATCGTCGCCACCCAGATGCTCGACTCGATGATCGACAACTCCCGCCCCACGCGAGCCGAGGCGTCGGACGTCGCCAACGCCGTCATCGACGGCACGGACGCCGTGATGCTCTCCGGCGAGACGAGCGTCGGCAAGTACCCCGTGGAAACCGTCCGGACGATGTCCCGCATCGTCGAGGCCGCCGAGGAGGACATCCTCGCCAAGGGTCTGCCGCCCCTGACCGACCGGAACAAGCCCCGCACCCATGGCGGTGCGGTCGCCCGCGCGGCGGCGGAGATGGGCGACTTCCTCGGCGCCAAGTTCCTCGTCGCCTTCACCCAGTCCGGCGACACGGTCCGCCGCCTGTCCCGCTACCGGTCCCCGATCCCCCTCCTCGCCTTCACCCCGACCCCGGCGACCCGCTCCCAGCTGAACCTGACCTGGGGCGTGGAAACGTTCCTGGGGCCGCACGTCAACTCCACCGACGCGATGGTCGACCAGGTGGACGAACTCCTCCTGAAGTACGGCCGCTGCAAGAAGGGCGACATCGTCGTCATCACCGCCGGCTCCCCGCCCGGCGTCTCGGGCACCACGAACCTCGTACGCGTCCACCACATCGGAGAGGACGACAGCCCCAAGTAGGACCGGCTGTCAGTACTTGGGCCCGACGTGGGCGTCCATGAGAGCGACGGAGGCTTTGCGGGCGACGGAGATGTTGAACGGGTTTCCGTTGCGGGTGCAGTGCGTCCACTGGATGCCGAGCTTGTCGAGTGTCTCGGTGTAGAGCTGTCGGATGTCGTCGGAGGCGTTGGTGAAGAAATACCGGGGGTATTCGTAGCGCTTGCGCTCGCCGGCGATGACCTTCTCGGTCCAGTTGGTGATCCGGCAGCCGTCGGAGTGGATGAGCCCGCGGATGAATTCCCAGGGATGAGCGTCGACGATTTCCTGTTGCCAGGGTTCGAGGGCGATCGGGCGTTCGTGCTTCTTGCCGGGGCCGTGCTGGGGGAAGAGGCAGGGCCAGTGCCGGCTGTATCCGACGACCGAGACGTACCCGACTGCTTGGACCCGGTTCGACTTCTTGCTGGGGTTGATGGCCTCGACGGCGGCAGCGCAAGCTTCGATGAGTCCTGGCCAAGTGTTGGCGCATGCGATGCGGAGAACGTAGCCCGCTCGCGTGCCGGGGCTGATACAGCCGTCACCGAGGTAGAGCCCCAAGAGGTAGCTGTAGGCCGCCGTGTTGGAAGGTGGCTCAGTCGCTGGGCCGCATCTTGAGCATGGTGTGCGCTGCATGCGCGGTAACGGGTCGACGCGCGATTGCCAGCAACGGATCGCTGACCTGGATACCCCGGTCTCCTTGCTCACGGAGTTCAGGCTGCGCCCCTGAGCGACAAGTGCCAGAGCTCGCTCGCGTGTGCCCGTGTCGTACATGTGGATACTTTGCGCGAGCGATCGCGACCGTGCGCAGCAAAAAGCGGATGTTCACGAGAACGGGAACATCCGCTTTTCTGTGACGACCTTGGAATCCAAGGAAAAGTGCCCCGAGTCGGACTCGAACCGACACTGTATGGGTTTTGAATCCATTGCCTACTGCCAATTGGGCTACCGGGGCCCGCTGAATCGAAGGTTTACCCCGACCCGCTGCCCGTCCACCATACCGCAGCTAGGTAGGCTCTTGGGAGCAGTACCCGCCCCTGAACGAGGAGCCCCCGTGACCGCCCCCGAGTCGCCCCAGCCCGTCGCCGACGACGACAAGTCGCACGTGCCTCCGCTGACGACCCGTGTCGTCATCGCCGAGGACGAGGCGCTGATCCGCCTCGACCTCAAAGAGATGCTCGAGGAAGAGGGCTACGCCGTCGTGGGTGAGGCGGGGGACGGGGAGCAGGCCGTCGAGCTCGCCCGTGAGCACCGGCCCGACCTGGTGATCCTCGACGTCAAGATGCCCAAGCTGGACGGGATCTCGGCGGCCGAGAAGATCGCCGAGGAGAGCATCGCCCCCGTGCTGATGCTCACCGCGTTCTCGCAGCGCGACCTCGTCGAGCGGGCCCGCGACGCCGGCGCGATGGCGTACCTCGTGAAGCCCTTCAGCAAGAGCGACGTCGTACCGGCGATCGAGATGGCCGTCTCGCGGTTCACGGAGCTGAAGCAGCTGGAGAGGGAGGTCGCGGACCTCAGCCAGCGTCTGGAGACGCGGAAGCTGGTGGACCGGGCCAAGTCCGTGCTCCAGACGGAATATGGGCTGACGGAGCCCGCCGCGTTCCGGTGGATCCAGAAGACCTCCATGGACCGCCGTATGTCCATGCAGCAGGTCGCCGAGGCGGTCATCGCGGACGCCGAGGAGAAGAAGTCCTCCAAGGGCTAGGGAGCGGCGGCGCCCCGCTTCGGGGTGCCGTGGCTTGCCCGCGCGAGCCCGGCGACAGCGTGTCAGGCTGGTTTCGGGGCCGCGTGGCCTTCGGATCGGCAAGGCAGCAAAGGAGACAGCGCGTGGAAGAGAAGGCGTTCGTCCAAGCGGTGTCGGAACGTACGGGCCTTACTCGGCAGGAGTCGGCCGATCTCACGCGTGCCACGCTCGAGACGCTCGCCCATCGGCTGAGCTCGGGTGAGGCGCGGAACCTGGCGCTGGAGCTCCCGGAGGGTCTGGCGGAGTCCGTTCGGCGGGGTGCCACCGCGGAGATCGAGCGCTTCGACTACGACGAGCTCGTGCGGCGTGTGGCCCAGCGCAACGTGCTCAAGCCCGACGAGGCCGACAGCGGCGTCCGTGCCGTGCTGGTCACGCTCCGTGAGGCGATCAGCGAGAAGGAGTTCGGCCACGCGATGTCGCAACTCGGTGCCGACTTCTCCAGGCCGATCGAGAATTTCGTCGGCTGATTCCGCGCATTTCGGCGACGGCACCCGGTGAGTGACGAAGAGGCCCGCGCCCCCCGGGTGGGGGCCGCGGGCCTCTTCGTACAGCGGCCGTACGGTCGTACGGCCGGAGCCTGGTGTCAGTCCTCGCCCAGGTAGGCCTTGCGTACCGACTCGTCGTGCAGCAGGTCCTGACCGGTGCCGGAGAGGACGATGTTGCCGACCTCCATGACGTGTCCCTGATCGGCGAGGGAGAGTGCCGCCTGGGCGTTCTGCTCGACGAGGAGGATGGTCGTGCCGTCGGCCTTGAGCTCGGCGATGGTGGCCATGATCTTCTGCATCATGATCGGCGAGAGGCCCATGGAGGGTTCGTCGAGCATGAGCAGCTTGGGCTGGGACATGAGCGCGCGGCCCATGGCCAGCATCTGCTGCTCGCCGCCGGAGAGGGTTCCCGCGGCCTGCTTGCGGCGTTCACCCAGGATGGGGAAGAGGTCGTAGGCGCGCTGGATGTCCTTCTCGATGCCCGCCTTGTCGGAGCGCAGGAACGCGCCGAGCTGGAGGTTCTCGGTGATCGTCAGCCGGGGGAAGATGTGGCGTCCCTCGGGGGAGTGGGCGAGGCCCAGGGAGACGATCTTGTGGGCGGGGATGTTGCTGAGGGGTTTGCCGTCGAAGGTGATGCGGCCCCCGGTGGGCTTGAGGAGCCCGGAGAGGGTGCGCAGGGTGGTCGTCTTGCCGGCGCCGTTGGTGCCGATGAGGGTGACGATCTGGCCGGCTTCGACGGAGAAGGAGATGCCCTTGACGGCTTCGATCTTGCCGTAGGCGACCTTGAGGTCTTCGACCTCGAGCAGTGCGGTCACTGGGCGTTTCCTTCCTTGCTGGTGGTGCCCTCCGCGGCGGCGTCGCTCTCGGCGGCCTCAGGAGTCTCGGTGGCCTCGGGAGCCTCGGGAGCCTCGGGAGTCTCGGTGGCCTCGGGGGCTTCCGCGGCCTCGGGAGTGTCCGTGGCCTCCGCCGCCTCGGCGGCTTCGACCTCGGCGACCTCTTCCGCGCCGGGGGCGCCCTCGAAGGGGGTGCCGAGGTAGGCGGCGATGACGCGTTCGTCGCCCTGGACGACCTCGGAGGTGCCCTCGACGAGCTTCTCGCCCTGGACGAGGCAGGCGACGCGGTCGGACAGGTTGAAGATGAAGCGCATGTCGTGCTCGATGACGAGGACGGCGATGCCCCTGTCGCGGATGGCGAAGACGAGGTCCTCGGTCGCGCGTGTCTCCTGGGGGTTCATGCCCGCCGTGGGCTCGTCCAGGAGCAGCAGTCCCGGTTCGCTCGCCATGGCGCGGGCGATTTCGAGCTTGCGCTGTTCGCCGTAGGGGAGGTTGCGGGAGAGGTGGTCGGCCTTGTGGTCGAGGCCGATGAACTCCAGCAGTTCCATGGCGCGTTCGCGGGAGGTGGCTTCTGCCTTGCGGAAGCCGGGGCCGCGCAGGAGGGCCGACCAGAGGCCTTCCTTGGTCCTGGTGTGGCGGCCGACGAGCACGTTTTCCAGGACGGTCATGTTGGCGAAGAGCCGGATGTTCTGGAAGGTGCGGGCGATGCCGGCGCTGGTGACGAGGTGGGGCTTGGGCGGGAGGACGGTGCCCTTGTAGGAGACCTTGCCCTCGGTCGGCACGTACAGGCCGGTGAGGCAGTTGAAGAAGGTGGTCTTGCCCGCGCCGTTGGGGCCGATGAGGCCGACGATCTCGCCGGAGTTGACGGTGAGGTCGACGCTGCGGACGGCGGTGAGGCCGCCGAAGCGCATGGTGACGCCGCTGGCCTCGAGTACGGGGCTGGTGGCCGTGGTGGTGGTCATGAGGGTCACGCCCCTGCCTTGGTGACGCCGACAGTGGAGTCGGGCAGGCCTTGTTCGGGGATGTCGATGCTGTCGTCGGACTCGTGGAATTCGAGCTGGCGGCGGCGGTTGGCGATGATGCCTTCGGGGCGGAAGCGCATGAGGACCACGAGCGCGATGCCGAAGGCGAAGAGCTGGTACTCCTTCAGGAAGCCGAGCTTCTCGGGGAGGAGGTACAGCAGGGTGGCGCCGAGGATGGGGCCGTTGACCGTGCCCATGCCGCCGAGGACGACCGCGGCCAGCAGGAAGGCCGAGTTGGGCGGTACGGAGCCGGCGAACTGGTACGGGGCCGGGTTGACGCTGTAGCCGACGTGGGCGCTGACCGTGCCGGCGAGGCCGGCGAGGGAGGCGCCGAGGGCGAAGGCGATGAGTTTGACGCGGAAGCCGTTGATGCCCATGGCGGTCGCGGCGGTCTCGTCCTCGCGGATGGCGATCCAGGAGCGGCCGATACGGGAGTCGGCGGCGCGGTTGAAGACGACCACGACGATGCCGGTGATGATCAGCATCAGCAGGAAGTAGTTCGCGAAGCGGCCGAGGGTGATCGAGCCGATGTCGTGCGAGTTCCCGAGGTTGAACCCGAAGATGTCGAGGTCCGGGATCATCGAGATGCCGTTGGGGCCGTTGGTCAGGTTCGGTCCGGAGGAGCCGTCGAGGTTGTTGACGGAGATGCGGAAGATCTCTCCGAAGCCGAGGGTGACGATGGCGAGGTAGTCGCCGCGCAGTCGCAGGGTGGGGGCGCCGATGAGGACGCCGAAGACGAGCGACGCGGCCATGCCAGTGAGCATGGCGGCCCAGAAGGGGAATTGGACGCCGGAGAAGCGGGAGAACTCGGAGCCGGAGACGAGTGCCGCGGCATAGGCGCCGACGCCGAGGAAGGCGACGTATCCGAGGTCGAGGAGTCCGGTGAGGCCGACGACGATGTTGAGGCCGAGGGCGACGGTGGCGACGACGAGGATGTTCACGCCGAGGTTGGCGTTGTGCTCGTTGTTCTCGACGAAGGGGAAGACCGCCGCGGCGAGGAACGCCATGGAGGTGGCGAATCCCTTGTGGCGGGCGTTGAGTGTGGCGAACCGGTCGAAGAGTCCGGCGGCTTGGAGTGCCCAGGTGCCGAAGATGACGAGCAGCAGGTAGCCGATGAAGGTCTCGCTGGCGTCGGGGTCGACGCCGATGCCGTACGTGAAGACGATCAGGGCGACGGCGGTGGCGCCGGTGATGACGAGGCGCTCGGCCCAGCCGGGGAGCTTCTGGGCCGCGGGGATGCGGTCGGGCTTGCTGACCCAGTCCTTGAAGGTGTCGCCGGGGCTCGGGAGAGCGAGGGCGCCGACGAGGGCGATCAGGGAGCCGATGGCGGTGACGTAGGCGCCGGGGTCGAGGGCGACGAGGCCCTTGAGGTCGACCGCGATGGCGATGGCGCTGAACCAGCTGACGGCGAACGCGGAGGCGGCGGCGAGGACGACGGGCGCGGTGGCGCCTGCCGGGTTGAGCCAGCGCAGGCCGCGGACGCCGAAGAGGGTGAGCGCGAAGAGCAGGGTGATCGCGCCGGCGACGAGGTCGAGGATCTGGAGGCCGGCCGGGGAGCCGTAATAGGTGAGGTCCCCGGGGAAGTCGGCCGTGTAGGTCCACGACATGAACGTGCTGGCGATGGTGGCGACGGCGCCGACGGCGACGAGGGCGCGCGCGGCGGTCTGGGGGAGTGCGATCAGGCCGCGCGCGGGGGCGGTGATCTCGGCGGTGTTCTCGGTGGTTGCCATGGTGTTCACGCCCTGTCCGCGACGCGTTCGCCGACCAGGCCTTGTGGCCTGAACAGCAGTACGAGGATGAGGAGGACGAAGGCCCAGACGGAGGACCAGCCGCCGCCGCCGAGCTGCTGCATGCCGGGGATGCCGTCGATGTAGGAGGTGGCCATCGTTTCGGCGAGGCCGAGGACGAGGCCGCCGATCATGGCGCCGTAGATGTTGCCGATGCCGCCGAGGACGGCCGCGGTGAAGGCCTTGAGGCCCATCTGGAAGCCCATGTTGTACTGGATCGAGCCGTAGCGCAGGCCGTAGGAGACGGCGGCGACGGCGGCGAAGAAGCCGCCGATGGCGAAGGCGATCACGATGATCTTGTTGGTGTCGATGCCCATGAGCTGGGCGGTGTCAGGGTCCTGGGCGGTGGCCTGCATGGCGCGGCCGGTGCGGGACATGCTGACGAAGAGGGCGAGGGCCGCCATACAGAGGGGGGCGGCGACGATGACGAAGAGGGAGCCGCTGCTGATGCTGATGGACCCGATGTGCCAGGGTCCGGCATCGATCTGAGGGAAGTTGCGGTCCGTCTTGGCGTTCGGGTACCAGTTGAAGACGGCCTGCTGGAGCGCGAGGGAGAGGCCGATGGCGGTGATGAGGGGTGCCAGGCGTGGCGCGCCGCGCAGTGGTCGGTAGGCGAACCGTTCCGCCCCGACGGCGATGAGGACGGCGACGAGTCCGCCGCCGATGAGCATCGCCGGGAGGGCTATCCACATGGATGTGCCGTCGGGCAGGACGTAGAGGTAGACCGTGAGTGCGCCGAAGCCTCCGGTCATGAAGATCTCGCCGTGGGCGAAGTTGATGAGCTGGACGATGCCGTACACCATCGTGTAGCCGATGGCGATCAGCCCGTACATCGAGCCGAGGAACAGCCCGTTGGCCAGCTGCTGCGGCAGGGTGTTCACCGCATGGCCTCCATGTGGGTGGGGAGAGTGAACGGGGGTATATGGGACGGGCCGCGCGGTGACGTGTGGTCTTGGCCGCGCGGCCCTGGGGTGTAGCTAGCGGCGGATCTCGGATCAGCTGGGATCAGCTGGAGTTAGCTGGAATCAGCCGAGCTCAGCTGGGATCGGATCGGATCAGCCGTTGAACGTACCGCTCTTGACGGCCTTCCACTTGCCGGCGACGACCTGGTAGACGGTGAGCTGCTTGTTGGTGGTGTCGCCGTACTCGTCGAAGGAGACGGGGCCGGCGATGCCCTCGAACTTCGTCTTCTGGACCTCGTCCACGATCTTGGCGCGGGCGCCGTCGGGGATCTTGCCGTCCTTCACGACGTTGGCGATCGCCTTGATGATGGCGGTCGCGGCGTCGTAGGAGTAGCCGCCGTAGGTGCCGTAGTCGCCCTTGAGGCCGGAGGCCTTGTACTTCTTGATGAAGTCCGCGGCGGAGGGCAGGGAGTCGACGGGCTGGCCGACGGAGGTGGCCAGGTCACCCTCGGAGGTCTTGCCGGCGGTCTGGATGTAGGTGTCGCTGAACATGCCGTCACCGCCGAACAGCGGGACCTTGACGCCGCCGTCCTTGAGCTGCTTGGTGAGCTTCTCCGACTCGTCGTACTGGCCGCCGTAGTAGACCAGGTCGGCCTTGGAGTTCTTGATCTTGGTGACGAGGGCGGAGAAGTCGGTGTCGCCGGTGTTGACGTGGTCCTCGCCGGCGACCTTGCCGCCGTTCTTGGTGAAGCCGGCCTTGAACAGCTTGGCCAGGCCCGCGCCGTAGGTCTGCTTGTCGTCGACGACGAAGACGTTCTTCTTCTTGAGCGTGCTGGACGCGTACTCGGCCGCGAAGCCGCCCTGGAGGGCGTCGGTGGTGGCCGTGCGGAAGTACGTCTTGAACGGGCGCGACTTCGAGGTCTGCCAGTTCTTGCCCTGGGTGAGCTCGGGCGCCGTGTTGGAGGGCGAGATCTCGACCAGGTTGGCGGTCGCGAAGACCTGCTGCATCTGCGTGGCCACACCGGAGTTCAGCGGGCCGACGACGCCGAGGACCTTCTCGTTGTTGACGAGAGCGGTGGCGTTCTGCTGGCCGCTGGCCGGGATCGCCTTGTCGTCGAGCGCCTGGACCTTGAAGGTCACGCCGGGGACGGTGTTGTTCTTGTTGGCGTCGTCGACGGCGATCTGTACGCCGCCCTGGATGCCAAGGCCGGTTGCGGAGTTCTGACCGGTCAGCGGAGCGTCAACGCCGATGATGATCTCGGTCTTGCTGCTGCTGCTCTTGTCCCCGCTGTTGTCACGCGAACCGCAGGCGGTCAGCGTGAGTGCTCCGGTGGTGAGCACGGAGGTGAGTATGACCAAAGAACGCTGTCGCACGTTGAATCCTCTCCCTGGCGCAGCAGCTCTGCTGAGCTGCCGTGTGTCTCGCCGGGCCGTACTGGGTGAAACCGAGCCGTGCTGCAGACGCGCCCGGCGGCGCGGTGACTGGCCGTGACTCTAAGCCTGTCTGTGGGCCCGGGCATCGCCGTGGGCTGGCTTGTGACTTTCTTGTTATGACGTGCCGGTTGATGGGCTTCAGGGATGGGTATTCTCAGCCGATTTGGCGGAAATTCTTCTCGTTCCACATGTTGAGAATCCGCACTTCCGGTTGCGCGTGGGGGAAGGTCGCCGTCGGACGCCGTCGCAGGTCGCGCGGAGGAGCCGGGAGAGGTCGCGGGAGTACGGGCCGTCGCAGATGGAACTCGGATGCCGTATTGCGTGCGTGTTACGCAGCGTTACGTCGAGAAAAGGAACTCGGAGTTCGGCCGGCGTGCACGGTATAGGGCGCATGAGGTGCGGTGCGGGCGCGCAGTCTCGTGAAGGCGCGTGAAGTCGCATGAAAAGGGTACTGAGTTGCTGCTGATTTCCGATAACTCCGGCGTATTGGAGTGCGGTTGCGGCGGGCGGGGGCGTGCGGGTGGGTGCGCGTGCGTGCGGAAGGTGTGTGGGGGGTCGGGGCCGGGGCGGAGGTATCCGTCCTCGGTCAGGCGCGGAATCGGTCGGTCCCAGAGGGGGCCGGTGTTGACGCGCCGGCCGCTGCGGGCGGACTCCTCCGCCCCGTCCCCTGCCCGCCGTACCCGACTGCCGCTGAGTAGGGGGCAGTTGTCTCCTGCCCCCTTGCTCGCCGTACGCGACTGGTGGTGAGTGGGGGCAGGCGCCTGGGGCCCTTGCTCGCCGTACGCCGGTGCCGGTGAGTGGTGGGTGGGGCGGGGCTGGTCCTGGAGGCGGGTGTCAGGCCTGGCGTACGTGGTCGGCGTCGGTGGGGTTGACGTCGCGGAGGAGGCAGGTGAGGCGGGCGGTGCAGACGCGCTTGTCGTTCTCGTCGGTGATGACGATCTCGTACGTCGCTGTCGTGCGCCCGCGGTGTACGGGGGTGGCCACGCCGGTGACGAGGCCGGAGCGGGCGCCGCGGTGGTGGGTGCAGTTCAGGTCGACGCCGACGGCGATCTTGGAGCTGCCGCCGTGGAGCATGGCGCCGACCGAGCCGAGGGTCTCCGCGAGGACGGCGGAGGCGCCGCCGTGCAGGAGGCCGTACGGCTGGGTGTTGCCCTCCACCGGCATGGTGCCGACGACCCGGTCCGCGGAGGCCTCGATGATCTGCACGCCCATGCGAGTGCCGAGGTGGCCTGCCGAGAAGAGGGCGGGCAGGTCGACGCCGAGTGCGGCGTACTCGTCGATGACCTCTTGCGGGAACTTCACTTGACTCTGCTCGCCCATGGGGGCCGGCTCCGATCGTCGTCGATCTCTCTTGCTGACTGGCTGAGCAAACGCTCAGTCGGTGGCCGATTGTTCCAGACGGACCACGACGGACTTGCTGGCCGGGGTGTTGCTGGTGTCCGCGGTGGCGTCGAGCGGGACGAGGACGTTGGTCTCCGGGTAGTAGGCGGCGGCGCAGCCGCGGGCGGTCGGGTAGTGCACGACGCGGAAGCCCGCGGCGCGCCGCTCCATGCCGTCCTGCCATTCGCTGACGAGGTCGACGTACGAGCCGTCGGTGACGTTCAGCGCGCGGGCGTCCTCGGGGTTGACGAGGACCACTCGGCGGCCGTTCTTGATGCCCCTGTAGCGGTCGTCGAGGCCGTAGATGGTGGTGTTGTACTGGTCGTGCGAGCGCAGGGTCTGCAGGAGCAGGCGGCCTTCGGGGAGCTTCGGGTACTCGACGGGCGCGGCGGTGAAGTTGGCCTTGCCGGTGGCCGTGGGGAAGCGGCGTTCGTCGCGGGGGGCGTGGGGGAGGGTGAAGCCTGCGGGGTCGGCCACGCGCGCGTTGAAGTCGTCGAAGCCGGGGATCACGCGCGCTATGCGGTCGCGGATCGTGGCGTAGTCCTTCTCGAACTCCTCCCAGGGGGTGCGGGAGGCGTCGCCGAGCACGCGGCGGGCGAGGCGGCAGACGATGGCCGGCTCGGACAGGAGGTGCTCGCTCGCGGGCTTCAGGCGGCCGCGTGAGGCGTGGACCATGCCCATGGAGTCCTCGACGGTCACGAACTGTTCGCCGCTGCCCTGGAGGTCGCGCTCGGTCCGTCCGAGGGTGGGCAGGATCAGGGCGCGGGCTCCGGTGACGACGTGGGAGCGGTTGAGCTTGGTCGAGACGTGCACCGTGAGGCGGGCGCGGCGCATGGCGGCCTCGGTGACTTCGGTGTCGGGGGAGGCGGAGACGAAGTTGCCGCCCATGGCGAAGAAGACCTTCGCGTCGCCGTCCCGCAGGGCGCGGATGGCCCGTACGACGTCATAGCCGTGCTCGCGGGGCGGGGCGAAGCCGAACTCCTTCTCCAGGGCGTCCAGGAAGGCCGGGGCGGGGCGTTCGAAGATGCCCATGGTGCGGTCGCCCTGCACGTTCGAGTGGCCGCGGACCGGGCAGACGCCCGCGCCGGGCCGGCCGATGTTGCCGCGCAGCAGCAGGAAGTTGACGACTTCGCGGATCGTGGGCACGGAGTGCTTGTGCTGGGTGAGGCCCATGGCCCAGCAGACGATGGTGCGCCGGGAGGACAGGACGAGGCGGAGGGTCTCGTCGATCTCCTCGCGGGTGAGGCCCGTGGCGGTGAGGGTCTCGTCCCAGTCGGCGGCGCGGGCGGTGGCCGCGAACTCCTCGAAGCCGTGGGTGTGCTCGGCGATGAAGTCCTCGTCGAGGGCGCCCTCGGTCTCCAGGACGAGCTTGTTCAGGAGGCGGAAGAGGGCCTGGTCGCCGCCCAGGCGGATCTGCAGGAACAGGTCGGTGAGGGCGGCGCCCTTGAGCATGCCCTGGGGGGTCTGCGGGTTCTTGAAGCGGGCCAGGCCCGCTTCGGGCAGCGGGTTGACGCTGATGATCTTCGCGCCGTTGGCCTTGGCCTTCTCCAGGGCGGAGAGCATGCGTGGGTGGTTGGTGCCGGGGTTCTGCCCGGCGACGATGATCAGGTCCGCCTTGTAGAGGTCCTCGAGCAGGACGCTGCCCTTGCCGATGCCGATGGTCTCGGAGAGCGCGGAGCCCGAGGACTCGTGGCACATGTTCGAACAGTCCGGCAGGTTGTTCGTGCCGAGTTCGCGGGCGAAGAGCTGGTAGAGGAACGCGGCCTCGTTGCTCGTGCGTCCCGAGGTGTAGAAGAGGGCCTCGTCGGGGGAGCCGAGGGCGGCGAGCTCCTCGGCGACGATGTCGAAGGCGCGCTCCCAGGAGACCGGCTCGTAGTGGTCGGCGCCCTCGGGCAGGTACATGGGGTGGGTGAGGCGGCCCTGCTGGCCGAGCCAGTAGCCGCTGCGGCCGTGCAGGTCGGTGACCGGGTGCGCGGCGAAGAAGTCCGGGGTGACCCGGCGCAGGGTGGCCTCCTCGGCGACCGCCTTCGCGCCGTTCTCGCAGAACTCCGCCGCGTGCCGGTGCTCCGGCTCGGGCCAGGCACAGCCCGGGCAGTCGAAGCCGTCCTTCTGATTGACGCGCAGGAGGGTCAGCGCGGTGCGCTTCACCCCCATCTGCTGCTGGGCGATGCGCAGGGTGTGCCCGATGGCGGGCAGCCCGGCCGCGGCACGCTTCGGCTCGGCGACCTGCGGCGCGTCCTGGACCGGATCGCTCTTGGGTGGCTTGCTGGCCATCGGGGGACCCCCTCGCATGCACGTATGAAGTACGTGGGCGATCCTCCCACGCGCCAGTGACGACGACGGCGGCCGGTCCCGGGAGGTCCGCACTGTCAGTGGGGCGTGCGAGGATCGGGGGCGTGGCAGAAACAGCATCGAAGAAGACCGAGAAAACCGCAGGTGCGGGCCGTCCGCGGCTGATGCTCATGGATGGGCACTCGCTGGCGTACCGCGCGTTCTTCGCGCTGCCCGCGGAGAATTTCACGACCGCGACGGGTCAGCCGACGAACGCGATCTATGGTTTCGCGTCGATGCTGGCGAACACGCTGCGCGACGAGGCGCCCACGCATTTCGCGGTGGCGTTCGACGTCTCGCGCAAGACGTGGCGCTCCGAGGAGTTCACGGAGTACAAGGCGAACCGTTCGAAGACCCCGGACGAGTTCAAGGGGCAGGTCGAGCTGATCGGCGAGCTGCTGGACGCGATGCACGCGCAGCGGTTCGCGGTCGACGGCTTCGAGGCCGACGACATCATCGCGACGCTCGCCACGCAGGCCGAGGCCGAGGGCTTCGAGGTCCTGATCGTCACCGGAGACCGCGACTCCTTCCAGCTGGTGTCCGAGCACACGACGGTCCTGTACCCGACGAAGGGCGTCTCCGAGCTGACCCGCTTCACTCCGGAGAAGGTCGTCGAGAAGTACGGGTTGACGCCGGCGCAGTACCCCGACTTCGCGGCGCTGCGCGGCGACCCGTCGGACAACCTGCCGGGCATCCCCGGCGTCGGCGAGAAGACGGCCGCGAAGTGGATCAACCAGTTCGGTTCGTTCGCGGACCTCGTCGAGCGCGTCGACGAGGTCAAGGGCAAGGCCGGGCAGAACCTCCGCGACCACCTGGAGGCGGTGAAGCTCAACCGCCGTCTCACGGAGATGGTGAAGGACGTCGAGCTCCCGAAGACGGTCACCGACCTGGAGCGCGCGGCGTACGACCGTACGGCGGTCGTGATGGTCCTGGACACCCTGGAGATCCGTAACCCCTCCCTGCGTGAGCGGCTTTTCGCCGTCGACCCCGGGACGGCGGAGGCCGAGGCGGCCGCTCCGGTCGTCGAGGGTGTCGAGCTGGACGGGGCCGTGCTGGGTGCGGGTGAGCTGAAGCCGTGGCTTGCCGAGCACGACGGCAAGGCGGTCCTGGGTCTGGCCACCGTCGACACCTGGGCGCTGGGTTCGGGCTCGGTGGCCGAGGTCGCGCTCGCCGCGGCGGACGGGGCGGCGGCGTGGTTCGACCCCTCGCGGCTGGACGAGGCCGACGAGAACGCGTTCGCGAAGTGGCTCGCCGACCCGAAGAAGCCCAAGGTGCTGCACAACGCCAAGGGTGCGATGCGGGTCTTCGCCGAGCACGGGTGGACGATCGAGGGCGTGTCCATGGACACCGCGCTCGCCGCGTATCTGGTGAAGCCGGGCCGTCGCTCCTTCGCGCTGGACGCGCTGTCCCTGGAGTATCTGGGCCGGGAGCTGGGGCCCGCCGCCGCGGCCGACGGTCAGCTGGCCTTCGGCGCGGACGACCAGGCCGAGGCCGAGGCGCTGATGGTGCAGGCCCGCACGATCCTCGACCTGGGCGAGGCGTTCGGCGAGAAGCTGGCGGAGGTCGGCGCGGCCGAGCTGCTGCGCGACATGGAGCTGCCCACGTCGGCGCTGCTGGCCCGGCTGGAGCGGCACGGCATCGCGGCGGACCGGGCGCACCTGGAAGCCATGGAGCAGATGTTCGCCGGAGCCGTGCAGCAGGCGGTGAAGGAGGCCCACGCCTCCGTCGGGCACGAGTTCAACCTCGGCTCGCCCAAGCAGCTCCAGGAGGTCTTCTTCGGCGAGCTGGACCTGCCCAAGACGAAGAAGACGAAGACCGGTTACACGACGGACGCGGACGCGCTGGCCTGGCTGGCCACGCAGACCGACCACGAGCTGCCGGTCATCATGCTTCGCCACCGTGAGCAGGCCAGGCTGCGGGTGACGGTCGAGGGCCTGATCAAGACGATCGCCGCGGACGGCCGCATCCACACCACGTTCAACCAGACGGTGGCCGCGACGGGCCGGCTCTCGTCGGTGGACCCGAACCTGCAGAACATCCCGGTCCGTACGGAGGAGGGTCGCGCGATCCGCCGCGGCTTCGTGGTCGGCGAGGGCTTCGAGTCCCTCATGACGGCCGACTACAGCCAGATCGAACTGCGCGTGATGGCCCATCTGTCCGAGGACGAGGGCCTGTTGGAGGCGTTCACGTCGGGCGAGGACCTGCACACGACGGTGGCGTCGCAGGTGTTCTCGGTCGAGCGTTCGGCGGTCGACGCGGAGATGCGCCGCAAGATCAAGGCGATGTCGTACGGCCTCGCCTACGGGCTGTCGGCGTTCGGTCTCTCCCAGCAGCTGAACATCGACGCGGGTGAGGCGCGTGCGTTGATGGACACGTACTTCGAGCGTTTCGGCGGGGTGCGGGACTATCTGCGCCGGGTGGTCGACGAGGCCCGCGCCACGGGCTACACGGCGACGCTCTTCGGGCGCCGCCGCTATCTGCCCGACCTCAACAGCGACAACCGGCAGCGTCGCGAGGCCGCCGAGCGCATGGCGCTCAACGCCCCCATCCAGGGCACGGCCGCGGACATCGTCAAGATCGCGATGCTGAACGTGGACCGGGCGCTGCGCGAGGCCGAGCTCAAGTCCCGCATGCTCCTCCAGGTCCACGACGAAATCGTCCTGGAGATCGCCCCTGGAGAGCGCGCGAAGACCGAGGAACTCGTCCGCCGCGAGATGGCGTCCGCCGTTCATCTCCGGGCGCCCCTCGACGTGTCCGTCGGGGCGGGCCCCGACTGGGAATCCGCAGCGCACTAGCCTCCGGCGAACGAGACCCTGCAACCCCGGCCCGGGTTTCCGGCCCTGGAACCCCGGCCCGGGTTCCCGGCCCAGGACCCCGGGTTCCCGGCCCAGGACCCAGGGTCCGGGTCCTGGCCTCGGGCCCGGTCCCCGGCCTCGCTCCCCGGGCCCCGGCCTCGGGCCTCGCGCTTCGGGCTCCGGTTCCGGCCTCGGGCCCCGGCCTCGGGCCTCGGGCCTCGCGCTCCGGGCTCCGGTTCCGGCCTCGGGCGTCGGCCCCGGGCCGGGCCGGGCCCCGGCCTCGGTCCCGGCGTCGAGCTCGGTCCTGGCCCCGGCCTCGCGCCCCGGGCCCCGACGCCGGGCCGGTTCGGTCCCGGGTGGCGCTGGTCGTGGCCCCGCCCGCTCCCGGCGTCGGGTGCCCTTCGGGCGGCTTGCGCGCCGGTGTGGACAGCTGCCCCACCCCGCTAGGGGAAGCCACCACCCACAGGGCACCCCCCTCGCAGCCGCTTGCGGCGCAAGCCGCCCCGCGCTCCGCCCGCAGGGAGAGTCGTCCCCGCGCTCCGCTGTGCGTGCCGTCCGCTGGGGATGTCTGCCTCAGCCCGGTCGTGCGAGCCGCCCGCAGGGAAAGTCGCCCTGCGCTCCGCTGTGCGTGCCGTCCGCTGGGGATGTCTGCCTCAGCCCGGTCGTGCGAGCCGCCCGCAGGGAAAGTCGTTCCCGCGCTCCGCCTTGCGTGCCGCCCGCGGGGAAAGTCGTCCCCCGCCCCGTCTTGCGAGCCGCCCGCAGGGTGAAGTCCTTGCGTTGGCTGCCCGTAGGGCATGAGCCCGGTGGGCCGGAGGCGCGGGGGAGGTGGGGTCCGCTCAACCCCCGGAGGGAACCGTCACTCGCGTGGCCCTCGCAAAGACGCCCCCCATGCAAGGGGACCGTAAGGATGCGGGCATGGGTACAAGCATGCTCAACCGTCGCACGGCCTTGGCCACAGCCGTCGTCTCGGCGCTGCTCGCGCCGGTACCCGCGGTGGCCGCGAGTGCCAGCACCGCCCAGGTGCCCGCGGCCTGCCGCTCCACCCGCAACCCCGAGCTCGCCGCCCGGATGTCCCGCGACATCAGGACGGCGCTGTCGTCACGCCAGGGCACCGTCGCCGTGGCGGTGCGCGACGACAACAGCGACCTGACCTGCGCCCTCGCGAGCGAGCGTCAGTACGACTCGGCGAGCGTCGCCAAGCTCACGATCATGGAGGCCACCCTGCACCGCGCGGACGAGCTGGGCCGCACCCTCACGAACTGGGAGCTCGCCAACGTACGCCCCATGATCACCATCTCGGACAACACCGCGGCCCAGCATCTGTGGAACGACCTGGGCCGCACCTGCCT
Source organism: Streptomyces sp. NPDC007896 (assembly GCF_042959425.1). Taxonomy (NCBI): domain Bacteria; kingdom Bacillati; phylum Actinomycetota; class Actinomycetes; order Kitasatosporales; family Streptomycetaceae; genus Streptomyces; species Streptomyces sp. NPDC007896. The sequence goes on along the minus strand of NZ_JBIBKX010000001.1, from coordinate 299,373 downwards.
CGGCCGTTTCCTGGACCGTGTCGGAACGCGCCGCACCGAGCTCGGCCCGGCCGGCTACTGGGGCCTGACCCGCACCACGGCCGCCGACCAGATGCGGCTGCTGGGCGTGCTCACAGGCGCCAGTTCCTTCCTGAAGAGCCGCGCCTACGGCCTGAAACTGCTCAGCCAGGTCCGCCGCGACCAGCGCTGGGGTGTCCCCGCCGGCATGCCGCGCGGCCTGCAGGCGCACATCAAGAACGGCTGGCTGCCCCGGTCCACCCACGGCTGGCGCGTCCACAGCGTCGGCGTGTTCACCGGCTCCGACCGCACCTACCGCATCGTCGTCCTGTCGCACGACAACCCGACGATGACGTACGGGGTCCGCACCATCGAGCGCATCGCCAGGGCCGTCCACCGCGGCCTCAACCGCGGGCGCGGCGCCGTCGAGGGCTCCACTGCGCAGAACAGCATCAGCGAGGTGTCGGACGGTTCGGCGCCGAGCAAGCCGGTGCCGGGCTGGGACGAGCCGGAGCGGGACGCCACACCCTGACCCCGACGGCGTACAGCGCGAGACCGAGCACGAGACCCGCGCCCGCGCCGAAACAGAGCGCCGGGATCAACTCCCAGGGCTTCACGCGGACGCCCCAGTAGGCCCACCAGCGTGAAGCCCGCTGCACGGCGCCCACCAGCCCGCAGCCGCCGATGACGGCGGCCGCCAGCCACCGGTCGGACCGCGACAGCACCGGCACCCCCACCGGTTCGGCCGAGGGCGCCCGGCGCAGCGCGACGGTCACGAAGGCCACGATCACGACGGCCCCCACCAGCGAACTGCCGTACTGCGCGTAGGTGAACACCGGCGTGCCGTCGGCGTTCCGCGACAGGACGGGGACCAGCCGTACTCCCCACCGGTCGTGGTGCGTGAACGCGTCCCACACGACGTGTGTCAGCGCGCCGAGCACCGCGGAGCCGTACCACCACAGCGCCGCCGAGGAGCGCACCTGCCCGCGCGATGTCCCGCAGCGCAGCAGAGCCGCGGGGCGGCCCTGACGGGCCCGTGGCAGCAGCGCCACCAACGGTTCGCGCACGACCAGCCAGGCACCCACCAACGCCCAGGCGACGAGGACGTCGAAGGTGAGGACACCGGTGAAGGAGTGCGTGAAGTCGCCGAACTCCATTGCTCCGGGGACCACGCTCGCCGCGTAGTAGGTCATGTCGGGGGCGAAGGAACCGGCCACGAGTGCCGCGGGCGCGAGGCGGCCGCGGCCGCTTCCGTCGCCACGCACGGCGGGCAGTACGGCCGCCGCGTGGCTGAGGGTGAAGGGCAAAGCGTCCCCCTGTGGCAGACGGCGGTCTGACATGTCGGCCCCGGTGATCTCCGACGCCCAGTATGAGGGACGTAGGAAAATGACCGCGGGCTCCACCCTTGGGTGCGTGTTCTCTCGGACAACCCCGCATGGCCAACCGGTGAAAATCGGGCACGAACGGGTGCCGGGGCGACGGAAGTTGTCGTAGGGTCGCCTGGGTCACTGAGCCAGCGAACGCGCGGTGCGCGGGCGGTCGTCCACGGGAGGGGTTCACTCAATGGCGGCGCATTTCGGCAGACTGCGCAAGGGAGCGACGACCACCGCCGTGGCCGCGGTCGCGGTCGCGGCCCTGTCCGCTTCCCAGGCACCCGGAGTGACCACCGACGACCTCGGCAGACAGGCCGCCGGCGCCGCCCAGCCATCGGGGGACGCGAACACCGGCGGCGCAGGCGGCGGCGCGACCGGCGACTCGCCGTACTACACCGACCTTCCGCCGCTGAAGAGCCCCAACCCGAGCCCGTCGGCGAGCCCGGCCACCGGCACGCCCGTCTCCGTGGGCGAGGCCGAGGCCGGCATACCCGCGACCGTCCTCGACGCCTACAAGAAGGCCGAGGCCGAGCTGCGCGCCTCCAAGCCGGGCTGCAACCTGCCCTGGCAACTCCTCGCCGCCATCGGCAAGGTCGAGTCCGGCCAGGCCCGCGGCGGCCGGGTCGACGCGAGCGGCACGACGTACTCGCCGATCCTCGGCCCCAAGCTCGACGGCAACGGCTTCGCTCTGATCGCCGACACCGACAACGGCGCCTACGACGGCGACCCGGCCTACGACCGGGCCGTGGGCCCCATGCAGTTCATCCCCTCCACCTGGGCGTGGGCGGGCCGCGACGGCAACGGCGACGGCAAGAAGGACCCCAACAACGTCTACGACGCGGCGCTCGCGGCCGGCCACTACCTGTGCCGGTTCGACCGGGACCTGTCCGTGCAGTCGCAGATGAACGCCGCGATCCTGAACTACAACAACTCGACGGCGTACCTCAACACGGTTCTGTCGTGGCTGGAGTACTACCGCAAGGGCACCCACGAGGTCCCGGACGGCACCGGCACCCTGCCCTCGAACAGCAGCAACAGCCACCCCGGGGCGAGCCCCAGCCCGTCCACGCCCGCGCCCTCGACGCCGAGCACACCGAGCACACCGGGTACCTCCAAGCCGGGCACGCCCAAGCCGGGCAGCGGCGGCTCGACGAGCCCCACCCCGAAGCCGCCCGCGCCCAGTTCGCCCGCACCGAGCCCGACGCCTCCCACGCCCACCCAGACGGTGGACCATCTGGAGGACGCGAACACCGGGAAGCTCACGGCGACGGCGGGCAGCGCCTTCGGTGCCAAGGTCGCCGTGCGGGCCGAGTCCAAGGCGAGCAAGGGCGTGGCGAAGATCCGGGTGCGGTTCACGATCATCGGCGACACGGACGCCACCTTCACCGGCGGCGAGAGCGTCGCCACCGTCGTCACCGGCAGCACGGGCACGGCCACCGCGCCCGCACTCGTGGCGGGGGAGAAGACCGGCGACTTCACCGTCCGCGCCACCGTCGTGGGCCGCGTCCTGGGCGGCCTCGACTACACGGCCACCGTCACCCCGCGCCAGGCCGACACCCTCACCCGCACCAGCGACACCGCGCTGACCTGCGTGCCGGGCGGCGAGTTCGCCGACCAGGTCGAGCTGAAGGCCACCTACAAGGGTGCCGTCGCGGGCAAGGTCGCGGCGACCGCGACGCTCATCAAGTCGGCGGACGACGCGACGGAGAACGACAAGGGCCCGTACTTCAAGGACGCGGACGGCAAGACGATCCGCACCCTCACGGACCTCACGACGGACGCCGACGGCGTGCTCAAGCTCCCCAAGCTGTACGCGGACGACGCGACCGGCACGTTCCTGCTCCGCGTCAACACCACGGGCGGCGCGGTACTGACGGTCGAGCTGAAGGTCGCCGCGGCCGCCTCGTAGGCCGTACGCGCGTCCAGGGCGCCCCTTCGCCTGTCGGCGGAGGGGCGCCCTCGTTCGTGTGCGCAATGTGTTCTCATCTCGCCCCGCCGTTGCTACGGTGCCGGATCTGACGAGGTATCAGTTCCCGATCCGCCGTCCCCACGGGAGGCCCCGCATGCGCGCCCTCATCGCCGCCGCGACCGGTCTCGCCGTGGCGTTCGCCCTGGTGCTCACGATCACGGCCATGGGCTCACCGGCAGGCAGGACCTCGCCCAAGCCGCTGCTGACGACCGTGCCCGCGCACCCGTAGCGCTCTAGGCATCCGCAACTCTCAGGGAGGGACGCCGAGATGCGTCGCAAGGCCAGCCTGATCCTGCTCGCCTTCGCCGTGTTCTTCGCGGCGCTGTCCCCACTGCTGCGCTGGTACGCCTTCCCGCGGCTGGCGAAGATCCCCGCCAACCAGTACCAGGACATGGTCCTGGAGGCGAAGGACGCGACCCTGCTCGACTACGGCACCATGCAGGCCAAGAAGGTCCCCAAGGTCACCATCGTGCAGACCCTGAAGGGCAACGTCGAGGCCTCCGACCGCATCGAGAAGACGGCGGGCCGCGACGTCGTCGTCTGGGACAGCCTCTCCTATGTGCAGGGCCCCGACGGGAAAATGGTCTCCAAGCTCCCCGAGCGCTACATCTTCGACGCGCACAGCCAGGACCCCGTCCACGCCACCGGGGAGTCCGTCGACGGAGACCCCGTCACACGCGAGGGCATCGAGTTCAAGTGGCCCTTCCACACGGAGAAACGGGACTACGAGTACTTCGACGCGCAGACCCGCACCTCGGCCCCCATTCACTACAAGGGCACCCAGAGCTTCCGCGGGGTCAAGGTCTACTACTTCGAGCAGACCATTCCCTGGACGAAGGTCAAGTTCCCCAAGGTCATGCCGGTCCAGGGCATCACTGCGGAGTCGGTCGCCAAGACGGGCACGACACGCTGGTACACGACCGTCCGCAGGTTCTGGGTGGAACCGGTCACCGGGGCGCCGGTCTACGGCGAGGAGATCCACAAGGAGGAGCTGCGGGGCGGAACCCTCCTCGGGGACCGCGACAAGGTGACCGCCTTCGCCGGACACGTGAAGATGCGCGAGGACTACATCAAGCACACCGTCGCCCTGGTCAAGTCCAACCGCACCCTGATCCTGCTGCTGACGTCGTACCTGCCGTGGGGCTTCCTGGTCCTGGGCGCGGCGCTGCTGTCCCTCTCCCTCTACCTGGAGGCGCGCAGCCGCCGCCCGGGCGACCCGGCCCCCACGCAGGCGGCGGAACCGGAGCCGGTCAACGCCTGAGCCGCGCGTTCGTGTGCCGGGTCGGCTCGGCGGTGGCCGGGTCCTCGGGCCACGGATGCTTGGGGTAGCGGCCCCGCAGCTCCGCCCGCACCGCCTTGTACCCGTCCTTCCAGAACGAGGCGAGGTCGGCGGTGACGGCGGCGGGGCGCCCGGCGGGCGAGAGCAGATGGACGACCACGGGCACCCCGGCGACGGCCGGTGACTCGTGCAGCCCGAACATCTCCTGCAGCTTGACGGCGAGCACCGGCTGCTCGGGGTCGGCGTAGTCGATCCGGATCCTGGACCCACTGGGCACCTCGATCCGTTCGGGCGCGAGCTCGTCCAGCCGGGCCGCGTCTCCCGTGGCCCAGGGCAGCAGCCGGTTCAGCGCCTGCCCGGCGTCGATCCGCGCCAGATCGGCCCGCCGCCGGGCACGGCCGAGCTCCGGCTCCAGCCACTCGTCCACGCGCGCGTGGAGCGCGTCGTCGGACACGTCGGGCCAGGGGTCGCCCAGGTGCTGCCGCAGAAACCCGAGCCGCCGCCGCAGCCCCTCGGCATCCGGGGACCACCGCAACAACCCGAACCCGTCCTCCCGCAGCCCTTCGAGCAACGCCTCCCGTACGAGCCCGGGGTCGGCGTTCTTCAGCGGACGCACCGCCAGCTCCACGGCCCCGAGCCGTTCGACCCGCCGCGCGACGACGTCGCCGTCGGCCCAGTGGACCTCGTCCCCCTCGCTGAGCAGGGGCGCCGCGGCCCGCCGTGCCGTCTCCTCGTCGACCACCGCGGCAAGCCGCACACGCGCGTGTCCGGCCCCGACCGGCCGATCGGCCACGGCGACCGCCAGCCAGGGCGAGCCGCGCAGGGCCGAGCCGTCACCGATGTCGGCACGGGTGCCGTTCAGCATGAGGTACGAGCCGCCCTGGGCCTGCGCGAGCCGCTCGGGGAACGCCAGGGCAGCCACCAGCCCGACGAGACGATCGTCGCCGCCACCGGCCGGCCACGGACCGCCTTCAAGCGCTCCACCGCGGGCGCTGTCCCGGGCGGGTGGGTGGGAAAGGCCCGTCGACGCGGAGCGCAGGCGTCGGGATTCGGTGCGCCAGCGGGACGCGTAGGGGTCGCCGCCCCGTCGGGCCAGCCGCCAGGCCCCGGCCAGGTCGTCGCCGTACTCGCGGGGCGGTTCCTCGCTCAGGAGGGCGACCACTTCGGCGGCGCGGTCGGCGCCCACCACGGGGGCCGCGTCCAGCAGCGCGCGGGCGAGCCGGGGGTGCAGGCCCAGCCGGGACATGCGCACACCCCGTTCCGTGGCCCGACCGGACGCGTCCACCGCACCCACCGCCGACAGGACGGACCGCGCCGCCGCCATCGCCCCGCCCGGCGGCGGGTCCAGGAGCGCCAGCCCCGTCGCCCCAGGGTCGCCCCAGCAGGCCGCCTGCAGGGCGAACGCCGTCAGGTCGGCCACCTTGATCTCAGGGGCGGGAAAACGCGGCAGACGGGCATCCTCGGCCTCCGTCCAGCACCGGTACACCCGCCCCGGCGCCTCACGCCCGGCCCGCCCCGCCCGCTGCCGCCCGGCCGCCTGCGAGGCCCGTACCGTCGTCAGCGCGCTCAGCCCGCGCGCGTGGTCCACCCGCGGCTCCCGCGCCAGCCCGGAGTCGACGACCACCCGTACCCCCGGAACCGTCAGCGACGACTCCGCCACGGAGGTCGCCAGGACCACCCGGCGCCGGTCCCCGCTCCCCGGTGACAGCACCGCGTCCTGCACGGCGGCGGGCGCCCGCCCGTGCACCTGGAGCAGGTCGACCCGGCCGCCCAGATCCTTCAGCCCGCCCGCCACCCGCGCGATCTCCCCGACCCCGGGGAGGAAGCAGAGGACGTCCCCCTCGCACTCCGCCAGTGCCCGCCGCACCACCGACGCGACATGTGTCAGCAGTGCCGGGTCGACACGCATGCCGTGCGGCGGCCGTACCGGACGTACCGGAGGCGCCCACTCCACGTCCACCGGATACGAGACGCCCTCCGCCGCGACGACGGGGGCGTCGCCGAGCAGCCGCGCCCACCCCGCCGCGTCCGTGGTCGCCGACGCGGCCACGAGCCGCAGCTCGGGACGGAGCGCGGCCCTTACGTCCAGGAGGAACGCGGCGACCGTGTCGGCGTCCAGATGACGTTCGTGGCACTCGTCGAGCACCACCACGTCGACGCCCGCGAGCTCCTGGTCCCGTTGGAGCCGTTGGAGGAGTACACCCGTCGTGACGACCTCCACACGCGCGCGTGGCCCCACGACCCGCTCCCCGCGCACGGTGAACCCGACGCTTTCGCCGACCTTCTCGCCGAGCAGCCACGCCATCCGCCGTGCGGCGGCCCGGGCGGCGATCCGCCGCGGCTCGGCGACCACGACCCGGCGCGCCGGCCGCCCGTCACCCGGGTGGCCCAGGAGTCCGGCGAGCGCCAGCGGCACAAGGGTCGTCTTGCCGGTCCCGGGCGGTGCCACGAGCACGGCGCTGCCGCCACCCTCCAGGGCGTCGTCCAGGGCGGGCAGGGCGCCGCGTACGGGCAGCGCGTCCAGGGCGTCGTAACGGATCACCCGTTCAGTCTCGTACGCACACGAAGATCGCCGTACCGGGGATCAGGTTCCCGCGCAGCGGGGACCAGCCGCCCCACTCCTGGGTGTTCCAGGCGGGCCACTGCGGCTCGACCAGGTCGATCAGCCGGAAGCCCCCGGCCACCACGTCCCGCACCCGGTCGCCGACCGTCCTGTGGTGCTCGACGTACACCGCGCGGCCCTCCTCGTCCTGCTCTACGTAGGGAGTGCGGTCGAAGTAGGAGGACGAGACGGACAGACCCTCGGGACCGGGCTCGTCCGGGAAGGCCCAGCGGATCGGGTGTGTCACGGAGAAGACGAAGCGGCCGCCGGGGCGCAGCACCCGGTGGACCTCCTTCAGGACACGCACCGGGTCGGCGACGAACGGCAACGCGCCGTACGCCGAGCACGCGAGGTCGAAGGAGCCGTCCGCGAAGGGCAGCGCGCCCGCGTCGGCCTCCACGAGGGGCACCCGGCCGCCTATGCGCAGCGCGTGCTGAAGCTGGCGGTGGGAGAGGTCCAGGGCGACCGGACGGGCCCCCTGGGCGGCCAGCCAGCGCGAGCACTGGGCCGCGCCGGCGCCGATCTCCAGGATGTCCTTGCCCTTGAGGTCCTCCGGCGGGCCGAGCAGCTCGGCCTCCACCTCGTCGAGGCCCTCGGGGCCCCATACGAAACGGTCGTCCCCGAGGAACGTGCCGTGTTCTGTCTGGTAGTCGTCCGCGTTCCGGTCCCACCAGCCGCGATTGGCGCGGGAGCTCTCCGTGACGCCCGCGTCGCGCCGGGTCGCCTCCGGCTCGGCGGGTTCGGGCTCCCGGACCTCGGAGTGTTCCGGTTCTTGGATGTGGGGCTCTTGGATGATCGGCTCCCTCGTATTAGTCTGCGGGCTCGTCCAACCGGTCTCGGGCGTGTCACGGCAGGGGCTGTCCACGGCCTGCGTGGCCTCGTGAGACGGGTTTTGTGCCGGGTATGCGGCGATCCGCCCCGGGTGTGCGCCTTCGCGCATTGACCCTGCCCGGCTGCCCCCGTATGCTACAAGTTGCGCTGCGGGCCTGCGCTCCTCAGACGTAGCAGGCTGCGCTCGCATCTGTATGTATGTCCCCTCGGTTTTCGAGGCGCCACCGGGCAACCGGTTTGGCGCTTCCTTGGCTGTCCGGCTTCTACAGGGCGAAACGGGCTCCCGGCGTAAGCAGTACCTACGACTCACTGTCCGTACCGGAGCCCTTTCCCACATGACGAGCAGCACCGAGACCACCGCCACCACTCCGCAGGTTGCGGTCAACGACATCGGTAACGAGGAAGCCTTCCTCGCCGCGATCGACGAGACGATCAAGTACTTCAACGACGGCGACATCGTCGACGGCGTCATCGTGAAGGTCGACCGGGACGAGGTCCTGCTCGACATCGGTTACAAGACCGAAGGTGTCATCCCGAGCCGCGAGCTCTCGATCAAGCACGACGTCGACCCGAACGAGGTCGTCGCCGTCGGTGACGAGATCGAAGCCCTTGTTCTCCAGAAGGAGGACAAGGAAGGCCGCCTGATCCTCTCGAAGAAGCGCGCCCAGTACGAGCGCGCCTGGGGCACCATCGAGAAGATCAAGGAAGAGGACGGCATCGTCACCGGTACCGTCATCGAGGTCGTCAAGGGTGGTCTCATCCTCGACATCGGCCTCCGTGGCTTCCTGCCGGCTTCTCTCGTCGAGATGCGCCGTGTCCGCGACCTCCAGCCCTACGTGGGCAAGGAGCTCGAGGCCAAGATCATCGAGCTGGACAAGAACCGCAACAACGTGGTCCTGTCCCGCCGTGCCTGGCTGGAGCAGACCCAGTCCGAGGTTCGCCAGACGTTCCTCACCACCCTGCAGAAGGGTCAGGTCCGCTCCGGCGTCGTCTCCTCGATCGTCAACTTCGGTGCCTTCGTGGACCTGGGTGGCGTCGACGGTCTCGTGCACGTCTCCGAGCTCTCCTGGAAGCACATCGACCACCCCTCCGAGGTTGTCGAGGTCGGTCAGGAAGTCACCGTCGAGGTCCTCGACGTCGACATGGACCGCGAGCGCGTCTCCCTGTCGCTCAAGGCGACGCAGGAAGACCCGTGGCAGCAGTTCGCCCGTACGCACCAGATCGGTCAGGTCGTCCCGGGTAAGGTCACGAAGCTCGTTCCGTTCGGTGCGTTCGTCCGCGTGGACGAGGGCATCGAGGGTCTGGTCCACATCTCCGAGCTGGCCGAGCGCCACGTGGAGATCCCGGAGCAGGTCGTCCAGGTCAACGACGAGATCTTCGTCAAGGTCATCGACATCGACCTCGAGCGCCGCCGCATCAGCCTCTCGCTGAAGCAGGCCAACGAGTCCTTCGGTGCCGACCCGGCCTCGGTCGAGTTCGACCCGACCCTGTACGGCATGGCCGCGTCCTACGACGACCAGGGCAACTACATCTACCCCGAGGGCTTCGACCCCGAGACCAACGACTGGCTCGAGGGCTACGAGACCCAGCGCGAGGCGTGGGAGCACCAGTACGCCGAGGCGCAGTCGCGCTTCGAGCAGCACCAGGCTCAGGTCATCAAGTCCCGCGAGGCCGACGCTCAGGCCGAGGCCGAGGGTGCCACCTCCACGAGTGCGGCTCCGGCCGCCTCCGGTGGCGGTTCGTACTCCTCGGAGTCGGACGACACCTCCGGCGCCCTGGCGTCGGACGAGGCCCTGGCTGCCCTCCGCGAGAAGCTCGCCGGCGGCCAGAGCTGAAAGCTCACCGCTAGCAAGTAGCACGTGACTGCGGGCCCGCACCCTTCGGGGTGTGGGCCCGCAGTGCGTTTGCTCCCCACTCGTCCCCCGGCCGTCCAGCGGGCCGCACGTGTGCGGTTACAGAAACGTGCGGGATACACGAGTAACTGACGGGCCGTAACTCTTCGTTGGGAGGCTTCCCCGGTCGTTCAAGATCGAAAGGGGAGCCCCCGTCATGGCACAACCTCAGAGCGGTCCTGGCACGAGCCGGCGTTCCTTCCTGCGCAACGTGGGTCTCACGGGTGGCGCGGGCACCATGCTCGCCACCATGGGTGCCCTCGGCCTCGCGCCCACGGCCGAAGCCGCCCAGCGCGAACAGCCCTTCCGCGCCCCGCAGCCGGGCGACTTCACCCTCACCGGCCGCGGCGCCGCCAAGGTGGTCGTCGTCGGCGGCGGCATCGCCGGCCTGGCCTCCGCGTACGAACTCGGCAAAGCGGGCTACGACTGTACGGTCCTGGAGGCCAGGGGCCGCACCGGCGGCCGCAACTTCACGGTCCGCGGCGGCGACACCACCACCGACCTCCTCGGCCACACGCAGACGGCCCGCTTCAGCGACGGCCAGTACATGAACTGCGGCCCCGCCCGCATCCCCCAGTGGATGGTCACCCTCGACTACTGCCGCGAACTCGGTGTCCCCATCGAAGTGTTCACCAACGTCAACGCGGACGCGTACCTCTTCAACGAGTCCACCGGGATGAAGAAGCCCGTGCGGTACCGCACCGCGAAGGCCGATGTGTACGGCTATGTCTCCGAGTTGCTCGCCAAGGCCACCGACAAGGGGGCCCTGGACAAGGAGATGACCTCCACCGACCAGGAGAAGCTCGTCGAGTTCCTCAAGGACTGGGGGGAGCTGGGTGACAAGCTGACGTACGAGGGCGGCGAGCGCCGCGGATACACGACCGTCCCGGCCGCAGCGGGCACCCCCGGAGCGCTCCTCGGCGACGTTCCGTCTGCCTCCGACGTCCTCGCGTCCGGTGTCGGCCGCTACTTCTCCTTCGAGTTCGGCTTCGACCAGGCGATGCTGATGTTCCAGCCGGTGGGCGGCATGGACCAGATACCGCGCGCGCTCACCAAGGCGATAGGCGCCCACCGCATCCGCACAGGGGCCGTCGTCTCCAAAATCACCGACAAGGGGAACGGCGTTTCGGTCACCTACACCCAGTCAGGCCGTACCAAGGTGATCGAAGCCGACTACTGCGTCGGCGCCCTCCCGCCCAACATCCTCGCCAAGATCCCGCACAACCTCGGCTCCGGAGTGCAGAGCGCCCTGGAGGCGATCACTCCCTCGTCGGCGGCCAAGATCGGTCTCGAATACCGTTCCCGCTGGTGGGAGCTCGATCACCACATCTACGGCGGTATCACCGAGACCGACCAGGACGTCACGCACATCTGGCACCCCTCGTACGGCTTCCACGGCGCGCGCGGCGTGATGATCGGCTACTACAACTACGGCGGCGACGCCGACTCGTACGCCGCACTCACCCCCAAGGAGCGCGAGAAGCGCGCCGTGGCGGCCGGGGTGAAGATCTACGGCGAGAAGTACCGCACCGAACTCGCGTCCTCCTTCTCGCACCACTGGCGCCAGACACCGCATCTGGAGGCCGCCTGGCACAACACCCCCGGCGGCCCCGACGACGTCCGCTACAAACCGCTGAACGAGCCCACGGGGCGCGTCTACTTCGCGGGCGACTGGCTCAGCTACACGGACGCCTGGCAGCACGGCGCGTTCACCTCCGCCCGCAAGGCGGTCACCGCGCTGCACACACGCGTGCTGTCGGCGTAGGTATTTGGGGCGACGAACCCGGTGAGTGAGCCGAAGGGGCGCGCTTGTGCGCCCCGGAGGCGAACCGAGTCCTGAAAAGAGCGGTCCGGGGAATGCTCGCGATCCTCACCACGTTGTGAAGTACGAACACGAGGAGGAGCGGTCACAGTGCTTGATCCGCAGGGTTTGTACGCATGGGAGCCGAAGGGCCTGGCCGTGGTGGACATGGCACTCGCCCAGGAGTCGGCCGGTCTGGTCATGCTCTACCACTTCGACGGATACATCGACGCGGGCGAAACGGGCGACCAGATCGTCGACCGTGTCCTCGACTCACTGCCCCACCAGGTCGTGGCCCGTTTCGACCACGACCGGCTCGTGGACTACCGGGCGCGCCGCCCGCTGCTGACGTTCAAGCGCGACCGCTGGACCGACTACGAGGAGCCCACGCTCGAGGTGCGGCTCGTCCAGGACGCCACGGGCGCGCCCTTCCTGCTGCTGTCGGGGCCCGAGCCGGACGTCGAGTGGGAGCGCTTCGCCGCCGCCGTCCAGCAGATCGTGGAGCGGCTCGGCGTCCGGCTGTCCGTGAACTTCCACGGCATCCCCATGGGCGTCCCGCACACCCGCCCCGTGGGCCTCACCCCGCACGGCAACCGCACCGACCTGGTGCCGGGCCACCGCAGCCCCTTCGACGAGGCGCAGGTCCCCGGCAGCGCCGAGTCCCTCGTCGAGTACCGCCTCATGGAGGCCGGACACGACGTCCTGGGCGTCGCCGCGCACGTCCCGCACTACATCGCCCGCTCCCCGTACCCGGACGCGGCGCTGACCGTCCTGGAGGGCATCACGGGCGCCACGGGCCTGGTGCTCCCCGCCATCGCGCACTCCCTGCGCACCGAGGCGCACCGCACCCAGACGGAGATCGACCGGCAGATCCAGGAGGGCGACGAGGAGCTCGTGGCCCTGGTCCAGGGTCTCGAGCACCAGTACGACGCCGCCGCGGGCGCCGAGACGCGGGGCAACATGCTCGCGGAGCCCGTGGACATCCCGTCGGCGGACGAGATCGGCTTGGAGTTCGAGCGCTTCCTGGCGGAGCGCGAGGGTGACGCGTAGGGGCGGGGGCGACGCGTAGGGCGGGGGCCGACGCGTAGGTCGTAGGTCGGGGGCGTGCGTAGGCCTCTTCGCGCTTGCGCACAGGCCCTTTTGGGGGTCGCGGGGGGCCTGTCACTGGCAGGCCCTAAGCTCTCGGTCATGCTGAAGGTTGGCCTGACCGGCGGTATCGGCGCCGGCAAGAGCGAGGTGTCGAGACTGCTCGTGCGGCTCGGCGCGGTGCTGATCGACGCGGACCTGATCGCGCGGGAGGTCGTCGCGCCCGGAACTCCCGGGCTCGCGGCCGTCGTCGACGCGTTCGGGCCGGACGTGCTCGCACCCGACGGCGGTCTGGACCGCCCCAAGCTGGGCTCGATCGTCTTCTCCGACCCCGAGAAACTCGCCGTCCTGAACTCGATCGTGCACCCCCTGGTGGGCGCCCGCTCCCGCGAGCTGGAGAGCGCCGCGGCCGAGGACGCCGTCGTGATCCACGACGTCCCGCTGCTCGCCGAGAACGCCCTCGGACCGCTGTACGACCTCGTGGTCGTCGTCGACGCCAGCCCCGAGACGCAGCTCGACCGTCTCGTGCGGCTGCGCGGCATGGCCGAGGAGGACGCCCGCGCCCGCATGGCGGCCCAGGCCACCCGTGAGAAGCGGCTGGGGATCGCGGACGTCGTCATCGACAACGACGTCCCCCTGGAAGAGCTAGAGGGGCGCGTACGGGAGGTTTGGGCCGATCTCGTCCGCCGGGCATACGCCCGCAAGGAATAGCCGCCCTCGGCGGGGGCGTTGAACCCGTTCAGCGAGGGAAGGACTCTGCCGTGCCCGAGACCAGCGGATCGACCGGACGTACTCCGGAGACGCATGTCATCGACTTCCGTGCCGCCGAGCAACTGCTCGCCGCGCGGGACCCGCGGGGCGCGGTGAAGCTGCTCGACCCAGTGATCGCCGCGCACCCGGAGAACACCGCCGCCCGACTTCTGCGCGCGCGTGCCTTCTTCGCCGCCGCGCAACTGCGGCCCGCCGAGTTGGAATTCACGATCGTCCTGGAGCGCGAGCCGGACAACGCGTTCGCGCATTTCGCGCTCGCCCGCACCTATGAGCGCCAGCTCCGCCCCGACCAGGCGAAGCGGCACTTCCGGCTGGCGGCGGCGCTCGACCCGAAGCCCCAGTACCTGGAAGCGGCGCGCTTCGACTCGTAAGTCGTGAGTCGTGAGTCGTGAGTCGCGAGTCGTGACTCGTCGTGGCCGTCGCCGATCCGCTACGGGTGACGGTGTTCCGGAGGCCGGTACGGCGGGATGTCGCGGCCCGGCTGGTAGTGCGGCCCCTGATGGATGTGGCGCAGGATCACGGTCATGTCGACGGTGACGATCAGCCACAGCACCCCGCACGCGGCCGCCCAGCCGGGGCGTCCGACCAGCGCGAACGCGACCGTACCGAAGATCGCCCAGACCAGTCCCCAGACACTCAGCCACAAGCGCATGCGCAGGGCGCTGCGCGCCGTCGTCGGTTCACTGCCTGTACGCATACGGATCACTACTCCGTGACGCTGATCCGTGACCATCGCTCCTACTGGAAACGTACTCTTCGTCGTGCACGTTGACCAAGGGGCCGCCGAGAGCGGGCGGCGGCCGGACCGACGGGAGGCGCGGGTGCTGCTGGAGGCGCTGCGGGCGGACGCGAGGCTCGCCGAGTGGCTGAGGGACCTGGAGAGCGAGGGCGCTCCCCGGCTGGAGGCGGTGCTCCCGGACGCGGACGAGCTGCCGGACCTCCTGCTCGACCTGACCGTGGCCCACGAGCACATCAACGAACTCGTCGCGCTGCGCGGCCGGCTGGTGGCCGACCCGGAGGCGATGACGCTCCTCGCCCGGTGCGTCGGCCGCTTCGTCCGGGACATGGGGGAGATCGGCAAGGGGTGGGAGCCGCCCGCGTTCCCCGAGTCGGCGGGGCCGCTGGGGCGCTGCTTCCACCTGTACGTCTTCGTCGCGGCGCTCCCGTACGTCCGGGCCTACCACCGCGAGCGCGGCATCCCCGACGACGTGTCCCGGCGCACCCTGGCCGACCTCGGCCGGCATGTGTCCGTGCACCACAGACGGCTCGGGACGCCGGGGCTGCTGTTCCCCTGGTGGATCGCCCTGCACTTCCACGGTGAGCTGTTCCAGCTGGGCCGGCTGCAGTTCCAGCGGTCGCGGCTCGGCCGGCGCACGGGGCGGGCCGTCGCGGCGGCGGGCCTCGACGCCGGCCCCGGCGACGCGTGTCTGAGTCTGCACATACCCGACTTCCACGGTCCGCTGTCCCCCGCCGCCTGCGAGCGGTCGCTCGCGCTGGCACGGGAGTTCTTCGCCCGGCACTATCCCGACGAGCGCCTCGAAGTCGCCGTGTGCCACTCCTGGCTGCTCGATCCACAGCTCGGGCGATATCTCCCGGCGGACTCGAACATCATCCGCTTCCAGGAACGCTTCCGGATCGCGTACCAGGAGACGACCCCGGACGACGGGGTGCCGGTCGGCTTCGTCTTCGGCGATCCGGAGCTGCCCACGCGCGCGCTGCCCCGCCGGAGCACGGTGGAGCGCGCGGTGGGGGACCATCTGCGCGGGGGCGGACACTGGTACGTCGGGCACGGCTGGTTCGCGCTGTAGCCCGTTGTCCGGTCCACGGCGATGAGTTCCGCAGGCGCCCCCGGTCTACCCCTGCGACAGCAACGCGTACCGCTTCGCACAGGAGACCCTCATGTCCGAGACCACCGTCCCCGTCACCACGCTCGCCCCCACCTCCACCACCAGCTCCTCTTCGCTGAAGACCCGCCGCGGTGCCCGGATCTCCCTGGGCGCGCTGCAGATCGTGCTCGGTCTCTTCTACGCGCTCGCGAGCGCGCTGCCCAAGCTGATCGCGCACCCGTCGGTCGCCGAGGCGTTCGACAAGCTCGGCTGGGGCAGCACGGGGATGTACCTCATCGGCGCGCTCGAACTCGCCGGAGGTCTCGCCCTGCTGGTCCCGCCGCTGTCCTCGGTGGCGGCGGTGGCGCTCAGCGCGCTGATGGTGGGCGCCTTCGTCGTGAACGTCACCGTCATCCACGGGCCGTACGTGGCGACCCCGCTCATCCTGATCCTGCCGCTCGCGCTGATCGCGTGGGCCAGGAGGGGCCACACCACCGAGCTGGTCCGGTGGGTGCGGCGACGGGTGTGACCTGGTGACGGCGCACGACGGCCGTACGACGTCGGGGGCTCCCCCATGACCACGGGGAGCCCCCGACGTCGTACGGCGACACCTTCGGGTCAGGGCGAGTCGGGGCCGCCGAGGCCCCGGAGGCGCTCCATCTCGCGGCGGTCGCGCTTGGTCGGGCGGCCCGCTCCGCGGTCGCGGACACCGGCCGGGGCGACCGCCTCGCGCGGCGGGGGCGGCGGGCTGTTGTCGACGTAGCACTCGACGGCGACGGGCGCGCCGACCCGCTTGCGGATCACCCGCTTCACGACGACGACCCGTTCCCGGATCCCCTGCCGCAGGCGCACCTCGTCGCCGACCCGCAGGGCGTACGCGGGCTTGACGCGCTCCCCGTTCACCCGGACATGTCCGCCCCGGCACGCGGTCGCACCCGCCGAGCGGGTCTTGACCAGACGTACGGACCAGATCCAGCTGTCGACCCGCACGCTCTCGCCGCCCGCGGGACGGGCGGCCTCGGCGGCGGCCACCGCCTTCTCCTTGTCGACGTTCTCGTCGATCTTCTCGTCGTTCCGCTCGACGTCCGCACCCTCAGAAGCCATGCCTCGACTCTAGAAGAGTCCAGGCCCGGCATGTCCCGATGGCTTTACTGCGAGTTTGTTGCAGCTGCGACTGCTGTGCCAGAGAGTGGCTTCGGCGCTTGCGCCGACAGCGGGAAGCCCGCAGTAGGAAGCGCACCAGGAAGCGCAGCAGGAAGCGCACCAGGAAGCGCACCAGGCAGTAAGGACAGCACGTATGGCCACCGCCCCCGCCCCCGCTCCCGCCTCCCCGCAGCCCGCCGCCTCGGCGGGCTCGCGCCTGCAGCGGATCCGTACCTCGATGACCCGCAGGGAGTGGGCCCGGCTCGGCGGCATGGCGGCCTTCGTCCTCGCGCTGCACGTCATCGGCTGGTTCATCCTGGTGGTGATCGTGGCGCCGGAGCACTACAGCATCGGCACCAAGAGCTTCGGCATCGGGATCGGCGTCACCGCCTACACCCTCGGTATGCGGCACGCCTTCGACGCCGACCACATCGCCGCCATCGACAACACCACCCGCAAGCTGATGGGCGAGGGCAAGCGCCCGCTCTCCGTCGGCTTCTGGTTCTCGCTCGGGCACTCCAGCATCGTCTTCGCGCTGGCCCTCCTGCTGTCCCTGGGCGTCAAGGCGCTGGACGGACCCGTCCGGGACGACAACTCCCAGCTGCACAGCGTCACCGGCATGATCGGTACGACCGTCTCCGGTGTCTTCCTCTATCTCATCGCCGGGATCAACCTCCTCATCCTCGTCGGGATCTGGAAGGTGTTCCGCCAGATGCGCACCGGGCACTTCGACGAGGCGGCGCTGGAGGAGCAGCTCGACAACCGCGGGCTGATGAACCGCCTCCTGGGCCGGCTGATGAAGTCGATCAGCAAGCCGTGGCAGATGTACCCGCTCGGCATGCTCTTCGGCCTCGGTTTCGACACCGCCACGGAGATCGCCCTGCTGGTCCTCGCCGGTTCCGGCGCCGCCTCCGGCCTGCCCTGGTACGCGATCCTGTGCCTGCCGGTGCTGTTCGCCGCGGGTATGTCGCTGCTGGACACCATCGACGGGTCCTTCATGAACTTCGCCTACGGCTGGGCGTTCTCCAAGCCGGTCCGCAAGGTCTTCTACAACCTCACCATCACGGGTCTGTCCGTCGCCGTCGCCCTGATCATCGGCACCGTGGAGCTGCTGGGGCTGCTCGCGGAGAAGCTCGCTCTGCACGGAGTGTTCTGGGACTGGGTCGCGGGTCTGGACCTGAACGTCCTCGGCTTCGTCATCGTCGGACTGTTCTTCGTGACCTGGATCGTCGCCATGGCGGTGTGGAAGTTCGGCCGGATCGAGGAGAAGTGGACCGCCGGGCTGCGCCCCGCCGAACAGCCCACCGACTGACCCACCGGGGGCAGGGCGGGGGAGGGCCGGGCGCCCGGTCGTACGGTGGGGGCATGGACAGCAGCCCGGCAGGCAGCAGCGATCCCGGCATCGTCGGCGGCCCGGGCGCTCTGGACGGCCTGGACAGCCTGGGCGCACTGGGCGATCTGGGTGATCTGGACGCACTGACCGACCTGGACGCTCGGATCGCCGGGTGCCGGGCGTGTCCGCGGCTGGTCGCGTGGCGCGAGGAGGTCGCCCGCACCAGGCGCGCCGCCTTCGCCGACCAGACGTACTGGGGCCGCCCGGTCCCCGGCTACGGGCCGGCCGACGCCTCGCTGCTCATCGTCGGGCTCGCACCCGCCGCCCACGGCGGGAACCGGACCGGACGGATGTTCACGGGGGACCGCTCCGGGGACGTGCTCTACGCGGCGCTGCACGACGTGGGGCTCGCCTCGCGCGGGACCTCGGTGAGCGCTGACGACGGACTGGAGTTGTACGGCGTACGCGTCACCTCACCCGTGCACTGCGCGCCGCCCGCCAACAAGCCGACCCCCGGCGAACGGGACACCTGCCGCCCCTGGCTCGTACGGGAGTTGGAGCTGCTGCGGCCCACGCTCCGGGCGGTGGTCGTGCTGGGAGCCTTCGGCTGGCAGGCCGCGCTGCCCGCCTTCGCCGCGGCGGGGTGGACGGTGCCCCGGCCCAGGCCGGTGTTCGCGCACGGGGCGAGGGTTTCCCTGGGGGCGCAGGACGGTCCGGCGGCGGGATCCGTCGAGCTCTTCGGGTGCTTCCACGTCAGCCAGCGCAACACGTTCACCGGACGGCTGACGCCCGCCATGCTGCGGGACGTGCTGCGTACGGCGGCCGGGGCGGCGGGGCTGATGACGCGACCGTACGACGGGTAGCCTCGCCCGATGGGCCTGTATCCGGAGATCGAACCGTACGACCACGGCATGCTCGACGTCGGCGACGGCAACCGCGTGTACTGGGAGGTCTGCGGGAACCCCGACGGCAAGCCCGCCGTCATGCTGCACGGCGGTCCGGGGTCCGGCTGCGGTCCTTGGTTCCGGCGCTACTTCGACCCCGCCGAGTACCGGATCGTGCTGCTCGACCAGCGCGGCTGCGGACGCTCCACACCGCACGCCGCCGCGTACGGGACGGACATGGCCGTCAACACGACTGCGCATGTGATCGGCGACCTGGAGCTGCTGCGACGGCACTTGGGCATCCGGCGGTGGCTGGTGTGGGGCGTGTCGTGGGGGTCGGTGCTGGGGCTGCGGTACGCGCAGACGCATCCGGACGTCGTCTCCGAACTGGTGCTGACCGCGGTGGCCACCGGCGCGACTGCCGAAGTGGCCCTGCTGACCAGGGGGCTCGGGCGGTTCTTCCCCGAGGCATTCGATCGGTTCCGCGCCGAACTGCCCGAGGGGGAGCGGGGCGGGAACCTCGCCGCCGCGTACAGTCGGCTGCTCGAATCGCCCGACCCCGAGGTGCGGGCGCGGGCGGCGCGGGCCTGGACGGACTGGGAGACGGCGATCGTTCCCGCGCCGCCGCGGTCGGAGGAGCGCTATGAGGACCCGGAGTTCCGCATGGCGTTCGCGCGGACCGTCACGCACTACTTCGGCAACGACTTCTTCCTGGGGGAAGGCAACGACGAAGGCGTCGTGATCCGCGACGCGCCCCTGCTGAAGGGCATCCCCGGCACAATCGTCCAGGGCAGTCTCGACTTCGGGAACCTGCTGGGCACGGTCTGGCGGCTCCACCACGGCTGGCCCGACAGCGAGTTGATCGTCGTCGACGACGTGGGGCACACCATGGGGGCGAGGGGTGTGGTGGACGCGTTGGTGGCGGCGACGGACAAGTACGCCCTGAGTTAGGCGACCTCAGGCTCGGGGGGCCTCTGTTGCGCCGAAGAGGTGCCGCACCGTCGACCGGTAGTTGGCCTGGACGTGGGTGAGGGCGTGCGCGCGGGCGCGCTCCGGGTCGCCGGAGGCGATGGACTCGTACAACTCGTGGTGTTCGGTGAGAAGTTGGGGCCACTCCTCGTTCTGGCGGGTGAGCCAGCGCAGTCGGCCGTCGACCGGCTCCATGACGGAGATCAGCAGGCTGTTGCCCGCCATGGCGAGGATGCGGTCGTGGAAGCGGGTGTTGATGTCGGTGATCGCCTCCGCGTCGCCGGCACGGGTCGCCGTCGCCGCACGGTCCAGCAGGTCCGCCAGCTCGGCGAGGTCCCGCGGTGTCGCCCGTGCCGCCGCGAGCCCGGCCGCGTAGACCTCCAATGCCTCGCGCAGCTCGAAGAGTTCGGCCACGTCCGTCGGGGTGAGCCGGCGTACGACCGTGCGGCGCGGTGTCTCGAAGTGCACGAACCCCTCCGCCACGAGCGCGCGGATCGCCTCGCGCACGGGAACCCGTGAGACCCCGAACCGCTCCGCCAGCTCGCGCTCGACGAGACGGTCCCCGGGGCGCAGCCGCCCCGCGATGATCTCCTGCCGCAGCGCGGCCAGGACGCGCTCGCGGACCGCGCCCAGGGGTTCCCGTTCCACGCCCAGGGGTTCGATCTTCGTCATGGGGCCATCTTCGCCGACTCCGGGGGTGTTTTACGGAGCCGTAACCGCTCGGACATCGGTCAGAACGCTTGACGGCGAGACCATGACAGCAGTTTGGTATACCAAACACGCTCCGCAAGGTCGCCCCGCACGCGCCACCGCCGCCGCCCCCCACGCGAACCGCTGTCCTCCGTCCCCTCGCCCATGGAGGCCCCGTGTCCCTCGCCGACCGTGCCGAAGCCACCGGCACCCCAGCGTTCGTCCCCGACCCCCGGCTCACCAACGAAGACCTCGCACCCGCGCAGAAGCGCAACTGGAAGGTCTTCGACCTCTTCGCCATGTGGATGTCCGACGTCCACAACCTCGGCAACTACACCTTCGCCGCGGGCCTGCTGGTCCTCGGCATGAACGTCTGGCAGATCTTCACCTCGCTGCTCGTCGGCTTCGTGATCATCTACGCCGGCATGAACCTGATGGGCCGCATCGGCCAGCGCACCGGCGTGCCGTTCCCCGTCGTCAGCCGCATCAGCTTCGGTGTCTGGGGCGCCAACATCCCGGCGCTGATCAGGGCCGTCATCGCCATCATGTGGTACGGGATCCAGACCTACCTGGCCTCCGTCGCCGTCAACGTCATGCTGCTCGCCGCCTGGCCCGGCCTGGAGTCGTGGACCCACCACTCCTTCCTCGGCCTGGACGCGCTCGGCTGGACGTCCTTCGTCTCCCTCTGGCTGATCCAGGCGTTGATCATCAGCCAGGGCATGGAGTCGGTCCGCAAGTTCCAGGACTTCTGCGGCCCGGCCATCTGGCTCGTCATGATCGCGCTGGCCGTCTGGGTCCTCGCCAAGGCCGGCTGGAGCATCCCGCTCACCGCGACCCCGCACCCGGTCTCGGTGGGTGAGCAGTGGCGGCAGTGGTTCGGCGCGGTCGGGCTGATCCTCGCGACCTACGGCACGCTGATGCTCAACTTCTGCGATTTCTCACGCTTCGCCCCCAGCTACAGGACGGTCAGGCGCGGCAACTTCTGGGGCCTGCCGATCAACTCCACGGCCTTCGTCATCGTGTCCGTCATCGTCACGGCCGGTTCCATCGAGGCGTTCGGCGAGGCCATCACCGACCCCGCGCTGCTGGTCGCCAAGGTCGGCAACACCTGGGTCCTGGTCCTCGGCGCCCTGACCTTCGCCATCGCCACCATGGGTGTCAACATCGTCGCCAACTTCGTCTCCCCGGCGTACGACCTGGCGAACGTCTGGCCGCAGAAGATCACCTTCAGGATCGGCGGCATGATCAGCACGGTCGCCGCACTGGTCGTGACCCCCTGGAACCTCTTCTCCAACCCCACGGTCGTCAACTACTTCCTCGGCGGCCTCGGCGCCTTCCTGGGCCCGCTGTTCGGCGTCATCATGATCGACTACTACTGGGTGAAGCGCGGCAGGATCGACGTCGACCGGCTCTTCGACGCCCGGCCCGGATCGCCGTACTACTACCGCAAGGGCGTCAACCCCAAGGCCCTGTGGGCGTTCCTGCCCTCGGCGGCGGTCGCCGCGGTACTGGCCCTGGTGAAGGCGTTCAGCGACGTGGCCCCGTACTCCTGGTTCATCGGAACCGCGCTGGCCGCGGGCCTCTACATGACCCTCTGCCGCAGCGAGCGCGCCGCCGACGAGACAGCCGTCCCCGAGCCCGTGGAGGTCTGAGCGGCGTGCACATCGTCGTCACCAACTGCAACACCACGCAGGAGATGACCGAGGAGATCGTGCGAGGTGCCCGGGCCGCCGCAGGCCCGGGCACCACCGTGACCGGCCTCACCCCCGCCTGGGGACCCGAGTCCGCCGAGGGCTGGCTCGACAGCCACCTCTCCGCCGCGGCCGTCCTCGACACCCTGCGCACGTACGAGGGCCCCTGCGATGCCGTGGTCATGGCGGGCTTCGGCGAACACGGACGCGAGGGCGCGCGCGAACTCCTCGACGTGCCCGTCGTCGACATCACCGAGGCCGCCGCCCACCTCGCCTGCCTGCTCGGCCGCCGCTACGGAGTCGTCACCACCCTGGAGCGCTCACGCGGCCAGATCGAGGACAGCCTGTACGCCGCCGGAGTCGCCCAGAACTGCGCCGCGGTCGTCGGCACCGGCCTCGGCGTCCTCGACCTCGGCGACGTGCAGCGCACGGAGGAGGCGTTCGTGACCGCCGCGGAGCGGGCCCGGGAGGCAGGCGCCGAGGTCCTCGTCCTCGGCTGCGCCGGCATGACCGGCCTGCGACGGGCGGTCGGGGAGAAGGTGGACCTCCCGGTCGTCGACGGCGTCGCCGCCGCGGTCAAACTCGCGGAGTCCCTGGTCTTTCTGGGCCTCACGACGAGCCGGGTGGGCAGCTATGCGCGACCGCTGCCGAAGCGGCGGGTGTGGGGTGCCGGCCGAGGGTGAATATGGCCTAGGACTCGGACTCGGGCACGACCGCCGTCGCCGTGATCTCCACCAACTGCCCCGTGTACCCGAGGCAGGCCACCCCGAGCAACGTCGACGAGTGGGGTCCCGTACTGAGCCCGGACGCCTCGACGACAGCCCACACCTCGGACAGCACCCTCGGCTCATCGCTGACGACATACACATCGGTCGCCACCACGTGCGCGAAGTCACTGCCCACCGCGCGGAGTTGCTCGCCGAGATTGACGATCACCTGCTCGGCCTGCCGTACGGGATCCCCCACGCCGACGATCTTCCCCGCCGCATCCAGCGGCACGGCCCCGGCGAGGAAGGCGAGCCGCGTACTCGCCTCGACGACCGACGCGTGAGCGTAGCCGGGAGGCGGGAAGAGACTGGGGACGGTGACGCGAGCGGGCACGGGAACTCCAGGAATCCTCGGCTGGGCGGGCAACCTTCCCATGATGTGGGCGGACGGACGGCGGTCGCATGCGATTTTCCCCCGACCCGTCCCGTGCCAGAAGATCTGGACGCCGCGGTCACCCGGGCCCGGGAACACGGCGCCGAATAACCCTTCGAAAAGCCCTCGCTGCCACTGCTACCGTCACCGACGTGGCGAAACTCAATCAGATCATCGCAGTGGAGAAGGGCATCAAGTCCAAGTCCCATCAGGACCTGACGGCCGCTCATCACGGGCTGCAGAAGCCCGCATTGCTGGCCGGTATCTCGCGGACCTATCAGCCGAAGGACGAGGAGGGTGAGCAGCTGCCGCCCGAGTCGACGCGGGTGCAGGTGCAGGCCGAGGACGTGTTGCGGGAGACCGCGGGGACACTCACCCGGCTGTTCGACGTGACCGCCACCAAGGACTGGGCGAACTGCACGGCCCGGGCGGATGTGAAGGTGGACGGGCGGGTGCTCGTCGCCGATGTGCCCGTGTCGTATCTGCTCTTTCTCGAGAAGCAGCTCACCGATCTCAACACCTTCGTGAGGAAGCTGCCCGTTCTCGACGCTTCCGAGTCGTGGGTGCAGGACCCGTCGACGGACGCGTGGAAGACCGAGCCCGTCAGGACGCTGCGGACCAAGAAGGTGCCGCGCAACCACGTCAAGGCCGAGGCCACCGAGAAGCATCCCGCCCAGGTCGAGGTGTACTACGAGGACATTCCCGTCGGGTACTGGACGACCGTGAAGTTCTCCGGCGCCCTGCCCGCGCGGCGCGTGAACGAACTGCTCGACCGGGTCGAGAAGTTGCAGCAGGCCGTCAAGTTCGCCCGGGAAGAGGCGAACGGCGTGGACGTCGTCGACCAGCGTGTCGGGGACTCCGTGTTCGGCTACCTGTTCGGGTAGCCTCCAGAACTCCCCGGCCACAACGCACCACGGCCGGGGTGCGCGAGGAGCGCAAGCTGAACCTGAAGCTTGTCGTGAATGCACGGTTCCAGTGGAGGTTCGAATCCTCCCCGCGGCACCACACGGCACTCCACGGAGTGCCCACGCGCCGCGGTGGCCCAACTCGGCAGAGGCAGACCGTGATCAATCTCAGACTCTTGCTCCAGACTCAGCATTCGCCGCCGATCGCCGGATCAACCGGGCCCAGGCCCCGGGACGCCGAAATGCCGGTTCAAGTCCGGTCCGCGCAGCTCGATGCGTGGTGGTCCAAAGGCAGGACGCGGCGACATAACGACTGACCTGGGTTCTCAAGCGTGCCGGCGTGTGACATGGGTGGCATCACAAGGGTCCGGGGGCCGGCTACGCCCTCGGACCCGCTCCATTTCATCCCCTTCATCCCCGGCCGACCGGCAGTTGCGTTCATAAAGAACGCGGCATCCCGGTGATGCGTCACCTTCCGGAAATACATCCGTTCCATTTCCTCCGGCAACGCGATCTACCGTAGGCAGTACACCGCCCGGCCGACGTCGCCCGAAGGCGCCCCCGCCCTCGCCCGACAGGAGTCCCGTGTCCCGCCTCGGTCCCGCCGTACCGCCCTGGCTCGCCCATGCCCTGCGCGCACAGCGCGGCCCCGTGCCCTGGAGCGCGGTCGTGCGGGGCGCCCTGGCCGCCGGGCCGCTGCTGCTCGTGGCGGTGCTGAGCGGGCGCACGTCCGCCGGTGTCGTCGCCGCTCTGGGCGCCATGCTCGCCGGGATCAACGACCGGCCGGGCAGTCGTAGGGCCGCGGTCAGGCGGCTGGGCGTGCCGGCGCTCGCGGGAGCCGGTGGGCTGCTCGTGGGGTCGTACGCGGGACAGCACGTCGGCGCGGTGACGCTCACCCTTCTTCTCACCGTCCTCGGGCTGCTCGCCGGAGCCGTCAGCGCCGTCGGGCCCGTCGCGAGCGGCGCGGGTACCCAGCTGCTCGTCGCCGCCGCCATCGGGGCCGGGATGCCGCTGCCCGAGCCCGGCTGGCAGCGTGCGCTCATCTTCGTCGCCGGGGCCGGGTGGCTGCTCGCGCTGCGGCTCGCGCTGCCCACACCCGGGGCCACCGCCGGCGACTACCGCTTCGACGGGGAGCGGGACGCCGTCGGGGGTGTGTACGACGCCGTCGCCGCACTGCTCGCAGCGGTCGGGGGGCCGCACGCGCCCGCTCGCCGGGTCGCTCTCACCGCCGCGCTCGACCACGCCCAGGACGCGCTCGGCGGGCCCCGGCTGCGGCCGTACGCCAGTTCCGCGGCCGAGCGGCGGCTGCACGCGCAGTACGCCGCAGCGCTCCCGCTAGCCGAGGCCGCCACCGCGCTCGCCTGGGCGGGCGAGGCGGTGCCCGCACGGGCCGTCGAAGGGCCGCGGCGACTCGCCGCCGCCGTACGGACCAGTACGCACACCGGGCCGCTGCCCGCACCCAGCCGCTCCGCGCCCGCCCTGCGCGCCCTCGACGACGCACTCCTGCACGCGGCCGACGCCTTCGACCGGGGTGGCGACGACAACGCGCTGCACACGCGGCGCCGTACCGCCACGTCCCTCGCCCGCACGGCCCTGGGCTCCGCAGGACGCGAGTACGGGCTCCGGGTCGCCCTCTGCTTCGGCGCCGGCGTGGCCGTGGCGCAGGCCCTGCACCACGCCCGCTGGTACGGCAGCCACGCGCACTGGTACTGGCTCCCCGCGACCGCCGTCTTCCTGGTCAAGCCCGACCTCGGACCGCTCGCCTCACGCGTGATCTGCCGAGCGGCGGGGACCGTGCTCGGCGCCGTTCTCTTCGCCGGGTTCGCGGCGCTGCTCCCGCGCCCCGCCGGGCTGGTCGCCCTGGTGGCGCTGTGCGGCGCCCTGATCCCCGTCGCCACCCGGCACTTCGCGGCGCAGACCGCCGTCGTCACCGTGCTCGTGCTCTCCCTCGTCATGGTGGGCGGGGAGCCGGGCGCCTCCTGGAGCCGGATCGGCGAGACGCTGCTGGCCTGCGCGATCGTGCTGCTCGTCGGACATCTGCCCGCGCTCGGACAGCGCGGGGGAGGGGTACGGGCACGGCTCACCCACGCCGCCGAGGCCGCGCACATGTACCTCGCGCACGTACTGGACGACGGCACGACCGACGACCGGGCCGGCCGCTGGGCCCTGCGCCGCGAGGCCTACCGCGCGCTCGCCGAGGCCCGCGCCTCGATCGACCTCGCCGCCGCCGAACTCCCCGCCCTGGCCCGGCACGCCGAGGGAACGGACGAGGTCGCGGCCACCCTCGAACGCCTCGTCGACACCACGACCGCGTGTGCCGTGCAGCTCGACGACACCGGACGGCTCACCCCTCAGCACTCCGAACGCATCGCCGAACTCCTCGACGAACTGGCCGAAGGACGGGAACGCGCGGGGCTGGCGGTGAAGGAGGGGCAGGCGCCCCCTGTTCCGCTCGCGGGCTGAGCGCCCGGGAGCCCGACCCGTCGTACGGTGACGCCATGACGCCGTCCGTCCCGACCCCGTCCGCGGCGGGCCCCGCCGACCTCCTCATCACCGGATGCACCGCGCTCGTGCACGACGAGCACGAGGAGATCGCGTTCGTCGAGGACGCCTCGATCGTCGTACGGGGTGGGGTCATCGAGGCGGTCACGCGCGTAACGCGCCTTCCGGACGCCGCCCTGCGCATCGACGCGCGCGGCCAGGTGGCGATGCCCGGCCTGATCAACTGCCACACGCACACCCCGATGGCCGCCCTGCGCGGGATCGCCGAGGACCTGCCCGCGGAGGAGTGGTTCAACGACTTCATCTGGCCCATCGAGTCCAACCTCACCGAGAAGGACGTGGAGTTGGGGGCGAGGCTCGCCTGCGCCGAGATGATCCGCGGGGGCGTCACCTGCTTCGCCGACCACTACTTCTCGATGGACGCGGTCGCCGCCGTCGTGACCGAGAGCGGGCTGCGCGCGCACCTCGGCGAGGCCTTCTTCTCCTCGCAGGGCGCCGAAGGCCGCGAGAAGTCGCTGGAGTTCGCGCTGCGACAGCGCGGTGCCGCAGGCGGCCGCATCACCACCGCCCTCGCCCCGCACGCCCCGTACACCGTGGACGACGCCGATCTCGCCGTGACCGCGGCCCTCGCCCGCGAGCACGGCCTTCCCGTGCACCTGCACGCGGCCGAGAGCCGCGGCCAGACCGACACCAGCCTGGCCCGGTTCGGCCGGACGCCCATCGAGATCCTCCAGCGCGCCGGGCTCCTCGACAACGAACCCGGTCTGCTCATCGCGCACGGCACCGGCATCGTCGAACGCGATCTGCCGGTGCTGGCGGGCGCGAGCGGACCCGTCGCCGTCGCGACCGCACCCCGCGGCTATCTCAAGTTCGCCTGGGGCCCGACCCCGGTACGGGCCCTGCGCGAGATCGGCGTCCCCGTCGGACTCGCCACGGACGGAGCCGCGTCGAACAACTCCCTGGACGTGTGGGAGTCGATGGCGCTCACCTCACTCGTGCAGAAGTCCGCCGAGGGCGACCCGCGATGGCTGACGTCCCGCCAAGCCCTGCACCACGCGACGCTCCAGAGCGCGCGGGCCGTCGGCCTGGGCGAGCGGATCGGCAGCCTCGCACCCGGGCGGCGGGCCGACATCGTCCTCGTCGACCTCAGCGGCCCGCACACCCAGCCCGTGCACGATCTCGCCGCCACCCTCGTCCACAGCACCCGCTCCGGGGACGTGACGACGACCATCGTCGACGGACGTGTCCTGATGCGCGACCGTGTGCTGCTGACCATCGATCTGCCCGCCACGGTCAGGGAGTTGGGGGAGCGGTTGCCCGCGCTCGTCGACCGGGGCCACGGGAGGCGGATTCAGGAGTACGACACCTGATCCACTCTGCCTAGGCTGGAGGGCATGGACCCCGCAGAAGGCCTTATCGACCACCCGTACGCCGTCTACGACCGCCTGCGCGACACCGCGCCCGTGCATCGCGTCGCCGGTACCGACGGCAACCCCGCCTGGCTCGTCACCCGGTACGAGGACGTCCGCGAGGCACTCGCGAACCCGCTGCTCTCGGTGGACAAGAGGCACGCGCTGCCCGGGAGTTACCAGGGGCTGTCGCTGCCGCCCGCCCTCGATGCCAACCTCCTGAACATGGAGGCGCCCGACCACACCCGCATCCGGCGCCTGGTGGTCCGCGCCTTCACATCGCGCCGCGTCGAGCAACTGCGCACACCCGTACGGGAAACCGCCGACCGGCTCCTCGACGCGCTCGGACCGCACGGCAGCGCCGACCTGATCGCCGCGTACGCCGCGCCCCTGCCGATCACCGTCATCTGCGACCTGCTGGGCATTCCGGGGGAGCACCGCCGGGACTTCCGGGCCTGGACCGACGTGCTCGTCGCGCCGGACCCGGCGCGTCCCCGGGCCGCCAAGGAGGCGGTCGTGGCCATGCTCGGGTTCCTCACCCAACTCCTGGCGGACAAACGGAAGAAGCCGGCGGACGACCTGCTCTGCGACCTGATCGCGGTGCGCGACGAGGGCGACCGGCTCACCGAGGACGAGCTGACGTCGCTCGCCTTCCTCATCCTCTTCGCGGGCTACGAGAACACCGTACAACTCATCGGCAACGCCATCCTGGGACTGCTCACCCATCCCGACCAGCTGGCCGCCCTGCGCGCGAACCCGGAGCGATTCCCCGACGCGGTCGAGGAGTTCGCGCGCCACGAAGGGCCCGCGCTGCTCGCCATCCGGCGCTTCCCCGTAGAGGACGTGAGGATCGGCGAGGTCACCGTGCCCGCGGGCGAGACCGTCCTGCTGTCCCTGGCCGCGGCCAACCGGGACCCGGCCCGCTTCCCGGACCCCGAACGCCTCGACCTCGACCGGGACGCCTCCGGCCATCTCGCCCTCGGCCGGGGCATCCACTACTGCGTGGGCGCGCCGCTGGCCCGCCTGGAGACGGAGATCGCCGTGTCCGCGCTCCTGGAACGCCTTCCCGACCTCGCGCTCGACGCCGCCCCGGCCGAGCTGCGGTGGCGACCCTCCCTGCGCGCCCGCGGCCTGCTCGCGCTCCCGGTGACGTACTGAATCCAGAAGTTCTCCGCCGGCGCCGATGAGTTCCGCTCCCGCGCCCGGTCACCACTGCGAAGGCACCGTTCCGTCCGGAGGAGGGGCACATGACGCTTCCGCAGATCGTCTCGAGCGAGGAGTGGCGCGCCGCGCGCGAGAAACTGCTGGTCAAGGAGAAGGCGGCGACCCGCGCACGGGACGCGCTCAACGCGGAGCGGCGCGGGCTGCCGATGGTCGAGATCGACAAGGAGTACGTGTTCGAGGGCGGAGACGGCAAAGCGGCCTTGCTCGACCTCTTCGAAGGGCGCCACCAACTCGTCGTCTACCACTTCATGTTCGCGCCGGAGTGGGACGCGGGCTGCCGCAGCTGCTCGGCCTTCCTCGACCAGATCGGCCACCTCGCCCATCTGCGGGCCCGGGGCACGGAGTTCGCCGCCGTGTCCCGGGCGCCGTACACGAAGATCCTGCCCTTCAAGGCCCGTATGGGCTGGACGGTGCCCTGGTACTCGTCGTACGACAGCGACTTCAACTACGACTTCAGGGTGTCCGTCGAGGTCGACGACGAGCCCTACGAGCGGCCGGGCGTGAGCTGCTTCCTGCGGGACCGTGACCGGGTCTTCCACACCTACTCGACGTACGAGCGCGGCCTCGACGGGCTCGGCTCCACGACCACCCTGCTGGATCTCACGGCACTCGGCAGGCAGGAGGAGTGGGAGGTGCCCCGGGGGCGCGCCTCGGCACTGGGGGCGCCGGCGGGCAGCGAGCGGATCCTGTACCACGACGAGTACGAGGAATGACAAGAAAGTACGAGAAGGGGAAACGCACGAAGTGAAACGTGCACAGGCCGAGAGTTCCCTCACAGCGGAGTGGTGAACGAGTGTTGACTATGTCTCAGTACCGTCACTGACCGAGCCGTTCACCCCGCCCTTGGCGTTTAACTCTATGAGTACGCGTCATGAGTACGGCGCGCTCCATGGAGGTGCAGGGTGAACGGGCGAATGGTGCTGGAGCGCTTTCCCGCCGGAGGGCCGCGCGGTTCGTGGCCCGCCGAGGAGTTCGCGCAGGCGTGCCGCCTTCAGGGGCAGGCTGCCGAGGTCGTCATGGACCTCGCCTCGGACGCGTTCTTGGTGATCGTGCGTGCCGGGGAACTCGTCGAGTGAGGTCGGCCGAGGTCAGCCCACCTTCGGGGCGGGCACTGTCGGTGCGGGCACTGTCGTAGGAATCTTCGTGGGCACCTTCGTCGTGAACTGCTCGGCCTGCAAGGAGTACAGCTCGGCGTAGACACCGCCCTTCGCCAGCAGTTCGTCCGGACTGCCGGACTCCACCAGGCGACCTTGTTCGAGGACATGCACCAGATCGGCGTGGCGGACCGAGGCCAGCCGGTGGGTGATGAGGACGACCGTCTGGCCGCTGCCCGCCAGGGCCCTGATCTTGTCGAAGACCTCCAGCTCGGCCCGGGCGTCGAGCGCCGCGGTCGGCTCGTCCACGATCAGGATGCGACCACGGCGGTACGCGGCCCGTGCGATGCCCAGCCGCTGCCACTGCCCGCCCGACAGCTCGTGCCCGCCGCTGAAACCGCGGGCCAGCAGCGTGTCCAGGCCGCGGGGCAGGTCGGCGACCACGTCCTCGGCCCCGGCCTGCGTCACCGACGCGGTGACGCGCTCGTCCGTCAGCGGCACCGAGGCGCGGCCGACCGCCACGTTGACGCGGGCCGTGAACGGCCAGCGTTTGAAGTCCTGCGCCACCATCGCGATGCGTTCGGCGAGTTGCTGTCGGTCCGCGGTCGCCGCGTCGACGCCGTCCCACAGGATCCGGCCCCGCTCGGGCGCGTACAGGCCCGCGAGCAGCTTCACCAGGGTCGTCTTGCCCGAGCCGTTCTCGCCGACGAGCGCCACGATCTTGCCGAGCGGCAGACGGAGGGTGACGTCCGCGAGCGCCGGCCGGGTCGAGGCGCCCGGATAGGTGAACGTGACGTTCTCGAAGCGGATTTCGCTCGGATCGTCGGGGAGCGGCTCGCCGCCCACCGGGATCGCGCGCTCGGCCGCCTCCACGTACAGGCGTTGCAGATCGCCCACGAACAGGGCTTCCTCATGCAGGGAGTTGACCTCCAGGACGAGGGTGTCGAGGCTCGCGGAGCCGGTGCGGATCGCGATGACGGCCGTACCGGCGACGGAGAGTGCCATCGCACCGGCGAGCAGCAGTCCGCCGAGCGTCGCGTACGTCGCCACGGTGGCGATGCCCGTCCAGCCCGCCGCGACCAGGCCGGTGCGGGCGGAGAGACGGGCCAGGCGGGCCTGTTCCGCCTCCGCGGTCTCCGACATCGAGCGGAAGTGACGGAGCAGGAACGGGCCGACGCCGTGCACGCGGATCTCCGGGGCCGCCGCGGGCTCGGTGAGCAGACTGCTGATCAGATGCCCGGCGCGGGCGTGCTGCACCCAGGTGTGAAAGGACTCGTAGCGGCGCCGGGCGATCGTCAGGGAACTCCAGGCGCTCGGCAGGGTCATCGTCACGAGCAGCGGCAGCAGGGCGGGGTGCAGCACGGTCAGCACACCCGCGGCCGCGATGAGCGAGATCATCGCGTTCACCACGCGGGTGGCGATCGCGATCATGCGGCGGGCCGAGGAGGCACCGTACTGCGCGGTGTCCAGCAGTTTGTGAAAGGCGTCGTCCTCGATCGCGGACAGTTCGACGGCCGCCGCGCGCTCCAGGTACAGCTCGGTGGCGACGCGTTCCACCTTGGGTTCCAGCCGCCCGGTGGCATACGTCGAGGCCGCCCGCAGCAGCGCGCCGAGCAGCATGACGGCGGCGACCGTGATCAGCGCCGGGACCGCGCCGTGCAGCCGGTCCCCGACGGAGCCGCTCGTCATCAGACGGCCCAGCACGATGTTGACGGCCAGCAGGCTCACCGCCTGCGCCGCGCCCCGGGCCAGTTCGGCGGACACCACGATCCGGGCGGCGCGGCGGTCGGCGGTCCAGGCGAGCCGGAAACTGGACGCGAGCAGGGACGGCAGCCGTGTCACCATCGCGCGGAAGTTCAGCTCGAGGAACGCGTCGGAGTGCTGCGACCAGCCCATGTCATAGCGCAGCGGGCCGCCGAAGAGCAGGTGTTCGGAGGCGGACGGCGCCGGTTTGTCGTCGTCGCGTTTCTTCTTGCGCGCTTTCCCTGTGGTTTTCCCCACCATCGGCCTCCCCGGGAACGGATGAACGTGCCCTCCCCAGGAACACGGCACTCCACTCGTGGTGATGGCCGAGTACGGGTGGCGACCGGCGCACTTCGGACACGCTCGCCAGCCCCCGGACCGGAGGACTACGCGCCGCTCGGCGACCGGAGGGTCACGCGCTGATCGGCGACAGGAGAGTCATGCGCCGCTCGGCGACAGGAGAGTCATGCGCCGCTCGGCGACCGGAGGGTCACGCGCTGATCGGACGCGACCAGACGGGTGTCGTACCGGTGACCCGGCACAGGGCCAGATAGAGGGGGATCGGCGGGGTGTACGGCAGGGTGCCGGCCGGCTTGTGGATGAGGCCGGGGGCGTGCGGGGTGTCCGGTACGACCGCCCCGGCGGCGTAGTGGGCGGGTGCGGGCCAGTCCAGGGCCACATCGGACTCGGAGGGCACGAGCCACCACCAGTGCGCCCCGTCGGCGTACACACAGCCCACCCGGGGCAGCCGGGTCATCAGCAGGGGGCCGAACCGGGCGGGCACCGCGACCGCGTCGCAGCCCAGCGGTACCGTCATGCCCTCGGGCACGGGGAGACGTCGCAGCGCCTTGGACGCCGTCTGCTCGCGTCTCAGGCGGACCAGCGTGTCCAGGCTCAGGACCTGAGCACCGGGTCCTGTCGCCGACGTACCCGTCACAACCTTCCCCGATCCCGGCTTCGCCCGATCGGGGGGACCCCCATGGTCCGCGTCCCCCAGGAGGTTTCCCTCCTCCAGGACGCCTCCCTCCTCCAGGACCCTTCCGTCCTCCAGGAGTCTTCCGTTCCCCAGGACGCTTCCGTCCCGGTGCCCCGGCCGTCGGCCGGTGGCTTCCTCGCGCCCCATCCGAGGTCGGAGCGGGCCGCTGCGGCACCCGTGGCGTCGGCGGCAGGGGAGCGCGGGAGATCCGCCCAGACCAGCAGCCCCGGCGCGGTGTCCTGGGCGCCCCAGGACCGGCACACGGCCGTGACGAGCAGCAGCCCCCTGCCGTGTTCCTCCTCGGGACGCTGCGGCGAGGGGTGCGGCTCATCAGGAGCGCATCCCTCGTCACGTACGGCTATCCGCACCAGGTCGTCCCCGTCGTGCAGTTCGCACACCACACGCGCGCTCGCGCTGTGCACGATGGCGTTGGTGACCAGCTCGGAGACGACGAGGACCGCCGTGTCACAGGTGTCGTCGGACACGTCCCAGCCGGAGAGCCGGGCGCGCGTCAGGTGCCGGGCCTGAGCCACGGAACCCGGGTGCGCGGCCAGCTCGAAGCGGAACCGGCGCGCGGCGGCGCCAGGGCGCACCCCTGCGGCGGCACGCAGACCGGAGCGGTCCTCGGCGGCGTCTGTTCCTAAGGGCGCGGACGGAATCACGCTTGCCACTATCTCCCCGCCGTGAACACTTGGCAAGTGTCACTCTGAAAATTGCAGAGTGACGTGTGACTCTGAGAAGTGCCGTGGCACACTGCTGGCAACAGCACGCCGAGCGGCGCCAGTTGGGATCGTCGAAGAAGTCGAAGAAGACGAAGAAGACGAAGAGGACCCCGAACGGCGCCGTCCGGTCTGTCATGACGCAGCACCTGTTCAGAACCGTTCAGAACGGCGTTTGACCGTTCACGACGGCATCCGACCGTCGCAACGGCGTCTGTTCGGGACTCAGTGGAGGTGGGACGTGAGCGAACCGCGGTCCGCGCCGACGGTCGGCCAGGTCGTCCTCGGCCGGCGCCTGCTGGACCTACGGGAACGCGCGGGTCTCAAACGTGAGGAGGCGGCGCGCATCCTGCGTGTCGCGCCCGCCACGGTCCGCCGGATGGAGATGGCCGAAGTCGCCCTCAAAATCCCGTACCTCCAGCTCCTGCTGAAGTCGTACGGGGTGTCGGACGAGGAGGCCGAGGCCTTCGTCCAACTGGCCGAGGAGGCCAACCGGCCCGGCTGGTGGCAGCGCTTCCACGACATCCTGCCGGGCTGGTTCTCGATGTACGTCAGCCTGGAGGGCGCCGCCACCCTCATCCGTTCGTACGAACCCCACTTCGTGCCCGGAATCCTGCAGACCGAGGAGTACGCCCGTGGCGTCCTGAAGTCGGGCGCCATCGGCCAGACCAGACCCGAGGACATCGAGCGCCATGTGGCGCTGCGCATGCAACGCCAGAATCTGCTCACCCGTGAAGGCGCACCCCGGATCTGGGCCGTGATGGACGAGACGGCCCTGCGCCGCCCCGTCGGCGGTCCGGAGGTGATGCGCGCCCAGATCGACAAGCTGATCGAGGCCACGAAGCTGCCCAACGTGACGCTCCAGGTCGTCCCGTTCTCCACGGGGCCGCACCCCGGCACGTACGGGCCCTTCGTGCTGTTTCGCTTTGCCATGCCGGAACTCCCGGACATGGTCTACAGCGAGTACCTGACCGGCGCCGTCTATCTGGACGAGCGTTCCGAGGTGGCGACCCACCTCGAGGTCATGGACCGCATGGCGGCTCAGGCCGCCACGGCACATCGCACGAAGGAGATCCTCCGGGATTTCCGCAAGGAGTTGTGAATGGACAACATCAAGCAGCGGATACGCAATGAGCGGATCTACAACGGGATGCCCGCCCGTGAACTGGGCAGCGAGGGCTGGCACAAGCCCTGGAGCGGCGGCAACGGCGGCAACTGCCTGGAGGCGATGAAGCTCGCGGACGGGCGTATCGCCGTCCGCCAGTCGGCGGATCCGGACGGGCCCGCGCTGATCTACACACCCGGTGAGATGACCGCGTTCATCCAAGGCGCCAAGGAAGGGGTGGCGGACTTCCTTCTCTCCTGAACTCTCTTGAAATGGTGCTGAATAAATTGGTGCTGAATTGATTACTTGCAGCGGTAGAAGACCGAGACCGTAGGACCACGACAACAACCGCTTTACGCAACAACCGCTTTACGAGACAAACGCTTTACGAGACAAACGCTTTACCTGGCGGGGCGTCGGCCAAGAGGGTGTCTAAGGACCCGGCGGCAGCGCCCCGCACAACGCCTCCAACGCCGCCCCGTACGCATGCTCCGAGGGTGTCGCGTAACCCACCACCAGCCCGTCCGGCGCGGACATCGTCGCCTCCGGATGCCGGAACCCGGCGAGCCCGTCGAGCGCGACACCCTGCCAGGTCGCGGCCTTGACGGCCGACCGCTCGGTGCCGGGCGGCAGCCGCAGCACCGCGTGCAGCCCGGCCGCGATCCCCGTCACCTCGATGTGCGGCGCCCGCTCCGCGAGGGCCGCGACGAGCCGGTCACGCTGCCCGCGATACCGCTGCCGCATCCGGCGGACATGACGGTCGTACGACCCGGAGGCGAGGAAGTCCGCGAGCGTCAGCTGCTCCAGGACGCTCGCCCACGCCTCCCGTTCGCCTTTGACGGCGAGGACGGCGTCGACGTACCGCCGCGGCAGGACCATCCAGCCGAGTCGCAGCGCCGGCGACAGACTCTTGCTCACCGAGCCGATGTGGATGACCCGCTCGGGGTCCAGTCCCTGCACGGCGCCGACGGGCTTGCGGTCGTAGCGGAACTCGCCGTCGTAGTCGTCCTCCAGAATCACGCCGCCACGCGCGCGTGCCCAGTCGACGACGGCGGCCCGCCGCTCCGGGTGCAGCGGGCCACCGGTCGGGAACTGGTGCGCGGGCGTGAGCAGGACCGCCCGCTCCCGGCCCAACTCGCCCACCTGGGCACCGTTCTCGTCCAGTGGCAGCGGCACGGTCCGGACCGACGCGGCGGCCAGCAGCTCGCGGTGGAAGCCGAGGCCGTACGACTCGACCGCCAGCGGTCCGCGCAACACGCCCGGGAAGAGCAGCCGCAGGGCGTGCGCGAAGCCCGAACAGATCACGATC
Source organism: Streptomyces sp. NPDC007896 (assembly GCF_042959425.1). NCBI lineage: Bacteria > Bacillati > Actinomycetota > Actinomycetes > Kitasatosporales > Streptomycetaceae > Streptomyces > Streptomyces sp. NPDC007896. Next base: position 263,110 of record NZ_JBIBKX010000001.1, on the reverse strand, counting down.
CGTCCCGGCTCGGTGCGCACGCCACGCACGCGTGCCAGATACTCGGCGAGGGCCTCGCGCAGCTCGACGCGGCCCGCGGGATCGCCGGGCCCGAAGGCCGAGTTGGGCGCCTGCTGGAGCGCACGCCGGTACGAGGCGAGCCAGGCGGCGCGCGGGAACGACGAGGCGTCAGGCGTCCCCTGCCGCAGATCGTGTCGGGGTCCACGCGCGCGTGGAGGTGCCTTTTTCGGTACGCGCTCCGGGGCACCCAGTGGTTCGGCGCGCTCGGCAACGCGGGTGCCCGAGCCCTGCCGGGCGGTCAGCCAGCCCTCGGCGACGAGTTCGGCGTACGCGTCGGCGACCGTGTTGCGGGCCACGCCCAGGTCGGCGGCGAGCGAGCGGTACGGCGGCAGCCGGGTGCCCGGGGCGAGCCTGCCACCGCGTACGGCCTCGCGCAGCGCCCGGATCAGCGCGGCCCGCCGGCCGCCCGGCCCGGACAGCTCCAGATGCAGGTCGGCGCCGATCCGCTCCGCAGAATTGACCCATGATTCCGCCATGGAAATGCACCCTACAGCCGGTCTTTCCGGTCCGTAGATTCATGGTCATGACGACGAACACGAACACGAACGCGACGAACACGAACACGACGAACGCGAACGCGGCGAACATGATCAACGCGACGACCGCCGTCCCCGCTCGCCTCGACTTCGCGAAGTCCGCCCCGAAGGTCTTCCGCGCCCTCGTCGGCTTCGACGCGGCGGCCCGCGACGGGCTCGACCCGGCCCTCGTCGAACTGATCCAGATCCGCGCCTCCCACCTCAACCACTGCGCGTACTGCCTCCACATGCACACCAACGACGCCCGCAAGGCCGGCGAGAGCGAAGACCGGCTGCACATGGTCCCGGTGTGGCGCGAGGCCCGGCACTTCTTCACCGAGAGGGAGCGCGCGGCCCTCGCCCTCACGGAGGCGGTCACGCGCGTCGCCGACACGGGTGTGCCCGACGACGTCTACGCGGAGGCCGCCGCCCACTTCGACGACCAGGAACTCGCTCACGTCCTGGCCCTCATCCTCACGATCAACACCTGGAACCGGGTCGCGCTGTCCACGGCGAAGGTCGCGGGCACGGACGAACGCCGCTGACCCGCACGGCTTCGCAGCCCCGGGGTCTCCCGCACCGACCGGCCGAGCCCTACGCGGTCATGGGGCGGTCGTACGGTCCGATCGGCGTCGGCAGCTGCGACGTCCCGGCCAGCGCACGGTCCACGGCCGCCGCCACCGCCCGCCCCTCGGCGATGGCCCACACGATGAGCGACTGCCCGCGGGCCGCGTCTCCGGCGACGTACACCTTGGGGACATTGGTCGCGAAGTCGGTGTCACGGGTGATCGTGCCCCGCGCGTCGAGGACCAGGCCGAGCTGGTCGATCAGACCGTCGTGCCGGTCGGGCCCCGAGAAGCCGAGGGCGAGCAGCACGAGGTCGGCGGGGAGAGTCCGCCCGGAGCCGGGGACCGGGCGGCGCCGCTCGTCGACCTCGACCAGATGCAGCGAGCGCACATGCCCGTCCGCGTCCCCGGTGAAGTGGAGCGTGGACGCCGCGAAGAGGCGCGCGTCCGCGTCCGCGGCGGGCGCCGTCTCCAGGTCCCGGGCCTCCTCGTGCGCGGCCGAGAGCCGGTAGATCTTCGGGTATGTCGGCCATGGCTCGACGTCCTCGTCGCGCTCGGCCTCCGGCTGCGGATAGATGTCGAGCTGGGTCACGGACGCGGCGCCCTCGCGCACGGCGGTCCCCAGACAGTCGGCGCCCGTGTCACCACCGCCGACGATGACGACGTGCTTCCCGGCCGCGGACAAGGGCGAGACCTCCAGATCCCCCTCGCACACCCGGTCGGCCAGCGGCAGATACTCCATCGCCTGATGGATGCCGGCCAACTCCCGCCCCGGAACGTCCAGTTCGCGCCAGGCCGTGGCGCCCACCGCGAGCACGACGGCGTCGTAGCGCGCCCGCAGCTCGGCCGCCCCGAGGTCCCGGCCGATCGCCGTGGACGTCCGGAACTTCGTGCCCTCCGCCCGCATCTGCTCCAGCCGCCGGTCCAGATGCCGCTTCTCCATCTTGAACGCGGGGATCCCGTACCGCAGCAGCCCACCGATCCGGTCGGCCCGCTCGTACACGGCGACGGTGTGCCCGGCCCGGGTCAGCTGCTGCGCCGCGGCGAGCCCGGCGGGCCCCGACCCGATCACCGCGACCGTACGGCCGGAGAGCCGGTCCGGCGGACGCGGCGGCGTGAAACCGTCCGCCCAGGCGCGGTCGGCGATGGCGACCTCGACGTTCTTGATCGTCACCGCGGGCTGGTTGATCGCGAGAACACAGCCCGCCTCGCAGGGCGCGGGGCACAGCCGGCCGGTGAACTCGGGGAAGTTGTTCGTCGCGTGCAACCGGTCGCTCGCCGCCCGCCAGTCCTCGCGCGAGACGAGGTCGTTCCACTCGGGAATCAGATTGCCCAGCGGGCAGGCGTCGTGGCAGAACGGAATGCCGCAGTCCATACAGCGGTCGGCCTGCCTGCTGATGATCGGCAGCAGCGCACCGGGGACGTACACCTCGTTCCAGTCCCGCACCCGTTCCTCGACGGGCCGACGGGGGTACTCCTCGCGCGGAGTGGTCATGAATCCCTTGGGATCGGCCATGGCCGTCTCCCTCACGTACGCGTACCGGTACGGGGCCGCGCGGCCATCGAACGCCTTCGGCCCACGGCCCCTGGGCGGCACTCCTTTCCCGCCACGATACGTCGCCTCCACGTACCCTGCCGCTCAGCTGCGGGCCCCGGTCGCAAGTGGTGGCAGCCTCAGGTGAGGGCCAGCGTGTACGACACCGCCGCGGCGGCCGACGCGACCGCGCGAACGTGGTTCCACCGCGTCCACTCGCGCACGTACGAACGCCAGTACACGGCCGCCTCCGGCGTACCCGGGTCCATCTCCAGCAGCGCGTCGTTGCGCGGGACGTTGGCGACGACCGTCACCCCGAACGTCCCGAACAGATACAGCGCGCTGCCCACCAACAGCTCCACCGTCCCCTCGTCGGGCAGCAGCACGAAGGTGACCACGGCGAGCACGGCACACAGCCCCGCCGACCCGACGAACACGAGCATGAACGCCGGGCGCACCGCGGCCACGTTGATCGCGTTCATCGCCGCCACGCCCTGCGCGGGCGGCAACGCGGCGAGCCCCCGCATCACGAACGTCGAGAACCCGCAGAACACCCCGGCCACCAGCCCGCAGCCGAGCACCCCCAGCACGGTCAGCACGAAATACGGTCCATCGATCATGACAACTCCCCCGTCGCTCCCCGAAGCCCAAGATCCTGCACGCCACCCACCGTCACCACAAGTGAAATCCCGCACTGCCACAGTGACCATGGCCGAGGGGTGCGGAGGCATGCGCGAGCGTCCAGAACCCGGGGTGGCACGCCCTCGCCGGGTGGCACGCCGTCACGCGCGTGCCGCGAGCTCGTCGTGCCACCCCTGGAGCCGCGCCTCCACCGCGGCCGCGATCCGCCGGCGCGCCTCGTGCCGCGGCACGCCACTCATCAGCAACTGGTCGTACGGAGTGTCCGTGTGCCGTACGGCGGCACGGACCGCAGCCGTCACCGCGGCCTCGGACAGCGCACGGCCCGCGGCGCTGCGCCCCACCCGGCCGCTCCCGCGCACCGAGGCGTGCGCGGCGATCGCCAGCGCCCGGTCGGCAGGACAGCCGGGGAAAAGCCCGCGTATCTCCCGCGCGAACGCCTCCGTGAACCGCAGATCCTCCGCCTCCCGCCGCCGCGCGTCCCGTGCCCGGCGCCGCCGTCGCGCCTCCGCGTCCGCCAGGCACCGCTCCTCGGCCCGGGTGAGCGCCGCCTCCTCGACGAGGACGCCCTGCCGCTCGTAGCGGCTCCGCCGCCGGTTGAAGCGCACCACCACCGCCGACAGCGCGCTGCCCTCCCGCGACCGGCGCGTCAGCGCGGTGTCGCCCCGCGGCAGGAACACCAGGTGCCCCAGGTCCGCGCAGTCCAGACAGCGTGGCTCCCCCTCCTCCAGCACCAGCAGCGCCAACGGCCCGCTCCGGCACTCGGCACAGAGCCGCTTCTTGAGCGGCTGGATGACGAGAAGTCCGCCACGGGGCGGGGGAGTTGCGATCGGTGCCATAGGTCGTTCATTCCCCCGTCGGGGGCGGCTCCCTACGCGATGCCGCCCCCCTTCTCGGCACCGCCCCCTCCTCGACCCCCGCCCCCTGGGGCCCGCCCCCTCGCCCCCTCCCCCACCCTCTTCTCGCCCCGCCCCGCCCCGCCCCCCTGGCCCTCGCCGCTCGTCGCGCCCACGAGAGCGACTCGTGATCGCGGCATCATGGGGCTGTGCGACTCGAAGCGATCACCTGGGAACGGCTCGGCGACCTCCTCGCCGAGCGCCTGCTCGACCTGAAACCGGACGACGGCAGTCCGTGGCCGCGGATCGCTTTCGACGGAGCCCCCGCCGCCCGCCCCGGTGACCTCGCGCGGCGCGTCGGTGAGGCGCTGCGCATACGCGGCCGGTCCTCGCTCGTCGTCGGCACGGAGGGCTTCCTGCGCCCCGCGTCACTGCGGCTCGAATACGGTCACGAGGACGCCGAGGCGTACTACAACGGCTGGGTCGACACCGGCGCCCTGTGGCGCGAGGTCTTCGGCCCGCTCGACCCCGACGGCGACGGCCGCGTCCTGCCCGACCTCTGGGACCCGGCCACCGACCGCGCCACCCGCAGCCCCTATGTCCAGCTCCCGCCCGGCGGGGTGCTGCTGCTCCACGGCCCCTTCCTGCTGCGGCACTGGTTCCCGTTCGACCTGAGCGTCCACGTCCTGCTCTCCCCGGGCGCCCTTCGCCGCCGCACTCCGGAACCCGAGCACTGGACCCTGCCCGCCTTCGAGCGCTACGAGACGGAAGTGGACCCGGGCGCCACGGCCGACGTCCTGGTCCGCGCCGACGATCCCCGCCACCCGGCCTGGAACGGCTGAGCGGCTGCCACGGAAACGCATCCCGAACCTCCGGGTGCGCGTCCCTGGGGACACGGCAAGAATGTAGGGCGCCGGGACTAGCGGTGTGTTCCGCGCCGCGCCGGCCGTCCGGCACCGGGAGGTACTTCATGACCACCGCCGGAGACATCATGCACCGTGGTGCCCAGTGGATCCCCGCTCACGAGACCCTGGACCGCGCAGCCCAGCTGATGCGTGAGCTCAACGTGGGCGCGCTGCCCATCAGTGACGAGAACGAACGGCTCTGCGGCATCCTCACCGACCGCGACATCGTCGTCGGCTGTGTCGCCATGGGCCACGACCCGGCCCAGGTCACCGCGGGCGAGATGGCCCAGGGCACCCCGCGCTGGATCGAGTCGGGTGCCGATGTCGGCGAGGTGCTCCAGGAGATGAAGGGGCACCAGATCCGCCGGCTTCCCGTGATCGAGAACAAACGCCTCGTCGGCATGATCAGCGAGGCCGACCTGGCCCAGCACCTGACGGACGAACAGCTCGCCGCGTGGGTCGAGAGCGTCTACGCGAGGAGCGCGTTGCGCTGACCGCGCGGACTCTTCCGACCGGGAGGGTCATGAGCGCGCACTCCCGCCCGGCCGGCCGTGCCGGGCGAGGAGCGGCTCACCACCCTCACAGCCAGCCGTTGCGCCGGAACCCCCGGTACAGGACGAGGCAGGCGAGGGTGATCACGCCGATGACTATGGGGTAACCGAACCGCCAGTGCAGTTCCGGCATGTGGTCGAAGTTCATGCCGTAGAGCCCGCAGACCATCGTCGGTACGGCGATGACCGCCGCCCATGCCGTGATCTTCCGCATGTCCTCGTTCTGCGCCACCGTCACCTGCGCGAGGTGCGCCTGCAGGATCGAGTTGAGCAGTTCGTCGAAGGCGGCGATCTGTTCGGTGACCCGCAGCAGATGGTCGGAGACGTCCCGGAAGTACGCCTGTATCTCCGGGGCGATCACCCGTATCGGCCGGGTGGCGAGCTCCTGGACGGGGCGGGCGAGCGGCACCACCGCCCGCTTCAGTTCGAGAAGTTCGCGCTTGAGCTGGTAGATGCGGCCCGCGTCCGCCCGCGCGCCGTTCTCGGCGAACACATCGGCCTCGACCTGGTCGATGTCCTCCTGGACCGAGTCCGTGACATGCACGTAGTCGTCGACCACATGGTCCGCGATCGCGTGCAGCACCGCGGCCGGGCCCTTGGCGAGCTGACGGGTGTCCGCCTCCAGCTCCTCGCGCAGCGGCCCCAGCGACCCGTGCCGTCCGTGCCGCACGGTGATGACGAAGTCGGACCCGACGAAGACCATGATCTCGCCGGTGTTCACCACCTCGCTGGTCGCCGTCAGCTCCTTGTGCTCGACGTAGCAGACCGTCTTGAACACCGCGAAGAGTGTGTCGCCGTACCGCTCCAGCTTCGGCCGCTGGTGAGCCTCCACCGCGTCCTCGACGGCCAGCGGGTGCAGGTCGAAGAGGTCGGCGATGCCGGCGAACTCCTGGTCCGTGGGCTCGTGCAGCCCGAGCCAGACGAAGCCCTCGTCATTCTTGCGGATCCGCTCCACCGTCTCGACGAGATCGCGTCCGCCCGGGACCCTGGCGCCGTCCCGGTACGCCACGCAGTTCACCACCGCCGTGCCCAGCGGGGACCGGGCGTGGTGACTCAGGTCGACACGGGTACGCCGCCGGGCCAGCCGCGCCACCTTGCGGAGGCCGCCGACCTTGCCGAGGCCCGTGACCTTCCGCAGATTCCCTGCCATGGACATCCGGAACTCCTTGCGTGGATCTCCCCGCGCCGTACTTCGCGCCCTGGCGTGCAAGTCTGCCAGTCCCTTTCGCTCGCCGGGAAAGCCTGTGGGAACGGAATGTTCCACTTCGTTTCTGTGGTGCCGGGCGGTCTCGGACCAGACCGGGCAGGGTTGCTGTCCGAGCGTCAGCGGAGGTCGGTGCCCGCGGTGACGCACGGGTGGGGAGAACGGGAGCGTCGGCGATTCCGGACAAGCGGGTCAACTGGGATGATCGCGGTATGACGCAAACCGACGGCTATCTCCTCGACAACCGGCAGACCGAGGCGGGAAAGCGCTTCGACGCCTTCGCCACTCTCTTCGACCCCACGACCTTCCGGCACATCGAGCGCTTCGGCATCGGGTCCGGCTGGCGCTGCTGGGAGGTCGGCGCGGGCGGCACGTCCGTGGTGTCCTGGCTCGCCAAGAAGGTCGGCCCGACCGGGCGGGTCGTCGCGACCGACATCGACACGTCGTGGGCGGCCTCCGCGGCCCGCCCGCCGGTCGAGATCCGGCTGCACGACGTGGGCGCCGAGGAACCGCCGGGGGAGGGCTTCGACCTCGTGCACGCACGGCTCGTGCTGGTCCATGTACCGGACCGGGAGCGGGCGTTGCGGTCGATGGTCAAGGCACTGCGGCCCGGCGGACGGCTTCTCATCGAGGACGCCGACCCCGCGCTGCAACCGCTGCTCTGCCCCGACGAACACGGCCCCGAGCAACAGCTCGCGAACCGGCTGAGGCAGGGCTTCCGCAAGCTGCTCGCCGAGCGCGGCGCCGACCTCTCCTACGGCCGCAAACTCCCTCGCCTGCTGCGGGAGGCGGGGCTGCGCGAGGTGGAGGCCGACGCGTACTTCCCCGTCACCTCGACCGCCTGCGCGGACCTCGAGTCCGCGACGATCCGTCAGATCCGCGACCAGCTCGTCACCGCGGGACTCGCCACCGACGAGGACATCGACCGCCACCTGGCCAACGTGGCCTCCGGCTCGATGGACCTGGCGACCGCGCCGATGATCTCGGCCTGGGGACGCAAGTAGCGCCGCTACCGGACCCGCGCCCCCTCGGGCCTGCCCCCGACCCGCTCCACCGCCATCGCCCCCGCCCTGCACCCCTCCACCGCCGCCGCCTCGGGCTCGGCGCCCGCGAGAAGGGCGGCGAGGAACGCTCCGGTGAAGGCGTCGCCGGCGCCCGTGGTGTCGCGAGGGTTCGCGGGCACCGCCGGGACGTGGGCCCGTACGGCACCCGAGCGGGCCACCAGGGCCCCGTCGGGGCCCTGCTTCGCGACGACCAGGGGGACGTGGCGGCTCAACTTGGCCGCCGCGTCCGCCGGATCGGGCAGGCCCGTCAGCAGGAACGCCTCGTCGCGACTGGGCAGCAGCAGATCGACGCCCTCGGCGAGCGCGAGGAAGCGGTCCACGCCCAGTTCCGTGAGGAACCCCGCCGACGCGGGGTCCAGGCTGACCGGTACCCCCCGCGCGCGTGCCGACTCCAGAGCCACCGACACCAGCGCCCGGCTCGGCTCGGAGAAGAACAGATAGCCCGACAGGTGCAGTCGCGCGACACCGTCCAGCAGCGCGGGCGACCAGTCGTCGGGGCCGAGCCGCAGGGAGGCCCCGCTGTCGGTGAGGAACGTCCGCTCGGCCGAGGCATCCTGGTCCACCAGGCAGATCACCGTCCCCGTCGGCGCCTGCGGATCGACGACGAGGAGGGGGCGTACGCCGCAGGTCACCAGCTCACGCTCGTGCCAAGCGGCGGAATCCGCCCCCACCCGGCCCAGCAGCCGCACCTGCGCGCAGCCCCGATGCGCGGCCCAGCACGCGACGTTGGCACCGGCCCCGCCCGGCAGGGTCCGGATCGCGGCGGCCGTGTCGGTGCCCGCCGCGAGCGGCCCGTGGTGCCGGGCGACGATGTCCGTGACCACGTCACCGACGACGAGCAGCGCCCCCGGCGCCGGGCTCACGTCCCGCCCAGCACCGTCCCGGTCCGTCCGGTTCGCGCCCCGGCCCGGACCGCCGTCGCGATCCGTCCCGTTCACGCCCCGGCCCAGGCCGCCGCGATCCGTCCCGCGAGTCGCACGTTGCCGCGCACCGCCGCCAGATTGGCGCTCAGCGACGCGCCGTCGGTGTGCCGCACCAGATGGTCGAGCAGGAACGGCGTCACGGCCTGCCCGCTCACGCCCTCCGCCTCGCACGCCCGCAACGCCTCGGCGAGCACGCGCGCGTGGAGCGCGGGATCGAGCTGCTCCTCCTCGGGGACCGGGTTCGCCACGATGAGCGCCGATTCCGGGCCGTCCAGCGCGTCCTGCGCGCGCATGACGTCCGCCACCTGTCCCGGGGAGTCCAGCGTCCAGTCCACGGGATGCCCCGAGTCGGACAGATAGAAGCCGGGGAAGCGCCCCGTGCCGTACCCGGCCACCGCGACGCCCAGTGTCTCCAGGCGCTGCAGCGTCGCCGGCACGTCCAGGATCGACTTGACGCCCGCGCACACCACCGTGATCCGGGTCCGCGCCAGCAGACCCAGGTCCGCCGACTCGTCCTGCGTCACCGTCCACTCCCGGTGCACCCCGCCGAGGCCGCCCGTCGCGAACACGCGGACACCCGCGAGAGCGGCCAGCAACGCCGTCGCGGACACGGTCGTCGCGCCGCTCGCGCCCGCCGCCACCGCGAGCGGCAGATCGCGGTGCCCCAGCTTGCGGATCCCGTCCTCGTTGGCGACCCGCTCCAACTGCTCCTTGTCCAGTCCGACATGGGGCCGCCCGTCCAGCACGGCGATCGTCGCCGGTACGGCGCCCTCCTGCCGTACGACGTTCTCCAGCTCCAGCGCGACCTGCAGATTGCGCGGGCGGGGCAGCCCGTGCGCGATGATCGTCGACTCCAGGGCCACCACCGGCCGGCGCGCGTCGAGCGCTTCCCGCACCTCTTCGGACACCACGATCACGTGCCTGCCTCCTGTCTGCCGCCTTTCCTCATCTCTGGCGGGCGGCGCGCCCGGTCAAACCCTTGCGACCTGCGGCGTACGACACCAGCCTGGGGGCATGACGGACAACTCGGCACGTCTTGACCATGTCGTCCTCTGGGTGCGCGATCCGGTCGCCTCGGCCGACTTCTACGAGAAGACGGTCGGCCTGGAACCCGTGAGGGTCGCCGAATACGCGGAGGGGAAGGCACCGTTTCCCTCCGTGCGCCTCGGTGAAGAGACCATTCTCGACCTCATGGCCCTTCCCATGGCCGCGTACATGAACATGATCCCGGGCGCCGCGGACAGCGCGGGGCACCCGGTCAACCACGTATGTCTGTCCTTCCAGAAAGCCGATTTCGACGCGCTGCACACACGTCTGGAGGAACGGTCCGTCCCCCTTTCGGGCTTCTCGTACGACTCCTTCGGCGCCCGTGGCATGGCCAAGCGCAGCTTCTACTTCCAGGACCCGGACGGAAACGTCTTCGAGGCACGCCACTACGACTAGGTTCCGGGCTCTCCGGCCACCCTGCGCGTGAGGCTTTCTCGCATGCCCTTAAGGTGACCGCTCATGACCACGAACACGCAGGCCACCCCGTCCTTCGCCGTGCACATCCCCGACGCCGAGCTGGAACCGGAGCCCCTGGACCCGGCTCAGATCGTCTCCGGCGACCCGGTGGTGAGCGGCAAGGTGCTGTGGGAGTCGGCCGACGGCAAGCAACTGCGCGGCATCTGGCAGATCACGCCCGGCGTGGTCACGGACACCGAGGCCAACGAACTCTTCGTCGTCGTCAGTGGCCGCGCCACGATCGAGGTCGAGGGCGGTGACGTGATCGAGGTGGGTCCGGGCGACGCGGCCGTGCTGCGCGAGGGCGACCGTACGACGTGGACCGTGCACGAGACGCTCCGCAAGGCGTACCACATCAGCCTCTGAGGCCGTTGGGCGCTCACCGGCGGCTTCGGCCTCGGCGCCGCGTGAACAGCGCCAGCCCGCCCAGCGGCACCAGCAGGCACGCGGCGAGGAGGTTCAGCCACCCGTAGCTCGCCTGTGCGACGACGAGACCGGCGGTCGCCCCACCGACACCGGCCGCCGTGTTCATGGTCAGGTCGGACACCCCCTGGGCGGCGGCCCGCGCGGCCTGGGGCACCGAGTCCGTCAGGAGCGCCGAGCCGGACACGAGCCCGGACGACCAGCCGAGACCCAGCACGAAGAGCCCCGCGGCAATCTGCCCGTGGCTGCCGCCCGCCGTGCCCGCGAGGAGCGCCGCGCAGGCCAGCAGGCCCACGGCGAGCCCGATCCCGGAGAGCCGCCCGAGCCGGTCCGAGAGCCGCCCCATGAGGGGCGAGAACGCGTACATGCCCGCGATGTGGCCACTGATCACCAGCCCGATCAGATCGATGCTCGCCCCGTGGTGTCCGAGGTCGACGGGGGTCATTGACATGATCGAGACCATCGCGGTGTGCGAGACGGCCACGGTCACGAGCGCCAGCCTGGCCCGCGGCGAGGCGGCGACCGCGGCGAAACCGGCGCGGATGGAACGCGCCTGAGCCGACTGCTCCTCGACGGGCGCCAGCGCCCGGGCGGTCAGCAGGGGATCGGGACGCAGCAGTACGGCCACCAGCAGCGCGGAGAGGAGGAAGACTCCGGCCGCCCAGAGGAACGGCCCCGCCGCCTCGGGTATCCCGAGCCCGGAGACGCTGCGTCCGGCGGGTGCGGCGATGTTGGGCCCCAGCACCGCTCCGATCGTGGTCGCCCACACCACGTTCGAGATGGCCCGGGCACGCCGCTGCGGCTCGGCCAGATCGGCGGCCGCGAACCGCGCCTGGAGGTTCGCCGACGAGGCCGCGCCGAAGCCCGCCATGCCGAGCAGCAGCAGCGGAAAGCTCCCCAGACAGGCGGCGACCACGACGACGCCCGCTCCCGACGCCCCGATGAGGTACGCCAGCACCAGGCCCGGTCGGCGTCCTCGCGCCGTCATCAGCGCGGCCAGCGGCACGGAGAGCACCGCCGTTCCGGTGACCGTCGCGGTGGGCGCGAGCCCGGAGAGCGACTCGGTGCCGCTGACCTGCTTGGCCAGCACGGTGGCGAGCGCGATGCCGGTGGCGACGCCGAGCCCGCCGAGGATCTGACCGGCGATGAGTACGGCGGTGATACGGCGCCGCAGCGCCGGTATCTCCTCGGCGTCCACGGGTACGGCGAGCTGCCGCTCGACGGAGGTCACGGCGAACACTGGGATGCGCTGGAATCGGCTCGGGTCACCGGCGCAGTTTCCAGCCCGCGCCCCCACATGAACAAGGGATATCGCGAAGCGATGAGCGCTGTCGGCTCCGCCGGTCCGGCAGATACGGCAGCCCACACCGGGCACGCCAGGCACCATACACAGCCGCCGGCCGCCAGCCCCGCCCGTCAGAACAACGGCTCCGGCAGCACCCCTTCCAGCGCCAGCAGCTTCCGCTTGGTCTCCAGGCCGCCCCCGAACCCCCCGATGCCGCCGTCGCTCTCCACCACCCGATGGCACGGCACGACGACCGGCAGCGGGTTCGAGCCCATGGCCACGCCCACGGCCTGCGCCGCGCCCGGCTGACCGACCCGCCGGGCCAGATCGCCATAGCCCACGACCCCGCCGTACGGAACTCCCGCGGCCAGCTCGCGCAGCACCTGACGGTTGAACCCGGAGATCAGCGACCAGTCCAGCGGCAGCTCGAAGTCCCGCCGCTCGCCCGCGAAGTACGCCGCGACCTGGCGTATCGACTCGGCCAGGAGCGGCGACCTGGGCGCCTCGACCGGCTCGGTGCCCAGACGCGCGGCGAGCCGCTCGAGTGCCTTGTCGCGCACCGCGTCCGTGGCGTGGAAGACCACGTTCACCAGGCCGTCCGGTGTCGCCGCCAGCAGCAGCGGACCGATGTTCGTGCCGACGACGGCCCACACGACCCGCTGTTCGTCCTGCCCATCGCTGTTCATGCGATCCACCGTACGATCCGCCACTGACAATGCCCGCGGCACGGACGCCGCCCGGCGTCCGCACCACGGGCGAGAGGTCCGCCGGCGACCGTTCAGGTCTGTTGCAGAGCGCTCCGGATCACGTCGGGCTTGTTCGTGATCACGCCGTCCACGCCGTAACCCGCCAGGCGCCGCGCGGTGTCCGCGTCGTCGATGGTCCAGGCGAAGACCTCCATCGGCCGGCGGTGCGGTCCGACGAACGAGTGGACCGCGGAGACATAGCCGGACGAGAGGGAGGTGTGGTCCGGGTTGATCAGATCGGCGAACCGTGCGAACTCGTGCAGGCGCGCGAGCGACGGCTTGCCCAGGAAGGCCGTCGTGATCCCCGGACGCAGTTCGTGGACCGTCCGCACGCTCTGCTCGCTGAAGCTCTGGACGACCAGCCGGTTCCTGAGATGGTCCGGATCCAGCCAGCCTTCGTTGCTCAGGACCTTGAGGGTCTGCCGCTCGATACCCGGATAGAGCTCGGGGTTCTTGATCTCCAGCACGAGCTTCTGGTGATTGTGCGAGACGCGGTTCATGTACTGCTTCAGCGTCGGCACACGTGTGCCCGCGTACCGGCGACCGAACCAGCTGCCCGCGTCCAGGCGCGCGATCTCCGCCGCGGTGAAGTCCTTGACCTTCCAGGGAGCCCGGCGGGGATAGACCTTCTTGACGTCGGTCGTACGCGCCAGGCTTGCGTCGTGGAGCACGACGAGCTCGCCGTCCTTGGTGCGCTGGACGTCGTTCTCGACCCAGTCGAAGCCCATCGCGGCCGCCTTGTCGATGGAGGCGAGGGTGTTCTCGGGCGCGTGGGCGGACGCTCCGCGGTGCGAGACGATCACCGGAGCTTTGCGCAGGGAGCCGGCCTGTGCGTGGGAGGTGGGCAGTATCAGGACGGTTCCCCCGACAAACGCGGCGGTCGTGGCGGCGGCAACGCGCGCGTGCATACGTACTCCTCGCGTCGAGCGATCACAGACAGGTCAAGAGTGACAGCAGAGAGTCAACGACGGAGGGGTACGGGATGGACACGGATTGAATGGAGTTGACCAAGTCCGCTCACCGGCATCACACAGGTGCGGCGAGGTCGTGATTCTTTGCCGGAAAATCGTTCGACCATTCAGGTGAGGGTCATACTCTCTGCCTCGACCCCGGCCGTTGTTTCGGTCCTGAGGGTGGGGGCATTTCCGGGAATTTCTGGCGTAAAAGGGCGGGAAGGGCAGCCGCGCATGCAGGGCACGGTCGACGGCTTCAGTTACGGACTCGTCACACCGCTGGTGGCGTACCTCATGGCCTGCCTGGGTGGAGCGCTCGGCCTGCGCTGCACCACCAGATCGATGCTCGTCGCCCACTCCTGGCGGGCCGGCTGGCTCGCGCTCGGCTCGGTGGCGATCGCCTCGGGCATATGGACCATGCATTTCATAGCCATGATGGGGTTCACCGTGAAGGAGACCCCGGTCCACTACGACAAGCCGACGACATTCGCGAGCCTGGGCGTTGCCATCGTGATGGTCGGCATCGGCATCTTCATCGTGGGTTACCGGGGCGCCACCGGAACGGCGCTCTTCACCGGGGGCACCATCACCGGTCTGGGAGTCGCCTCGATGCACTATCTGGGCATGGCCGGCATGCGCCTCAACGGGAACCTCGAGTACAACACCCTCACCGTCTCCGCCTCGGTGGTCATAGCCGTCGTCGCCGCCACCGCCGCTCTGTGGGCGGCGGGTCAGGTCCGGGGCTTCCTCTGGAGCGTGGGCGCCAGCCTCGTCATGGGGCTGGCCGTCAGCGGTATGCACTACACGGGCATGGCCGCCCTCAGCGTCCATCTCCACGGCACGTCCAGCCGTCCCGGCGGCGACTCGGCCGCCGCACTGCTCGCGCCCATGATGATCGGCCCGCTGGTCTTCCTGTGTCTGGCGGGCGTCGTCGTGATGTTCGACCCGCTGATGGTCATGGGCAAACCCGACTGGAGGCCCACGGAGCACCGGCCCGGCGTCCCGGCCCACCCCACGGTCCAGTACGTCGGCCGCCGCCCCCTGCCGCGAGCCGGCCGGGAGCGCGGCCACCGCAGCTCACGCACCCCCCAGAACCGGTGATCCGGGCCCGTTGTCAGTGCGGGGTCGTACGGTGGAACCCATGCGGCCCGTATCAAAGATCGAACGTTCGGTGGCGCCCTTCGAGGTCGTCAGCCCCTACCAGCCGAGCGGTGACCAGCCGGCGGCCATCGCCGACCTGGAAAAGCGCATCCGCGCGGGTGAGAAGGATGTCGTCCTGCTGGGCGCGACCGGCACCGGAAAGTCCGCCACCACCGCGTGGATGATCGAGAAGCTCCAGCGCCCCACGCTCGTCATGGCACCGAACAAGACGCTGGCCGCCCAGCTGGCCAACGAGTTCCGCGAGCTGCTGCCGAACAACGCGGTCGAGTACTTCGTCTCGTACTACGACTACTACCAGCCCGAGGCCTACGTCCCGCAGTCGGACACCTACATCGAGAAGGACTCCTCGGTCAACGAGGAGGTCGAGCGCCTGCGCCACTCCGCGACCAACTCGCTGCTCACCCGCCGTGACGTCGTGGTGGTCGCCTCGGTCTCCTGCATCTACGGCCTCGGTACTCCACAGGAGTACGTGGACCGGATGGTTCACCTCAAGGTCGGCGACGAGATCGACCGCGACGACCTGCTGCGCCGTTTCGTGGACATTCAGTACACGCGCAACGACGTGGCCTTCGCGCGAGGCACCTTCCGGGTCCGCGGCGACACCATCGAGATCTTCCCGGTCTACGAGGAGTTGGCCGTCCGCATCGAGATGTTCGGCGACGAGGTCGAGGCCCTCTCCACGCTCCACCCGCTCACCGGCGAGGTCATCAGTGACGACACCTCGCTGCATATCTTCCCGGCGTCCCACTACATCGCGGGGCCCGAGCGCCTGGAGCGCGCCGCCAACGACATCGAGAAGGAACTGGGGGAGCGCCTCGCCGAGCTGGAGAAGCAGGGCAAGCTCCTGGAGGCCCAGCGCCTGCGCATGCGTACGACGTACGACCTGGAGATGCTCCGCCAGATCGGCTCCTGCTCCGGCGTCGAGAACTACTCGATGCACTTCGACGGCCGCGAACCCGGCTCCCCGCCGAACACGCTGATCGACTACTTCCCGGACGACTTCCTGCTCGTCATCGACGAGTCGCACGTCACGGTCCCGCAGATCGGCGCCATGTACGAGGGCGACGCCTCCCGCAAGCGCACCCTCGTCGACCACGGCTTCCGGCTGCCCTCCGCCCTGGACAACCGCCCCCTGAAGTGGGAGGAGTTCCAGGAGCGCATCGGCCAGACCGTCTACCTGTCGGCGACGCCCGGCAAGTACGAGCTCTCCCGCGGGGACGGCTTTGTCGAGCAGATCATCCGTCCTACCGGCCTGATCGACCCCGAGGTCGTCGTCAAGCCCACCGAGGGCCAGATCGACGACCTGGTGCACGAGATCCGGGAGCGCACCGAGAAGGACGAGCGTGTCCTGGTCACCACGCTCACCAAGAAGATGGCCGAGGACCTCACCGACTACTTCCTGGAGCTCGGCATCCAGGTGCGCTATCTGCACAGCGACGTCGACACCCTGCGCCGCGTCGAGCTGCTGCGCGAGCTGCGCTCGGGTGAGTTCGACGTCCTGGTCGGCATCAACCTGCTGCGCGAGGGCCTCGACCTGCCCGAGGTCTCCCTGGTGTCGATCCTCGACGCCGACAAGGAGGGCTTCCTGCGCTCGGGCACCTCGCTGATCCAGACCATCGGCCGTGCGGCGCGCAATGTCTCCGGCCAGGTCCACATGTACGCCGACCGGATCACCCCGGCGATGGAGAAGGCCATCGAGGAGACCAACCGCCGCCGGGAGAAGCAGGTCGCCTACAACGAGGAGAGGGGCATCGACCCTCAGCCCCTCCGCAAGAAGATCAACGACATCGTGGCGCAGATCGCCCGCGAGGACGTCGACACGGAGCAGTTGCTCGGCTCCGGATACCGCAAGGGCAAGGACGGCAAGGGAGCCAAGGCTCCCGTGCCCTCGCTCGGCGGCAAGGCGGCCAAGTCCGCCAAGGGCAAGGCCAAGGAGACGGTGCCGACCGACCGCCCCGCGGCCGAACTCGCGGAGCAGATCGAGGAGATGACGGAGCGGATGCGGGCCGCCGCGGCCGACCTCCAGTTCGAGATCGCGGCACGGCTGCGCGACGAGGTGTCGGAGATGAAGAAGGAACTGCGCCAGATGAAGGAGGCGGGCCTGGCCTGAGGCCCCCGCCCACCGTGCCGGACCTCGGCGGATGCGCGCTGTGTTGCAACACCGACACAAAGCGCGCCCCAGGGTTCGGCACGGTCGTCGGCGCTGCGTAGGGTTCTGGACATCCGCGGACTCCGCGGCAACAGGGGACAGCTCGAGAGGGGAACAGCGCGTGACGGTCAACATGACCAAGGGTCAGGCCATCAGTCTGCAGAAGAACGACGGGGGCACCCTGACCGCGGTGCGCATGGGGCTCGGCTGGCAGGCGGCTCCCCGGCGCGGCCTGTTCGGCTCGCGCACCCGGGAGATCGACCTCGACGCGTCCGCCGTGCTGTTCGCGGACAAGCAGCCCGTCGACGTGGTGTTCTTCCGTCACCTCGTCAGCGACGACGGATCCGTGCGGCACACCGGTGACAACCTGGTCGGCGGCGTGGGCCAGGGCGGCGACGACGAGGCGATCCTCGTCGACCTCCAGCGTGTCCCGGTCCACATCGACCAGATCATCTTCACCGTGAACTCCTTCACGGGCCAGACGTTCCAGGAAGTGCAGAACGCGTTCTGCCGTCTGGTCGACGAGACCAACGGCCAGGAGCTCGCCCGCTACACGCTCGCGGGCGGCGGCCAGTACACCGCGCAGATCATGGCGAAGGTGCACCGCGCGGGCCCTGGCTGGCAGATGACGGCCCTGGGTACACCCGCCAACGGCCGTACCTTCCAGGACCTGATGCCCGCGATCCTGCCGCACCTGTAGGCAGCGCGGCGCCCGGCACACGAAGCGACACGGGGGGACAAGGCGATGACGGCGGAGCTGGTCCGGGGGCAGAACCACCCGCTCTCCCAGGCCCGTCTTGAGGTCCGCGTATCGGCCGGCCGGCCGATCGTGGCCGGGGCCACGCTCAGCGACGAGCAGGGCAGGGTCCGGGGCGTCGAATGGGTGGCTCACCCCGGCGCGCCGACCCTGCCCGGACTCGAGGTCTCCAAGCAGGCGGCGGCCGACCACCGCCTCGCGTTCGACCTGGACGCCCTGCCGGGGAGCGTGCACCGCGTCAGCGTGCTGCTCGCACTGCCGACCGGTGTCGGTGGCCCTGTCCGGTTCGGGGCCGTCGCCGCCCCCTTCCTCGCCGTCACCGGCCTCGACGGCTCCGAGGTCGCCAGCTACACCATCACCGGCCTGGACACGGAGTCGGCCGTCGTCGCCCTGGAGCTCTACCGCAGGCAGGGCGCCTGGAAGGTACGCGCGGTCGGCCAGGGCTACGCGGGCGGCCTCGCCGAACTCCTCACCGACCAGGGCCTGTCCGAGGCCCAGCAGCTCGCGGGCAGCATCAACGAAGCGGTGGCCCAGGGGCTGGCCCGCTCGGTGTCGGCACCCCCGCCGCGTACGGCGGACACGGACCGCTCACGGCAGGCGGCCGCCTCGGCCCCGGGACCGGACCACCCGTACGCCGGACCGCGGGGCGCCTCCGGGACCGTACCGCCGCAGTCCCCGTACGACGCGCCGGGTCCGCAAGGCGCCACGGTGCCGCAGTCGGGCCACCCGGGAGGCCCCGCGCAGCCCGAGGCCTCCGCCGTCACCCAGCCGTCCGCTCCCACGGGTGGCCCGGTCAACTACAGCCACCCCGGCAGGCAGACCGCCGCGCCGCCCCCGTCTCCGCCGACCGCACCACCGGCCGCGCCGGGGCAGCCCGCGCAGCCCGTCGCCGGTGACGCGACCGGCTGGTCCATGGAGGAGCGGCTCTACAACCAGGTGTGGGGCATGTTCGAGGACCTGGCGCGCACCACGGCCGCGTATCGCAGCGCCGTCGACTTCGCCGACTCGCGCATGGAGCAGGAGCTCGACAAGGTCCTGTCCGACCCGCGCAGCCGGATCGGCGGGCAGGGCGACGCCGCGCGTGGGGCGGCCCAGGCCAAGCGCGCGGGTCTGGTCGACCAGGCCCGCGCCGCGCTCGACCGGGACCTCGCCCAGCTCGCGGCCGAGGCCGAGGTGGTCGAACCCGCGCTGCCCACGGCGTACGCGTCCTGGGACAACCCGGTCTGGCACGGCTACCGGGTGCCCATGGAGATCCCCATGGCCCTGCGCCTCGGTGACCTCCGGTTGCCCGAGAGCGAGAACCTGAGCATCCCGATGCTGGTCCGGCTTCCGCTCGAACGTGGCCTGTGGATCGACAGCGGACGGGCCGGCCTCGGCGACCCGCTCGCCGACTCCGACGAACTGCGCCGCCTCGCCATGGACACGGCGGTGGCGCACGCCGCCCGGCTGCTCGCCGTCTATCCCGCGGGTGAGTTCACGGTGCAGGTGATCGACCCGGCCGGTTCGGGAGCCTCGTCTCTCGCGCCGCTGGTGCGTTCCGCAGTCCTCGACGGTCCGCCCGCCGCCGGTGCCGCGGGGGTGGGCGAGGTGCTGGCCCGGCTCACCCAGCGTGTCGACCTGGTGCAGATGGCGGTGCGCGGCGGTGTGGCCGACTCGCTGCCGCCGGACCTCGACACCGCCGAACAGCTGCTGATCGTCAACGACTTCCCGCACGGTTTCGACGACCGCGCCGTGACGCAGTTGCGCTATCTCGCGGACGAGGGACCGGCCGTCGGCGTCCACCTGATGATGGTCGCGGACCGGGAGGACGCCGCCGCCTACGGGCCGCTGCTCGATCCTCTCTGGCGTTCGCTGTTGCGACTCACCCCGGTGCCCGACGACCATCTCGCCGACCCGTGGGTGGGACACGCCTGGACGTACGAACCCGCGCTCGTCCCGCCGGGCAGTCAGGTGCTCCAGCAGGTGCTCTCCCAGGTGGCGGCGGCCCGCCGCTCATGGAACCGCTGACCCTCAGAAGGCTTTACCAAGCATCAGTAAAGCGCCCTGACCAGGGTGTTTGGTCTTTCTTTTACTCATCACTTTACCTTTCCTTGGTGTTTCGGGTACAGTTTTCCGTACGGAGGGGAGTACTCCCTACCAGTAGCGGCGTTCCCGTCAATACGGATCCGACCAGATCCCGGGGCGTCGGTCCGTGGACCGCGGACGCATCACGCGTCCCTTCGGTCGCGGGCGGAAGAGACCTCCGGCAGCGACGACGCTGGTATTTGCCGTGACGACTGCCGGAGGCGCAGTGAATGTTTCCGTGACCCTTTGGGTCCTCACGATCGTGGGCCTCGCCGCCCTCATCGCGGTCGACTTCTTCATCGGTCGCAAGCCGCACGACGTATCGATCAAGGAAGCCGGAATCTGGACGATCGTCTGGATCGCTCTGGCCGGACTGTTCGGCCTGGGACTGCTCTTCTTCTCCGGCGGCCAGCCCGCCGGAGAGTTCTTCGCCGGCTTCATCACCGAGAAGTCGCTGAGCGTCGACAACCTCTTCGTCTTCGTCCTGATCATGGCGAAGTTCGCCGTGCCGACGCAGTATCAGCAGCGGGTACTTCTCGTCGGCGTCCTCATAGCGCTCGTCCTGCGCACGATCTTCATCGTCGCGGGCGCCGCGATCATCTCCAACTTCGCCTGGGTCTTCTACATATTCGGCGCGTTCCTCATCTACACGGCCTGGAAGCTGATCCAGGAGGCGCGGGCCGACGAGCCGGAGGAGGAGTTCGAGGAGAACAAGCTGCTCAAGGCCGCCGAGAAGCGCTTCGGCGTGGCCGACCGCTATCACGGCACCAAGCTGTGGATCCAGCAGAACGGCAAGCGCGTCATGACGCCGATGTTGGTCGTGATGCTCGCGATCGGCACCACGGACGTGCTCTTCGCGCTCGACTCGATCCCCGCGATCTTCGGCCTGACCCAGGACCCGTACATCGTCTTCACGGCCAACGCGTTCGCGCTGATGGGTCTGCGCCAGCTGTACTTCCTCATCGGCGGCCTGCTCAGGAAGCTGGTCCACCTCAGCTACGGCCTGTCCGTCATCCTCGGCTTCATCGGCGTCAAGCTGGTGCTGCACGCACTGCACGAATCCGGCGTCCACGTCCCCGAGATCTCCATCCCGGTCTCGCTCGGGGTGATCTGCGCGGTCCTGGTCGTCACGACGATCACCAGCCTGATCGCCTCCAAGAAGCAGGCGGCGCTGGAAGTGTCCGAAGGCGCTTCGCAGACTCCGACGTCTGAGAAGTCCCCGACGAGCAGCATCGACGTCTGATCACGTCGGAGGCGGCAACAGCCGCCCCGGGGGCAGGGTGCGCGGCGCAATGCCGCGCACCCCGCCACGTGTTCGCTCGGGCGACCATCGGAATGCGGGGCCCGCCCGCGCCTGCGACGATCGCTGCATGATCGTTCGGCTCCGGTCACTCCTGACGCAGTGGACGGCCGTCGTGCCCGTGGTCGCGGTGGTCCTGCTGGTCTTCACCTGGGGGCGCGACCTGCCCGGCGCGATCGTCGCACTGGTGACCCTGGTCCTGGCCGGGGCGGTGCTGGCCGCGGTTCACCACGCCGAGGTGGTCGCGCACCGGGTCGGCGAACCCTTCGGTTCGCTCGTCCTGGCCGTCGCGGTCACGATCATCGAAGTGGCGCTCATCGTCACCTTGATGGCGGACGGCGGCGCAAAGAGCTCGACGCTCGCCCGTGACACGGTGTTCGCGGCCGTGATGATCACGTGCAACGGCATCGTGGGACTGTGCCTGCTCGTCGCCTCCCTGCGTCACGGGCTCGCCGTCTTCAACGCGGAGGGCACCGGCGCCGCCCTGGCGACCGTCGCGACGCTGGCCACGCTCAGCCTCGTCTTCCCGACCTTCACCACCAGCAAGCCGGGCCCGGAGTTCTCCACGGTCCAGCTCACCTTCGCCGCGCTCGCCTCACTCGTCCTGTACGGCCTGTTCGTGACGACCCAGACCGTGCGGCACCGCGACTACTTCCTCCCGATCACCCGTCTGGGCGAGGTGATCGACGTGGACGAACACGCGAACGCCCCGTCCGCCCGTGCCGCCGGGATCAGCCTGGGCCTGCTCGCCCTGGCCCTCGTCGGAGTGGTCGGCCTCGCCAAGGGCGTGTCGCCCACCATCGAGTCCGGCGTCGAGGCAGCCGGTATGCCGCAGTCCGTGGTCGGTGTGATCATCGCGCTGCTCGTGCTGCTGCCGGAGACCATCGCCGCGGTCCGGTCGGCCCGCCGCGACCGGGTGCAGACGAGCCTGAACCTGGCCCTCGGCTCCGCGATGGCCAGCATCGGCCTGACGATTCCCGCGGTCGCCCTGGCATCCGTCTGGCTCTCCGGACCGCTCGTACTCGGCCTCGGCTCCACCCATATGGTGCTGCTCGCGCTCACGGTGGTAGTGAGTTCCCTGACGGTCGTCCCCGGACGCGCGACCCCCCTCCAGGGAGGCGTGCATCTGGTGGTGTTCGCGGCGTACTTGGAGCTGGCGGTCACTCCCTAGCCGCTCGCACGGTGGAGCCGCCGCTCAGTCGGTGGAGCCGCCGCTCACTCCGTGGCCGGTGCGACGGCCATCCGGGGCACCGGCCGGGTCTCCGGCAGCAGTGCGAAACACCCGAGGCTGAACAGGGCGATCCCCGTCAGATACGCCGCCACACCCCAGGGCACCCGCTCTCCCTCGGCCACCGCCGTCGCCACGATGGGCGTGAGCGCGCCGCCCAGGACCCCGCCCAGGTTGTAGCCCACCGCCGCCCCCGTGCAGCGCACCCGAGGCTCGTACAACTCCGGCAGATACGCGGAGATCACGGCGAACGTCGTGATGAACGCGAGCAGCGCCACCAGGAAGCCCAGGAACATCAACAGGGGTTCGCCGGTCGACAGCAGCGCGATCATCGGGAACATCCACAGTGCCGAGGCCGTACATCCCGCCAGGCACAGCGGCCGCCGTCCGTAGCGGTCGCCGAGAAGAGCCACCACGGGCGTGAGGGAGCCCTGCACCACCACGGCCGCCATGATGCAGGACAACATGACGGTACGGCTCACCCCGAGCCGCTCGACGCCGTAGGCGAGCGCCCAGGTCGTCACCGCGTAGAACACGGCGTAGCCGACCGCGAGTCCACCGGCCGTCAGCAGGACGAGCCGCCAGTGGTCGCGCACCACCTCGGCGAGCGGCACACGCGCGTGGTCCTCCATTTCGAGGAAGCTGGGGCTCTCCGCGAGCGAACTGCGCAGCCACAGCCCCGCGGCGGCGAGCAGGCCCGCCGCCCAGAACGGCACCCGCCACCCCCATGCCGCGAACTGCGCGTCGGACAGCGTCCCCGACAGCGTCAGCATCACGCCGTTGGCCAGCACGAACCCCACGGAGGGGCCGATCTGCGGAAAGCTCGACCACAACGCGCGCCGCTCGGCGGGCGCGTGCTCCGCGGTCAGCAGCACCGCCCCGCCCCACTCCCCGCCGAGCCCGAGCCCCTGCAGGAAACGCAGCACAAGAAGGAGCACGGGAGCGGCCGTACCGATCGAGTCGTACGTCGGCACGCATCCGACCGCGACGGTCGCGGCGCCGGTCAGCAACAGCGAGGCGACGAGCACCGGCCGCCGTCCGCGCCGGTCCCCGATGTGCCCGAACAGCACCGAGCCGAGCGGACGGGCGACGAACCCGACGCCGAACGTCGCGAAGGCCGCCAGCGTTCCCGCCAGCGGTGAGAAGGTCGGGAAGAACAACGGCCCCAGGACCAGGGCGGCCGCGGTCCCGTAGACGAAGAAGTCGTAGAACTCGATGGCCGTTCCGGCGAGCGAGGCGGCCGCGAGCCGGAGCATGGAGGGCGCCCTTACGGTGCGTACGTCGTGCATGCCGCGTCAACTACCCACGGTGACCAACGGTTACGGGGGCGTGCGGGAGCATGGTGCGCGTCGGAGGCCGATCACGATGCGCCGGAGCAGACCGGACTCGTACTGCTCGGAGCGGGTCCCATCACGGAATGGACGGCCCGTCACCGGCGCGCCGTAGCGTGATAGACCGGGTCCGAGCAGCGGTCCTCAACGGGCCGGCAGATCTGGAAGGACCGGAGGAACCGTGCCCCGCACCCTCGCCAACGCCCCGATCATGATCCTCAACGGGCCCAATCTGAACCTCCTCGGGCAGCGCCAGCCGGAGATCTACGGCTCGGACACGCTCGCGGACGTGGAGGCCCTGTGTGCCAAGGCGGCCGCCGCGCACGGCGGCACGGTGGACTTCCGCCAGTCCAACCACGAGGGCGAGCTGGTGGACTGGATCCACGAGGCGCGCCTGAACCACGCCGGGATCGTGATCAACCCGGCCGCGTACTCGCACACCTCCGTCGCGATCCTGGACGCGCTCAACGCCTGCGACGGCCTTCCGGTGGTGGAGGTCCACATCTCCAACATCCACCAGCGCGAGGCGTTCCGGCACCACTCGTACGTCTCGCAGCGGGCCGACGGGGTCATCGCCGGGTGCGGCGTGCAGGGGTACGCGTTCGCGGTGGAGCGGGTGGCGGCGCTGGCGGGGACGGGACAGGCGCAAGCCTGACTCAGAGCCGCCCCGCCTCCACGATCCGGCGCAGGAACCGCTGGGTGCGCTCCTGTCGCGGGCTCCCGAAGAGCTCCTCGGCCGTGCCGCGTTCGAGTACCACACCGCCGTCCAGGAAGCACACCTGGTCGGCGACCTCGCGGGCGAAGCCCATCTCGTGCGTGGCCAGCACCATGGTCATGCCCTCGTCCTTCAGGTCCCGGACGACGGACAGGACCTCACCCACGAGCTCCGGGTCGAGGGCGGCGGTGATCTCGTCGAGGAGCAGCAGCCGGGGACGTACGGCCAACGCGCGGACGATCGCGGCCCGTTGCTGCTGCCCGCCGCTCAGCCGGTCGGGATACTCGCCCGCCTTCGCGCCCAGGCCGAGCCGGTCGAGCAGCTCACGCGCGTGTGCCTCGGCCTCCGCGCGGCCCACGCCGTGCACGCGGCGCGGGGCGAGCGTGATGTTCTCCAGCACGGTCATGTGCGGGAAGAGGTTGTACGCCTGGAAGACCACGCCGATCCGACGGCGTACGGCATCGTGGTCGGCCCTCGGGTCGGTGATCTCCTCGTCGTCCAGCCAGATCGCGCCGTCGTCGATCTCCTCCAGGAGGTTCGCACAGCGCAGCAGGGTCGACTTGCCGGAGCCGGAGGCGCCGATCAGCGCGGTCACCGTGTGCGGGGCGACCTCCAGGTCGACGTCCCGCAGTACGACGGAGTCGCCGAAGGTCTTGCGGACGGATTCCATCCGCAGCACCGGTGTGCCGGTCATATGGTCCCTCCCTGGGCCCGCTGACGGTCCATCCGGGCCGTGATCCAGTCCGTGAAGCGGGTCATCGGGATGGTCAGCGCGACGAAGACCAGTCCCGCGACGATGTACGGCGTGTAGTTGAGGCTGCGGCCCACGATGATGTCGGCGGCCCGCACCGCGTCGACCGCGCCGCCGATCGACACGAGCCCGGTGTCCTTCTGGAGGGACACCAGGTCGTTGAGGAGTGGTGGCACCTGGCGGCGTACCGCCTGGGGGAGGACGACGTAGCGCAGGGCCTGCCGGTTGGTGAGCCCGAGCGAGCGGGCCGCGGCGCGCTGCGAGGGGTGGATGGACTCGATGCCGGCGCGGAACACCTCGGCGACGTACGCCGAGTACGTCAGCGTCAGCGCCGTACCGCCCAGAAGGACCGGGTCCACGGTGACGCCCTGCAGCCGCAGCGCGGGGACGCCCAGGACCACGATCATCAGGTTGATGATGAGCGGGAGGCCGCGGAAGAAGTCCGTGTACGCGGCGGCCAGCGCCCGTACGGGGAAGAACACCGGGCCGCGCAGGGTGCGGGCGATGGCGATCAGCATGCCCAGGACGAGGACCGCGACGCCGCATATCAGGAGCAGTCGTACGTTCAGCCACAGCCCTTCGAGGACCTTGGGGAACGCCTCGCGCGCGTACTGCCCGTTGAAGAACGTCTCCTTGGTGCGTGACCAGCCGGGCGCGTTGACGACGACGAGGTACAGCACGACGCCGGTGACCAGGGTGGAGAGCGCGGCGATCGCCGTCGCGCGGCGGGCGCGAGCGCGCTTGTGGCGCTCCCGCTCGATCCGCCGCTGCGACGGGACGTACGCCTCGGGCATGTCGCCCTCGCCGGAGTCCTCTCCCGACTCCTCCTTGGTGAGGGTCACTTGAGCACCGGGGCGTCGACGGCCTCGGACAGCCACTGCTTCTCGATCGAGGCGAGCGTGCCGTCCTTGCGCAGGGCGTCCACGGCCTTCGTCACGCACGAGGTCAGGGCGCTGCCCTTGTCGAGGACGAGTCCGAACTGTTCGGGCGTGCCGCCGGTGTTCTCGAACTGCCCGACGATCCTGGCGTCGGTCACCTCGGCCGCCGTGATGTAGAACGCGGTCGGCAGGTCGACCACGATGGCGTCGACCTGGCCGTTCTTCAGCGCGGACTTGGCCTGGTCGTTCTTCGCGTACGCGGCCGGCTGCCGGGTCGGCTTCACCACGTCGTCGATGTAGTTCAGGCTGGTGGTGCCGACCTGGGCGCCCAGCTTGACGCCCTTGAGGTCCGCGATGCTCTTCGCCTTCGCGGCCTTGGAGCCCTTGAGCGCGATGACGGCCTGGCGGACGTCGTAGTAGCCGGACGAGAAGTCCACCGCCTTCTTGCGTTCGGCGCTGATCGACACCTGGTTGATGTCGAAGTCGAAGGTCTTCACGCCGGGCGCGAAGGCCTTGTTGAAGGGGACGGTCTGCCAGACGACGGCGCTCTTGTCGTAGCCGAGCTGCTTGGCCACGGCGTACGCGACCGCGGACTCGAAGCCCTTGCCGTTCGCGGGCTTGTCGTCCTTGAACCACGGCTCGTACGCGGGCTCGTCGGTCGCGATGGTCAGCTTGCCGGACGTCCGGGTGCCCAACGCGCCCTTCGCGCAGGCTTCCCCGGTTGTCCCGGAGGCCTTGGTGGAGGCTTTGTCCTCCGGCTGCGGGGCACAGCCCACGGCGACGGCGAGCAGGGCGACGGTGGCGGCGGACGCGGCGCGGCGCAGGGTGCGTTGGGCGAGATGCATGGCGGGAGAGTGACAGCGCGGCATGCCGTTTGTCGAGGTCACAACGGTAAATGTCCGCATGGTGGGAACGTGTGTTGCGGTCCTGTGAACGCTCGATGAGGAGAGCCGCGGACCGGCCTGCGGACGGCTTTGCCGGGGCCGCCGGCCGAGGGCGGGGATCGATGGGCCGGCGGCCCGTTTCGCGTCAGGAGCCGTCGACCTGAGCGGGGCTGCTTCCAGTGGACTGCACCACCGCACGCGCCGGGAGCGCGCGCAGGGCACCGGCGTGTGCGCTCCATTCACACGGGGCGCGTGTTCGCGGACTTCACGCCCCCCTGGCCGGGGGGCGTCACCTGGCCGGGGGGCGTCACCTGGCTGGAGTCACCAGCCGCGCGCGTGCCACTCCGGAAGGTGCGGCCGCTCGGCGCCCAGCGTCGTGTCGTTGCCGTGCCCGGGGTAGACCCAGGTCTCGTCCGGCAGTGCGTCGAAGATCTTCGTCTCGACGTCGTGGATGAGACTGGCGAACGCCTTCGGGTCCTTGCGGGTGTTGCCCACACCGCCGGGGAAGAGACAGTCCCCGGTGAACACGTGCGGATGCCCGTGCGGGTCGTCGTAGACGAGGGCGATCGAGCCCGGCGTGTGCCCCACGAGGTGGCGCGCGGTGAGTTCCACGCGCCCCACCCGGATCGTGTCGCCGTCGCCCACGAGGACGTCGGTCGGCACGGGGATGCCCTCGGCGTCGTCCCGGC
This sequence comes from Streptomyces sp. NPDC007896, assembly GCF_042959425.1. Classification (NCBI taxonomy): domain Bacteria; kingdom Bacillati; phylum Actinomycetota; class Actinomycetes; order Kitasatosporales; family Streptomycetaceae; genus Streptomyces; species Streptomyces sp. NPDC007896. The sequence goes on along the minus strand of NZ_JBIBKX010000001.1, from coordinate 235,496 downwards.
CCGCGTAGGTGCGGGCGCCGGTGGCCACCACGACCTCCGCGAGCGCCTGCCAGTGGTCGCCGTGCTGGTGTGTGGTGACGACGGACGCGATGCCGTCGTCACCGATCAGCGTGAGCAGGGTGCCGGCGTCGTTGGCCGCGTCGATCAGCAGCTGCTCGTCGGTGGCCCGGCAGCGCAGCAGATAGGCGTTGTTGTCCATCGGGCCGACCGCGACCTTGGAGATCATCAGGTTCTGCAGCTCGTGCACATCGGCTGGTCCGCCGACCTTCACCGCTCCGCTGTACGTCATGACGGCAGCCTATAGCGGGGGGAGCGCGGGGAGGGGCCCGCCATCGGCGCTCAGCCCCGAACCGTCGCGCCGTCCGCAGAGCCAGCCGAGCAGCGCCGGAGCGGGACCGGTCACCTTGACCTCGGGTCCGCCCTCGGCGTCGCGTCCCGTGCTCCACGTGCGAGCGGCGTCGGTGATCCGTGTGGGCGGCACCTCGGGGTGCCCCGTGAAGCGATCGGCGAGGAACTCGATCTCCCGTTCCACGAACTCCTCCGGGAGATCTTCGAGCTCGTACCCGATCCCCAGATCCACGTGATGCAGCTCGACCTCGCCCCAGCGCCGGAACGGCACCCGGGCCGCGGAGTCCGTGACCCCGTTGCGCAGCTCCACCGTGCGCGACCAGTCCGCGGGCACGGCCCCCACGTCCTGGAACCGGGCCGCGCTCTCCCGCACGTCCGCGAGCTGTACGTCCAGGGGGCGCGGCGCGTCCCGCTCGATGTCGGCGTCCCGGGCTTCCCCGGAGACGTACATGGGGCGCCCGTCGAGGACGTTCACGAGTGCGTCCGCGTTACGGGCGAGGTGGGCGAGCACATGGCCGCGGCTCCAGCCGGGCAGCCGTGACGGCTCGGCCACGGAAGCGTTGTCCAGTTCGGCGGCTGCGTTGAGCAGTCGTTCGGTCGCGTCGCGTACAGACGCCAGGTCGCGCACATGATCCATCATGCGGCCGACCCTAGCCCCGGCACACGTTCGGGTGAAGGTGGTCGGGCACGCCCGCAAATCGAATGCACGTGCTATACCCTCGGATGCGGCGTCGGGCATGCTGGATGGCCCGGGATTGTTGTGAACCAGGGAAAGCAACCGGCGCTGTCAGTGGCTCCCCCTAGTCTGGGAAAGACGGGGGCCTCGGCCCCTGTCACTTCTCTCAAGAAAGGTGCGGACCGGCGTGGCCGACCGTCTCATCGTCCGTGGAGCGCGCGAGCACAATCTGAAGAATGTCTCGCTCGACCTCCCGCGCGACTCGCTCATCGTCTTCACGGGCCTGTCGGGGTCGGGCAAGTCCTCGCTGGCCTTCGACACGATCTTCGCCGAGGGGCAGCGGCGTTACGTGGAGTCACTGTCCTCGTACGCCCGGCAGTTCCTCGGTCAGATGGACAAGCCGGACGTCGACTTCATCGAAGGCCTCTCCCCGGCGGTCTCCATCGACCAGAAGTCGACCTCGCGCAACCCGCGCTCGACGGTCGGCACCATCACCGAGGTCTACGACTACCTGCGCCTGCTCTTCGCGCGCATCGGCAAGCCGCACTGTCCCGAGTGCGGCCGCCCCATCACGCGCCAGTCGCCGCAGGCCATCGTCGACAGGGTTCTGGAGCTGCCCGAGGGGAGCCGCTTCCAGGTGCTGTCCCCGCTGGTGCGCGAGCGCAAGGGCGAGTTCGTCGACCTCTTCGCCGATCTCCAGACCAAGGGGTACAGCCGGGCCAGGGTCGACGGCCAGACGATCCAGCTCACCGAGCCGCCCACGCTGAAGAAGCAGGAGAAGCACACCATCGAGGTGGTCGTCGACCGCCTCACGGTGAAGGACTCCGCCAAGCGCCGCCTCACCGACTCCGTGGAGACCGCCCTCGGGCTCTCCGGCGGCATGGTCGTGCTCGACTTCGTCGACCTCCCCGAGGACGACCCCGAGCGCGAGCGCATGTACTCGGAGCACCTGTACTGCCCGTACGACGACCTGTCGTTCGAGGAGCTGGAGCCCCGCTCCTTCTCGTTCAACTCACCCTTCGGAGCCTGCCCCGAGTGCACCGGTATCGGTACGCGCATGGAGGTCGACCCCGAGCTGATCGTCCCGGACGAGGACAAGTCCCTCGACGAGGGCGCCATCCACCCCTGGTCGCACGGGCACACCAAGGACTACTTCGGGCGGCTCGTCGGAGCCCTCGCCGACGCGTTGGGATTCCGGACCGACATCCCCTTCGCCGGTCTCCCGCAGCGCGCCAAGAAGGCCCTGCTCTACGGCCACAAGACGCAGATCGAGGTGCGCTACCGCAACCGCTACGGGCGCGAGCGTGTCTACACCACGCCCTTCGAAGGGGCCGTCCCCTTCATCAAGCGGCGGCACAGCGAGTCCGAGAGCGACGCCAGCCGCGAGCGCTTCGAGGGCTATATGCGCGAGGTGCCCTGCCCCACCTGTGAGGGCACCCGTCTCAAGCCGCTCATCCTCGCCGTCACCGTCATGGAGAAGTCGATCGCGGAGGTCGCCGCGATGTCGATCAGCGACTGCGCGGACTTCCTGGGCGAGCTGAAGCTCGACGCACGCGACAAGAAGATCGCCGAGCGCGTCCTGAAGGAGGTCAACGAACGGCTGCGCTTCCTGGTCGACGTCGGCCTCGACTACCTGTCGCTCAACCGCGCGGCCGGCACGCTCTCCGGCGGCGAGGCCCAGCGCATCCGCCTGGCCACCCAGATCGGCTCCGGCCTCGTCGGCGTCCTGTACGTCCTCGACGAGCCGTCCATCGGGCTGCACCAGCGCGACAACCACCGGCTGATCGAGACCCTGGTCCGGCTGCGCGACATGGGCAACACGCTCATCGTCGTCGAGCACGACGAGGACACCATCAAGGTCGCCGACTGGGTCGTCGACATCGGCCCCGGCGCGGGTGAGCACGGCGGCAAGGTCGTGCACAGCGGCCCCTTGAAGGAGTTGCTCGCCAACCCCGAGTCGATGACCGGCCAGTACCTGTCGGGCAAGAGGGAGATCGCGCTTCCGGACATCCGCCGCCCCGCCGACCCGGGCCGCAGGCTCACCGTGCACGGCGCCCGTGAGAACAACCTCCAGGACATCGACGTGTCCTTCCCGCTGGGCGTGCTCACGGCGGTCACGGGTGTCTCAGGTTCCGGCAAGTCGACGCTGGTCAACGACATCCTGTACACACACCTGGCGCGCGAGCTCAACGGCGCCCGGAACGTTCCCGGGCGGCACACGCGCGTGGACGGCGACGACCTCGTCGACAAGGTCGTGCACGTCGACCAGTCGCCCATCGGCCGCACCCCGCGGTCGAACCCGGCGACGTACACCGGAGTCTTCGATCACGTCCGCAAGCTGTTCGCCGAGACGACCGAGGCGAAGGTGCGGGGCTACATGCCCGGCCGCTTCTCCTTCAACGTCAAGGGCGGTCGCTGCGAGAACTGCTCGGGCGACGGCACCATCAAGATCGAGATGAACTTCCTGCCGGACGTGTACGTCCCCTGCGAGGTCTGCCACGGGGCGCGCTACAACCGGGAGACCCTGGAGGTCCACTACAAGGGCAAGTCCATCTCCGAGGTCCTCGACATGCCGATCGAGGAGGCCCTCGGCTTCTTCGAGGCCGTCCCCGCGATCGCCCGCCACCTGCGCACGCTCAACGACGTGGGTCTCGGCTACGTCCGGCTCGGTCAGTCCGCGCCGACGCTGTCCGGCGGCGAGGCCCAGCGCGTCAAGCTCGCCAGCGAGCTCCAGAAGCGTTCCACGGGCCGCACGGTGTACGTACTGGACGAGCCGACCACGGGTCTGCACTTCGAGGACATCAGCAAGCTGATCACGGTGCTCTCCGGGCTGGTCGACAAGGGCAACACGGTCATCGTCATCGAGCACAACCTCGACGTCATCAAGACCGCCGACTGGGTCGTCGACATGGGCCCGGAGGGCGGCAACGGCGGTGGTCTCGTGGTCGCCGAGGGCACGCCCGAGCAGGTCGCCGGGGTTCCGGCCAGCCACACCGGCAAGTTCCTGCGCGACGTCCTGGGCGCGGACCGGATCAGCGACGCCGCCTCCGTACCGGCCCCCCGCAAGGCGGCGGCCAAGCAGGCGGTCGCGGCCAAGTCGACGGCCAGGAAGACGACCACGAAGGCCGTGAACAACACGGCCACGAAGAAGGCCGCCGCGGCCACCAGGACGACGGCCACGAAGAAGGCGACCCCCGCGAAGAAGACCACGCGGGCACGCAAGGCCTGATCCGGCCGGACGGGCCAGGCCCGATACATCACGAAGAATGCGGTGCCCCATGGGAACTCCCCGTGGGGCACCGCCCGTTGCGCGGTCGGCCACCCTTGGACCACATCGGTCTCAGAGGCTTCAGCTGCCTCAGGGGGCGTCGAGTTCCGCGGCGAACGGCGGCTCCGCGCCCGCTCGTGAGCAGGTGATCGCCGCCGCGCGGGCCGCGAACCGCAGCAGCTCGCTCCAGCCGTCGGGGCCCAGCTCGGCCAGCGCCGCCGGGGACAGCGCGTCCCGCGTGGCCAGGCCGTGCAGCAGGGCCGCGTTCACCGTGTCTCCGGCGCCGATGGTGTCCACGACCTCGACCGGCTGACCGGGCACGGAGTGGACGGAGCCGTCCTGGGTGAACACCGTCAGGCCGTCGCCGCCCTGGGTGATCACGACGGCCGCGGGACCGGACGCCAGCCACTCGCGCGGGGTGCCGCCCAGCCACAGCGCGTCCTCCTCGGAGAGCTTGAGGAGTGACACCGACGGCAGCCAGCTCTTGAAGCGGGCCCGATAGGCGTCCGCGTCGGGGATGAGCACGGCCCGGATGTTCGGGTCGAGCATGGTGAACACACCGCGCGCGGCGGCGGCCCGCATCAGCTCCTCGTAGGCGCTCGCGCCCGGCTCCAGGACCAGCGAGCAGGTCCCGAAGGACACCGCCCGGGTGGCGTCCGGGAGGCGGTCCGGCGCGGCGAACAGGCGGTCGGCCGTGCCCTCGACGTAGAAGGAGTACGCCGCCGAGCCGTCCGCGTCGATGGAGGCGACCGCGAGGGTCGTCGGCTCCGTCCCGCGCTGCACGGAGGAGACATCGACGCCCGCCTCGTGCAGCCCGCCGAGGAGGGCCTCGCCGAAGGCGTCGTACGAGACCCGGGAGCAGAACGCGGTGGGGGAGCCGAGGCGGCCCAGCGCCACCGCCGTGTTGTAGGGGCCGCCGCCGCGTGCGGGCCGCAGGCTGACGAGCGCCCCCGCGCCCTGCGGTACCAGGTCGATCAGGGCCTCACCGGCGACGACGATCACGACAGGGATCCTTTCGCGGGACTCTTCTGACTCAGGTCGGTGTGGGTGGCCCCCGACGTCCTGGGGGGCTCGGCGCAGCCGCACGAGGTGCGGTGGACGAAGGCGCAGGGGAGCCGTACGGTGCGGGCCGGGTGGTCCGGCGAGGCGAGCCGTTCCAGGAGCAGCCGGACGGCCTGCGTGCCGATCTCCTTGCTGGGCTGGGAGATCGCGGTCAGCCGGGGCGCGAACAGATCCGCCCAGGCGAAGTCGTCGAAGCAGCACAGCGCCAGGTCGTCCGGCACGGACAGATCGCGTTCGCGCAGGGCGCGCAGGACTCCGATGGTCATCGCGTTGTTTCCGGTGACCAGCGCGGTCGGGGGCGCCGCCAGGGACAGCAGCGCGTCGGTGGCACGTTCGGCGGCCGTCGCCTCGGAGTCGCCGTGCGCCACGAGCCGTTCGTCGTAGGGGAGCCCGGCGCCCGCGAGGCCGTGGCGGTAGCCGGAGATCCGCTCGTTGGTGGTGCTGAGCCCGGGCAGGCCCGCGACGAGTCCGATGCGCCGGTGACCCCGTTCGGCGAGATGCCCGACCAACTGTGCCATCGGCTCGGCGTTCTCGGTGCAGACCTGGTCGAAGCGGAAGGGGTGGCCCGCCGGGGCCTCGACCAGGCGGTCCAGGAAGACGGTCGGCACGTTGTGCTGCCCCAGGTAGCGCAGGAGTGCGTCCGGATCGGCGGAGGGCGCGACGATCAGACCGTCGACGCGTCGCTCGTGCAGCAGCTGGACGACCTTCCGCTCGTGCTGGGGGTCGTCGTGGGGATCGGCGAGGAGCAGCCCGTATCCGTGCTCCAGGGCGCCCGCCTCGACGCCCTGGAGGATCTCCGTGAAGTACGGGTTGCTGATCGCCGACACCGCGAGGCCGATGGACCGGGTGCGTGCGGTGACCAGCGAACGGGCCAGGGTGTTGGGCGTGTAGCCGAGCGCGTCGATGGCGTCCAGGACGGCCTGGCGGGTGTGGGGCAGCACAGGGCGCGTGTCGTTGAGCACATGGGAGACGGTCGCCACGGACACTCCCGCGTGCGCCGCCACGTCGACCATCGTTGCCATCGCCCTGCCTCGCCTCTCACCGGGCGCCCCTTTGGGGCCCTCCCCGAACTCTCGGCCTGCTCCGGCGGGAACGTATCGCATTCGACGGTGGACGTAAACGCTTGCGCAAACGTTTACGTCCTGTCACTCAGACCTGTGCGGACCCCCTCCAGGCGGAATGATCCGTACCGGTATCGTCGACACACACCCGGCCCCGACCTGTGGAGACGCCATGCCTGCCCGCCGTACCGTCCTGCGAGGAGCGGCGCTCGCCCCGGTCACCGGGATCGCCCTCAGTGCCTGCTCCGGCGGAAGCGGTGGCGGGACGCCGGCGACGCCGACCGCGCCGGTCGAGCTGGGCGCGGAGAGCGAGATCGCCAAGGGCGGGGCCAAGCTGTACCGGGAAGAGAACGTCGTGGTCAGCCGCGCCGAGAACGGCTCCCTGAAGGCGTTCAGCACGATCTGCACGCACGCCGGGTGCGCCATCAACAAGCTTCAGGGCACAACGCTCATCTGCCCGTGCCACGGCAGCGAATTCGACGCGGCGACGGGCAAGGTGCTGCAGGCCCCGGCCACCGTGGCGCTGAAGGAGCTGTCGGTGGAGGCCAAGGGCGGCAGGATCGTCGCGGGTCCCTGACCGCAAGCGCGGTGACGCCGCGTTCCCGGCCGGCCGGGATCACTCCCAGTCCCAGCCGATGCCCACGATGCCCGACCGCACCCGCGGCTCGACGAGATGCACCGAGCGATGGCGCCCGCTGAGGGGGAGCTCCTGGCGGCCGCTGCGTGGCGCCGCCGCCGAGTGCTGGGTGAACCGGTGGCAGCGCACGGGCAGTACCTCCTCGGCGAACCGCACCTGGAGGGCGTACTGCCCACCCGCGAAGCCGAACCCGCGTACGTACTCGCTGGACGCACCGGCCGTGCCGTCCTCGAAGCCGTAGCGGAACAGGAACGTATCTCCTGCGCGCAGCCGCGTGTCGAAGAGCAGCTCGGCGACCAGCACTCCGGTGTCGTGGTGCCAGCGCACCCGTCCCGTACGGCAGTTTTCCAGGGCTCGGACCGCCGTGCGCTCCGGGGCGCAGCCCGGGTCGCCGTGGTGGACGGCCACATAGCGGTCCACACCGTCCTTGTAGGCCCGCACGATGTGGTGGGACTCACGCGCGAGCAGCTCGCGGTGCGTGCCTATCCGGACGAGCTCGTGGTGGCCGAGGGTGTGCAGCCCGCCGTCGAGCGGTGACTCCAGCTCGGCCAGGAGCCGCTCCAGGACGCCGGAGGCCTCCACCAGGGAGCGGTACGAGCGGCCGGTGGGGCGCTGGGGGGCGCAGCGCTCGTCGGCCTTGGCCAGCAGCCGGATCAGCGACTCGTCCGGGAGCTGGAGGATCTCCTCCAGAGCGCGTACGGCGCGCAGCGACTCGGGGCGCTGCGGGCGCCGGGCGCCCTGCTGCCAGTAACTCAGGCTCGTGACCCCGACTTTGACCCCGTACCGCGACAGATGGTGCTGCACGCGCTGCAGGGGCAGGCCGCGTGCGGCGATCGCGGCGCGCAGCGCGACATGGAAGGGGCCGCCCGCCAGGGCCGTCTCCAGTTCCGCGATGGCGACGTCCGCGTGCTGTGTGCCGTACCGCATGCAGGGGCCTTTCTGTGAATGTTCACAACGGCTGGTCAGACCGTTGGATGCAGGTCGTCGGGGGCGCCCGGCCGGCGCGCGGGGCTTGTTCACACGCGCCTGTCGCCGTCCACGACCCCGAGTTCCCACGCATTGAAGCGTGTTGACCAAGCCCCGACAACACCTGATACGCAACCTACTCAACCTGCCGTACCGCCCTCTGGCCGATCTGCGATCGCGGTCCCGGCGGCTGAGTCCACGGGCGGGCCGGGAGGTCGTCGCGGTGTCAGCCCTCGCCAGTAGGGTGTGTGACATGGCCGACCCCTCCAGCTACCGCCCCAAGCCGGGACAGATCCCGGACTCTCCCGGGGTGTACAAATTCCGCGACGAGCACCGCCGGGTGATCTACGTCGGAAAGGCGAAAAGCCTGCGCCAGCGCCTGGCCAGCTACTTCCAGGACCTGGCGGGCCTTCACCCCCGCACCCGCACCATGGTCACCACGGCCGCGTCCGTGGAGTGGACGGTGGTGTCCACGGAGGTCGAGGCGCTGCAGCTGGAGTACTCCTGGATCAAGGAGTTCGACCCCCGGTTCAACGTCAAGTACCGCGACGACAAGAGCTACCCCTACCTCGCGGTGACGATGAACGAGGAGTTCCCGCGGGTGCAGGTGATGCGCGGCCACAAGCGCAAGGGCGTGCGCTATTTCGGTCCGTACGGGCACGCGTGGGCGATCCGCGACACCGTCGACCTGCTGCTGCGCGTCTTCCCGGTCCGCACCTGCTCGGCGGGCGTCTTCAAGAACGCCGCCCGCACCGGCCGCCCCTGCCTCCTGGGATACATCGGCAAGTGCTCCGCCCCCTGTGTCGGGCGGGTCTCCGCCGAGGAACACCGTGACCTGGCCGAGGAGTTCTGCGACTTCATGGCCGGCCGTACGGGGACGTACATCCGTCGCCTCGAGAAGCAGATGACGGACGCGGCCGAGGAGATGGAGTACGAGCGGGCGGCCCGTCTGCGCGACGACATCGAGGCCCTGAAGAAGGCCATGGAGAAGAACGCGGTCGTGCTCGCCGACGCGACCGACGCCGACCTCATGGCCGTCGCCGAGGACGAGCTGGAAGCCGCCGTGCAGATCTTCCACGTGCGCGGCGGCCGGGTGCGCGGCCAGCGCGGCTGGGTCACCGACAAGGTGGAGGCCGTCACCACCGGTGACCTGGTCGAACACGCGCTGCAGCAGCTCTACGGGGAGGAGAGGGGCGACTCCGTCCCCAAGGAGGTGCTCGTCCCGGCACTGCCCGACCCCGTGGAGCCCGTCCAGGAGTGGCTGACCGAGCGCCGCGGGTCGAACGTGTCGCTGCGCATCCCGCAGCGCGGCGACAAGAAGGCGCTCATGGAAACCGTGCAGCGCAACGCGCTCCAGGCGCTCGGCCTGCACAAGACCAAGCGCGCCTCCGACCTGACCACCCGCTCTCGTGCGCTGGAGGAGATCGCCGGAGCCCTCGACCTGGACAGTGCCCCGCTCCGGATCGAGTGCTTCGACATCTCGCACCTCCAGGGTGACGACGTGGTCGCCTCCATGGTCGTCTTCGAGGACGGACTGCAGCGCAAGAGTGAGTACCGGCGCTTCCAGATCAAGGGCTTCGAGGGCCAGGACGACGTCCGCTCCATGCACGAGGTGATCACCCGCCGCTTCAGGCGCTATCTCGCCGAGAAGGAGCGGACGGGCGAGTGGACGGACGGCGAGAACGCCTCCACTGACGGGTCCTCGGCCGAAGGCGCCACTCTGGGGAACGTCACTCCGGCCACCGCCACTCTGGGGAACGCCACTCTGGAGAGTGACACCACGGGGAACGCCTTCGCGGGGAACGCCTTCACCGAGGAGGACGGCCGCCCCAAGCGCTTCGCCTACCCTCCGCAGCTCGTCGTCGTCGACGGCGGCCAGCCGCAGGTCGCGGCGGCCAAGAGGGCCCTCGACGAACTGGGCATCGACGACATCGCCGTCTGCGGCCTCGCCAAGCGTCTGGAGGAGGTCTGGCTGCCGCACGAGGACGACCCGGTGGTCCTGCCCCGCACCAGCGAGGGCCTGTACCTGCTCCAGCGGGTCCGTGACGAGGCCCACCGCTTCGCCATCACCTACCAGCGCACCAAGCGGGCCAAGCGTTTCAAGGCGAGCCCGCTGGACGAGGTGCCGGGCCTCGGCGAGACCCGCAAGCAGGCGCTGATCAAGCACTTCGGCTCGGTGAAAAAGCTGCGATCCGCCACCATCGACCAGATCTGCGAGGTCCCCGGCATAGGCCGCAAGACCGCCGAGGCGGTCGCCGTGGCCCTCGCCCAGGCGGCTCCGGCCGCACCCGCCGTGAACACGGCGACTGGAGAGATCATGGAAGACGAGGAAGCCGGGGCGTCCGTCACCACCACCACGGGCTCCCCGGAGGAGCCCGTGTCCGCGGGCGCCTCACACGAGCGACGGGGGCAGGAGACATGAGCGACAACGAACGACAAGAGAACCCAGCACAGACCGAACAACCGGCCGAGCAACCGGCCGGACCGCAGACCGGACAGACGGCCGCACCACAGGCCGCCGACGAGACCCAGGGGGGTACGACGATGGAGACGCCCGCGGTGCCCGAAGCCGCCATCCCCGAGCTGGTGATCATCTCCGGGATGTCCGGGGCGGGCCGGTCGACGGCCGCCAAGTGTCTGGAGGACCTCGGCTGGTTCGTCGTCGACAACCTGCCGCCCGCGCTGATCCCCACGATGGTGGAGCTCGGCGCCCGCTCGCAGGGCAACGTGGCGAGGATCGCGGTCGTCGTCGACGTACGAGGCCGCCGCTTCTTCGACAACCTCCGCGAGTCCCTCGCCGACCTGGAGGCGAAGAACGTCACCCGGCGGATCGTCTTCCTGGAGTCCTCCGACGAGGCCCTGGTGCGCCGCTTCGAGTCCGTGCGCCGTCCCCACCCCCTCCAGGGCGACGGCCGCATCGTCGACGGCATCGACGCCGAGCGCGAGCTGCTGCGTGAGCTGCGCGGCGACGCCGACCTGGTCATCGACACCTCCAGCCTGAACGTGCACGAGCTGCGCGCCAAGATGGACGCCCAGTTCGCCGGCGAGGAGGAGCCCGAGCTGCGGGCCACCGTCATGTCCTTCGGCTTCAAGTACGGCCTTCCGGTCGACGCCGACCTGGTCGTGGACATGCGCTTCCTGCCCAACCCGCACTGGGTCCCGGAGCTGCGCCCCTTCACCGGCCTGAACGAGGAGGTGTCGGCGTACGTCTTCAACCAGCCCGGCGCCAAGGAGTTCCTCGACCGCTACACCGAGCTGCTCCAGCTCATCGCCGCCGGCTACCGCCGCGAGGGCAAGCGCTATGTGACCATCGCGGTCGGCTGCACCGGCGGCAAGCACCGCTCGGTCGCCACCTCCGAGAAGCTCGCCGCTCGCCTCGCCTCGCAGGGCGTGGAGACCGTGGTCGTCCACCGGGACATGGGGCGCGAGTGACTGGACGTGCCGCACTGCGGCTGAGCAGGCTGCGCCGGGTCGCCTCCGAGGGACGCGGCGACAGGCCCGAGGCGCGCGGCGGGAAGCCGCGCCGCCGCGGCGCCCAGCCCAAGGTCGTCGCCCTCGGCGGCGGCATGGGGCTGTCCGCCTCGCTCGCCGCGCTGCGCCGGATCACCGGCGACCTCACCGCCGTCGTCACCGTGGCCGACGACGGCGGTTCCAGCGGGCGCCTGCGCGACGAGCTGGGCGTGCTGCCGCCCGGCGACCTGCGCAAGGCCTTGGCCGCGCTGTGCGGCGACGACGACTGGGGTCAGACCTGGGCCCGCGTCATCCAGCACCGCTTCCAGTCCCAGGGCGATCTGCACGAGCACGCGGTCGGCAATCTGCTGATCGTCGCCCTGTGGGAACAACTCGGCGACCATGTCCAGGCCCTGGACCTGGTCGGCAGGCTCCTCGGCGCGCACGGCCGGGTGCTGCCCATGTCCGCCGTACCCCTGGAGCTCCAGGCCCTGGTCAAGGGGCACGACCCGGAGCGGCCCGAGGACGTGGACACGGTACGGGGACAGGCGACCGTGGCCCTGACCCCCGGCGAGGTGCAGTCCGTGCACGTCGTCCCCGCCGACCCGCCGGCCGTCCCCGAGGCCGTGGCGGCGGTCCTCGACGCGGACTGGGTGGTCCTCGGCCCCGGCTCCTGGTTCTCCTCGGTGATTCCGCACCTTCTCGTGCCCGAGCTCCTCGATGCGCTCACCGAGACGAAGGCGCGCCGGGTACTCTCCCTGAACCTCGCCCCGCAGCCCGGAGAAACCGAGGGCTTCTCCCCGCAGCGTCATTTGGAGGTTTTGGGACGACACGCCCCTAAACTCGCCCTGGACGTGGTGCTGGCCGACGAGGCCGCCGTGCCCGATCGCGACTCACTCACCGACGCCGCCAAGCGGTTCGGCGCCGCGGTCGAGCTGGCGCCGGTGGCCCGGACCGACGGATCTCCGCGGCACGACCCGGAGCTGTTGGCCGCCGCGTACGACCGTATTTTTCGGATGCATGGAAGGATCGGCCCATGGCGATGACGGCAGCGGTGAAGGATGAAATTTCCCGGCTCCCCGTCACCCGGACCTGCTGCAGAAAGGCGGAGGTCTCCGCCATTCTGCGGTTCGCCGGCGGCCTCCACCTGGTGAGCGGCCGGATTGTGATCGAGGCGGAGCTGGACACCGCGATGGCGGCGCGCCGGCTGAAGCGGGACATTCTGGAGATCTTCGGCCACAGCTCCGAACTGATCGTGATGGCGCCCGGCGGTCTGCGCCGCGGCTCCCGGTATGTCGTACGGGTCGTCGCGGGCGGCGACCAGCTGGCCCGTCAGACGGGGCTCGTGGACGGTCGTGGCCGCCCGATCCGGGGCCTCCCGCCGCAGGTGGTCTCGGGGGCCACCTGCGACGCCGAGGCGGCCTGGCGCGGGGCCTTCCTGGCGCACGGCTCGCTCACCGAGCCGGGCCGCTCCTCCTCCCTGGAGGTGACCTGCCCGGGTCCGGAGGCTGCGCTCGCGCTCGTCGGCGCCGCCCGTCGGCTCTCGATCGCCGCGAAGGCCCGCGAGGTGCGCGGCGTGGACCGCGTGGTCGTCCGTGACGGAGACGCGATCGGCGCGCTGCTCACCCGCCTCGGAGCGCACGAGTCGGTGCTGGCCTGGGAGGAGCGGCGGATGCGCCGCGAGGTCCGCGCCACGGCCAACCGGCTCGCCAACTTCGACGACGCCAACCTGCGCCGCTCGGCCCGTGCCGCCGTCGCCGCCGGGGCCCGCGTGCAGCGCGCCCTGGAGATCCTCGCGGACGAGGTGCCCGAGCACCTCGCGGCCGCCGGACGGCTGCGCATGGAGCACAAGCAGGCCTCGCTGGAGGAGCTGGGCGCGCTCGCCGACCCGCCGCTGACCAAGGACGCCGTCGCCGGCCGTATCCGGCGGCTGCTCGCGATGGCCGACAAGCGGGCCCAGGATCTCGGCATCCCCGGGACGGAGTCGAACCTCACCGAGGAGATGGCGGACAACCTCGCCGGCTGACCGGTCCGATCGATCGTCAGAAGCCCAACACGCCGGTGCCGATGCCCACTTGGGACATCGGCGCCGGCGTTTGCGTTCCTGTGAGGCACCCTTGACTTGACCATGAAGTGTCATGAGCCTGGCATCTGTTCGCTGCTGTGGCGGACTCACGCAAGGGGGGCTCATGAGACGAAGAGCGAGAGCGATCCTCGCTACGGGCGCGCTCCTGCTGGGCGGTGCGGGCATGGCGCCCATCGCCCAGGCGCAGAACGGCGGTTCACCCAAGCCCGACGCGAACGCCGTGAAGGTGTTCCACGCGGAGATCACGAAGCAGCAGATACCCCTGCTGCTCGCGGCCGGGCAGGACGGCCACGAACTCGGCGACACGACGTGGAAGAACGGCAAGAGCGCGGTCGAGGTCTACGTCACCGACCAGCAGGCCAAGAAGCTGGAGAAGCAGGGCGTCCACCTCACCGAGCACACCCTGACGGCCAAGGCCGAGGCGCGGGTGGAGAAAGCGGCCCAGGGCGTGTTCCGCCCGTACAGCGGCAAGGGCAATCTCCAGGAGGAGATCGTCAAGACCGGCGCCGCCCACCCCGACCTCACCAAGGTCGTCTCCATCGGCAAGACGGTCAACGGCCAGGACATCCTCGCGCTCAAACTGACCAAGGGCGCGAAGAAGACCAAGGACGGCTCCAAGCCGTCCGTGCTGTACATGTCCAACCAGCACGCGCGCGAGTGGATCACGCCCGAGATGACACGGCGTCTGATGCACTACTACTTGGACAACTACTCCACGAACAAACGCATCAAGAAGATCGTCGACTCCACCGAGCTGTGGTTCGTCCTGTCGGCCAACCCCGACGGCTACGACTACACGTTCAAGGACGCCGACGCGCGCCAGTGGCGCAAGAACCTGCGGGACGTGAACGGCGACGGGGTCATCTCCACCGGTGACGGTGTCGACCTCAACCGCAACTTCGCCTACAAGTGGGGCTACGACGACGAGGGTTCGTCACCCAACCCCACCAGTGAGACCTACCGCGGCGCGAGCCCCGGCTCCGAGCCCGAGACCAAGGCGCTCGACGCCTTCGAGAAGCGGATCGGCTTCACGTACGGCATCAACTACCACTCCGCCGCCGAACTGCTCCTCTACGGAGTGGGCTGGCAGGTGGCGACGCCCACCCCGGACGACGTGCTCTACAAGGCGCTCGCAGGAACCCCCGAGAACTCCGCGATCCCGGGCTACCACCCCCAGGTCTCCTCGGAGCTCTACACGACCAACGGCGAGGCGGACGGCCACGCGGGCAACGTCAACGGCATGGCGATGTTCACCCCCGAGATGTCGACCTGCCAGACCGCCTCGGACATCGACCCGAACGACGCCTGGAACGCGGCCGACTGCGCCTCGGTCTTCACCTTCCCGGACGACGAGAAGCTGATCGAGCAGGAGTTCGAGAAGAACGTCCCGTTCGCGCTCTCCGTCGCCGAGACCGCGGCCCACCCGGACCAGCCCTCGTCCTCGGTGGGCCTCGACGCGCCCGACTTCACCCCGGCCCCCTTCACGACGTCGTACTCCCGCGGCGCCGACCAGGAGGTCTCCGTCGTCGTCCGCAAGTCCGTACGCGACAAGGAGCTCAAGTACCGCGTCAACGGCGGCCGTACGCTGGGCAGGGCCCTCAAGGCCTGGAAGGGCGGCGAGACCTACGGCGGCAAGGACAACCTCTACTTCGACGAGTACCGCGCCAAGGTGAAGGACGGCGACCCCGGCGACAAGGTCGAGGTGTGGTTCACCGGTGAGACCAGGAGCGGCAAGAAGACCTCCAGTACGCACTTCACGTACACCGTGGCCCAGCGGCCCGGTGCCGACACGCTGGTCGTCGCCGAGGAGGGCGCGACCGCCACGCAGTCCCAGGCCTACGTCGACGCCTTGAAGGCCAACGGCAAGAAGCCCCTCGTCTGGGACGTGGCGGCCCTGGGCGCCCCCGACGCGCTCGGCGTGCTCGACCACTTCAGGACGGTCGTCCACTACACCGGCGCCGCACGGCCGGGCAACGCCACCCAGCTCCAACTGCGCGCCTTCCTCAACGAGGGCGGCAAGCTGATCGAGGCGGGCGAGCAGGCTGGCGGCAACGTCGACCTCGGCGGCGGCACCCTTTCGAACGACTTCAGCCAGTACTACCTGGGTGCCTACTCCCGTACGTCCACTCCGGGGGCCAACGGATTCGCCGGCTCCGGAAAGCTCACCGGCTTCACGGGAGCGCTCGGCGACGCGCCCGGCAATCCGCTGAACACGGCGGGTACCTACGGCGTCACCTCGGACTCGCTGGCGCCCGCGCAGTACCCGCAGTTCGCGTCGAGCGCGGGAGCGGGCCAGTTCGCCGGGACCGTCAACCCGTACGGGCCCTACGCGGGCTCGTACATGGCCGCCGCCGTGCACACCGACGACGCCTACAAGCGCCTCACCCGGACCATCGACCTCACCGGTGTCAGCGCCGCCGACAAGCCGACGCTGCGCACCCAGCTCCTGTGGGACACCGAGCCCGGCTACGACCACGCGGTGCTCGAGGCCCACACCACCGGGGCCGACGACTGGACGACGCTCCCCGAGGCGGGCGGCGCCACCAGCACCGCGGTCCCCGCGGACTGCGAGGCCGGATTCCTGGTCAGGGAGCACCCCTTCCTCAAGCGGTACCTGACCGTGAGTTCCACCGGCTGCGCCAACACCGGTACCAGCGGGGCGTGGAACAGCTTCACCGGCGCCTCCAGCGGCTGGCAGCAGGTCAACTTCGACCTCAGCGCGTACGCCGGCAAGTCGGTCGAGGTGTCGCTGAGCTACATCACCGACCCGAACACCGGCGGTCACGGCGTCCTCGCGGACAACGCCTCCCTCGTCGTCGGCGGGGCGGCCACCGAGACCGAGGGCTTCGAGACCTCCCTCGGGCCCTGGAGCGCCTCCGGACCGCCTGCGGGCAGCCCCTCCGTCCTCAAGGACTGGGCGCGCTACGGAGAGCTGTTCAAGACGTACGGCGGCATCACCACGGACGACACCGTGCTGCTGGGCTTCGGCCTGGAGCACGTCACCGCGGCGGCCGACCGCGCGGCCCTCATCAAGAAGGCGCTCGGGGCGCTGAACAGCTAACCCTGTGTGACTATCTCGTCAACACCGAGGGTGTTCCGTACCCCTACTGGTGGGTACGGAACACCCTGCCGTGTATGGGGCATCTCGATGTCACCGCAGACGCCTCAGGGAGGTAGGGTCGTAGGCGGTCGGGGACATCCCATACAACTCGCCGGCACTGAGTCGGCGTACCTAACGAGGAGATCGGTTCGTGACGATCCGCGTAGGCATCAACGGCTTTGGCCGCATCGGTCGTAACTACTTCCGCGCGCTGCTGGAGCAGGGTGCTGACATCGAGATCGTGGCTGTCAACGACCTGGGTGACACCGCGACCACCGCTCACCTGCTGAAGTACGACACCATCCTGGGCCGCCTCAAGGCCGAGGTGTCGCACACCGCCGACACGATCACCGTCGACGGCCACACCATCAAGGTGCTCTCCGAGCGCAACCCCGCCGACATCCCGTGGGGCGAGCTGGGCGTCGACATCGTCATCGAGTCGACCGGCATCTTCACCAAGAAGGCCGACGCCGAGAAGCACATCGCCGGCGGCGCCAAGAAGGTCCTGATCTCGGCTCCGGCCAAGGACGAGGACATCACCATCGTGATGGGTGTCAACCAGGACAAGTACGACCCGGCGCAGCACAACATCATCTCCAACGCCTCCTGCACCACCAACTGTGTGGCGCCGATGGCCAAGGTGCTCGACGAGAACTTCGGCATCGTCAAGGGCCTGATGACGACGGTCCACGCGTACACGAACGACCAGCGCATCCTGGACTTCCCGCACTCGGACCTGCGCCGCGCCCGCGCCGCCGCCGAGAACATCATCCCGACCACGACCGGTGCCGCCAAGGCCACCGCCCTGGTCCTCCCGCAGCTCAAGGGCAAGCTGGACGGCATCGCCATGCGCGTCCCGGTCCCGACCGGTTCGGCCACCGACCTGGTCGTGCAGCTGCAGCGCGAGGTCACCAAGGACGAGGTCAACGCCGCGTTCAAGAAGGCCTCCGACGACGGCGACCTCAAGGGCTACCTGTCGTACACCGAGGACCCGATCGTCTCCTCGGACATCGTCGGCGACCCGTCCTCCTGCACCTTCGACTCCTCCCTGACGATGGTTCAGGAGGGCAACTCGGTGAAGATCCTCGGCTGGTACGACAACGAGTGGGGCTACTCCAACCGCCTCGTCGACCTCACGGTCTTCGTCGGCGGCCAGCTCTAAGTCCCGGAGCAGGCACCTCTGATGTGAGAGCAGGGCTCGGGCAGCGCACAGCCGCGTTGTCCGAGCCCTGCTCTGTGCACGGATCGATCAGCCCTCCCGGACCAATATCAGAGCCCTCCTAGGAGTCCCTTCATGAAGACGATCGACGAACTTCTCGCCGAAGGCGTGGACGGCAAGCGGGTCTTCGTCCGCGCCGACCTGAACGTGCCGCTGGCCGACGGCCTCATCACCGACGACGGCCGTATCCGCGCCGTCCTGCCCACCATCAAGGCCCTCGCCGAAGCGGGCGCCAAGGTGGTCGTCGCCTCGCACCTGGGCCGCCCCAAGGGCGCCCCGGACCCGGCGTTCTCCCTGCTGCAGCCCGCCGAGCGTCTCGGTGAACTGCTCGGCGCCCCCGTGGCGTTCGCCCAGGACACCGTCGGCCCCGCCGCCCACGACGCCGTGAACGGCCTCCAGCCCGGCCAGGTCGCCGTGATCGAGAACCTGCGCTTCAACCCGGGCGAGACGTCCAAGGACGACACCGAGCGCGGCGAGTTCGCCGACCAGCTCGCCGCCCTGGCCGATGTCTACGTAGGCGACGGTTTCGGTGCCGTACACCGCAAGCACGCCTCCGTGTACGACCTCCCGGCGCGCGTTCCGCACTACGCGGGCTACCTCATCGCCACCGAGGTCAACGTCCTCAAGAAGCTCACCGAGGACGTCAAGCGCCCCTACGTCGTCGCGCTCGGCGGCGCCAAGGTCTCCGACAAGCTCGCCGTCATCGACCAGCTGCTCGGCAAGGCCGACCGTCTGCTCATCGGCGGTGGCATGGCGTACACCTTCCTCAAGGCCAAGGGGTACGAGGTCGGCATCTCCCTCCTCCAGGAGGACCAGGTTCCGGCCGTCAAGGAGTACATGGACCGCGCGGAGAAGAACGGCGTCGAGCTGGTCCTCCCCGTCGACGTCCTGGTCGCTCCGGAGTTCCCGGACCTCAAGACCAAGGCCCCCGCCAACCCCACCACCGTCGCCGCGGACGCCATCCCGGCCGACCAGGAGGGCCTGGACATCGGTCCGGAGGCCCGCAAGCTGTACGCCTCGAAGCTCGCCGACGCGGCCACCGTCTTCTGGAACGGTCCGATGGGCGTCTTCGAGCACCCCGACTACGCCGAGGGCACCAAGGCGGTCGCCCAGGCCCTCGTCGAATCCCCGGCCTTCACGGTCGTCGGCGGTGGCGACTCCGCCGCGGCCGTCCGCATCCTGGGCTTCGACGAGAAGGCATTCGGTCACATCTCGACCGGTGGCGGCGCCTCCCTCGAATACCTCGAGGGCAAGACGCTCCCCGGCCTCGCCGCACTGGAGGACTGACCCCGCATGACGACCCGTATGCCGCTGATGGCGGGCAACTGGAAGATGAACCTCAACCACCTCGAGGCCATCGCGCACGTCCAGAAGCTCGCCTTCGCCCTGGCCGACAAGGACTACGAGGCCTGTGAGGTCGCCGTCCTGCCGCCCTTCACCGACCTGCGCTCCGTGCAGACCCTGGTCGACGGCGACAAGCTCAAGATCAAGTACGGCGCGCAGGACCTCTCGGCGCAGGACTCCGGTGCCTACACCGGCGAGATCTCGGGCCCGATGCTGTCCAAGCTGAAGTGCACGTACGTGGCGATCGGCCACTCCGAGCGCCGGCAGTACCACAACGAGACCGACGAGATCGTCAACGCCAAGGTCAAGGCCGCCTTCAAGCACGGTCTGACCCCGATCCTGTGCGTCGGCGAGGAGCTGGACGTCCGCGAGGCGGGCAACCACGTCGCGCACACGCTCTCCCAGGTCGACGGGGGTCTCAAGGACGTCCCGGCCGAGCAGGCCGAGTCGATCGTGATCGCGTACGAGCCGGTCTGGGCCATCGGCACCGGCAAGGTCTGCGGCTCCGACGACGCCCAGGAGGTCTGCGCGGCGATCCGCGCCCGGCTGGCCGAGCTGTACTCCCAGGAAGTGGCCGACCAGGTCCGCATCCAGTACGGCGGCTCCGTGAAGTCCGGCAATGTCGCGGAGATCATGGCGAAGCCCGACATCGACGGCGCCCTGGTCGGCGGTGCCTCCCTGGACGCCGACGAGTTCGTCAAGATCGTCCGCTTCCGCGACCAGTAAGTATGCGCTAGCGGCGATTCGTCGTACCCTTGCGGGGGTCGTGGCCTTCGGAGTGGGCTTGAGGTGCTCACCCAGTAGGCTTCGGCCCCCGTCGTCCATTCAGTTCCGAGGAAGTTGGTCCAGCCGTGGTTTTGGGGTTCTCGATCGCCCTGATCGTCTTCAGCCTGCTGCTGATGCTGCTGGTGCTGATGCACAAGGGGAAGGGCGGCGGTCTCTCCGACATGTTCGGTGGCGGCATGCAGTCGTCCGTCGGTGGCTCCTCGGTCGCCGAGCGCAACCTCGACCGCATCACCGTGGTGATCGGTCTGCTCTGGTTCGCGTCCATTGTCGTGCTCGGCATCCTGATGAAGGTCAACAACTGATCACCGACCGGCATCGGTACAGCAGCACAACTGCACATTACCCAAGCACAATCCGCACGTAAGGCCCCATGTCCGGTACGCGCCCCCAGGCGCGGCCTATCATGGGGCTTGCGTCTAGGGGCCGGGGTGTAACTCCAATCACTGGACGCGCGTTGGGCCTTACGTAGACTGAGGCGCTCGCAGCGAAGCGTCACGCCGACTCGCTTCGCGGCACCATTACGCAGGGAGTTACGACCGTGGCAAGTGGCAACGCGATCCGAGGAAGCCGGGTCGGGGCGGGGCCGATGGGCGAGGCCGAGCGCGGCGAGTCCGCGCCGCGGCTGCGCATCTCCTTCTGGTGCTCCAATGGGCACGAGACGGTGCCCAGCTTCGCCAGCGACGCGCAGGTTCCCGAGACCTGGGACTGCCCGCGCTGTGGCTTTCCCGCCGGACAGGACCAGGACAACCCGCCGGACCCGCCGCGCACCGAGCCGTACAAGACGCACCTCGCGTACGTACGGGAGCGGCGCAGCGACGCGGACGGCGAGGCGATCCTCGCCGAGGCGCTCGCCAAACTGCGGGGCGAAATCTAGCGGTTGATAACCGGCCGGGCACCGAGGTGCCTGGCCGGATGTGTTTCGTACGCCGGGTCGCGGACGGGCGCTCCGCCGGGGCGCACCGTCGTGCCGACCCGGTTGCGAAGCGCCCGCGGCGCTGCCCCGAGCCGATTGTCAGTGGTGCCCTCTACGGTTCTTGAAGTGGCGGAACCGGAGGGGGCGTTGTGACGACGGTCGAGGCGGCGGGGGTGCGGGCACCCGCGTGGCGCGGGGGCTTCGGGCGCCTGTGGAGCGCGGCGGTGGTGTCGCGTTTCGGGGACGCCCTGCGCACCGCCGCGCTGCCGCTGCTCGCCGTGCGGCTCACGGACGATCCGCTCGTCATCGCCTCCGTCACGGCCTGTGGCTACCTCCCCTGGCTCTTCTTCGGGCTGCTGGGCGGCGCGGTCGCGGACCGGGTGGACCAGCGGCGGGCGATGTGGGCCGTCGACACCGTGCGCGGCGGGCTGGTGGCCTGCTTCGCCCTCGCCGTCGGGCTCGGCCACGCCACGATCAGCCTGCTGATCATGCTCGCCTTCGCCCTCACCACCCTCCAGACGCTGTTCGACAACGCGTCCACGGCCCTGCTGCCCTCTCTGGTGGACAAAGAGGCCCTGGGCAGCGCCAATGCCCGCCTGATGACCGGCCAGCAGTTCGCCGGCGGTTTCCTGGCCGGCCCCTTCGTGCCGCTGCTGCTCACCCTCGGGGCCGCCGCGCCGTTCGCGGCCGACGCGCTCACCTATCTGCTGGCCGCGGCCCTCGTGGCCTCCCTGCGGATCCGGGCACCCGAGCGGGAGCCCCGGCCCGCCGGAAGCACCCTGCGGGCGGAGGTGGCCGAAGGAGTGCGCGCCCTGTGGCACGACAGGGTGCTGCGCGCGGTCTGCACGGCCACACTGCTGTGCAACATCGGCATGGGGGCCCTGATCGCCACGCTGGTCCTGCACGTGACCGGCTGGCTGCACGCGGGGAACGTGGGCTTCGCGGCCGCGATGACGGCCTACTCGGCCGGATCCCTGGCCGGGGGAGTGCCGGCCCAGTGGATCGCGCGCCGGATCGGACGGGTGCGGAGCCTGTTCCTGTGCGGATGCGTCCAGACGGCGGCCCTGGTACTCCTCGGCACCGTCCGCCACCTGGGTGCACTCCTCGTGGGCATGGCGCTGCTCGGACTGATGGGCATGGTGTGGAACGTCAACCAGGTCACGCTGATGCAGCAGCGCAGCCCGGCAGCCATGGTGGGCCGCGTCAGCTCCGCGTTCCGCACCGCCTCCACCTCCGGGGCCCCGCTCGGCGCCCTGCTCGGCGGCACCGTGGCGGGTGCCTACGGGCTGAACGGGCCCGCGCTGTTCGCGGCCGTCCTCTTCGGGCTCGCCGTCACCTCGCTGATACCCGGGCATCTGCCGGACGTATCTGTTGTTGAGCCGGACGACTGCGCTACGACAGCTCACGTCAAGCCCTGATCAATTAGGTTGGGACCGGCAGTGGGGCGAGGCAAGCAGCAGCACACGCAGGAAAGAAGGCGGAAGCCAGAGATGAACGCAGACAGCCGTGCCAGGCTCAACCAGACGCCCGAGTGGACCGCTCTGGCCAAGCACCGCGAGGAGCTCGCCAAGACCCATCTGCGGGACCTGTTCGCAACCGACCCCGGGCGCGGAACGGGCTACACCCTCCAGGTCGGCGATCTGCACGTCGACTACTCCAAGCACCTGGTCACCGACGAGACGCTGCGGCTGCTGCGCGAGCTGGCAGCGGCGACCGACGTCTTCGGGCTGCGGGACGCCATGTTCCGCGGCGAGAAGATCAACGTCACCGAGAACCGGGCCGTGCTCCACGTGGCGCTGCGCGCCCCGCGCGACGCGGTGATCGAGGTCGACGGGGAGAACGTCGTCCCTGGCGTGCACGCCGTGCTCGACAAGATGGCCGACTTCGCCGAGCGGGTCCGCTCCGGCGAGTGGACCGGCCACACCGGCAAGCGCATCAAGAACGTCGTGAACATCGGCATCGGCGGCTCCGACCTCGGCCCGGCGATGGCCTACGAGGTGCTGCGCTCCTTCACCGACCGCGACCTCACGGTCCGCTTCGTGTCGAACGTGGACGGCGCCGACCTGCACGAGGCCGTCCGTGACCTGGACCCGGCCGAGACGCTGTTCATCATCGCCTCGAAGACGTTCACCACCATCGAGACGATCACCAACGCGACCTCCGCGCGCGACTGGCTGCTGACCGAGCTGAAGGCCGGTCAGGAGGCCGTGGCCAAGCACTTCGTGGCGCTGTCGACCAATGCCGAGAAGGTCGCCGACTTCGGTATCGACACGGCCAACATGTTCGAGTTCTGGGACTGGGTCGGCGGACGGTACTCGTACGACTCCGCGATCGGTCTGTCCCTGATGATCGCGATCGGGCCGGACCGCTTCCGGGAGATGCTCGACGGGTTCCACCTCGTCGACGAGCACTTCCGCACCGCGCCCGCCGAGACCAATGTGCCACTGCTGATGGGCCTGTTGGGCATCTGGTACGGCAACTTCCACAACGCCCAGTCGCACGCCGTACTGCCGTACTCGCACTACCTTTCGAAGTTCACGGCGTATCTGCAGCAGCTGGACATGGAGTCCAACGGCAAGTCGGTAGAGCGCGACGGGCACGACGTGGAGTGGGAGACCGGCCCGGTCGTGTGGGGGACGCCCGGCACCAACGGGCAGCACGCCTACTACCAGCTCATCCACCAGGGCACGAAGTTGATCCCGGCGGACTTCATCGGCTTCGCCGAGCCGGTCGCCGATCTGCTGCCCGGTCTGGTCGCCCAGCACGACCTGCTGATGGCGAACTTCTTCGCGCAGACTCAGGCCCTCGCCTTCGGCAAGACACCGGACGAGGTGCGCGCCGAGGGCGTGGCCGAGGAACTGGTCCCGCACAAGACGTTCAAGGGCAACCACCCGACGACGACGATTCTCGCGAGGGAGTTGTCGCCGTCGGTGCTCGGCCAGTTGGTCGCCCTCTACGAGCACAAGGTGTTCGTCCAGGGCGCGGTCTGGAACATCGACTCCTTCGACCAGTGGGGTGTCGAGCTCGGCAAGGTCCTCGCCAAGCGGGTCGAACCCGCGCTGACCGAGGGTGCGCAAGTGCCGGGCCTGGACGAGTCGACGAAGGCGCTCGTCGCGAAGTACCGGGAGCTGCGCGGCCGGTAGGCGCGGACGCGCGTGGGTCACGGGAAGCGGGCGGCGGGAGTCCGCCCGCTTCCCGTAGACTCCCGGGCGATCATGCAGATGAAGGCTCGGGGGAGCGGAAGTTGACTGGTTCGCATGGGAGTTGGACGGGCGGCACGCTGACGGCGAGGTCGTTTCTGAAGCCGAAGCGGGTAGCGGAGGCGGTCTTCCATCCGGCGTGGATCCCGGAGGCGGTCGATCCGGGGGTGGAGCGGCTCAAGCGGGTACGGGTCATCGCCGGGGCGGTCGCGGCGGTCGGTGTCTACACCTTCGTGCAAGGCGGGTTCGCCTTCACGGAAATGCTGCAGAACATGCTGACGGCGTCCGCCGTGCTGCTGTTCATCACGCCGTTGACCGTCGGGGCGATGCTCTTGGTCTGGCGGCGCACCGGGACGGTCCGGCAGCTGCGGGTGCCGCTCGGCAACTCGTTCAAGCTGCTGCTGGCCTTCGTCGGGTCCATCGTCCTGACGGTGCTGATGTGGTGGCTTGCCGCCGGGGTCGGAGGGTTCGCCCTGGTGCTGGGGCTGGTGGCGATCTGGCTGACGGGGTTCGTCGGCTCGGGCGCGGTGAAGGTGTCCGGCAACTTCTTCGGTACGGCCGCGGTGCATCGCTGTCTGCCGCCGTTGCTCGCCACCGTGACGACGTGGCTGATGGCCATTCCGGACCTCGCCACGGGGGATCTGCACGGGCTGAGTCTCGGGATGGGGGTTGTCTTCATCCTGGGGGCGCCGGTGACGGTCACGGGGATCGCCGCGCTGGAGATGTACCGGTTGCGGAGTCGGCACGGGATACGGCTGGGGGCGCATCCGGCGTCGTTGCCGCCGCCGCGGCCCGCGTACACGCCGGGGGCCGGGTACGTGCCGCCGCCGCGGGGCAACCCGTACGGGCCGGGTCCGGCGTACACGTACAACCAGGGCAACCCCTATACGCCGGGGCCGCAGAACCCGTACTACCAAGGGCCACAGAACCCGTACAACCAAGGGCCGCAGAACCCGTACAACCCGCACGGGTTCTGACGGCGCTCGGGTCCCGGGCTCAGGCCACCGCGCTCAGGCCACCGCGCTCAGGGTGTCCGCGAGCCGTCGTCGGGCGGCGCGGCCCGCGGGGAACGCGGCGAGGGCGGCGGCACCCAGGACCGCGGCCAGACCGAACAGTGACAGCAGGAGGGGGGACGGCCCCCGGGCGATACCGGCGCCGATCCCGCTCGACTTCCCCTGGGCGTCGATCAGCCAGTGCGCCAGAGGCAGCCCCAGCGCCGTACCCGCGAGGACCGCTGCCAGCGCGGTGCAGGCGGTGCCCGTGACGGTGACCGCCGTGATCTGCCGCGGGGACAGCCCGATGGCCTTGAGCGCCAGCAGATCCCGCTCGCCCTCGCGCACGGTGCCGCCGATCGCGGTCAGCAGCTCGATGAGCCCGATGAGGGCCAGCACGGCGATCAGCCCGACGACGACGCCGCGCAGTGGCGAGAGGCCGTCGGCCGGGTTGGTCACGGCGTGCACGTCCAGGTGCCCGTGCCCGGCCGCGGTCAGCTCGGCGGCGACCTTGCCCGGGTCGGCGCCGGGGCGCAACTGGAGCTGGTAGAGGGTCGGGCGGAGCTCCGGGTCGTTCTCGCGCAGGGTGTCGAGCGAGGTGGAGATGACGCGGCCGCCGTTCTCCGGCTCGATGCTGCGGCCGACGATGTGCAGGATCTGCGGGCGCGCGCCGACGGTCATCCGCACCCAGTCCCCGACGCGCACGTCCAGCAGGTCGAGCAGCCCCTGACCGGCCACCGCCTCGTCGGGCCCGTGGGCCGGGCGGCCCTCGGCCAGCGTGAACGGGTACGGGTCCTGGTGCGTACCGAGCCCGCGCAGTGCGATCGTCGCCGTCTGGCCCGGAACCAGAGCGGCCACCTCGGCGCCCGGGTGTACGGCGGTGACCTGTGCGTTCCGGGCGAGCAGGGCGCGGGCTGCCGGATCGCCGAGGCTCTCGTCCGGGTGCGCCGTGAGCGCGGCCGCGAGGCCGATCCGCTCGGGTTCGCTGTGGAAGCGGTCGATGGTGGTCCAGGCGCTCAGCGCGACCACGATCAGCAGCAGTGGCAGGGCGAGCCGGGCGACCGTGGCCAGCGAGCGCGGCCGCCGCGGGAACGCCTGGTGCCAGCCCAGCACGAGCGCGGGGGGCAGCCGCAGCCCGAGCGCCCGGCGGGCCACGCCCGACAGGCGGCCGGCCGGCGGTGCCGCGGCCCGCAGCACCGGCACGGGGGGCACCCGGCCCGCCCGCCACGCCGCGATCCCGGTCGTCGCGCCGATGAAGAGCACCGCGGCCACCGGTACCGCCAACAGCGCCGCGGTGTGCCCGGGCAGTCCCTGCCAGACGCCCAAGGCGTCGCCGAGACGGCCGGGGATCCTGCTCCCCAGCGCCTGGGTGAGCGTGGCGGCGGCCAGGGCGCCCAGCGACGCGTACACCACGTGCTGGATCAGGAAGATGCGCACCACCTGGGCGGGCGTGAACCCGATCGCCTTCAGTACCGAGATGTCCCGCAGGTGGCCGCGGATACGGGTGCCGATCGCGCCGTACACGGCGAGCGCGGCGGCGAGGAGCGCGCCGAGGCCGAACAGGCCCAGCACCTGTCCCAGCAGCCGGTTGTCGCCCTGGGCCTCGGCGCGGGCCTGCTGCCAGTTCGACACCTGGGTGACCGCGCCGGAGCCGAGCGCCGTCACCGCGCGCTGCACGGCGTAGTCCGTGTCGCCGGGATCGGTCAGACGCAGACCGATGACCTGGCCCGTACGTCCGTCCGCGCCCCACACCGCGGAGGGCAGCGCCCAGACGACCCCCGACCGCTCACCGGGGCGGTAGCGGGACTCGGCGCTGTCGGCCACGCCCAGGACGGTCAGGGTGCGTGCGGTGCCGGGCACGGTGAGGGTGTCCCCGGGCTCGGCCCACAGCGCACGGGCGAGGCTGTCCTCCAGGACGACTCCGTCGGGCCGGGCGCGGTCGAGCCAGTGACCGGAGACGAGCAGCGGCCGACCGGTGGCGGGCGGCTCTACGGCGCCGCGCAGCTCGACAGAGGCACGGGTGCCGCGTGACTCGACGGTGGCGGACGCGGTGCGGTAAGGGCCCGCCACGGACTCGACGCCGTCCAGCCGCGCGAGCCGCCCGGCGTCGGCGGACGCGCCGGTGTGGATCCACACATGGGCGCCGTGCGACTGAGTGAAGACGCGCTGCCAGGGGTTCGTCGCGTATCCGAAGAGCGCCGCGGCGAGCAGCAGCGAGGCGACGATTCCCGCGGTGGCGAGCACGATGAACAGTGCCTCGCCCCGATGCGTGCGCAGATCGGCATGCGCCCAGCGCAGAGTGGCCCGCACGCCGCTCAGTCCCTCAGTTCCAGCACGCCGGATATCCCGGCGCCGCGTGACGGCGTGCCGTCGAGTTCCGCGTCGTCGGCGATGCGGCCGTCGAAGAAGCTGATCACGCGGTCCGCGGCGCTGGCGAGCCGGGCGTCGTGGGTGACGAGCACGATGGTCTGACCGCGCTGGTGGAAGCGGGACAGCAGCCGCATCACCTCGCGGGTGCCCTTGCTGTCCAGGCTGCCCGCGGGTTCGTCGGCCAGCAGCAGGGAGGGATGGTTGACCAGCGCCCGGGCCAGGGCGACGCGCTGCTGTTCGCCGCCGGACAGCTCACCCGGCATGCTGCGTCCCTTGCCCTCAAGGCCCAGCTCGGACAGCAGCCGCTCGCGCTCGGTGCGCGCCCGCTTGGGGGAGACGCCGGCGAGCAGGGCGGGCAGCTCCACGTTGTCGGCGACCGACAGATTGGAGACCAGGTTGAAGAACTGGAAGACGATGCCGATGCGCCGTCGCCGTTCCACCGCCCAGCGCGCCTCGCTGTACGCGTCCGTGCATTCGGCGTCCAGCCAGACGCTGCCGGAGTCGGGCCGCTGGAGGCCGCCGAGGAGGTGCAGCAGCGTCGACTTGCCGGCGCCGGACGGGCCGGTGACGGCCACGAACTCGCCCTGGCGCACGGCAAGATCCACTCCGCGTACGGCATACGCCGGGGCGCCCTCGCCGTAGTGGGTCTTGACCAGGCCCTCGGCGCGCAGCAAAGGACCGGTGTGGCTCATTCCAGACCCTCCAGTTCCTCCTGGCAGCGCTCCAGCCAGTCAAGATCGGCCTGCAGGTGCAGCATGGCGCCCTCGATCAGCAGCTGGGAGATGCGGTTGTCCCGGTCCTCGGCCGCGGCGAGCTTCGACAGGTTGCGCATGGTGTTCAGATACTGCCGCCGCTGCCGGTTGATCAGGGCGATCTGGTCGGCCAGGCCGGTCGTCGGGGCGAGCGCGAGTTTCATGAAGAACTCGTCCCGTACCCGAGGCTCGTCCGCCGTCTCCTGGTACCAGGCATGCAGCGCTTCGCGCCCGGTGTCGGTGAGGTGGTAGATCTTCTTGTTGGGCCGGCTCGACTGTTCGACTTCCTCGCCCTCGATCAGTCCCG
Organism: Streptomyces sp. NPDC007896; assembly: GCF_042959425.1. Lineage (NCBI taxonomy): Bacteria > Bacillati > Actinomycetota > Actinomycetes > Kitasatosporales > Streptomycetaceae > Streptomyces > Streptomyces sp. NPDC007896. The sequence continues at coordinate 206,959 of NZ_JBIBKX010000001.1, read as the reverse complement.
TCTTCTCGAGGCGGCCGAGCGTGACGTAGATCTGGCCGACGTTGGGCTGAGGGTACGCGGAGCCCAGCAGTTGCTCAAGGTCCTGCTTGAGCTCGTACCCGTGGGCCGGGCCTCGCGCCAGCAGGGCCAGGAGGGGCAGCCGCACCCGTGCTCTCCTCCCCGCATCCGTGTCATGTGCCGCGCACCGATGTCAGGCCGTCGCCCGGTCGATGCGGCCGCAGGCCAATGTGTCGCAGGCCCTAGTATCGCCCATACCTAACAGGTATACATGGCCACTGACGCCGGGCGAAGGTGCCCGACGCCGGTGTACAGGGAGGAACCTATGCGGTGGATACGTGCCGCCGGTAGGGGCCTCCTGGTCGCGGCGGTGGTCCTGACCGGTTACGTCGCCTCCGACACCCCGGCCGACGGGGCGCACGGCGCCGGTCGCGGCCCGCTCACCCTGGCGACCGCGGGCGACCTCACCGGCTATCTGGGGCCACTGCTCGAAGGGTGGAACCGTACCCACCCCGGCGAGAAGGTGACCCTCGTCGAGCTCCCGGACTCCGCCGACGAGACGCACGCGCAGATGACGACCGACCTGCGCGGCGGTGGCAGAAGCCGCTTCGACGTCCTCAACATCGACGTCGCCTGGACCTCGGAGTTCGCCGCCGCGGGCTGGATCTCTCCGCTGGACCGCGGCCGCTTCCCGCTCCACAGCTTCCTGCCGCCGGTCGTGGACACGGCGACGTACGACGGAAGGCTGTACGCGGTCCCGTACGTCACCAACGCGGGACTCCTCCTGTACCGCAAGGACGTCCTCGCCAAGGAGGGCGTCGCGCCGCCGCGGACCTGGGCCGAGCTGGAGCGGCAGGCGAGGACCATCGCCCCGAAGTACGGACTCGACGGTTACGCCGGCCAGTTCCTGCCCTACGAGGGTCTCACCGTGAACGCGGCGGAGGCGGTCTACTCGGCGGGCGGCACGATCCTCGGCGACGAGGGCGAGCGCGTCACCGTGAACTCCGAGGCGGCCCGCGAGGGCATCGGGTTCCTCGCCGACGGCGTGCGCGACGGCTGGATTCCGAAGAAGGCGCTGACGTACAAGGAAGAGGAGTCGAAACAGGCCTTCCAGGACGGCCACCTCCTCTTTCTGCGCAACTGGCCCTACGCCTACGTCGGTGCTTCCGGCAAGGGATCGGCGGTCGCCGGGAAGGTCGGCGCGGTCCCCCTGCCCGGACCCGACGGACCGGGCACGAGCGTGCTGGGCGGCTCCAACCTGGCCGTCAACACGCATGCGCGGCACCCCGATTCGGCCGCGCGCCTGATCGCGTACCTCACGACCGAGCGGGCGCAGCGCCAGGTCCTCACCAAGGGTGCGCTGCCGCCCGTACGGGCGGCGCTGTACCAGGACCCGGAGCTGATCCGGGAGTTCCCCTATCTGCCCACGCTGCGCGCCAGCGTCCTCGCGGCCGCCCCACGCCCCAAAAGCCCGCGTTACGACCAGGTCAGCCTGGTCGTGCAGGCCGTGGTCCACGACGCGATGACGGGGCAAGAGACGCCTTCCGTGGCGGTACGGCGGCTGGCGCGCGAGCTGGCGGCCATTTCACCCCGGTAGCACCCCGATAGCACCCCGGCGGTGCCCTGTCGGCATTCTGCTAGTTACTTGTTATGTAACGGGAGCATCCCATCTCCGGGTTTCGTGCCCGAAAAGTCTGCATATAACTTCCCAACTTCCCGGTTGTTGCTGCCTACTCGTTGACACCCGCGCGACACCCCTACTTAACATGCATGCATAACCACAGGCACGCACAGACAGGTCCAACGGGTGACCCTCAACACGCACCGCTGGTGGCGCGACGCAGTGATCTACCAGGTGTACGTCCGCAGCTTCCTGGACAGCACCGGTGACGGCATCGGCGATCTCGCCGGGGTTCGCGCGGGCATGCCGTACCTCAAGAAGCTCGGTGTCGACGGCATCTGGCTGAGCCCCTTCTACCCCTCGCCGCAGCACGACCACGGCTACGACGTCGCCGACTACTGCGACGTGGACCCGCTCTTCGGCGACCTCGCCGAGTTCGACCTGCTGATGACCGACGCCCGCCGCCTCGGCGTCAAGGTGCTCCTGGACATCGTCCCCAACCACTGCTCCAGTGATCACCCGTGGTTCCGGGCCGCGCTCGCGGCGGAGCCGGGCAGCCCGGCCCGCGCCCGCTTCCACTTCGCCGACGGACGCGGCCCGGAGGGCGCCGAGCCGCCCAACAACTGGCACGCCATGTTCGGCGGACCCGCCTGGTCCCGCGTCACCGAGGCGGACGGCAACCCCGGCCAGTGGTACCTGCACATGTTCACGTCCGAGCAGCCCGACCTGAACTGGCGCAACCCCGAGGTCGGCGCGCACTTCGACCACGTGCTGCGGTTCTGGCTCGACCGGGGCGTCGACGGCTTCCGCATCGACGTCGCCGCCGGCCTCTTCAAGCACCCCGACCTGCCGGACTCGCCCGACCCGGAGGCCGACGCCCGCACCCGCGACTCGGTCAACCCGCTCGCCTGGAACCGGCCCGAGGTGCACGACGTGTGGCGCCACTGGCGGTCCGTCTGCGAGGAGTACACCGGGCGCGACGGCCGCGACCGGCTGCTGGTCGGCGAGGTCTCGGTACCGACGGCCCGCGAACACGCCCAGTACGTACGCCCGGACGAGCTCCACCAGGCCTTCTTCTTCGACCTGCTCAGCGCGCCCTGGAACGCCGACGCCTTCCGCAAGGTCATCTCCGAGGCCATGCAGGACATAGCCGGCACCGGATCGACGGTCACCTGGGTCCTCAACAACCACGACCAGGTGCGCACCGTCACCCGCTACGGCGAGCTCGGCACCGAGGGCAGCGGCCTCGGTACGGCCCGTGCCCGCGCCGCCGCACTGCTGATGCTGGCGCTGCCCGGAGCCGCGTACATCTACCAGGGCGAGGAGCTCGGGCTGCCCGAGGTCGTCGACCTGCCCGACGACGTGCTGACGGACCCGATCTTCCGCCGCACGGGAAGCCGCGCCCGCATCCGCGACGGCTGCCGGGTGCCGCTGCCCTGGTCCGGGCACACCTCGCCGTTCGGCTTCACCTCGGGCGCGGAGAGCGCCAAGCCGTGGCTGCCGCAGCCCGCCTACTTCGCCGAGTACGCCACCGACCGCGCGCTCGCCGACACCCGCTCCTTCTGGCACCTCTACCGCGACGGGCTCCAGCTGCGCGCCGGACTCCCGCAGTTGGGCGAGGGCGCGCTGCGCTGGCTTCCGGCGCCGCCCGGCGTCCTCGCCTTCGTCCGCGGCGACGGCCTGGTGTGTGCGGTCAACTTCGACGCGGCCCCGACGCCCGCGCCGGTCTCCGGCACCCCGTTGCTGTCCAGCGGCCCCTGTCCGGCCGGCGTGCTGCCCGGCTCGACGGCCGCCTGGTGGATCAGCGACTGCACGAATCCCTGACCGTCCCCTCCTCTGCTTTCCGTTCCTCGGGTTTCCGTTCCTCTGGTTTCCGTCAATTCCCCTGCCCTGAAAGGGACATCAACGATGATGCGACGACGTACGACCCTGCTCGCGAGCTGCACCGCCCTCGCCCTGGCCCTCGGCGCCACCGCCTGCGGAGGCGGGCCCGTAGCCGCCGGAGGCGGCGGTAAGTCGCTCAGCGGCCAGACGATCACCGTGGCCGGTGTCTGGTCCGGCAGCGAGCAGAAGAACTTCCAGAAGGTCCTGGACGCCTTCACCGCGAAGACGGGCGCCAAGACCCAGTTCGTCTCCACCGGCGACAACGTCTCCACGGTCGTCGGCAGCAAGATCGAGGGCGGCAACGCCCCCGACGTGGTGATGGTCCCGCAGGTCGGCGTCCTCCAGCAGTTCGCGAAGGAGGGCTGGCTCAAGCCGCTCTCCAAGACCACCGAACAGTCCGTCGACACCAACTACGCGAGCGTCTGGAAGAAGTACGGCAGCGTCGGCGACACCTTCTACGGCCTGTACTTCAAGGCCGCCCACAAGTCGACCGTCTGGTACAGCCCCGACGCGTTCGACCAGGCCGGTGTCAAGCCGCCGACCACGTACGACGCCATGCTGAAGGCCGGACACACCGTCTCCGACTCAGGCCTCGCCGCCTTCTCCGTCGCCGGACAGGACGGCTGGACGCTCACCGACTGGTTCGAGAACATCTACCTCTCCCAGGCGGGCCCCGAGAAGTACGACGCCCTGGCCGCCCACCGGCTGAAGTGGACCGACCCGACCGTGGTCAAGGCGCTCACCACCCTCGGCAAGCTCTTCAAGGACAAGCAACTGATGGCCGGCGGCCAGAAGGGGGCCCTGAACACGGACTTCCCCGGCTCCGTCGAGAAGGTCTTCGGACCCAAGCCCGAGGCGGGCATGGTCTACGAGGGCGACTTCGTCGCCGGGGTCGCCAAGGACCAGTTCGGCAAGAAGATCGGCAAGGACGCGAACTTCTTCCCCTTCCCCGCGGTCGACGGCGGCAAGGCGCCGGTGGTCAGCGGCGGCGACGCGGCCGTGGTCCTCAAGGACGGCAAGAACCAGAAGGCCGCCATGACGTTCCTGGAGTACCTGGCGACCCCCGAAGCCGCCGCCGTCTGGGCCGGGGCGGGCGGCTTCCTCTCCCCGAACAAGAAGCTCGACCTCGCCTCCTACAGCGACGACATCACCCGCGAGACCGCCAAGTCCCTGGTCGCCGCCGGGGATTCGGTCCGCTTCGACATGTCCGACCAGGCTCCCGCCGCGTTCGGCGGCACCAAGGGCGCCGGCGAGTGGAAGCTCCTCCAGGACTTCCTCCGTGACCCCTCGGACCCGAAGGCGACCGCGGCCGAACTGGAGAAGGCCGCGGCCAAGGCGTACCAGGGCTGATCACCATGACCGCCACCCTCGTGAAAGAGGCGAGCCCTCCGGCCGTCGGCACGGCCGACCACAGACGGCGCGCCAGGCGCCGCGGCCGGATCATCGCCCTCGTCTTCGTCCTGCCCGCCCTGCTCCTGCTCGGCGCGCTCGTCGTCTACCCCGTGGTCTTCTCCGTGGGGCGCAGCTTCTTCGACGCCTCCGGCAACCGGTTCGTGGGCGGCGACAACTACACCGAGATGTTCCGCGACCCGGCCACGCTCAAGGCCGTACGCAACAGCGCCATCTGGGTCGTCGTCGCGCCGACGCTGCTCACCGGGCTCGGCCTGGTGCTCGCCGTCCTGGTCGAGAAGATCCGCTGGGCCACCGCGTTCAAGCTGCTGCTGTTCATGCCCATGGCGGTCTCCTTCCTGGCCGCCGGCATCATCTTCAGGCTCGCGTACGACGAGGACCCCGACAAGGGTGTCCTGAACGCCGCCGTGGTCGGCGTCCACGACGCGTTCGAGGGAACCTCGTCCTATCCGACCGCCCGCGCCCGCGACGGCCGAGGCCTCACCAAGGGCGCCGACGGTTCGTACCGTACGACCGCCTCCGCCTCGCCCGGCCACACGGTCGGCCTCGGCCTCGTCGGCGTCCTCCCCAAGGACCTGCCGAAGGATGCGAAGCCCGCCTACGCGGCCGCAGGGCAGAAGGCGGCCCGGGACGAGCTGCGCGGTGTCGTCTACCTGGACTTCACACCCGGCGGGGGAGGGAAACAGGGCCAGGTCGACCGCGGGGAGAGCGGACTGCCCGAGATGAAGGTCGAGGCGGCGCGCGACGGAAAGACGGTCGCGAGCACGACCACCGCGGCCGACGGCTCCTTCCGCTTCTTGGGGCTGGACTCCGGCTCGTACACCGTGCGGCTGCCCGCGTCGAACTTCAGCCCGCCGTACGAGGGTGTGTCCTGGCTCGGTCCTGCGCTGGTCACCCCCGCCATCATCGGCGCGTACCTGTGGATCTGGACCGGCTTCGCCATGGTGCTGATCGGCGCCGGACTCGCCGCCCTGCCGCGCGACGCGCTGGAGGCGGCCCGGATGGACGGCGCCAACGAGTGGCAGATCTTCCGCCGGATCACCGTGCCGCTGCTGGCACCCGTGCTCACCGTGGTCTTCGTCACGCTCGTGATCAACGTGATGAAGGTCTTCGACCTCGTCTACATCATCGCGCCCGGACCGGTGCAGGAGGACGCCACCGTGCTCGCCACCCAGATGTGGCTGGTGTCCTTCGGCGGCGGCAACAACCAGGGCCTGGGCAGCGCACTCGGTGTGCTCCTCCTGCTCCTGGTCGTCCCCGCCATGGTCTTCAACGTCCGCCGCTTTAGAAGGAGTCAACGATGAACGCGCTCAGGCGGGGGCTCGGCAACGGCCTGGTGCAGGCGTTCCTGGTGATCGTCGGCCTGGTCTGGGTCACCCCGCTCGCAGGGCTCTTCCTCTCCTCGATGCGCTCGGCGCAGGACACCGCCAAGGGAGGCTGGTGGACGGCGCTGACCAGCCCCGGTCAGCTCTCCTTCGACAACTACTCCGCCCTTCTGGGCAATGCGGGGATGACGCGGGCGTTCTGGAACACCGTGCTGATCTCCGTGCCGGCCACCGTCCTCGTCGTGGTGATCGCGGCGCTCGCCGGATACGCCTTCGCCTGGCTGGAGTTCCCCTTCCGGGACACGATCTTCCTTGTCGTGGTGGCGTTGTTGGTGGTGCCGGTTCAGATCGGGCTGCTGCCGGTCGCCAAACTCTTCGGCGCGCTGGGGCTGTTCGGCACGATTCCCGGTGTCGTGCTCTTCCACGTCTCCTACGGGCTGCCGTTCGCCATCTTCCTGCTGCGCAACTACTTCGCGGAGATGCCGAAGGAGATGCTGGAAGCCGCCCGGATGGACGGTGGCAGCGAGTGGCGCATCTTCACCCGGCTGGTGCTGCCGGTCGGACGTCCGGCCATCGCGAGCCTGGCCATCTTCCAGTTCCTGTGGGTGTGGAACGACATGCTGGTCGCCCTGCTGTTCGCCGACAGTTCCTCGCAGCCGTTGACAGTCGAACTCCAGTCCCAGATACGGCAGTTCGGCAGCAACATCGATGTGCTGGCACCGGGAGCGTTTCTGTCGCTGATCGTCCCGGTGATGGTGTTCTTCGCGTTCCAGCGGCACTTTGTGCAGGGGGTGATGGCCGGGTCGGTGAAGTGACGTGCTTTCTCGCCCCCGCCAAAAGACTCGCGCGGTTCCCCGCGCCCCTCTTCAGGGGCGCGGGGAACCGCGCGAACGGGGTCTGGGGCCAAGCCCCGGGTACGGCTCTCAGGCCGAAGCCGGCGGGTACAGCGAGCGTGGCAGCTGGGAGGCCGCTGCCGCGTCCAGGAGCCACAGGGTGCGGGAGCGGCCGTGGGCGCCGGCCGCCGGGGCCTGCACCTCGCCCGCGCCCGAGAGGGCGATCGCCGCGGCCTGCGCCTTGTCCTCGCCGGCCGCCAGCAACCAGACCTCACGGGCGGAGCGGATCGCGGGCAGGGTGAGCGTGACCCGGGTCGGCGGGGGCTTGGGGGCGCCGTGCACGCCCACCACCGTCCGCTCCGTCTCGCGGACCGCCGGCAGCTCCGGGAAGAGCGAGGCCACGTGGGTGTCCGGGCCCACGCCCAGCATCAGGACGTCGAACGAGGGCACGGAACCGTGGTTCTCGGGGCCCGCCGCCTTCGCGAGCTCGGCCGCGTACGCCTCCGCCGCCGCGTCCACGTCGGCACCGTAGGGACCGTCGGACGCGGGCATCGGATGCACCCGTGCGGGGTCCACCGGCACCGAGTCCAGCAGCGCCGCACGGGCCTGGGTGTCGTTGCGGTCCGGATCGCCCTCGGGCAGGAACCGCTCGTCACCCCACCACAGGTCGATACGGCTCCAGTCGACGGCGTCCCGGGCGGGCGCGTCCGCGAGCGCCGCGAGGAGCCCGTTGCCGTTGCGCCCGCCGGTGAGGACCACCGAGGCGTAGCCGCGCGAGGCCTGCGCGTCCACGACCTTGGTGATCAGCCGGGCCGCGGCGGCCTGGGCCATCAGCTCCTTGTCGCGGTGCACGACGAGCTGCGGAGTGTTCACTTGGCGGCCGCCTTCTTCGCAGGAGCCTTCGCCGGGGCCTTCTTCGCGGGTGCCTTGGCGGCGGGTGCCTTGGCGGCCGCCTTCGCCGTGGCCGGCTCCTCCTCGACGGCGTCGGCCGCCGCCCCGTTCAGCCGGTCCACCCCGTAGCGCAGCGCCGACGCGTAGGTGTCGTCCGGGTCGAGCCGGCGCAGCTCCTCCGCGATCAGCTCCGAGGTGTCGCGGCGCTTGAGCGCCACCGCACGGTCGGGCTGGCCCTCGATGGAGAGGGTCGCCAGGGTGCCGTCGGCGCGGTCCAGCGCGATCGGGCCGCAGCTCGTTTCCATACGGACGGCGGTGAGGCCGGGGCCGGAGGACTTGGACCGCTTGACGGGGACGTCCAGCCGGTCCGCGAGCCACATGGCGAGCAGTTCCACGCTCGGGTTGAACTCCTCGCCCTCCACCTCGACCGCGTTCACGTCACAGATGACCTGGTCGAGGGCGGCGGCCAGCATCGAGCGCCAGGGCGTGATGCGGGTCCAGGAGAGGTCGGTGTCCCCGGGGGTGTAGGCGTCGGCACGCGCGTTGAGCTCGCGTACGGGCGCCTCGGCGGCGTAGGTGTCGGTGACGCGGCGCTGGGCCAGCTTTCCGAGCGGGTCGTTGGCCGGGTCGAGCGGCGCGCTCACCGGCCACCAGACGACGACCGGCGCGTCCGGCAGCAGCAGCGGCAGGACGACCGAGTCGGCGTGGTCGGCGACCTCGCCGTACAGCCGCAGCACGACCGTCTCGCCGGTGCCCGCGTCCGCGCCGACCCGCACCTCGGCGTCGATGCGGGACTTCGTGCGGTCGCGGGGCGAGCGGGAGACGCGCTTGATGACCACGAGGGTGCGCGAGGGGTGCTCGCGGGACGCCTCGTTGGCGGCCTTCAGGGCGTCGTAGGCGTTCTCCTCGTCGGTGACGATGACGAGGGTGAGCACCATGCCCACGGCGGGGGTGCCGATGGCGCGGCGGCCCTGCACCAGCGCCTTGTTGATCTTGCTGGCCGTGGTGTCCGTGAGGTCTATCTTCATGGGCGACGCCAGCTCCGTCCGTCTCGCTCGAGCATTTCGTCGGCCTCGACGGGGCCCCACGTGCCCGAGGGGTACTGCGCGGGCTTGCCGTGCTTGTCCCAGTACTGCTCGATTGGGTCGAGGATCTTCCAGGACAGCTCGACCTCCTCGGTGCGCGGGAAGAGGTTCGAGTCGCCCAGCAGGACGTCCAGGATCAGGCGCTCGTACGCCTCCGGGCTCGACTCCGTGAAGGACTCGCCGTAGGCGAAGTCCATGGAGACGTCCCGGATCTCCATCGAGGTGCCGGGCACCTTGGAGCCGAAGCGGACCGTGACGCCCTCGTCGGGCTGGACGCGGAAGACGATCGCGTTCTGGCCCAGCTCCTCCGTCGCCGTGTGATCGAACGGGGAGTGCGGGGCGCGCTGGAAGACGACCGCGATCTCGGTGACGCGGCGGCCGAGCCGCTTGCCGGTGCGCAGATAGAAGGGGACGCCCGCCCAGCGGCGGTTGTCGACCTCCACCTTGATCGCGGCGTAGGTGTCGGTCTTCGACTTGGGGTCGATACCGTCTTCCTGGAGGTAGCCGACGGCCTTCTCGCCGCCCTGCCAGCCGGCCGCGTACTGCCCGCGGACGGTGTCGCGGCCCAGATCCCGGGGGATTCGGACCGCGCCGAGGACCTTGGTCTTCTCGGCGGCGAGGGCGTCCGCGTCGAAGGAGGCGGGCTCCTCCATGGCGGTCAGGGCCATCAGCTGCAGGAGGTGGTTCTGGATGACGTCCCGGGCGGCGCCGATGCCGTCGTAGTAACCGGCGCGGCCGCCGATGCCGATGTCCTCGGCCATGGTGATCTGGACGTGGTCGACGAAGGACCGGTTCCAGATCGGCTCGAACATCGTGTTGGCGAAGCGGAGCGCCAGGATGTTCTGGACGGTCTCCTTGCCGAGGTAGTGGTCGATGCGGAAGACCTGGTCCGAGGAGAAGACCTCGTGCACGATCGCGTTGAGTTCCTCGGCCGACTTCAGGTCGTGGCCGAAGGGCTTCTCGATGACCGCGCGCCGCCAGGAGCCGTTCGACTGGTCGGCCAGGTGATGCTTCTTCAGCTGCTGGATGACCACCGGGAAGGCGGACGGCGGCACGGAGAGGTAGAAGGCGAAGTTGCCGCCCGTGCCCTGTGCCTTGTCCAGCTCGTCGATCGTGGCGCGCAGCCGCTCGAACGAGTCGTCGTCGTCGAAGGTGCCCTGGACGAAGCGCATCCCCTGGATGAGCTGCTGCCAGACCTCCTCGCGGAACTCCGTACGGGCGTGTTCCTTGACGGCGTCGTGGACTACCTGGGCGAAGTCCTCGTTCTTCCACTCGCGGCGGGCGAAGCCGACGAGCGAGAAGCCCGGCGGCAGCAGCCCGCGGTTGGCGAGGTCGTACACGGCAGGCATCAGCTTTTTACGTGACAAATCGCCCGTGACGCCGAAGATGACCAGGCCCGACGGCCCCGCGATACGCGGGAGCCGTCGGTCTGCGGGGTCACGCAGCGGGTTGCTGCTTGACAAGGTTTCAGCCCTCCGAAGGGGCGAGGCGCTTGAGCTCCGCCTCTGTGGACTTGAGCAGGTCGTTCCAGGACGCCGCGAACTTCTCGACGCCCTCGTCCTCCAGGAGCTGGACCACGTCGTCGTACGAGATCCCGAGCTTCTCGACCGCGTCGAGTTCGGCGCGGGACTGCTCGTACGTACCGGCGATGGTGTTGCCGGTGATGACGCCGTGGTCCTCGGTGGCCTGCAGGGTGGCCTCCGGCATGGTGTTCACCGTGTTCGGCGCCACCAGATCGTCGACGTACAGGGTGTCCTTGTACGCCGGGTCCTTGACGCCGGTCGACGCCCACAGCGGGCGCTGCTTGTTGGCCTGCGCCTTGTCGAGGGCGGCCCAGCGGTCGGAGGAGAAGACCTCCTCGTACGCCTCGTAGGCGAGCCGGGCGTTGGCGAGAGCCGCCTTGCCGCGGGCGGCCTTGGACTCGGGGGTGCCCAGGGCGTCGAGCCGCTTGTCGATCTCGGTGTCCACGCGGGACACGAAGAAGGACGCCACCGAGTGGATCTTGGAGAGGTCCAGGCCCGCGGCCTTCGCCTTCTCCAGACCCGCCAGGTAGGCGTCCATGACCTCGCGGTAGCGCTCCAGCGAGAAGATCAGCGTGACGTTGACGCTGATGCCCCTGCCGATGACCTCGGTGATCGCGGGCAGACCCGCCTTGGTCGCCGGGATCTTGATGAGCGTGTTCGGGCGGTCCACCAGCCAGGCCAGCTGCTTGGCCTCGGCGATGGTCGCCGCGGTGTTGTGGGCCAGGCGCGGGTCGACCTCGATGGAGACCCGGCCGTCCTGGCCCTGCGTCGCGTCGAAGACCGGACGCAGGATGTCGGCGGCGTCACGGACGTCCGCCGTCGTGATCATGCGGATGGCCTCGTCGACGGTGACCTTGCGGGCGGCGAGGTCGGCGAGCTGCTGCTCGTAGCCGTCGCCGCTGCTGATCGCCTTCTGGAAGATCGACGGGTTGGTGGTGACGCCCACGACGTGCTGCTGGTCGATCAGTTCGGCGAGATTGCCGGACGTGATCCGCTTGCGCGACAGGTCGTCCAGCCAGATCGCGACGCCTTCCTCGGAGAGGCGCTTGAGTGCGTCTGTCATGGAAATTGCATCTCCTACGTGTCGTATATCAGCGTCAGCGCTGGGCTGCGGCGATCGATTCCCGGGCGGCATTGGCGACGTTCTCGGCAGTGAAGCCGAATTCACGGAAGAGGACCTTGCCGTCGGCCGAAGCACCGAAGTGCTCCAGCGAAACAATGCGTCCCGCGTCCCCGACGAACCGGTGCCAGGTCAGACCGATACCGGCCTCGATCGAGACGCGCGCCTTCACCGACGGCGGCAGGACGCTGTCCCGGTACCCCTGGTCCTGCTCCTCGAACCACTCCACGCACGGCATGGACACGACCCGCGTCGGGACGCCCGCGGCCTGGAGCTGCTCGCGCGCCTCCACCGCCACGTGCACCTCGGAACCGGTGGCGATGAGGATGACCTCCGGCTCCGCGCTCTGCCCGCCGGGCCCTTCGGCCTCGAAGCGGATGTATCCGCCCTTGACCGTGTTCTCGTCGGCCTCGTACGTCGGCACGCCCTGACGGGTCAGCGCGAGGCCGTGCGGAGCGCCCTTGCCGAAGACCTTCGTGTAGCGCCCCAGGATCTCGCGCCAGGCGATCGCGGTCTCGTTGGCGTCCGCGGGACGCACGACGTTGAGGCCGGGGATGGCACGCAGCGAGGCCAGGTGCTCGACCGGCTGGTGGGTCGGGCCGTCCTCACCGAGACCGATGGAGTCGTGCGTCCACACGTACGTCACCGGCAGGTGCATCAGCGCGGACAGACGCACGGCGTTGCGCATGTAGTCGGAGAACACCAGGAAGGTGCCGCCGTAGACACGGGTGTTGCCGTGCAGCGTGATCCCGTTCATCTCCGCGGCCATGGAGTGCTCGCGGATGCCGAAGTGGATCGTGCGGCCGTACGGGTCGGCCTCCGGCAGCGGGTTGTCGGCCGGCAGGAACGAGGAGTTCGGGTCGATCGTCGTGTTGTTCGAGCCCGCGAGGTCGGCGGAGCCGCCCCACAGCTCGGGGATGACCGCACCGAGAGCCTGCAGCACCTTGCCGGACGCGGCACGGGTGGCGACACCCTTGCCCGCCTCGAACGCCGGGAGCTTCTCCTCCCAGCCGGCCGGCAGCTCGCACGCGGCGATCCGGTCGAACTCGGCGGCACGCTCGGGCTGAGCGGTGCGCCACTCCTGGAAGCCCTTCTCCCACTCGGCCTTCGCCTCACGACCGCGGTCGAGAGCCTGGCGGGTGTGCGCGAGGACCTCGTCCGCGACCTCGAAGGACTTCTCCGGGTCGAAGCCGAGGACGCGCTTGGTGGCCGCGACCTCGTCCTCGCCGAGCGCCGAGCCGTGCGCGGCCTCGGTGTTCTGCGCGTGCGGAGCGGGCCAGGCGATGATCGAGCGCATCGCGATGAACGACGGCTTGTCCGTCACCTTCTTCGCGGCCTCGATGGCGTTGTAGATGGCGTGCGGATCGATGTCGCCGTCCGGCTTCGGAGCGACGCGCTGCACGTGCCAGCCGTACGCCTCGTACCGCTTGACGGTGTCCTCGGAGACCGCCGTCTCGGTGTCGCCCTCGATCGAGATGTGGTTGTCGTCCCACAGCAGGACCAGGTTGCCGAGCTTCTGGTGACCGGCCAGGGAGGACGCCTCGTGCGAGATGCCCTCCTGGAGGCAGCCGTCACCGGCGATCGCGTAGATGAAGTGGTCGAAGGGGGACTCGCCCTGCGCCGTGTCCGGGTCGAACAGACCGCGCTCGTAGCGGGCGGCCATCGCCATGCCCACCGCGTTCGCGACACCCTGCCCGAGCGGGCCGGTCGTCGTCTCCACGCCCGGAGTGTGTCCGTACTCGGGGTGGCCCGGGGTGCGGGAGCCCCACGTCCGGAAGGACTCGAGATCGTCCAGCTCCAGGCCGAACCCGGCCAGGTAGAGCTGGGTGTAGAGGGTCAGGGACGAGTGGCCCGCGGACAGCACGAAGCGGTCACGTCCGGTCCAGTCGGGATCCGCCGGGTCGTGCCGCATCACCTTCTGAAAGAGGGTGTACGCGGCAGGCGCCAGACTCATGGCCGTACCGGGATGGCCGTTTCCGACCTTCTGTACGGCATCGGCGGCCAGGACGCGGGCGGTGTCGACGGCCCGCTGGTCCAACTCGGTCCACTCGAGGTCTGTGGTGGTCGGCTTGGTGCTCACCCTGGGTCAGGGCTCCTCTCCACATGTCACGCATGTCGAATGCCGGTGCACTGGGCGCCCACCGGCCGTTGTCGAGCCTACCCCCGTAGGTACGTGCGTTTTTTCGAGTCATTCCAGACTGCCGGGACTCTCCGGGATCCGCCTCCCGACTGGTCCGTTCCGTGTTCGGCAACTGAATACGGAGCCGCTCGTAAGAGTGCTCAATCGAGCTCCGTCACGCCCGTTGTGCAGGCCCTCTTCCCTCGCTGGTGCGGCCGCTCCCAACACGACCCCACCCCCGCGAAGGCCGAGGTATAGGCAACGTCTACAGTGGCGTGGTACGCGCGAGCCTTTACGGGGAGTTCACACCCGGGGGCTTGCTGGGATGTCTCTGTCAGGGGTGTGCGTGACGGCCGTCGAATCCCGTCCAGCGGGGGTGCTCGGGACGAGCAGCAGCCCAAGCCACCGGCCGTTCGGGGCCCGTGTCAAGGCGTTCGTGGCGCTGACCAAGCCGCGAATCATCGAACTGTTGCTGATCACCACCGTTCCGGTGATGTTCCTGGCGCAGCAGGGTGTACCCGACCTCAAGCTGGTCCTGCTCACCTGTCTCGGCGGTTTTCTGTCGGCGGGCGGCGCCAACGCGCTGAACATGTACATCGACCGCGACATCGACGCTCTGATGGAGCGCACCTCGCAGCGCCCGCTGGTCACCGGCATGGTCAGCCCACGCGAGTGCCTGGCCTTCGGGATCACGCTGGCGGTCGTCTCGACCCTGCTGTTCGGGCTGACCGTCAACTGGCTGTCCGCCTGGCTGTCACTCGGAGCGCTCCTTTTCTACGTCGTCGTTTACACGATGATCCTCAAGCGGCGCACCTCCCAGAACATCGTCTGGGGCGGCATCGCCGGCTGCCTCCCGGTGCTCATCGGCTGGTCGTCCGTCACCAACTCCATGTCGTGGGCGCCGGTCATCCTCTTCCTCGTCATGTTCTTCTGGACGCCGCCGCACTACTGGCCGCTGTCCATGAAGGTGAAGGACGACTACGCGCGCGTGGGCGTGCCGATGCTCCCGGTCGTCGCCTCGAACAAGGTGGTCGCCCGCCAGATCGTCATCTACAGCTGGGTGATGGTCGCGGTCTCGCTGCTGCTCACCCCGCTCGGCTACACGGGCTGGTTCTACACCCTGGTCGCGCTCGGCGCGGGCGGGTTCTGGCTGTGGGAGGCGCACGGTCTGCAGAACCGCGCCAAGGCCGAGGTGACCGGCGGGAAGCTCAAGGAGATGCGGCTGTTCCACTGGTCCATCACCTATGTGTCGCTCCTGTTCGTGGCGGTCGCGGTGGACCCCTTCCTGCGCTAGAGCCTGTCCGGCGGATTCTTCACGGGCGGGGTACGTGGGCTAAGCCACGTACCCCGCCCGTCGCCGTTTGATCTACCCGTCGGTAGCATCCTGGCCATGGCAGACACGCAGCAGGTTGACGAGACCACCGGCGCCGCCCAGGACGTCAAGGCCGAGCGCAAGGCGGCCAAGCTCGCCCAGCGGATCAACGCCTTCGCCAAGGAGCACGGCGGGACCGAGGGGCATGTCGAGTACATCGGACAGCGCGGCGCCCGGATCGTCCTCGTCGGTGCGGACGGTGCCTGGGGGGACGTGGTGGCGCCGACCTACACGATTGCCGAAGAGGCCGTGAAGAAGGCCGGGATCACTGTTCACGAGGCGTTCGACGGTGAGTTCGCGGCGAAGGTCAAGACGGGGCCGTACGAGTGGAAGAGGATGGCGGGGATCCAGCTTGGGGCGCCGAGTAACGGCTGACAGTATCTGTTATCTGTCACCTGATAGTTGATATCCGTCATCTGATATCCGGCGGCCGATATCCGTCAGCTGTTGTACGGCTTGCGCTTCACCAACACCTGACGCCCGCCTCACCCGTTAGGACCTGAAGAACGCAACGGTCCAGTCGCGGGGAGTCCGGATGATCGAAACGCCATCCCTGGTGGACCAGTACTGCCACGGCGTACTGAGGACGGAGCTGGGCCTCGGCACCTTCGAGGCCCACCTCGCCAGAACCGAGGGCCCCCCGGCCCCCGGCACCACCTTCTTCGACACCCAGACCGGCTTCGCGGTACGCCGTTGGTGCCCGCCCCTGCTCGGCCTGGAACCGCACTGTCCGCCCGCCCGCTATCTGGCCAGGCGTCGCGAACTCGGCGTCCTGGAGTCGGGGCGCAGACTCCTGCGCGGCAGCGGCATCACGACGTACCTCGTCGACACGGGGCTGCCCGGGGACCTGACGGGACCGGGCGAGATGGCCTCGACCGGCGCGGCCCACGCCCATGAGATCGTCCGCCTGGAGCTGTTGGCGGAACAGGTCGCGGACACCTCGGGCACCGTCGAGTCCTTCCTCGCCAATCTCGCCGAGTCCGTCCACGGAGCCGCCGCGAACGCCGTCGCCTTCACGTCGGTCGCGGGGGGACGGCACGGTCTGGCGCTCGCGCCCGAGCCGCCGGGACCGGGAGAGGTGCGGGGCGCCGCGGGCCGCTGGCTGGCGGGCCGCCGGGTGGGCGGTGCGCTGAGCGACCCGGTCCTGCTGCGGCACTTACTGTGGATCGCGGTCGCCTCGGGTCTGCCCCTCCAGCTCCACGCGGGCCTGGGCGAACCCGGTCTGCGCATCGACCGCACCGACCCCGTCCTGCTCACCGACTTCGCCCGTGCCACGGCGGGGCTCGGCACGGATCTCGTCCTCCTGCACGGCTACCCGTACCACCGCCACGCGGCGCACCTCGCCGGGGTCTTCCCGCACGTCTATGCGGACCTGGGTGCGGCTCTGGTGCGTACGGGAGCGCGGGCGGCGGCCGTCCTCTCCGAGATCCTGGAGCTGGCCCCCTTCGGCAAGCTCCTGTTCTCCAGCGGGGCACACGGCCTGCCCGAACTGCACGTCGTCGGCGCGCGCCTGTTCCGCGAGGCGCTCGCCCGGGTGCTGGGTGCCTGGGTCGCCGAGGGCGCCTGGTCGCTGGTGGACGCGCAGCGGGTGGCGGGACTGATCGCGGCGGGGAACGCGCGGCGGGTGTACGGGGTGGAGTGAGCCGGTGCCGGATTCCCTGCAACCGGCCTACGCGCGCGTGAGCGCCGATTCCGCGGCCGGCCCCGGCAGTTCCGCCGCGATCCCAGGGCGTTCGCGCAGCGACAGCAGGACCCGCAGGACGCCGATCCAGACCAGGCAGGCGCCGAACATGTGGAGGCCGACCAGGGCCTCGGGGAGGTCCGTGAGGTACTGGACGTAGCCGATGACGCCCTGGCCGAGCAGGATCAGGAACAGGTCGCGGGTGCGGTCGAGCGGGCCCTTGGGGGCGTCGACGGCCTTGAGGACG
This sequence comes from Streptomyces sp. NPDC007896, assembly GCF_042959425.1. Classification (NCBI taxonomy): domain Bacteria; kingdom Bacillati; phylum Actinomycetota; class Actinomycetes; order Kitasatosporales; family Streptomycetaceae; genus Streptomyces; species Streptomyces sp. NPDC007896. The sequence goes on along the minus strand of NZ_JBIBKX010000001.1, from coordinate 189,851 downwards.
AACCACAGGGCGAAGGTCAGCGTGACCACGATCCAGGCCAGCACGGCGTGCAGCTTGGTGACGGTCTCCCAGTTGACGGCCATGCGTTCGACCTCGCTGGAGTCGCCCGCGTGCGGACCCGCGCCGGTGACCACCGTGCCCACCGCGATCAGCAGGACGGCGGCGGCGACCAGGCACCACACGAGCTGCTGCACCGCCTTGCCGACCAGCGGGCGCGGCTCGGCGGAGCCCTCGCGCGTGCGCTGCCACATCACCGTGGCCACCGTGATGAGCGCCGTGGAGAGCAGGAAGTGCGCGGCGACCGTGTAGGGGTTGAGGCCGACCAGGACCACGATGCCGCCGAGGATCGCGTTGCTCATGACGATCCAGAACTGTGCCCAGCCGAGCCGGGTGAGGTCGCGCCGCCACGGCTTCTCGGAGCGTGCGGCGATGATCGCCCAGCCGACCGCGGCGCACAGCACGTAGGTCAGCATGCGGTTGGTGAACTCGATGACTCCGTGGTAGCCCATCGCGCTCGTCGTGGTGAGCGAGTCGTCGGTGCACTTGGGCCAGGTCGGGCAGCCGAGGCCCGAACCGGTCAGCCGTACGGCGCCGCCGGTGACCACGATGACCACCGACATGACGAGCGCGGCGAGGGCCGCTCGTTGCACCGTCCGGGAGGTCGGGGTCCAGCGTTCGGCGATGAGGGCGAGCGGGTTGCGCGCGAAGGCTACGGCGTCGGCTCGGGTCACGTTTGGCACGGGCCCCATCGTAGGCGGCCGCTTGTGCACGTCTTCACGAGGCCCCCGCACCTACGCAAATCGCCACCTCAGCCCGGGAGTCACTCCCAGCGGAAGAACCTGCCCGCCACTCCCAGGCCCACGACCGCCCACACGGCCAGGATCCCGAGGTCGCCCCACGGCATGCCCGCCCCGTGCTGGAGTACGTCCCGCAGCCCGTCCGAGAGCGCCGAGATGGGCAGCAGGCCGAGCACGTCCTGGGCGCCCGCCGGGAACTTGTCCATCGGGACGATCACGCCGCCGCCCACGAGGAGCAGCAGGAAGACCAGGTTCGCGGCGGCGAGCGTCGCCTCCGCCTTGAGTGTGCCGGCCATCAGCAGGCCCAGGCCCGAGAAGGCGGCCGTGCCCAGGATCAGCAGGAGCAGGACGGCCAGCGGGTTGCCGTGCGGCGACCAGCCCAGCGAGAAGGCGATCACCGTCAGCAGGACGACCTGGAGGACCTCCGTGACCAGCACGGACGCCGTCTTCGCGGTCATCAGGCCCCAGCGGGGCAGCGGGGAGGCGGCGAGACGCTTCAGGACCCCGTAGCGCCGTTCGAAGCCGGTGGCGATGGCCTGCCCGGTGAAGGCCGTCGACATCACGGCGAGCGCCAGGATGCCGGGGGCCAGGAAGTCGACCGACTTGCCCTTGCCGGTGTCGATGATGTCGACCGAGCTGAAAAGAACCAGCAGGAGTGTCGGGATGATCACCGTGAGGAGGAGTTGCTCTCCGTTGCGGAGCAGCATCTTCGTCTCGAGCGCGGCCTGCGCGCCGATCATCCGGGGCAGCGGGGCCGCCCCCGGCTTCGGGGTGTAGGTACCGGCGGTGGTCACGAACGCAGCTCCTTGCCGGTCAGTTCCAAAAACACGTCTTCCAGGGTGTGGCGTTCGACCGAGATCTTCTCCGGCATCACGCCGTGCTGCGCGCACCAGGAGGTGACCGTCGCCAGCAGCTGGGGATCGATCTTGCCGCCCACCCGGTACGAGCCGGGCGTCAGCTCCGCGGCCGTGCAGTCGGCCGGCAGGGCCTTCAGCAGGGAGCCGACGTCGAGCCCCGGACGGCCGGTGAACCGCAGGGTGTTCTCGGCGCCGCCGCGGCACAGCTCCTCGGGGGAGCCCTGCGCGATGACCCTGCCCGCGTCGATGATCGCGACGTCGTCGGCGAGCTGCTCGGCCTCGTCCATGTAGTGCGTGGTGAGGATGACCGAGACGCCGTCGGCGCGCAGATCGCGGACGAGGTCCCAGGTGGCGCGGCGGGCCTGCGGGTCGAGGCCCGCGGTCGGCTCGTCGAGGAAGACCAGTTCGGGGCGGCCGACCACGGCCATCGCGAGCGCGAGGCGCTGCTGCTGGCCGCCCGAGAGCCGCCGGTAGGTCGTGCGGCCGCAGCTGTCGAGGCCGAGCCGCTCGATGAGCGCGTCCACGTCCAGGGGGTGGGCGTGGAGCTTCGCCACATGGCGGAGCATCTCGTCGGCGCGGGCACCGGAGTAGACCCCGCCGGACTGGAGCATCACGCCGATGCGGGAGTGCAGTTGCCCGGACTGTCTCACCGGGTCGAGGCCCAGGACGCGTACCGTGCCGGAATCCGGCTTCCGGTACCCCTCGCAGGTCTCGACCGTGGTCGTCTTGCCCGCCCCGTTGGGGCCCAGTACGGCGGTGATGCCCGCCTCGGCCACCAGGTCGAGGCCGTCCACCGCGGTCTTGTTGCCGTACCGCTTCACCAGGGCCTGGACCTGGACCACGGGCTCGCTTCGCATGAGGCGCAAGTCTAGGGAGCCGGTCGGGTGATCGGTCGGGCGGGGTTCAGGAGGCGGCCCCGGGCCTGACCCATTCCTCGCGGGGGCGGTGCAGCGCCAGCCAGCGCTCCGCGTACGCCACCGCGTCGGCCACCGGGAACAGGCGTACGTCGGCCGCGCCCACCCGGCCCCGTACGACGGGGCGGTCCCGTTCGAAGTCGGAACCCAGTTCGTCGAAGCGGTCGGAGTCGACGGAGACCTCGGTGACGACCTCCCAGCGGGTCGCCCCCTGCGGGGTGCGCACCGGGCGTCCCACCTCGACGAGCGGGGACGGTATGCGGTATTCGGCCAGGTGGAAGCTGGTGCATGTGTCGTAGCCCGCGCCGAGCAGGAGCACCCGGGCACCGAGGGCCTCCAGGCGGGCCAGTGGGCTGCGCTCACCGAGCCGGCAGTCGGGGGCGTGCCACTCGACGATCTCCGCCGCGCGGGGGCCGAGGGCCGCGAAGGAGGTCTGCGGATGGGCGCTGCGCAGGGCGCCGGGCCAGGTGCGGACGGTCTCGGGGATCACGCCGACCCCGCGGCTGGGTGTCACGAGGGGGTCGTACGCGGGCATCGTCGCCCGAATGGGCGACCACCACTCCTCGGGTACGGGCGGATTGCTCCACAGCGCCGGGTCGGAGAGGTCCCCGGACTGGGTGGGGACCACCAGGGTGCCGTCGGGACCGAGGGCGTCGAGCAGTCCCTGGACGACGGCGACGGCGCCGCCGTTGACCCAGCCGAGGGAGTTCAGGGAGGAGTGCGCGAGGAGCGTTTCTCCGGGCTGGACGCCCAGCTCCAGAAGCTGTGCGGCGAGGGTGTCCCGTGTGACGAGTGGGCCGGTCGGAGGGGGTGTCGGCATGGTTCTGGAGTCTTGCGGAGAGCCGGTCCCGAAGCCAGTGAATTGATCGATCAAAGATCGTTTCCGCAGGTCACCTTAGGTATACCTAAGTGATGCAGCGCACCGCCCGCCTCCGGGGTCGCGGCTTGTCAGGCCCTGAGGAATTACGCAACAATGGCGTTGTGAAAAACGTTGGCGAGGCTCGGGAGACCCCCATGGGGGCCCCTCAGGAGGAACTCGCGACCGGTGAGCGTTCCACGCGCAACCGTGTCGCGCGGTCCATCCTGGACCACGGCCCGTCGACCGTGGCCGACCTCGCGGGTCGGCTGGGCCTGACCCAGGCCGCCGTGCGCCGTCATCTCGACGCGCTGGTAGCCGACGACGTGGTGGAAGCACGGGAGCAGCGGGTCTACGGAGCGCGTACGCGCGGCCGCCCCGCCAAGGTGTTCGCCCTGACCGACTGCGGCCGGGACGCCTTCGACCAGTCCTACGACAAGCTCGCCGCGGACGCGATGCGCTGGATCGCGGCGCGCGAGGGCGGGGACGAGGCGGTCGTCGCCTTCGCCCGCGCCCGGATGGCCGCCCAGGCCGAGGCGTACCGCAAGGCCGTCGAGGCCGTCGCGCCGGAGCAGCGCACCGAAGCGTTGGCCAAGGCCCTGAGTGTGGACGGGTACGCTGCTGCAGCGCGTAGCGCACCGGTCGGCGAGCAGCTCTGCCAGCACCACTGCCCGGTCGCTCATGTCGCCGAGCAGTTCCCGCAGCTGTGCGAGGCGGAGACCGAGATCTTCTCCCAGCTGCTCGGCACCCATGTTCAGCGGCTGGCCACCATCGCCCACGGCGACGGTGTGTGCACCACGTTCATCCCCAAGATTTCCAAGATTTCCGAATCCACCCATAACGCATCTGCAAGTACCGCCGGGAGGAACCCCGCATGACGCTCCCCATCGAGGAGACTGCCCACCCTGAGCTCGAGGGTCTGGGTACGTACGAATACGGCTGGGCCGACTCCGACGTGGCCGGTGCCTCTGCCAAGCGCGGTATCAACGAGGACGTCGTCCGCGACATCTCCGCGAAGAAGAGCGAGCCGGAGTGGATGACCAAGCTCCGCCTCAAGGGCCTGCGCCTCTTCGAGAAGAAGCCCATGCCCAACTGGGGCTCGGACCTGTCCGGGATCGACTTCGACAACATCAAGTACTTCGTGCGCTCCACGGAGAAGCAGGCGGAGTCCTGGGAGGACCTGCCCGAGGACATCAAGAACACGTACGACAAGCTCGGCATCCCCGAGGCGGAGAAGCAGCGCCTCGTCGCCGGTGTCGCGGCCCAGTACGAGTCCGAGGTCGTCTACCACCAGATCCGCGAGGACCTGGAGGAGCAGGGCGTCATCTTCCTCGACACCGACACCGCCCTCAAGGAGCACCCGGAGCTCTTCAAGGAGTACTTCGGCACCGTCATCCCGGTCGGCGACAACAAGTTCGCGTCGCTGAACACCGCCGTGTGGTCCGGTGGCTCCTTCATCTACGTGCCGAAGGGCGTGCACGTCGAGATCCCGCTCCAGGCCTACTTCCGTATCAACACGGAGAACATGGGCCAGTTCGAGCGGACGCTGATCATCGTCGACGAGGACGCCTACGTCCACTACGTCGAGGGTTGTACGGCGCCGATCTACAAGTCGGACTCCCTGCACTCCGCGGTGGTCGAGATCATCGTGAAGAAGGGCGCCCGCTGCCGCTACACGACCATCCAGAACTGGTCGAACAACGTCTACAACCTGGTCACCAAGCGCGCCGTGGCGTACGAGGGCGCGACCATGGAGTGGATCGACGGCAACATCGGCTCCAAGGTCACCATGAAGTACCCGGCCGTCTACCTGATGGGCGAGCACGCCAAGGGCGAGACCCTCTCCATCGCCTTCGCGGGCGAGGGCCAGCACCAGGACGCCGGCTCCAAGATGGTCCACATGGCGCCGAACACGTCGTCGAACATCGTGTCGAAGTCCGTGGCGCGCGGTGGCGGTCGTACGTCCTACCGCGGTCTGGTCGAGATCGGCGAGGGCGCCCACGGCTCGAAGTCGAACGTGCTGTGCGACGCGCTGCTCGTCGACACCATCTCCCGCTCCGACACCTACCCGTACGTCGACGTCCGTGAGGACGACGTGTCCATGGGCCACGAGGCGACCGTCTCCAAGGTCTCCGAGGACCAGCTCTTCTACCTGATGAGCCGCGGTCTGACGGAGTTCGAGGCGATGGCGATGATCGTGCGCGGCTTCGTCGAGCCGATCGCCAAGGAGCTGCCCATGGAGTACGCGCTTGAACTCAACCGGCTGATCGAGCTGCAGATGGAAGGCGCGGTCGGCTAAGACCCGCCGCCCGGAAAACAGCTGGTGGCCCGCCTCTCCCGGCGGGCCCGAGGATCTCAACTGACGCAGGAAAGAGAGCAGACCGACAGCCATGGCTGAGGCTCAGAACATCCCGGTGGGGTCCACCACCGCCGGCCAGATCGCGGTGGCCGCCGAGTCGACCGTCGCCACGCGCATGAGCGCGCCCCCGTCCTTCGACGTGGCGGACTTCCCGGTCCCCCACGGCCGCGAGGAGGAGTGGCGGTTCACCCCGCTGGAGCGCCTGCGCGGGCTGCACGACGGAACCGCGGTCGCGACCGGCGACGGCCTGAAGGTCGACGTGGAGGCGCCCGCGGGCGTCGTCGTGGAGACCGTCGGCCGTGACGACGCGCGCCTCGGCAGGGCGGGCACCCCGGTGGACCGCGTCGCCGCCCAGGCGTACTCCGCGTTCGAGAAGGCCGGCGTGATCACCGTCCCCAAGGAGACGGTGCTCACCGAGCCCATCCGCGTCGCGGTGCACGGAGAGGGCGGCGTCGCCTACGGCCACCAGGTCGTGGAGCTCGGAGCCTTCGCCGAGGCCGTCGTCGTCATCGACCACACCGGTGACGCCGTGCTCGCCGCCAACGTCGACTACATCCTGGGCGACGGCGCCAAGCTCACCGTCGTCTCCGTCCAGGACTGGGACGACAAGGCCGTGCACGTGGGCCAGCACAACGCGCTGATCGGCCGGGACGCCACGTTCAAGTCCTTCGTGGTCACGTTCGGCGGCGACCTCGTGCGCCTGCACCCGCGCGTGGCCTACGCCGGCACCGGCGGTGAGGCCGAGCTGTTCGGTCTCTACTTCACGGACGCGGGCCAGCACCAGGAGCACCGTCTGCTGGTCGACCACAACACCCCGCACTGCAAGTCGAACGTCGCCTACAAGGGCGCGCTCCAGGGCGACGGCGCGCACGCCGTGTGGATCGGTGACGTCCTCATCGAGGCCAAGGCCGAGGGCACGGACACGTACGAGATGAACCGCAACCTGGTTCTGACCGACGGCGCCCGCGTCGACTCCGTGCCGAACCTGGAGATCGAGACCGGCGAGATCGTCGGCGCCGGACACGCCTCCGCGACCGGCCGCTTCGACGACGAGCAGCTCTTCTACCTGATGGCCCGCGGCATCCCCGCCGACGAGGCGCGTCGACTGGTGGTCCGCGGGTTCTTCGCCGAGCTCGTGCAGCAGATCGGTGTCGACGACATCGAGCAGCGCCTTCTCGTGAAGATCGACGAGGAGCTGGAGGCGTCGGTCTGATGACCAGCACCTTCGTACGCGCCTGTGGGCTGAGCGAGCTGGAGGAGGACACCCCGAAGCGGGTGGAACTCGACGGCACGCCGGTCTCGGTCGTGAAGACCGAGGGGGAGGTGTTCGCGATCAACGACATCTGTTCGCACGCGAACGTCTCGCTCTCCGAGGGCGAGGTGGAGGACTGCCAGATCGAGTGCTGGCTGCACGGCTCCGCGTTCGACCTGCGCACCGGCAAGCCGTCCGGCCTTCCCGCGACGCGCCCCGTCCCCGTATACCCCGTAAAGATCGAAGGGGACGACGTGCTCGTCTCCCTCACCCAGGAGTCCTGAGGAACCCATGGCAACGCTTGAAATCCACGACCTGCACGTCACCGTCGAGGCCGACAACGCCACGAAGGAGATCCTCAAGGGCGTCGACCTGACCGTGAAGCAGGGCGAGACGCACGCCATCATGGGCCCGAACGGCTCCGGCAAGTCGACCCTCGCCTACTCCCTCGCGGGCCACCCGAAGTACACGATCACCAGCGGCACCGTCACCCTCGACGGCGAGGACGTCCTGGAGATGTCCGTCGACGAGCGCGCCCGCGCGGGCCTGTTCCTGGCGATGCAGTACCCGGTCGAGATCCCCGGTGTCTCCGTCTCCAACTTCCTGCGCACCTCCGCCACGGCCGTCCGCGGCGAGGCCCCCAAGCTGCGCACCTGGGTGAAGGAGGTCAAGGAGACCATGGAGCGCCTCTCCATGGACCCCGCCTTCGCCGAGCGCAACGTGAACGAGGGCTTCTCCGGCGGTGAGAAGAAGCGCCACGAGATCCTCCAGCTGGAGCTGCTCAAGCCGAAGATCGCGATCCTCGACGAGACCGACTCCGGCCTGGACGTCGACGCCCTGCGCGTCGTCTCCGAGGGTGTCAACCGCGTCCGCGAGACCGGCGAGGTCGGCACCCTGCTGATCACGCACTACACGCGCATCCTGCGCTACATCAAGCCCGACTTCGTCCACGTCTTCTCCGGCGGCCGCATCGTCGAGTCCGGCGGCGCCGAGCTCGCCGACAAGCTGGAGAACGAGGGCTACGAGGCTTACGCGAAGCACGAAGTCGACACGAAGGGTGGCGCATCCGCGTGACACAGCTGCCGGGCCTCCTCGACACCGAGGCGATCCGCAAGGACTTCCCCATCCTGGACCGTCAGGTCCACGACGGCAGGAAGCTCGTGTACCTGGACAACGCGGCGACCTCGCAGAAGCCGCGCCAGGTGCTGGACGCCCTGAGTGAGTACTACGAGCGCTACAACGCCAACGTCCACCGCGGTGTGCATGTGCTCGCCGAGGAGGCCACGGCGCTGTACGAGGGCGCGCGCGACAAGGTCGCCGCGTTCATCAACGCGCCGAGCCGCGACGAGGTGATCTTCACCAAGAACGCCTCCGAGTCGCTCAACCTCGTGGCCAACATGCTCGGCTGGGCCGACGAGCCCTACCGGGTCGACCACGAGACCGAGATCGTCATCACCGAGATGGAGCACCACTCCAACATCGTGCCGTGGCAGCTGCTGGCGCAGCGCACGGGCGCGAAGCTGAAGTGGTTCGGTCTCACCGACGACGGCCGCCTCGACCTGTCGAACATCAACGAGATCATCACCGAGAAGACGAAGATCGTCTCCTTCGTGCTGGTGTCGAACATCCTGGGCACCATCAACCCGGTCGAGGCCATAGTCCGCCGCGCCCAGGAGGTCGGCGCGCTGGTCTGCATCGACGCCTCGCAGGCCGCGCCGCACATGCCGCTGGACGTCCAGGCCCTCCAGGCCGACTTCGTGGCCTTCACCGGCCACAAGATGTGCGGCCCGACGGGCATCGGCGTGCTGTGGGGCCGCCAGGAGCTCCTGGAGGACCTGCCCCCGTTCCTCGGCGGCGGCGAGATGATCGAGACGGTGTCGATGCACTCGTCGACGTACGCCCCGGCGCCGCACAAGTTCGAGGCGGGCACCCCGCCGATCGCGCAGGCGGTCGGCCTCGGCGCGGCGATCGACTACCTGAACGCGATCGGCATGGACAAGATCCTCGCCCATGAGCACGCGCTCACCGAGTACGCGGTGAAGCGGCTCGGCGAGGTCCCCGACCTGCGGATCATCGGCCCGACCACGGCCGAGGACCGCGGCGCCGCGATCTCGTTCACCCTGGGTGACATCCACCCGCACGACGTGGGCCAGGTCCTGGACGAACAGGGCATCGCGGTCCGGGTCGGACACCACTGCGCACGCCCGGTCTGCCTGCGGTACGGAATTCCTGCGACCACGCGAGCGTCGTTCTATCTGTACTCCACGCCGGCCGAGATCGACGCACTGGTGGACGGCCTGGAGCACGTCCGGAACTTCTTCGGCTGAGGGGCTGGCTGAGACGTGAAGCTTGATTCGATGTACCAGGAAGTCATCCTGGACCACTACAAGCACCCCCATGGGCGAGGCTTGCGGGATGGCGATGCCGAGGTGCACCACGTCAACCCGACGTGCGGCGACGAGATCACGCTGCGCGTGAAGTACGAGGGCGAGCAGATCGCGGACATCTCGTACGAGGGGCAGGGCTGCTCCATCAGCCAGGCCTCGGCGTCCGTGCTGAACGAGCTCCTCGTCGGCAAGGACGTGTCCGAGGCGCAGAAGATCCAGGAGACCTTCCTGGAGCTCATGCAGTCCAAGGGCAGGATCGAGCCCGACGACGCGATGGAGGAGGTGCTGGAGGACGCTGTCGCGTTCGCCGGTGTCTCCAAGTACCCGGCCCGGGTCAAGTGCGCTCTCCTGAGTTGGATGGCGTGGAAGGACGCGACGGCCCAGGCTCTGGGCGAGAGCGCCGAGAGGAAGACGGCATGAGCGAGAACGAGACCCTGACGATGAAGCCGGCCTCCGAGGAAGAAGTCCGTGAGGCGCTGTACGACGTCGTCGACCCCGAGCTGGGCATCGACGTCGTCAACCTCGGCCTGATCTACGGTATCCACATCGACGACGCGAACATCGCGACGATCGACATGACCCTGACGTCCGCGGCCTGCCCGCTCACCGACGTCATCGAGGACCAGGCCAAGTCCGCCACGGACGGCATCGTCAACGAGCTGCGCATCAACTGGGTCTGGATGCCGCCGTGGGGCCCGGACAAGATCACGGACGACGGGCGTGAGCAGCTTCGGGCGCTCGGGTTCAACGTCTGAGTCCGCGCACACCTCCGCACACGTCTGTGGCCCCCGGCAGCTCGCCGGGGGCCACAGGTGTTCCTGGGGTCAGGACCAGCCGTTCACCACACGGAACGCCGAGTCCGCGCGGAAGAGCTGACTGTTGTCGTCTCTGTCCAGGCGGAGCTGGAAGTTACGGTGGCGCAGATAGCGGCCCGGGTAGTTGATCGACTCCAGCATGACGGCGCCGGTGTACGGGGACGTCCGGGGACAGAAGGTGGCGTCCTTGCGGAAGAGCTCGGAGCCGTCGTTGCGGTCGGCGCGCAGAGAGAAGTTGCGGTGGCGCAGATAGGCGCCGTCGGCGGTGGTGAAGGAGTAGCAATCGGCGTTGCCGAGCCCCGCCACCACCTTGAAGCTGGCGTCCCGTTTGGTCGAGCCCGAGCTGCCCGAATCCACCGGATCGAGCCGTACGAAGCCGTTGCTCAGATGCCAGTAGCGGTCGGGGTAGTTGACCGACTGGAGCGACTTCCGCGAGGAGACGGGCTCGGACTCGGGAGGCTTGCTGGACGAGGCGGTCTTCGACGGCTCGGTGGTGCCGGCGACGGGCTTGTCGTCGGACCCCTGTTCCGAGGGCCCCGGCGAGGCCGAGTCCGACGCGGTGGAGGCGGAGCCGGAGCGCCGCGGGGAGGACAGGGCGTTCTTGCCCGTTGGGGCCGTGGTGCTGCCGTCGGCCGAGGCGGAGACGCCGGGTATGAACGGGACGTCCGTGTCGGAGGCCGTGTGGTTCGCCCGGTTCTTCGACGCGGCGTCAGTGTTGCTGTCCAGTACGGCGATCGCGGTCGCGGTGGCGATGAGCACCGCCACCGCGAGCCCGCCGGCCATCCACAGCCGTCGGGTTCCGGGCAGCCGACCCTCGTCCGGGAACTCCCCGGACTCCCAGGGCACCGGCGGCTCGACGAAGGGAGGCAGTTCCGCCGGATAGGGAGTGCCTTGGGGGGTGGGGCGCCAGGCGGGTTCTTCCGAAGCGGGCACGGGCTGGTCGGCCCCGGGCTCGGGTTCGGGCTCTGGCGTAGTTTCTGGCATGCGCGTTCCTCCAGCGTCGCCCAAGGCGCACGCGGATTCGTCTACTGGTCTCAGCACAAGAGGGGGCGCAGGCACACGGAACGGCGGTAGCCGTGGAGACCCGGTGCGCGACTGGTGAAACAGTAGTGGACTTGGTGACTTCTGAGCAGCCGTTTCCCCCACTGATCCCGTGGCCCCACGGGGATTCATGGGGGTTCATGGGAATTCATGGGCGTGGTGGCTTCACATTGCATTCTCAGTGTGATCCAAGTCCGGGCTCATCGGGGCGCGACAGCGTGAGGTCGTGTCCGCTTCTGTGCAACCCGCCCCCACACGTCCGGTGTTCGTCCTCGGCTGACCCGGCACCGGCGCACCCACGGCGCGCTGGACACCTCCCGGGCGGGCACCTGGACCACCGGACTGACGTCCGATCACATACGGCTGTGCGAGGCCGTATCGGGCGAACAGCTGACCTCGTACGGGTCACGGGGTGAGCTGTGGCGAGGGGCTCGCGCTCTTTGCGTACGGGCGTACGCATCGATGCGTACACTCGTACACATGGGATACGCACTGCTCGCCGGAGCCATCGCCTCCGAGGTGGCCGCCACGACCGCCATGAAGTACAGCGAGGGCTTCAGCAGGCTCTGGCCCTCGCTGGTGACCGTCCTCGGATACGTCATCGCCTTCGTGCTGCTCGCGCAGTGCCTGAAGACCGTCCAGGTCGGCACGGCCTACGCGATCTGGGCCGGCGCCGGCACCGCCGTCATCGCCGCGATCGGCATGGTGTTCCTCGGCGAGGCGCTCAGCTTCACCAAGGTCGCCGGGATACTGCTGATCATCGGCGGGGTCGTGGTGCTGAACCTCGGCGGGGCCCACTGATGGCGGCGCGCCGCTACGACCCCGAGCGGCGGCAGCGGATCATCGACGCGGCGATCCGGGTCGTGGGCGCCAGGGGACTCGCCGGGCTGAGCCATCGCACCGTCGCCGCCGAGGCCGATGTGCCGCTCGGCTCCACCACGTACCACTTCAAGACCCTCGACGAGCTCATGGTCGCCGCGCTGCGGCAGGCGAACGAGGGCTTCGCCAAGGTGATCGCCGCACGCGGCGCGCTGGAGGACCCCCGGGCCGACCTCGCCGGCGAACTCGCCGGGCTGATGGGCGAGTGGCTCGCGGGCGACCGTACGGGGGTGGAGCTGGAGTACGAGCTGTACCTCGCGGCGCTGCGCCGCCCCGCCCTGCGCCCCGTCGCCGCCGAATGGGTCCAGGACCTCGCCGAGCCCCTCGCCCGCCGCACCGACCCCGTCACCGCGAGGGCACTGGTCGCGCTGGTGGACGGGATCTGTCTGCAGGTGCTGCTGACGGGGGTGTCGTATGACGAGGGGTATGCGCGGGAGGTGTTGGGGCGGGTGATCGGCTGAGGGGGAGGGTTCGGTGCGGGGGATGCGCGAGGGGAGGACGGGGTCCCGCGAGGGGGCGTACGGGGCGCCCGGCACGTGAGATGGCGGGTGTACCGGTTCGCTCGTGCGCCCCGGGCCGCGTTAGGTTTCACCCATGACCGACACGACTGCTACTCGCACCACCGGCGCCGTCGCCGCCGGCCTCGCCACCCTCACGGCCGACGGCACCGTCCTCGACACCTGGTTCCCCGCGCCCGAGCTGTCCGCCGAGCCCGGCCCGGCCGGCACCGAGCGGCTGTCCGCCGAGCGTGCCGTCGAGCTGCTCGGCGAAGGCGCCGCCAAAGCCATCGGGCCCGACGCCCGCCGAGGCGTCGAAGTGGTCGCGGTCCGCACGGTCATCGCCTCGCTGGACGAGAAGCCGATCGACGCGCACGACACCTACCTGCGCCTGCACCTGCTCTCGCACCGCCTCGTGCAGCCGCACGGCCAGAGCCTGGACGGCATCTTCGGTCATCTCGCCAACGTCGCCTGGACCTCGCTCGGCCCGGTCGCCGTGGACGACGTCGAGAAGGTGCGCCTCAACGCCCGCGCCGAGGGCCTGCACCTCCAGGTGACGTCCATCGACAAGTTCCCGCGCATGACGGACTACGTCGCCCCCAAGGGCGTCCGGATCGCCGACGCCGACCGCGTCCGGCTCGGCGCGCACCTCGCCGAGGGCACCACCGTCATGCACGAGGGCTTCGTGAACTTCAACGCGGGCACCCTCGGCACGTCGATGGTCGAGGGCCGCATCTCGGCCGGCGTCGTGGTCGGCGACGGCTCCGACATCGGCGGCGGCGCCTCCACCATGGGCACCCTGTCCGGCGGCGGCAACGTCCGCATCACCATCGGCGCGCGTTGCCTGATCGGCGCCGAGGCGGGCGTCGGTATCGCCCTCGGCGACGAGTGCGTGGTCGAGGCGGGGCTGTACGTCACCGCGGGCACCCGCGTGACCATGCCCGACGGGCAGATCGTCAAGGCCCGTGAGCTGTCCGGGGCGTCGAACATCCTCTTCCGCCGCAACTCGGTGACCGGAACCGTCGAGGCGCGGCCGAACAACGCGGTGTGGGGCGGCCTGAACGAGGTTCTGCACAGCCACAACTGATCATCGGCGGCCGTGACCTGCGGCCGCCTCATCGGTCCATGCTCTGACCTGCTTCTGACCTGCTGCTGAAGTGCTGCTGAGCTGTCGGCAGCTGTCGGCGTCGGTCATCGTCGAGCGCCCTTCCACGGCCCCAGGACGGCCCGGGAGGGCGCTCGTGCGTCGAGGGAGACAGCCGCCTTGTAAGGCGATGTCACCTGTGGATGTCAGCCGGGAACCCGCGTCCTACCTGTCGTCTTCGTCCCGGCCGTCCTCGAAGACGAAGAGCGGTTTCGCGCCATGTGCGGGTGCTTCGGCGAACGAGATGGCTTCAGTGAAGCGTTCGAGCGGGAACGGCTCGCCCTGGGGGATGTTCAGCACCTCATCAGCGACGAGACCGCGAACCTCGGACAGCGCGCGCAGCGCGTCCGCAGGTGAGGCGGTGCCGAACCAGCGGTTCAGCCAGAACCCACGGACTGCTTTGGTCTCGTAGATGACCGAGCGTGCCGACAGCGGGATCGTCAGCGCTGCCGGGTCGGTCTGCCGATGGGTGGAGAGCGCGCCGTAGACCACGACCTCTCCTCCCGGAGCCAATGCCTGGGACACCTGGGCACCCACATGGCCCGCGACACAGTCGATGGCCTTGCGCACGCCGGCCGATCCTGCAATCTCCGCCACACGCTGCAACAAGTCCTCGTCCTCGGTGCAAATGACCTCGTCACCACCAAGCGCCTTGATCTCCTCGACGGCATCGCGCCGCCGCACGACATTGATCGTGCGCATACCCAGATGCCTGGCCAGCTGAATGACGAGCCGGCCGACGGTGGAGCCCGCGGCCGTCTGCAACAACCATTCACCCGGCTGTACGTCGAGTTCGCGAGTCACCAGGAGCAGCGCGGTCAACGGGTTGACGGCGAGCTGACAGGCGCTGGAGTCGCTCAGATGATCGGGGACCGGCAGGACCCTTCGTGCATCGGCGACAAGGTATTCCTGCCAGGTGCCGGCCACAGGCGGCCCGGGTACCGCCGGGACGGCAACGGCCACCACGCGCTCGCCCGTCTTCAGTCCCTCGGTGTCCGGGCCCAGGGCCTCAATGCGGCCCACGCATTCCATGTGACCCCCGACGGTGGGGAACTCGGGGGAGAAACCGTAGCGGCCACGCAGCACGTGCAGATCACTGGCGTGAATCGGAGTCGCCTTCACGCGGATCAACGCCTGACCTGCTTCTGGCGTGGGAACGGGACGGGATTCCAGCCGCAGGACATCGGCCGGCTCGCCAACCTTCCCGGCTACGAGAGCGCGCATGGATTGTGGCATGAGTGACCTTTCATCGAGGTCCGTGATCAGGACCGCTCGCCGCAGCGAACCGATCTGAGGTCAGAGTGGGCGCATGCCCTGCCAAGTCCGCCGCACGCACCGCACCCGAGAGCCCCTGGAGTCCCCGACATCACGCTAAGCGCCACTCACAGGCTCTGCAATCCAGCCTCCGACGGCTCCCGCGGCGGAGTCGCGGATGTCGCAGCCCCCGCGCCCCGACCGGGGCGCGGGGAACCGCTTCATGAGCTCGTGAGGACGACGAGTTGCCGGGTCGCTCGGGTCATCGCGACATAGCGGTCGACCGCTCCTTCGACGCCCTCGCCGAACGCCTGCGGGTCGATGAGGACGACCAGGTCGAACTCGAGCCCCTTCGACAGCTCCGGGGTCAGTGAACGGACGCGGGACGTCGCCCGGAATGTGGGATCGCCGATGACACAGGCGATGCCGTCCGCGTGCGCGGCGAGCCAGGTGTCGAGGACCGAGCTCAGATCCGCGGTGGATCCGTGGACGACGGGAACGCCGCCGCTGCGGATGGAGGTCGGCACATTGGCGTCCGGGAGCACGGCCCGGATGACCGGCTCGGCCTCCGCCATGATTTCTTCCGGCGTCCGGTAGTTGATGCTCAGGGAGGCCGACTCGATCCGGTCGAGCCCGATCCGCTCGAGCCGTTCCCGCCACGACTCCGTGAACCCGTGCCTGGCCTGGGCACGGTCCCCGACGATGGTGAAGCTCCGGGACGGGCAGCGCAGCAGCAGCATCTGCCACTCCGCGTCGGTCAGCTCCTGAGCCTCGTCCACGACGATGTGCGCGAACGGGCCGGCGAGCAGGTCCGGTTCGGTGCCGGGCAGTGCGCTCTCGTCGACCAGGGTGTCCTGGAGGTCCCGTCCGTGCAGCATCCCCACCGCGCCTTCGCTCTCGTCGATCACGACGTTCTGCAGCAGGCTGTCGATGACGTCGGCCCTGCGTGCGCGTTCGGCGGCGACGGCGGCTTCGTTACGACGCTTGCGCCGAGCCGCCTTTGGGTCGCCGAGCCGCTGCCGTGCCGCGTCCAGCAGCGGCAGGTCGGACACCGTCCAGGCCTGGGCGTCCTCGCGCCGCAGCCGCCGGACCTCGTCGGGGCCGAGCCAGGGAGCGCACTTGCGCAGGTAGGCGGGTACCGACCACAGGTCCGAGACCAGGTCGGCCGCTTCGAGCAGCGGCCAGGCGCGGTCGAAGGCCGTGAGCAGCTCCCTGTTCCGCAGCAGCGACGTGCGGAGCAGGTCGGCCGAGACGCCGTCGTCATGCGCCGAGGCGTCGTCGTGCTTGTCCACCAGGATCGTGAGCAGCTCCTCCCAGACCTGGTCGCGCGCCTCGTTGTGCGGAGTACCGGGTTCCGCCGCTTCGAACGCCATGGCCCAGTCGTCGGCGCTCAGCCAGATGTCGGACCAGTGGGTCGTGACCGTCATCCCCTTGGTGGGCGGCTCCTCGTAGAACCTCACGGCTGTCTCGATCGCCTTCACCAGATCAGCGGACGACTTCAGGCGAGCCACGTCCGGGTCGGCCTCGATCGTCGCGGCGGCTCCCTCGGCGACGAGATCCCGCAGGATGCAGGTCTGCACGCCCTCCTCTCCGAGACTGGGCAGGACGTCGGCGACGTAGGCCAGGTAGGGCCGGTGCGGACCGACGAACAGCACGCCGCCCCGGCGGTGACCGAGGCGCGGGTCGGAGTAGAGGAGGTAGGCGGAGCGGTGCAGAGCGACGACCGTCTTGCCCGTACCCGGACCGCCGTCGACGACGAGAGCGCCGCGGGATCCCGCGCGGATGATGGCGTCCTGGTCGGCCTGGATGGTGCCGAGCACGTCGCGCATCCGTGGCGACCGGTCGCCGCCCAGGCTGGCGATGAAGGCGGACTGGTCGTCGAGCGCGGCGTGGCCGGCGAATCCGTCCGAGGTGAACACCTCGTCCCAGTAGTCGCCGATCCGGCCTCGGGCCCAGCGATACCTGCGGCGGCTCGCCAGACCCATCGGGTCGGCGTGGGTGGCTCCGAAGAACGGCTCGGCCGCGGGGGAGCGCCAGTCGAGCA
The DNA here is from genome assembly GCF_042959425.1 of Streptomyces sp. NPDC007896. Lineage (NCBI taxonomy): Bacteria > Bacillati > Actinomycetota > Actinomycetes > Kitasatosporales > Streptomycetaceae > Streptomyces > Streptomyces sp. NPDC007896. Next base: position 172,755 of record NZ_JBIBKX010000001.1, on the reverse strand, counting down.
GCAGCCGACGACCCGTACTGTCCGTGAGGCCGAGCCGTCCGACGTACACGGGCTCGGGGTCGTCCGCGCCGACCATGTGTCCGAGGCACAGGTCCAGACCGAAGCGACGCAGTGCGCGCAGGCGAGCGGTCAGCCGGTGGATCTCCACGTCCCGGTCCATCGCCTGCCGGCCCGCACCGCCGGGCGCTCTGCGCTCGGCGTCGAGGAGGTCGGTCAGCTCGGCGATCGACTGTTCGAGGCACTCCGCGATGGCCGCGAAGTGCTCTTCGTCGCCGGCGATCAGCGTCGGGTCGGCCTTGGCGGAGAGGCGGTCGGGAAGGTCGAACGCGCTGGTGGTCAGGGGATTCACGTCGTTGGCTCCGAATGTTCCGAAGGTGAGGTCGCTCGTGACCCTTGCGCGCGGCAAGGCGTCCGGACCGGCGTGTGCGGGTTCATGTGTCCGGGGTCCTGGCCGGACGGGTCCCGTGGGGTTCACGCGGATGTGCGTGGCTCCTCCCGGCTGATCATGCCGAGGAGAAGCCTCGCGGCCTCTGTCGTCCCGTCGGTGCGGATCGTGGCGGCCACAGCGGTCGCCCGTGCGCGGGTCTCGGGGGCCAGGGCCGTACCGAGCGCGGCCGACAGGGACTCGAAGGTCGGAGTCGGACCGCCGTGGGCCGCGCCGATGCCCAGCTCGGCGACCCGGGCTGCCCAGTACGGCTGGTCCACGATCTGGGGTACGACCACCTGGGGCGCGCCGGCCCGGGCGGCCGTCGTCGTCGTGCCCGCGCCGCCGTGGTGCACGACGGCGGCCACCCGGCCGAACAGCGCCTGCTGGTTGACCTCACCGAGGACGAAACAGTCGTCGACATCGTCGATCGGGGCCAGGCCGGCCCAGCCGCGGGCAAGGAGTACGCGGCGGCCCCGCGCGCGGCTCGCTTCAATGGCCACCCGGGCGATGTCCTTCGGGGTGTGCGCGACCATGCTGCCGAAGCCCACGTAGACCGGTGGTGCACCGGCGTCCAGGAACGCCTCCAACCCGGCCGGGAGCGGGCGTTCGTCCGGCAGGATCCACGCCCCCGTCTGCACGAGGTCGAGATCCGTCAGGTCCTGCCACGGGCCCAGGACGGGGTCCGCCGCCAGCCACGGCCGGTCGGTGACCGCGTAGTCACGGACGTTGTCCACCGGTGCCAGGCCGATCACCGCCCGGTGGCTGTTCTCCGCCTCGCCGTACAGCTCGTTCACGCGCTGGGCGTCCTGCTCCCACAGCACCTTGAGGTCGGTCTCCTCCCGGGGGGACGGCCGGCCCGGCCGCGACTGCGGAGGGAAGTGCTGCGAGGGCAGTCCGAACGGATGGAAGCACGCGAACACGTAGCGGATGCCCAGTTTCTCGGCCACCGAGCGTGCGCCGGCCGGCATCAGGCCGGTCGCCAGCAGCGCGTCGCACCCCTCGGCCGCCGCGGTGAGCGTCTCGTACCTCGCGGCGACCAGCTCGGGCGCGAGCCGGAACGCGGCCGCGGCCGACGGCGGCCTCTCGCCGGTCACCACCGAGCGCACCGACGGGCCGAGCGGCACCAGCGGCACGCCGACCCGAGCCAGCAGCGCCACGAATTCCTCGTCCGGTGGCGCGCACACCCGCACCTCCGCGCCGAGTTCCCGCAACCGCACCGCGAGTCCCGCCAGCGGTTCGACGTCCCCTCGCGATCCCCATGTCGACAACAGCACACGCACTTTGCGACTCCCCGTGTCCGCGGATTCCGGCTTCGGCCGGTGATTCTGCGGCACGACGGGGGCCTTGCCGCAAGCCCCCCGGTGCGCTATAAGTTGAGAGTGGCAAGGAGTGGGTAACCTCCTTGCCTTCGTCTTTTTCCGTCCGCTCTGGACGGACAACCTCCTTGAGATTGCTCGAGATTGATCGCGGCCCCGGGGCATAGCGGCGGGCGGGCGCACGCGTCACAAGGGGTACAGGGGCGGGCCGTCAGGCCGCCGGAGCAGACCCTCGGGGAAGACGAAGGTGACGATGGATGCCGAAGCGCAGAAGAGCTTCCGGGAGTTCGTGGCGAATCGGTCGTCCACGCTGTTGAAGACGGCCGTGCTGCTCAGCGGCGGGGACCGGCACGCCGCCGAGGACCTGCTGCAGAACGCCCTGATCAAGGCCGCGGGGCGGTGGCACCGGATCGACGAACCCGAGGCGTACGTACGGCAGGTGCTGTACCGGCAGCAGGTGAGCCGCTGGCGGCTGAAGTGGCCCCGACGGGAGCTGAGCGTCGCCGAGCCGCCCGAGGGCGGGCCGCATGACGCGGACGTCTCGTCCGCCGCGGAGCTGCGGGTCGTGATGCGGGGGGCGCTGGCCCGGCTCACCGCCCGGCAGCGCACCGTGCTCGTCCTGCGCTACTTCGAGGATCTGCCGGAGGCCGACGTGGCCCGGCTCCTCGGCTGCTCCGTCGGGACCGTACGGTCCACCACCCACCGCTCGCTCGCCCGGCTGCGCGCCCTCGCCCCCGAACTGGCCGCACTCGGCCGGGGCGGCGACGAGCGGCCGTCGTCCCGTGACTTCTCGCCGCTGGAGGTGCGCCCGTGAACGTCGACGACTTCGTCCGAGACTCCTTCCACGAGCAGGTCGCGGATGTCGCCCCGCCTCCCGTGGACTTCGCCGACCGGGTACTGGCCGTCCGACGGCGCCGCCGGACCCGTACGATCGCCTCTGTCGCCGTGGCCACCGTCGCCGCGGTCGCCGTCGCCGTCGCGGTGCCCGTGCTGGGCACCGGCAAGGACGACGTGCGCCCGGCGAACGTCCTGAACGAGAACGACATCGTCGCCCACCCCGGCCAGACCCCACCGCGCGATCTGATCGCGGCCGGGGGAGTCGCGCTGGCCGCGTACTACACCACCACGGGAGTCAAGCAGTCGGCCGACCGTCACCTCAACATCCGCACGTACTGGCTCCTCGACGTGCGGACGCACAAGTACAAGAAGACCACGAAGTGGTCCTTTGTCGCGGTCGCCCCCGGCCTGCGGACCGCCGCCGTCCTGGAGCGGGACCTGCCCGCCCGGCGGATCGGCCTGCTCGACCTGCGCACCGGCGAGGTCGAGCGCTGGATTCCGGTCGACCACACGGTCGGCGGGGTCGCATTCTCGCCCGACGGCCGCAAACTCGTCGCGACGACCTACAAGACGAACCCCGACCTGCAGGCCACGGTGACGAACAACCAGGCCACCTACCAGGAGCCGGGCCGGACCGGCTTCTACGTCGTCGACGTCGCGTCCGGCACGGCGTCCTGGAGCAAGGTCCCGTCCGGCGGCGGCTCCGACATCAACGTCCGTCAGGACTTCGGCTTCAGCCGCGACGGCAAACTGGTCTACAGCGGGGTCACCACCGCACCCGGCCAGCGCTTCTACGACTTCCAGGGCAACGAGGTCGCGACGCCCGACAACGAGAGGCACCTGGTCTGGTACGTCGACGCACGGCTGTCCCCGGACGGCAGACTCGCCGCGGGCGACTTCGCGGGCGGGAAGAAGACCACCGCCTCCGAGATCCTGGACTCCGCCACCGGCAAGCGGATCACCACCGTACGCGGGCAGCAACTGCTCGCCTGGATCGACAACAAGCGCCTGATCGCCTGGGACATCACCCCGGGCTCGAACGAGTTCCACAACCGGCTCGTGGTCGTCGCCCTGGGCAGCGACAAGGAGGTACCGCTGAGCGGATTCCGGGGCGGCCAGGACGGCGCCGCCGGGCGCTGGACACCGGTGTTCGCCCGGCGCTGATCAGGCGGCCGCCAACTCCTCGTACGCCGCCAGCAGTCCGTCGGTCACCTCCCGGCCGGCGGGCCGCAGCGGCGGGCGGACCGGACCCGCGGGCAGGCCGAGCCGGCCGAGCAGGGCCTTGGCCGTGACCGTGCCGGGCAGTCCCGACGACATCATCAACTCGATGAGCGGGACGGCGCGTTGTTGCCGACGCGCCGCCTCCGCCGTGTCCCCCGTCTCGAACGCGTCGAGGATCGCGCGGAAGGGGCCGGGGGCCGCGTTCGCCACCGTGCTGATGTACCCGGTCCCGCCGACCGCCCGCAGCGCGAGCACCTGCTCGTCACAGCCCGCGTAGTACGCCAACTCGGTGCGGGCCAGCACCTTCTGGGTGCCGAGGAGGTCGTACGCGCAGTCCTTGACGGCCACGATCCGGGGGTGCTCGGCGAGCCGGATCAGGGTGTCGGGCTCGATACGGGTGCCGGTGCGGCCGGGGATGTCGTACAGCGTGAGCGGCAGTCCGGTGGCGTCGGCGATCTCCCGGAAGTGCGCCTCGACGGCGTCCTGCGGAGGCCTGCTGTAGTACGGCGTCACGACCAACAGGCCGTCCGCGCCCGCCTTTTCGGCCGCCAGGGCCAGTTCGACGGTGTGCCGCGTGTCGGCGGTGCCGACGCCCGCGACGATCGCGGCCCGGTCGCCGACCGCCTCGCGCACGGCGCGCACGAGCGCGGACTTCTCGGCGTCCGTCGTGGTCGGGGACTCGCCCGTGGTGCCGGACAGGACCAGACCGTCGCAGCCCGCGCGGACCAGCCGGTCGGCGAGCCGCCCCGCCCCGTCGAGGTCGAGCGCGCCCGCCTCGGTGAAGGGCGTGACCATCGCGCAGAGCGCACGGCCGAACGGAGGAGTGGAGGAAGAGGCGGAGGGAGGGGCCAAGGGGGCCGAGGTCGTCATGCGAGTAGTCTCGGCAGCTCCACTGTGAAGCTCCACTTAATTCTTCTACGAGGTAAGGGAAAGCATTGCTACCAGGTGGCTGCTTTCGCGAGGCCCTGGTGCCAACCCGGCCCCTCATGGGTCACCATGGCGAGGACGGAAGTCGACGGCAGATCGCGGGAGGCGTCATGAGGCTGGGCAAGGCACTCGCCACCGGAGTCGCGGAAGAGCGGACTCGCGCGGACGAAGACATTCTCCAACTTCCCGAGGAACTCCCCGAGAAAATCGAGGAGCTGGAGACGTCCGTGCCCGAAGAGGTCCCGGTCGCCCGATGAGGCTGCGGCTCCCCGAGGAACGACCGACGGAGCCGCCGACCGGATACAAGATCGCCCACCCGGTGCTGTCCCAGGACGGCACCCGGGCCGGGTTCACCGGCGTCTCGCTGGGCGGCGCGGTGCCGTACGGAGTGCTGGACGAGGCGCGCTGCGTCTACGGGCTGCGGCACCGGGCGCCGCACCGTCGCTGCGACTGCGGCTTCCACTGCGTGCACGACTCGGCCACGGCCGAGGCCATGCTCTGCACCGCCGAGCACCGGGCGGCCGTCCTCCTGGAGGTCTCCGTCCTCGGCGCCTACATCCGCTTCGAACAGGGGTTCCGCTACGCCCGCCAGCGGGTGCGGAGCGCGACGGTCGGTCCCTGCGCCTGCGGCGCGGTGGCCGCCGCGCTCGCGGACGCGGGCTGGGGGCGCCCCGGCTGGCGCGCCCTCGCGGCGGCCTGCGCGGGCTGCGTACGCGGTCGTACGTCCCTGTCGTTGGCGGAGTTCGCGCGGCTGGCCGGTGAGGGGCTGCGGGTCCGCGCCGGGAGCGGGGTCGTGGTCGGGGATCTGCCCGCCGGGCTCGGGGTGTCCGAACTCGTCGCCGAGGCGGCACTGCTGCAGGCCCGGCTGGACTGGTTCCAGACCCAGCTGGCACGTCTCGGCGAGGGCGGGCCGCAGGGCTGAGGCGCGGCGGTCGACGAGTCTTCTTCGCGGCCCTCTCCGACAACTTGACCCGCCTGGACAAAAAAAGTGTTCGGTGAGACGGTGGAGTCATGTTGGACGTGACCGTCATCGAGGATGCCGAGGCAGCCGCCGTCTCGCTCGACCCCATACGGGCCCGGCTGCTGGCCGAGCTCGCCGCCGGGCCCGCGTCGGCCGCCATGCTGGCCGGAAGGGTCGGGTTGCCGCGGCAGAAGGTGAACTACCACCTGAAGGCGCTGGAGCGGCACGGCCTGGTCGAGCTCGCGGGCGAGCGCCGCAAGGGCAATGTCACCGAGCGGCTGATGCGCGCGACGGCGTCGTCGTATGTCATCTCGCCGCTCGCCCTCGCCGCCGTGCAGCCCGACCCGGACCGCTTCCGGGATCAGCTCTCGGCCCGCTGGCTGCTGGCCGTCGGTGCCCGGCTGGTCCGGGACGTGGGGGCGCTGATCACCGGCGCGGCGAAGGCCCGCAAGCGGCTCGCCACCTACGCGCTCGACGGTGAGGTGACCTTCGCCTCCGCCGCCGACCGCGCCGCGTTCATCGAGGAGCTGACGCAAGGGGTCGGCGCGCTCATCCGCAAGTACCACGACGGGAACGCGGAGGGCGGGCGCGACCACCGGATCGTCGTCGCCGTCCACCCGACGCTCAAGCCGGAAGCCACCGCAAAGCCGGAAGCCACCGCAAAGCCGGAAGCCACCGCAAAGCCGGAAGCCACCGCAAAGCCGGAAGCCATCGTCACGCCGGGAATCACCGTCGAGGCGGCGGCCGCCGCGACGCCGGAGACCGCCCTCGCGGTGGCCCCGGCCCTGCCCGACCAGGACTGAACCACAGGAGAACCTCCACCATGTCCAAGGAATTCGAGATCGCCCGCGAGTTCGAGGTCGACGCCACCCCGGAACAGATGTGGGAGGCGATCACCACCGGTACCGGCGGCTGGCTGTGGCCGATGGAGTTCGAGCCGCGCCAGGGCGGGACCGGGCCCTTCGGCTCCACGCTCACCAACTGGGACCCGCCGCACCGCCTCACCAGCCTGGTCGAGGACGTCGAGGGCATCTCCCAGCAGACCCTCAACCAGATCGACGAGACCATCGAGCCGCGTGACGACGGCCGCCGGTCGTGGGTGCGGTACGTGCACAGCGGCATCTTCGTCGAGGACTGGGACAACCAGTACGACGGCGCGAGCAAGCACACGGACTTCTATCTGCACACCCTGCGCGAGTACGTGACGCACTTCGCGGGGCGCCCGGTCGCCTTCGCCACCTTCGACGGGCCCGGCGCGTCCACGGCGTCCGACGCCTTCGCCGCCGTCGGGCGGGCGCTGGGCCTCGCGGACGACACGGCCGAGGGCGCGCGGGTGCGGGCCCGCGGACCCGAGGGGCAGCTCCTCGACGCCGTGGTCGACTACCGCAACCCGTACTTCATCGGGCTGCGCACCGACAACGCCCTCATCCGCTTCTTCGGGCGGAACCACTGGGGCGCCCCGGTCGGCATGAGCGTCCACGACTTCGCGTCCGACGCCGACGCCCAGCACAACGAGACCGCCTGGAAGGGCTGGCTGAACGAGACGTTCGCCGCCTGACCTCGGGCAAGGGAAGAGCCCGGCCCCCCGGACGACGGGGCCGGGCTCTTCCCCTTTCGGGGCTGTGGCCTCATCCGCAGCCCCTACAGGCCTACGGCCGGAACCGCAGTACCTGCGGGTCGTGGTCGCTGATCTGGTCGGAGAACTCCGAGTTGATGTGCACGCTGTCGTAGTCGAAGTCGCAGCCCTGGCGAATCGACGGGCTGACCAGGATCTGGTCCAGGACCTGCTGGTTGCCCTGGTAGTCGTACGTGTAACGCTCGCTCTTGGGCAGCGACTTGATCGCGGACCAGAGCTCGCCGTCACCCTCGAGGATCTTGGTGGTGTCCGAGAACTCGAAGTCGTTCATGTCACCGAGGGCGAGCACATCGGCGTTCTTCTGCGCCTTGAGGATCTCGTTGACGAAGGAGTTCACCGCCGTCGCCTGCAGATGGCGCTGGGTCTCCGAGCTGCGGGCCGGGGGCTGGTACTGCGCGGTCAGCCCCTGGTCGCCGCCCTTGGAGTTGAGGTGGTTGGCGATCACGAAGACCGTCTTGCCACGGAAGACGAACTCGCCGGCCAGCGGCTTGCGGCTGGACGTCCAGGCCGTGTTGGCCGGGTCGATCCGGCCGGGGGAGGCCGTCAGCTGGGCCTTGCCGTGCACCTTGGTGACACCGACGGCGGTCGTCGAGTCGCCGCCCGCGCGGTCCGTGAAGGAGACCCGCTCCGGGTTGAAGAGGAAGACCTGGCGGATGTTGCCGCCGGGCTCGCCGCCGTCCTTGTCGTTGACCGGGTCTATGGAACGCCAGTCGTACTTCGGGCCGCCCGCCGCGACGATCGCGTCGATCAGCTTGTTCACCGTCTGGTCGGCGGCGACCGTGCCGTCGTCCGTGGCGCCGTTGTTGTCCTGGATCTCCTCCAGGGACACGATGTCGGGCGACTGGAGGTTGTTCACGATCGCGGCCGCGTGGGCGGCGAACGTGCCGTCGCCCGGGTCCAGGTTCTGGACGTTGTACGTCGCCACGGCCAGCTCGCCGCGCGACTGCTTGCGGGTCGTCTCGCGCTGCAGGTCGCCCTTCTCCAGGGTGCCCAACTGGCTCGCGACGAGCGTGTAGCCGCCGAACTGGTTGTAGTCGAGCGGGCCCGCGGTGGTGCCGGCGAGCTCGTCGCCGACGTTCGCGACGGGGAAGTCGGCGGTCGCGCCGAGGGACTGGATCTGCAGGCGGCCGGTGTTCTGCGAGGTGTATGCGCCGTAGATCGTGCCGCCGCGGCGGGTGGGGTGCTCGTGCGGCTTCACCGTGACCCACAGCTCGCTGTACCGGTCGGTGGCGGTGACCACGCGGGCGTCGGCGACCTGGACGTTCATGCCCTCGAGGGACTCGTAGTAGTCCAGGGCGTACTTCGTCGGCTCCAGGGTGAGCGCGTTGATCGAGCCGCTCGCGGCCGTGTCACCGGCGGGGCTGTAGGCGGTCGGCACGGAACGGCTGTTGACGACCGTGGGCGCGGGGACCGCGTTGCCGGACGACAGCACCGTGATCGTCGGCTTGGTGATCTCCGTCAGCGACTGGTTGCCGGAGGAGGCGCCGCCGGGCACGTACTCCGAGACGGTGCCCGTGACGGTGACCGAGTCGCCGACGGCGACCTTCGGGGTGGAGCTGGTGAAGACGAAGACGCCCTCACTGGTGGCCGGGTTGTCGTCCGGGGTCGGGTCCTGGATCCAGAAACCCCGGGACGAACCGTAGGTCCGCAGGGCCGTGACGATGCCCGCCACGTCCGTGACCTTCTGGCCCGCGTAGGGGGACGTCCGGGTGGTGCCCTGGATGTCGTGGATGTGGACGGTGTCCGCGTGGGCGGGTGCGGTCAGCACCACGGCGGAGACGGTGGAACAGACCGCGGCTACGGTCAGCGCGCCGATGCGCGCGGTTCTCTTGCTCGGCAAGGGAATCCCTCCGGGGACTTACATGAGCGCCGGGACGAGGGTGGAGCGTGTGGGGGTAGCGCGACCTGTGTGCGGGTCGGTGACGCGCGTAGAAGCTGGTGGGACGGGTGCCCCTTTGAACTTCTACGCGCGTCAATCTCGTGTGTGGGAAGGGGAGTTGTCAAGGATGGGGTGATGTACAACTCCTGACAGGGACATGAACCGGGCGGCATGGGTGGAAATCCGTCTAGGCTGAGCCGTCGACGTGGTTTTCCGGTCTGGCGTCCGGACCCTCGGGTCCGGGGGTGGTCCACGGGGCGCGCGGGATGTCCTGCGGGACGATGTCCTTGTGGGCTCGGTGGGTTTCCTGCCGGGTCGGGTGGATGCGCCGCCGGGCTCGGTGGACGTACCGCCGGGGCGGGCGGATGCGCCGCCGGGTCCTGGTGGGTGTCCTGCCGGGGCTGGGCGATGCGCCCCCGGGCCCTGGTGGGTGTCTCGCCGGATCCGGGGGTGTGTCGCCGGGTCTTGGTGGGTGATCTGCCGGATCCGGGGGTGATCTGCCGGACCCCGGTGGATGTCACGCTTGTTCCGCTCGTCATGCTTGTTCCGCTTGTACTGCTTTTCCTGCTTTTTCTGCTTGTCACGCTTGGTCGGTCCCGCCGGTCGGGTCGCCCGGTTCCGCTCGTTCGGGCCGTTCGATCCCGCTGTTCGGGTCCTGATTGTTCGGAGGAGAACCCAGCCGATGTCAGAGAGCTCCCCCTTGCCGCCGGTGCGGCTGACGTCCGAAGCGGAGCTGGCGCGGGACGCGCTCGCCACACCGCTGCTCTCCCGCGCCGCACGGCTGGCCCGCTGGGCCGGCCCGGACACACGGGTCGGCGCCGGGGGCGAACTCGTCGAGGAACAGCTTCCCGGGGCGGCCGACGCGCTCGGGCTCACCGGCGACGACGCGGCGGCCCTCGCCAGCGAGGCCTGGCGGGTGGCCGTGGACACCGGGCTCGTCGAGATCGTGGACGAGGAGGAGGGCGCGGTCGCCGCGGGCGCGGACCTCGCGCTGCTCACCTCCGGAGCGCCGCAGGACGTCCTCGGGGTGTGGCTCACCGCCCTGGAGACCGTACTGGCCGACGCGAGCGTGCCCGACCTCGACGAGCTCGTCGACGCGATGGACGGCGGCGGGGAGATCGACTTCTCCTCGCTGGACTGGAACCCCGAGGCCGAGGCCGAGTTCCTGGACGGAGTGCTCGGCAATCTGTACCTGCTGAGCGTGAGCGAGGGCGGGGCGGGCGAAGGCCCCGTACCGCTGCCGGCCCTCGCCGCGTCCATGATCGTGCCCGATGGCATGGGGGAGCCCACCAACGACGTACTGGAGCAGGTGTCGGACGCGATGATGCGGCTCGACGACCAGTTCCGGCTGCTCGAACCCGTCGGTCTCGTCGACTTCCAGCCGGTCGACGAGACACTGATGGCGGACACCGACGAGGAGTCCTCGGCCGCCGCCGACGACGACGTGTCGCGGTACGGGATGGTACGGCTGACACCCCTCGGTCTGTACGGGTTGCGGGCGCGGCTGCTGGAGTCCGGCCTCGCCGCCCCCGCGGTGGGCGATCTCGCGGACAAGGGCGCGGACGCGCTGCTGGACGGCACCGCCACCTTCCCGCCGACCGCCGCCCGGGCCGAGACCGAGCAGTGGCTCGCCCGACGTGAACCCCTCGCCGCCGCCCGGGAGTTGCTCGCCGCGGCGCGCGGCGGCGATGCCGGGGCGCCGCTGCGCCGGCTGCACTGTCAGCAGGCGCTCTCGCTCGTCGGTCTGGAGGCCGAGCCCGCGCTGCGCGAGGTCCTCGACGACGCCGAACTGGGCGGACTCTCCCGGGTCTGGCTCTCCGAACACGGCGCCGCCGACGTGCCCCCGCCGTCCGAGGCGATGATCTTCTGGCTCACCATCGACACGATCGCCGCGCAGCTCGCCGCCGAGGGCAACTCCGCCGAGCTGCAGGGACTGGTCGAGGGGCTTGCCCAGCAGCACGGCGGCTTCTTCGCCGCGGCCTGGCGCGTCGACCACCCGGCCACCCCGGACGTCCTGGAGGCGATGGGCCGCCTCCACCCCGACAAGAAGGTCGCCAAGGAGGCCCGCAAGGCCGCGTTCAAGGCACGCTCGCAGCAAGGGGGTTGAGCGGGGCGGGGCCGGTCGCGGGGCGCTTCCCTTGCCCCGGCCCCGAGGGGGCGCTCGTTCCTCGGCCCCGGGAGGGCTTCGCCCATTCCTCGGCCCGGTGGGCTTCGCCGGTTCTCCAGCCCTGGGAGGGGCGCTTCCCCGGCCCCGGTTGGGCTTCGCTCGTTCCGCGGTCCCGAGGGGGCGCTCGTTCCTCGGCTCCGGGAGGGGCTTCGCCCATTCCTCGGCCCGGTGGGCTTCGGCCGATCTCCAGCCCCGGGAGGGGCGCTTCCCCGGCCCCGATGGGGCTTCGCCCGTTCCCCGGACCCGAGGGAGGCGCCCGTTCCTCGGCCCCGGGAGCGGAGCTCGTTCCTCGGCTCCGGTGGGCTTCGCCCGATCCCCAGCCCCGAGAGGGGCGCTTCGCCCGTTCTCCGGCCTCGGGGGCGCCCGATCCTCAGCCCCGAGCGGGCACTCGTCCCAGCCTCGGGAGGGGCGCCCGTTCCCGGCCCGGGGGCTTCCCCCGGCCCTCGGCCCCCGTCCTCGGGAGGGGCGCTCGTTCCCGGTCCCGGAGGGTTCCGCCCGTTCCCCTGTCCGGAGGACTTTTGGTGCCTGTGGCCGAGTCCTTACGGATTCATGGAACCGAGTGCGGTGAAGTCGCCCGGTGTTCAACCGCCGTTCAGGCGTGGGCGGGACGGTGTGGCCGCAACGCCCTCGGCCACCCTCCACGGTCATCCTCCACCGTCACGGGAGACACCCATGTCGCTCACCCGCAGGGACTTCGCCGGTCGATCCGCGCTGACCGGCGCCGGTATCGTCCTGGCCGGCAGTGTCGGCGCCCTCGCCACCGCCCCGAACGCCCTGGCGTCCACCGACACCGAGAGCGTGGGGGAGGACGGCAAGCCGACGGACCGGCACGGCGGAGTCGGCTACGGACCGCTGGTCCCGGACCCGAAGGGCCTGCTCGCGCTGCCCGCCGGATTCTCCTACCGCGTCATCACCTACAGCGGCCGAACCAAGCTGGACTCGGGTGAGTTCACGCCGTCCAACCACGACGGCACCTCCACCTTCGACGGGCCGCGCGGCGCTACCCTCCTCGTCAACAACCACGAGCTCAAGGGCCCCCGCGCCGCTTGGAAGTACCCCGTGCCGCTCACCGAGGGCCTGGTCTACGACCCCGCCGCGTCCGGCGGCTGCACGGTCGTCGAGGTGCGCCACGACAAGGTCGCCGAGTGGGTCGGCGTCGCGGGCACCTCCACCAACTGCGCAGGCGGCAACACCCCTTGGGGCACCTGGCTCACCTGCGAGGAGACCGAGGACAAGGCCGGCCAGAACGGCATGACCAAGGACCACGGCTACGTCTTCGAGGTCGACCCCGTCGACCGCCGCCGCAACCGGAACCCCAAGCCGATCAAGGCACTCGGCCGGTACGCCCACGAGGCCGTCGTCGTCGACCCCAAGCGCGGCCGCCTCTACCTCACCGAGGACGCCTCGGGCCCCAACGGCCTCCTCTACCGCTGGACGCCTCCGCAGGGCTTCGAACACGGCCACGGACAGCTCGCCACCCTCGCCGACGACGCCGGCGTCCTCCAGGCCTTCAAGTGCTTCGACTCCGGCGGCCGGTTCATCGACGACCTCTCCCGCGCCACCAAGATCGGCACGGTGTACGGCGTGGACTGGGTCGACGTCCCGGACCGTGACGCGAAGACCGTCTCGGTCCGCAAGCAGTTCACCGACGGCCAGGTCACCCGCGCCCGCAAGCTCGAAGGCATGTGGTGGGGCGACGGCGGCACGTACATCGTCTCCTCGTACGCCCGCGAGGAAAGCCCCGTCCAGCACGACGGCGCCGTCTGGTTCTACGACCCCAAGCACCGCACCCTGACCCTCAAGGTCCTGCTCGGTGTGAACCCCGACCCGTCCAAGGACGGCACCTTCGACGGCCCCGACAACATCACCGTCTCCCCCTACGGCGGCCTCGTCATCGCCGAGGACGGCGAGGGAGTCCAGCACCTCTTCGGCGCCACCGACAGCGGCCGTACCTACCCGATCGCCCGCAACGAACTGAACATCGGGACCGAAGCCGAGCCGGCCTACAGCGAGTTCACCGGCGTCACCTTCTCACCCGACGGCAGGACCCTCTTCGCCAACATCCAGGAACCGGGCATCATGCTCGCCATCACCGGCCCCTGGAAGCGCCAGAAGCGCGGGTAGTTAATTCAATGGCTCGAACCGCGGCCGCCCTCCTAAAGTGGTGCACGTCCAGGTGCGAAGGCAGGACCTACTTCCACTGATAATGGGGCGGCCGCGGGTTCGAGTCCCGCCACCGGTACAACGCGCCGGTGTAGCTCAGGGGTTAGAGCACCTACGTCGGTTCCGCCGGCCTTGAACTCTGGACACCACAATTTCATGCACCTCCCGGTGCGCAGGCTGCGGCTACTTCTCTCTCAAAGAATCCACGCCGCCGCCGAATTGATCTCGGGAGGCGCAGCTCATGGTGGGTGCCCGGTGCGCAGGCAGCGGATACTTCGGGACACGGTATGTTGCGGGTTCGAATCCCGTCATCGACTCCGGGTCGATGTGGCGGAAATGGCAGACGCGCCGGGTGAACAGGAACCGTCGCCGACTCCTGATCTCGGACACCCTCCATTTGCTGTGCCTCCCTCCGACATACTCATGAATTCGGGGGAATTCACCATGGCACGCTTCAACGCCCGTGCGGCGAAGGCACAGCCGACCTCTCGCGTGACATCCACCGGCCGCGTGCTGCGCACCCACCAGGGCGGCCGCGGCCAGGAGCGCGACGCACGCTCCGAGCTCTTCCTGCTGGCCATCGCCAATTTCGTCTCGCAGAACACCTTCTACGAGACCGGCGAGGCCCGCGACGACCGGTTCGCCGCGCTCGTGCGCGAGCTCGCCGTCGCCGACCCCTCGTGGACGGCCGCCCTGCTCGGCTGGCTGCGCGGCGAGGGCAACCTGCGGACGGCCTCGCTCGTGGGCGCCGCCGAGTACGTGAAGGCACGCCTCGACGCGGGCGCCACCGAGGGCCCGGCCAACCGCCAGGTCATCGCCTCCGTGCTGCGCCGCCCGGACGAGCCCGGCGAGCTGCTCGCCTACTGGACCTCCCGGTACGGCCGCAACGTGCCCAAGCCCGTCAAGCGGGGCATCGCCGACGCCGTACGCCGGCTCTACGGCGAGAAGTCGCTGCTGAAGTACGACACGGCGGCCAAGGGCTACCGCTTCGGCGACATCCTCAACCTGGTGCACGCGGCGCCCGATCCGGCGAAGCCGTGGCAGGGCGAGCTGTTCCAGTACGCCCTCGACCGGCGGCACCACCCGGACACGGCCGTGGTTCCAAGGTCGCTGTCCGTCGTGGCGGCCCATCGCGACCTGATGGCGCTGCGGCCCGCCAAGCGGCGCAAGGTCGTGACCGGTGCGCACGGCGCGCGGCGCCTGGCGGACGCGGGGATGACGTGGGAGGCACTGGCCGGCTGGCTGCAGGGCCCGATGGACAAGGCGGCCTGGGAGGCCGTCATCCCGTCCATGGGCGCGATGGCGCTCGTACGCAACCTGCGGAACTTCGACGAGGCGGGAGTGAGCGACGAGGTGGCGGCTCAGGTCGCCGCCAGGATCAGCGACCCGGCGGAGGTGGCGCGCTCGCGGCAGTTCCCCTTCCGCTACCTCGCCGCGTACCAGCACGCGCCCTCGCTGCGCTGGTCGTACCCGCTGGAGCAGGCGCTCGGCCACTCGCTGGCGAACGTGCCCGCGCTGCCCGGACGCACGCTCGTGCTGGTCGACCGGTCCGGCTCGATGTTCTACTCGCGGCTGTCGGAGCGCTCGGAGCTCAACCGGGCCGACGCGGCGGCGATCTTCGGCACGGCGCTCGCGCTGCGGGCGGCGGACGCGGATCTCGTCGAGTTCGGCACCAGCAGCAACCGGGTCAAGTTCACGAAGAGCGAGTCGGTGCTGAAGGTGCTGGAGCGCTTCGGCGACCTCGGCGGCACCAACACGAGCGAGGCGGTGCGCGCGCACTACGGGAAGCACGACCGGGTGCTCATCGTCACCGACGAGCAGGCCACCTACAGCCACTACGGCGACCCGACCGAGCAGGTCCCGGCGCACGTCCCGGTCTACACCTGGAACCTGGCCGGCTACCGGGCGGGCCACGGCCCCTCCGGGAAGGCGAACCGACACACGTTCGGGGGGCTCTCGGACGCGGCTTTCCGGATGGTTCCTCTGCTGGAGTCGGCGCGGGACGCCGACTGGCCGTGGGCCGGATAGCCGATCGTGCGTGAGTGCGGCCCGTACTTCGGTGCGGGCCGCACTCTTGTGCGCAGCGGGAACTGATATCTAACATTTCAGTTCATGAAGGCGATACGACCCGTGCGCCGGACCCTGCTGAGGGACCGCGCGTACGAAGCGATTCGGGACGCCATCGTGGCCGGTGAGCTCGCACCGGGCGCGGTGGTGCGCGACGCCGGGCTCGCCGAGCTGCTCGGGCTGTCGCGGGCGCCGGTGCGCGAGGCCTTCTCCCGGCTGGTCGACGAGGGGCTGCTGGAGTCCAAGCCGCAGAGCTACACGCGGGTGACCCCCCTGGTGGCCGCTGATGTACGGGACGCGGCGGCCGTGGTCGGCGCCATGCACGAGCTGGCCGCGCGCACGGCGGTGCCCCGGCTCGAAGCGCCGCACATCGAGGTGATGCGCGAGGCCAACGTGCGCTTCGCGGACGCTGTTCGCGCCGGTGACGTGGACGCCGCCCTGATGGCCGACGACGAGCTGCACGACGTACTGGTGCGGGTGAGCGGCAATCGTGCCGCCGCCGCCACCGTCGCCCGCTACACCCCGCTGATCCGCCGTCTGGAACGGCGCCGCTTCGGTGAGGGCGGCAACTGCCGTTCGGCGGGCCTGCACGACGAGCTGATCGACGCCTGTGCCGAACGGGACGTGGCCGCCGCCGTCCGCGTCACCGCGGAGATCTGGGGCGCGCTCGAAGACCTGGCCGATGTCGAACCCTGATGCGGGAGGACCCATGTCCCTTTCCTCGTACGAGCGTTACCCCCTGCTCTTCGGGCCCTCGCCCGTGCATCCGCTGGAGCGTCTGACCGAGCACCTCGGCGGTGCCTCCCTGTGGGCCAAGCGGGAGGACTGCAACTCCGGTGTCGCGTACGGCGGGAACAAGACCCGCAAGCTGGAGTACCTCGTCGCCGACGCGCTCGCCCAGGGCTGCGACACCCTCGTCTCGATCGGTGGCGTGCAGTCCAACCACACCCGCCAGGTCGCGGCCGTCGCCGCCCGAGCCGGGCTCAAGTGCGTGCTCGTGCAGGAGAGTTGGGTGGAGTGGCCCGACTCCGTGTACGACAAGGTCGGAAACATCCTCATCAGCCGCCTCGCCGGGGCCGACGTACGGCTCGTGCGGGCCGGGTTCGGGATCGGCTTCAAGGAGAGCTGGGAGCAGGCGCTGCGGGAGGTCGAGGAGGGCGGCGGCAAGCCGTACGCCATTCCGGCGGGGGCGTCGGACCATCCGCTGGGGGGCCTGGGGTTCGCCGGGTGGGCCTATGAAGTGGCCGAGCAGGAAGCGGAGTTGGGCGTCTTCTTCGACACCGTCGTGGTGTGCTCGGTGACCGGGTCGACCCAGGCGGGCATGGTCGCCGGGTTCGCGGCCCTGGAGGAGGCGGGCGGGCGGCCGCGGCGCGTCCTTGGGATCGACGCGTCGGCGGCGCCCGCCCGCACCCGGGAGCAGATCGCGCGGATCGCACACGGCACCGGGCAGCTCATCGGCGTAAGGAAGGAGTTGACGGAGTCGGACGTCGAGCTGGACGAGCGGTACCACGCGGGCACGTACGGGATTCCGGACGAGGCCACGCTGGAGGCGATGCGGCTCGCGGCGCGCACCGAGGGGATGGTCACTGACCCCGTCTACGAGGGCAAGTCGATGGCCGGGATGGTGGATCTGGTGGCGCGCGGGGAGATCGGGCGGGAGTCCACCGTGCTCTACGCCCACCTGGGCGGACAGCCCGCGTTGAACGCGTACAGCGCGTTGTTCTAGGTGCTGGGTTTCTTCAGGCGGTCGGTTCCTTCAGGTGGTGGTTTCCTCAGGCGGTGTGCTTCGGCTTCGTACCGGTGATTGCGAACGCCGACACCAGCAGGGCGGTCAGCGCGATCAGCGAGCCGATGCCGAACGCGCGGGCCGCACCCTCGGTGAGGATGTCGGACGGGGAGCCGTGCGCGCGCCGGGCCGCCGTGCCGAAGACCGTGACCAGGATGGAGAGGCCGAGGGTGCCGCCGAGCCACTGCAGGGTCTGCAGCAGGCCGGAGGCGGCGCCCGCCTCCCGTGGTTCGATGCCCGCGAGGATCGTCGCGTTGAGCGGCATGAAGCTCAGGCCGACGCCCACGCCCATCAGCACCAGCGGGCCGAACAGGCCGGTGAGGTAGCCGTCGTCGGGTCGCAGCCGCCACAGCCACGCGGCCGCGACGACGAGCAGGGCCATGCCGGTGAGCAGCACCGGCTTGGCGCCGAGCCGCGCGAGCAGCCGGGGCACGAAGCGTACGACCGTGAACATCGCCAGGGTCATGGGCAGGAAGGCGAATCCCGCGCGGAGCGGGCTGTAGCCCAGGACCTGCTGGCAGATCAGGGTGAGGAAGTAGAACGCGCCGAACATGCCCGCGGGCAGCAGCAGTACGCCCGCGTAGCCGCCCGCGCGGTTGCGGCTCGCGAACAGGCGCAGCGGCATGATCGGCTGGTCCGCGCGGGACTCGATCAGCGTGAAGCCCACCAGCAGGGCCGCCGCCGAGCTGAAGCCCAGCAGCGCCTGGGTGTCGGACCAGCCCTCCTCCGAGACCCGGATGAACGCGTACACCAGCGATGTCATCCCGGCCGTGCCGGCGAGTGCCCCCGCCGCGTCGAACCGGCCCGCGTGGCGCTGGGTCTCGGTGACGAAGCGGGGCAGGGCGACGGCGACCGCGATGCCGATCGGTACGTTGATCAGCAGGGCCCAGCGCCAGGACGCCCAGGAGGTGAGCATGCCGCCGAGGACCAGGCCGATGGAGGCGCCGATGCCCGCCATCGACGCGTAGATGCCCAGGGCGTGGTGGCGGCGCGGGCCGTCGGGGAAGTTCGTGGTGATCAGCGCGAGGGTGCTGGGTGCGGTGAGGGCGGCGCCGACGCCCTGGAGGGCGCGGGCGGTGAGCAGCCAGGCGCTTTCGGTGGCGAGACCGCCGAGTAGGGAGGATCCGGCGAAGAGCAGGACGCCGATGGTCAGGGTGCGGCGGCGGCCCGCGATGTCGCCGACCCGGCCGCCGAGGAGGAGCAGGCCGCCGAAGGTGAGGGTGTACGCGTTGAGCACCCAGGACAGGCCGGTCGGGCTGAAGTGCAGGTCCTTCTGGATGTCGGGCAGTGCGACATTGACGACGGTGGAGTCCACGCCGACCATCAGGTAGGCGGTGACGATGACGAACAGGACGGCGCCGAGCCTGGCGGGTTGGGGTGGTGCGGAGAGAGCGTCGGTGGTGGTGGACGGTGCGGACGGGGTAGACGAGGTGGACACGGTGTTCTCCCGGTCTGGCGTCCCCGGACGAAGGTGCGTACGGGCAGCACGGACTGCCCGCGAAATAAGCGGGGACTGTCTCCGTTTAACCCTCGCTAAGATACGGAGGGGGTCCCCGGTTCGCAAGGAGTATCTGAATGACGCAGGTCAAGCCCATGCGCGCGGACGCTCGGCGCAACTATGAGCGGTTGCTGAAGGTGGCGGCCGAGGCGTTCGCCGAGCACGGGGAAGGCGCGTCGCTCGACGACATCGCCAAGCGGGCGGGTGTCGGGTCGGGCACGCTGTACCGGCACTTCCCCACGCGGCAGGCGCTGTTGGAGGCGGCGTACGTCGACCGGATCGAGGCGCTCGGGGCGCGGGCCGACGAGATCGCGAAGGAACTGCCCCCGGGCGAGGCGCTGGCGGAGTGGCTCTACGAGCTGTGCGTCGGCACCATCCAGGTACGCGGAATGAAGGCCCTGCTGGGCTCGGCCGTCACGGACGGCAGCAGGGCCGCGCTCACGGCCTGCGGCACTTCCATGAAGGGGGCGGCGCAGCGGCTGGTCGAGGCGGCGCAGCGGGAGGGAACCCTGCGGCAGGACATCGAGCCGATCGAGGTCCTGCGGCTGGCTCACGGGGTGTCCACGGCCTCGGAGCTGGCGAACGGCCAGGGCAAGCAGATCCGCCGGTATCTGTCCCTGCTGACGGAGGGGCTGCGGCCGTAGCGACGGAGGGTCCTCAGGCGGTGCGTTGTCCGGCGTGCGCTGTCCGCCGGGGGGTGGGTCGGGTCCGTGGCGGCGCGTCGAGCCCGTCGCCGCCGGATCAGGCGTGGGCCGGGCAGGCGAGCCGCTGCTCGATCCGGACGTAAGCGACGGGCTTGCGACGCACCGCCATGGTCCCTTCCGTGGGTGGGCGGCCGCGGGTCAGAGGGCCTGGGCCGCGGGCTTCACCATGCCGCGGACCGTACGCGACTTCACGAAGTCGCCCATGGCCGTCATCTCCCACTCGCCGGAGAACTGCTTGATCATCTTGGCCATCATCACGCCGGTCTGGGCCTCGGCGCTGGTGAGGTCGAAGCGGACCAGCTCCTCGCCGGTGGCGGCGTCCAGCAGGCGGCAGTAGGCCTTGGCGACCTCGGTGAACTTCTGGCCGGAGAAGGAGTTGACCGTGAAGACGAGGCCGGTCGCCTCCTGGGGGAGGCGGCCGAGGTCGACCACGATCACCTCGTCGTCACCGCCGCCCTCGCCCGTGAGGTTGTCGCCGGAGTGCTTGATCGCGCCGTTCAGGATGGACAGCTTGCCGAAGTAGCAGCTGTCGATGTGGTTGCGCTGCGGGCCGTAGGCGATGACCGAGGCGTCCAGGTCGATGTCCTTGCCGCGGTACGCCGGCTCCCAGCCGAGGCCCATCTTGACCTGGGAGAGCAGCGGGCGGCCGCCCTTGACCAGGGAGACCGTCTGGTTCTTCTGGAGGCTGACGCGGCCCTTGTCGAGGTTGATCTTTCCGGAGGCGGGGGGAGTGGGAGGGGCGGGCGGCGCGGGAGGGGCCGGCGGGGTCACGGGGGTGTGCATGGGGGGTGCGGGCGGGGTCGCGGGTGCGGCTACGGGCTGGGCCGCCGGGGCGGGTGCCGGTTCCTCCACCGAGACGCCGAAGTCCGTGGCGATGCCCGCGAGGCCGTTCGCGTACCCCTGGCCGACCGCGCGGGCCTTCCAGGCGCCGTTGCGCAGATAGATCTCCACGACCACCAGCGCCGTCTCGGTGCCGAGTTGAGGGGGCGTGAACGTGCCCAGGACGCTGTTGTCGTCCGCGTTGCGGATCGTGGCCGTCGGTTCGATGCCCTGGAAGGTCTGGCCCGCGGCGTCCGGGCTCGCGGTGACCACGATCTTCTCGATGCCCGGGGGGACGGCACCGGTGTCGACGGTGATCGCGTCGGGTGCCGCACCGCCGCCCGAGCGGTACGTCACGCCCGGCCCGCTCGGCTGGTTGTAGAAGATGAAGTCGTCGTCCGAGCGCACCTTGCCGTCGGCGGTGAGCAGCAGGCCCGACACGTCGAGCCGCACCGGAGCGGCGACGTCCACCGTCACGCGCGCGGCGGAGAGAGGGATGTTCGAGCCAGGGGTCATAGCTGTCATGCCTGGTGAACGAGCGAGACCATTTTGCCGTTCCCTTACCAAGCGGCCAATTGGCGGAACCCCGAAACCCTGGCCCGAATCCCGATGATTCCCTACGGAACCACCACGATCTTCCTGCCCACGCCCGCCGCGAACTGCTGCAACGCCAGCGGATACCGCTCCAGCTCGATCCGGTCGCTGATGAAGATCTCGGGGTCGAGCACGCCGTTCGCGAACAGTTCCGCCGCCCGCTCGAAGCTGTGCAGCACGGCCATCGAACCGGTGATGGTGATCTCCTGGTTGTAGATGCGGTACGGGTCGATCGTCACGCGGGTCGCGTAGTCGGCGACCCCGAACTGGAGGAACGTGCCCGCCTTCGCCACCCGGTCCAGGCCGTCCTGGATCGCGGCCGCGTTGCCGGTGGCGTCGACGACGAGGTCCCAACCCTGCGGGCGGTCCAGCTCGTCCGCGTTCGCCGCCGACCCCGAGACACCGAGCGTGCGTGCCGTCTCCAGCCGGGCCGGGTTCAGGTCCACGACGTCCACGCTCGCCGCGCCGGTCCGCTTGGCCAGCTCCAGCATCATCAGGCCCATCGTCCCGGAGCCGTAGATCAGGACATGGGCGCCGAGCCGGGACCGCAGGACGTCGTAGCCGCGCACCGCGCAGGACAGCGGCTCCACGAGCGCGGCGTCCTGGGTGCGTACGTGCTCGGGCAGCTTCACGCAGTTCGCCACCGGGGCCACCGCGTACTGCGCGGCCCCGCCCGCCGTGGTGACGCCGATCGCGGCCCAGCGTTCGCAGAGGTTGTTGTGGCCCGTACGGCACTGCCGGCACTCGTAGCAGTACAGCGAGGGGTCGACGGCCACCCGGTCGCCGACCGCGAGCTCGGTGACCTGGGTGCCGACCCCGACCACCTCGCCCGCGAACTCGTGCCCCGGCACGATCGGCAGCTTGGGCGCGAACTCGCCCTGGAGGATGTGCAGGTCCGTGCCGCACAGGCCGCAGGCGGCGACCTCGACGACGACCTCGCGGGGGCCCGGTGTCGGGTCCGGGACCTCGGTGACGACGGCGCGGCCCACGGACTCGATGACGGCGGCCTTCATTTGACGGCTCCCAGGGAGAGGCCCTGGACCAGTTTGTCCTGGGCGGCGAACCCCGCGGCGAGCACCGGCAGGGAGATGACGAGCGAGGCGGCGCACACCTTGGCCAGGAACAGGCCCTGGCTGGTGATGAAGCCGGTCAGGAAGACGGGGGCCGTCTCGGCGACCACACCGGTCAGCACGCGGGCGAACAGCAGTTCGTTCCAGCTGAAGATGAAACAGATCAGGGCCGTGGCCGCGATGCCGGGCAGGGCTATGGGGGCCACGACGCGGGCCAGGATCGTCGGCAGTTTCGCGCCGTCGATCTGGGCCGCCTCGATCACCGCCACCGGTACCTCGGCGAGGAACGACTGCATCATCCACACCGCGATCGGCAGGTTCATGGAGGTGTAGAGGATGACCAGGAGCCAGATGTTGTCCAGCATTCCGGTGTTCTTCGCGAAGAGGTAGATCGGGAGGAGTCCGGCTACGACCGGCAGCATCTTCGTCGACAGGAAGAAGAACAGGACGTCCGTCCACTTCTTCACCGGGCGGATGGAGAGTGCGTACGCCGCCGGGAAGGCCAGCAGGAGGACGCAGAGGGTGGAGACCACCGAGGCCACCGTCGAGTTGATCAGCGCGGGCCAGGGGCTCGCGCCGCCGCCCGTGCCGAAGAAGTCGCGGTAGCCGTCGAGGGTGAGGGCGGCGCCGAAGGACGGCGGGTTGGTCGCCGCGTCCGACTCCGAGTGGAACGACGTCAGGGCCATCCATGCGATGGGCAGGAAGAACAGCACACCGAGCAGCCAGGCCAACAGGCCCAGGCCCGTCCCCCGGGCACGCCGGGGTCGTACGCGGATCGTGGTGGCGCTCATGCGCGGGACACCTCCTCGCGGAACAGGGACGAGACCACGCGCAGCGCGAAGGTCGCGATGATGATCGAACCGATGACGACCAGGACGCCCGCGGCGGAGGCGAGGCCGTTCTCGTGGGCCTGGTAGAAGCTCTGGTAGACGGTGTAGGGGAGGTTGGCCGTTCCCAGGCCGCCGGACGTGAGGGTGAAGACCGCGTCGAAGTTCTGGACGATGTAGATCGAGCCCAGCAGGGCGCCGAGTTCCAGGTAGCGGCGCAGGTGGGGGAGGGTGAGGTAGCGGAAGACCTGCCAGTCGCTCGCGCCGTCCACCCGCGCGGCCTCGATCTGCTGGTGGTCGCGGCTCTGCAGGCCGGCCAGGAGGATCAGCATCATGAAGGGCGTCCACTGCCAGACCAGGGAGGCCTCGACCGCCAGCAGTGGGGTGCCCGAGATCCAGTCGGGCTGGGGACCGCCCACGTAGTGCAGCAGTCCGTTGAGCAGGCCGTACTCCGGGTTGTAGAGCACGTGCTTCCAGAGCAGGGCGGCGGCGACCGGGACCACCAGGAAGGGGGCGATGAGGAGGGTCCTGACGATGCCCCGGCCGCGGAATGTGCGGTCCAGGAGCAGGGCCAGGCCCAGGCCGATGACCAGGCTGGCGACGACCACGGCCGCCGTCAGGAGGATCGTCGTCCACACCGAGTGGCGCAGGTCGGGGTCGGTGAGGACGTCCGAGTAGTTGGAGAGGCCGGTGAAGTGGCGGGCCTTGGGGTAGAGCGCGTTCCAGTCGAAGAAGGAGATCACCAGCGTGGCCACGAAGGGGAGCTGGGTCACGGCGATCATGAAGATCAGGGCGGGGAGCAGCGGGGCGCGGGTGGCCCAGGCGCGCAGCCGGTTGGACGGCTCTTTCAGGGTGCGTACGGGAGTGGCGGCCACGGGGGCCGTTGTCGTGGCGGTCATCGTCCCTCGTACTCCTTGGAGATCTTCTCGGCGAGTTTCTGGGACTTCTTCAGGGCCGAGTCGACGGACTGGCGTCCGGCGATGGCCGCGCTGATCTCCTGCGAGACCTTGGTGCCGAGGTCGGTGAACTCGGGGATGCCGACGAACTGGATGCCGGGCGCGGGGCGCGGCTGCACCCCCGGGTCGCGCGGGCGGGCGCCCTCGATGGCCTCGCGGGTCATCTCCTGGAAGGCGGCGGCCTCCTTGGTGTACGCGGCGTTCGTGTAGGTGGAGGCGCGCTTGCCGGCCGGCACGTTGGACCAGCCGATCGTGTCGCCGACCAGCTGCTCGTACTGCTTGCTCGAGGCCCAGGAGATGAACTTCCAGGCCTTGTCGGAGTTGTGGGAGGCCTTCTGCAGACCCCAGGCCCAGGTGTAGAGCCAGCCGGAGGACTTGGTCTTCTCGACGGGTGCGGGTACGTAGCCGATCTTGCCCTTGACCGGGGAGTCGGACGCCTCCAGGGAGCCCGCCGCGGAGGTGGCGTCGTACCACATGGCCGTCTTGCCCTGGGTCATGTTGTTGAGGCACTCGGCGAAGCCCGACTGGGCCGCGCCGGACTCGCCGTGCTTGCGGACGAGGTCCACGTAGAACTTCGTCGCCTTCTCGAACTCGGGGGAGTCGAGGCGGGCCTTCCAGTCCTTGTCGAACCAGGTGCCGCCGAAGGTGTTCACGACGGTGGTGAGGGGTGCCATGAGCTCGCCCCAGCCGGGCAGGCCGCGCAGACAGATGCCCTTCATGCCGGACTGGGCGCCGTCGGCCTCGGCGGCCAGCTGTCCCACCTGCTCCCAGGTGGGGTGGTCGGGCATCGTCAGGCCCTTCTGGGCGAAGACGTCCTTGCGGTACATCAGGAAGGACGACTCGCCGTAGAACGGCTGCCCGTAGAGCTTGCCGTCGGCGGCCGTCAGGGACTGCCGCATGGGGGCGAGGATGTCCTGCTCGTCATAGCCGCTGTCCTGGCGTACATAGGAGTCCATGTCGTGCAGCCAGCCGTTGCGGGCGTAGATCGGTATCTCGTAGTTGGAGAGTGTGGCGACGTCGTACTGGCCGGCCTGGTTGGCGAAGTCCTGGCTGATCTTGTCGCGGACGTCGTTCTCCGGCAGCACGGTGAAGTTCACCTTGATGCCGGTCTCCTTGGTGAAGTGCGCCTTGGTGAGTTTCTGCAGCTCCACCATCTGCGGGTTGTTGACCATCAGGACGTTGATGGAGTCGCCGCCCGACCCCGACCCGCCCGCTCCGACCCAACAGCCGGAGAGCAGCGGGGCGAGCAGCGTCCCTGCGGCGGCCGCGGCGAGTGCGCGCGACCTCCGTCGGCTCTGGGTTCGCATGGATCGCTCCTGGACGTATAGGGAGATAAAGGGCTTCTTCGGGTGTGGGCGTGCCCTTGTAGCGGGTGAGTTGGGTTTTCAGACTCGGATGACCTGGGGGCCTTGCAAGGAGTACCGGTGCGCCTCCGACGTCGGAAGGAGCGTGCTCGTGACGATGGCTTCCAGGGCGGTGATCTCCGCGAAGCGGCAGAAGCTGACCGCCCCGAACTTGGTGTGCACGCCCGCGAAGACCGTGCGCCGGGAGGCCCTGATCGCCTGGGCCTTGACCTCGCTGACCGCCGGGTCGGGGGTGGTGAGGCCGTGTTCGCGGGAGATGCCGTTGGCGCCGATGTACGCCAGGTCGATGACGAAGCCGGCGAGCATCTTCGTCGTCCAGTGGTCCACGGTCGCGAGCGTGCCGGGGCGGACCCGGCCGCCGAGCAGCAGGACGCTGGTGTGGTCGGCCTCGGCGAGCGCGCCCGCCGTGGCCAGGGAGGCGGTGACCACGGTCAGTGGCCGGTCCCTTGGGAGCGCCTCGGCGATGAGCTGCGGGGTGAACCCCTCGTCGATGAACACGGTCTCGGCGTCCCCGAGCAGCTCGGCCGCGGCGCTCGCGATCCGGCGCTTCTCGGGCACATGGCTGGTGGCCCGGAAGGCGAGCGTCGTCTCGAACCCGGCGCTCTCCACGGGGTAGGCGCCGCCGTGGGTGCGGCGGACCAGACCGTGGTCCTCCAGGGCGCGCAGGTCGCGCCGTACGGTCTCCTTGGCGACGCCCAGTTCGGTGGCGAGCGCGGTGACGTCGACCGCGCCGGTACGGCGGGCGGCCCTGACGATCTCCCGCTGGCGTTCTTCCGCGGTCATGGCCGGCACCTGCTCCCTGCGTCCAGTGCGTACTGCCCGTTCGGGCCCGGTGTGGGCCTTGGGGGAAGTTCTACAGCGGGTGCGCGGCACTGACCAGGCCTGTTGCGTGACCGATGATGCCCGGCTGTGACCGTTCGGCGCGGCGGGCGCCCGTGCCGGACCTGGGGCGGAGCGGTGGGCGAGGTGGGATCGGGCAGGGTTCGTGCCCGAACACGGCGGCGG
Source organism: Streptomyces sp. NPDC007896 (assembly GCF_042959425.1). Lineage (NCBI taxonomy): Bacteria > Bacillati > Actinomycetota > Actinomycetes > Kitasatosporales > Streptomycetaceae > Streptomyces > Streptomyces sp. NPDC007896. Next base: position 146,531 of record NZ_JBIBKX010000001.1, on the reverse strand, counting down.
GCGGGCCCGTTCGGTGCCCGCCCGCCTTCTCGCGCCGTGGCCGCAGGGTCGTCTTCCGGCCGCCCGGTCGTGAGTACGGCCGTCCGGTCGTAGGTCGTGAGTACAGCCGTCCGGTCGGAGGTCGTGAGTACGGCCATCCGGTCGTAGGTCGCGAGTGCGGCCGTCCGGTCGTAGGTCGTGAGTGCGGCCGTCCGGTCGTCAGTACGGCCAGATCGGCGGGTGCGTCGTGAAGTGGCCGCCCAGGTGGGCGTGGTCCGGGTTGGCCGGGTCGAGCTCGCCCTGTTCGGCGATGAGCTTCTCGGCGTACGGCTCGGAGTCGTCCCGCGGCTCGTAGCCCAGTGCCCGGGCCGTCGAGAGGTCCCACCACAGGCGGGTGTTGGCGGAGGAGCCGTAGACGACCGTGTGCCGTACGTCCTCGGCGGTCAGCGCCGCGTGGAAGAGGCGGGCGCCGTCCTCGGGGCTCATCCAGACGGAGAGCATGCGCACGCTGGTGGGCTCCGCGAAGCAGGAGCCGATGCGGACCGAGACCGTCTCCAGGCCGTGCTTGTCCCAGTAGAACTGCGCCAGGTCCTCGCCGAAGGACTTGGAGAGCCCGTAGAAGGTGTCCGGGCGGCGCGGGGTGTCGATCGGGATCAGGGCGCTGTCGTCGAAGGGGGCCTCGCCCTGGGGGTGCGGGGTGAAGCCGACGGCGTGGTTGGAGGAGGCGAAGACGATCCGTCGTACGCCCTCTTCGCGCGCCGCCTCGTACAGGTTGTACGTCCCCTCGATGTTCGCCTTGAGGATCTTGTCGAAGGAGGCTTCCAGGGAGATGCCCGCGAGGTGGATGATCGCGTCGACGCCCCGCACGGCCTCGCGCAGGGCGGCCTTGTCCGCGAGGTCCGCGGTGAGCGCGTCCGGCTCGCCCTCGACGGGCAGCAGGTCGAGGAGGCGCAGCCGGTAGCCGTAGTCCGGCAGCAGCCCCCGCATCAGGGTGCCGAGTCCGCCGGCGGCGCCGGTGAGCAGAACGGTGCGGGGAGCGGGCATGCGGGTGTCTCCTCACGGCCACGTGAGTGGCCGTATTCGTGTACGGCATTCACATCCATGGACACGCTAAGGAGCGCCGACCTGCTCCGTCAAGTGTCGCGCGGAGGTGGCGAATCCGCTGCTGTGTCGCGGGTTTGCGCGCTTGACCGGCCCCAAGGTCGCGCTTTAGCGTGGTGGCGTTCAGAAATATGGACATGGATCAGAAACATGCACCGGCTGTTGTGTGCGTGAGCACCTGCCCCAGGGAGAGTCCGTGACGTCAGCCCCCCTTGCCGCTCGGCTCAGCATCCCCAGCGGGCCGCTGTTCTTCCCCGTCACGGCGTACGGCCCCGACGGTGCCCTCGATCTCGACACCTACCGCGCGCACGTGCGACGCGGCGTCGAGGCCGGTGCCGCCGCCGTCTTCGCCTGCTGCGGCACCGGGGAGTTCCACGCGCTCACGCCCGAGGAGTTCCAGGAGTGCGTGCGGGCGGCCGTGGAGGAGACGGCCGGGCGAGTTCCGGTCGTCGCGGGCGCCGGATACGGGACCGCGCTCGCCGTACGGTTCGCACGCCTCGCCGAGGAGGCCGGGGCCGACGCGCTGCTCGCGATGCCGCCGTATCTGGTGGTGGCGGGGCAGGAGGGGCTCCTGCGGCACTACCGGGAACTCGCCGCCGCCACCTCGCTGGACATCGTGGTCTACCAGCGCGACAACGCCGTGTTCACGCCCGAGACCGTGGTCGAACTCGCGCGCACCGAGGGGATCATCGGTTTCAAGGACGGGGTGGGCGACCTCGACCTGATGCAGCGGATCGTGAGCGCGGTGCGCAGTGAGGTCCCCGGTGACTTCCTGTACTTCAACGGGCTGCCGACCGCCGAACTGACGGGGCTCGCGTACCGGGGCATCGGCATCACGCTGTACTCGTCGGCGGTCTTCTGCTTCGCACCCGAGATCGCCCTGGCGTTCCACACGGCGCTCAACACGGGCGACGACGAGACGGCGAACCGGCTGCTGGACGGCTTCTACCGCCCCTTCGTCGACCTGCGGGCCCAGGGCCGCGGATACGCGGTCTCCCTGGTCAAGGCGGGGGTGCGGCTGCGGGGGCTGGACGTGGGTGAGGTACGGCCGCCGCTGCACGAGCCGACCGAGGACCATGTGAAGCAGCTCGCGCAGCTGATCGAGCGTGGGTATGCGCTGCTGGAGCCGCTCGAAGGACCTGAGGGGCCTGAGGGGCCTGAAGGGCCTGAGGGAGAAGGACGGCTGGGGGAGGGCGAGTGAAGGCGTCCGCTTTCGTCTATCCGTGGGACGTCGTCGGGGATCCGGGGGCGGCCGAGCGGATCGCCGGGCTCGGGGTGCGGCAGGTGACGCTCGCCTCCGCGTACCACTCCACGCGCGCGCTGACCCCTCGCCACCCCCGGCACCGGATCGTGACGGCCTCGCACGCCGCCGTTCTGTACCCCGTCGACGACGCACGGTGGCAGGGGCGCGCGCTGCGGCCGTACGCCGCCGGGGAGTGGGCACCCGGGGACGCGTACGGGGAGGCGGCCGGCGCGCTCGCGGAGGCCGGGCTGGACGTCCACACATGGGTGGTCCTCGCGCACAACTCCCGGATGGGTGCCGAGCATCCGTCCACCTGCGTCGTCAACGCCTACGGGGACCGCTATGCGTGGGCGCCGTGCATCGCGCAGGCCGACACACGGGCGTACCTCGTCGACCTCGCGGTGGAGTCGGCGGTGCGGCCCGGGGCGCCGGGTACGGAGCTGGAGTCGCTCGGCTGGTACGGCCTCACGCATCTGCACGCCCACGACAAGATCGGCGGGGTGGGGCTCGGGGACGCCGGGCAGTACCTGATGTCGCTCTGCTTCTGCGCGGCCTGCCGGGAGGGGTACGGGGGACGCGGGCTCGACGCGGATGACCTGGCGGCGGCCGTCCGGGAGGCGCTGGAGCCGGTGTGGCGCGGGGACGTGCCGTCGGACGGCGGCTGGCCGGCGGTCGAGAAGCTGCTCGGGGGCGAGACGGCGGCCGCCACGCGCGCGTGGCGTGAGGGCGTGGCCCGTTCGCTCCAGGAGACGGCGGTCGCGGCGGTGCGGGCGGCCGCGCCGGCCGGCTTCCAGGTGTTGCTGCACGCCGATCCCGTGTCGTACCACTGCGGGGCGAACGCCGGGGTCGATCCAGGGCACATTCTCTCCGTGGCGGACGGGGTGGTGGTGCCGTGCACGGGTGGGGTGGGCCCGCTGACGCCGTTCGCGGAACAGGGGCGGGAGGCGGCCGTACTGGCCGCCAACTTCACGGTCGTGTCAGGGATGGGAGGCAGTCCGGGCACGTTGGCGGCGGACGCGGCTCGGGCGGCTTCGGCGGGCGCGACCGAACTGCGGCTGTATCACGCGGGGTTGGCCTCGGACGGGGATCTGGACGCCGTGCGGGCGGTGCTGACGGGGCCGGCCTGAGCTCAGACCCCGGGGGTGCGTCTTCTAGGTGCGGGTGAGCGGGGGCAGCGTCAGGAGGCGGGTCAGCCCGAGGACCAGGAGCAGGGGCCGGTAGTCGACCAGTTCGATCAGGCCCGCGCCGACGGCCAGCCCGAGCGCGTTCGGGGCGTACATCAGGGTGTTCGCGGTGGCGGAGGTGCGGCCGAGGAGCGGGGCCGGAGTCTCGCGCTGGACGGCGGTGTACGCGGCGATCAGGACGCAGGGGAGGCCGAAGCCGATCACCGCGCCGCAGACCAGGGCCACCGCGTCGGACGGGACCGCGCGGAGCGCGACCGCGACCGCCGTGAGGGCGGTGCCGTACGCGGCGAAGCGGCGCTCGCCCAGTCGGCGCAGCAGGGGACCCGAGACCAGGCCGATCAGCACCGAGCCGGCGCCTTGGGCGACGTAGAGGAGGCCGACGTACGCGGGGGAGTGGCCAAGACCCTCGGCGACGGCGTAGACCGTGGCGCCGTTGACGCCCGCGAAGAGCATGGTCGTGGCGGCGGCCAGGATCAGTGGCCGCAGTTCCGGGTGATGCCGGATGTGGCGGATGCCCGCGGCGGTCCGGGCCCGCCAGGCCGAGGGGTCCGACGCGGGCGGGGCCTCGCGGACCCGCAGCAGCGCGTACAGCCCGGCCGCGAGGGCGAACGTCCCGGCGTCCAGGACGGCCACCCTCGCACCGCCGTACGCCGCGTACAGGCCTGCCCCGGTCAGCGGAGCCAGGAGCTTCATGCCCTCGCCCGCCGTCATGCGCAGGCCGTTGAAGTCGCCGAGGAGGTGCCTGTCGACGGCCGTGGCCATGAGCGCCGACTCCGCCGCGTCATGGACGACGCCCGCCGCCCCGTAGAGCACCAGCACCGTGAAGAGGATCCACAGGCCCTCCCGGGTGGTCACGGCCGACAGCGTCGGCAGGAGCGCGGCCAGGGCCAGGTTCAGGGCGATCAGGAGCGGCCGGCGGCGGGTGCGGTCCGCGAGCACGCCGAGGACGGGGCCGACGAGCGTGGGGGCCCAGAGGGCGAACACGCACAGGGCCGCCAGACCGTTCGAGCCCGTCAGGTCCTTGACCCAGATGCCCGACACCAGCCACATCGCCGACGAGCCGAAGCCCGAGACCACCACTCCGGCCAGGTACAACCCCGCGTTGCGGTCACCCAGCACACGCGTCACCGTCCATGTCATGGCAGGTGATCGTGGTTCTAAGGGGGGCGGTCGGGGATCGGGCATGCGACCTATCTCCTCGGCCGGGAGCGATTCTCCTCGGCCGGGAGCGATGAGTTCCGGGCGCCGTTTCGGTCTGTCTCCGGAGTGGAGTCACAGATGAGCCGACGAGCTGAAGAGCTCAAGAGCCGGGGAGCAGCGGATGACGGACGACCGGACTTTCGACACCTTCGACCTCGGGCCGCAGGCCCTGATCGTGGCGCGCCTCGCGGCGGGGATGACGCAGGAGCAGCTCGACCGCGCCACGCCCTGTCCCGGGCTCGCGGTGCACAACATGCTCGGGCATCTGGGCGGACTGGCCGTCGCCTTCCGTGACGCCGGGCGCAAGGACCTGGGCGTCACGACCGACACCGACCCCGGTTCCGTGGTGCCGGACATCGGGCCCGACTGGCGCGCGGCCCTGCCGAAGGCGCTCGACGAGCTCGCCGAGGCCTGGCGCGACCCGGCCGCGTGGACCGGAGTGACCCGTGCCGGCGGGGTGACGCTGCCGGGCGCGGTCGCCGGGGCCGTGGCCGCCGACGAACTGGTGGTGCACGGCTGGGACCTGGCCCGGGCCACCGGCCAGGAGTACGAGCCCGACGCGGTCGCGTTGCGGGCGGCGTACGGCTTCCTCGCCGCCGCGGCCGAGAGTTCCGGCCCGGGCGGAGGCGTGTTCGGCCCCGTGGTGCCCGTGCCTGACGATGCGCCCTTCCTCGACCGCGTGATCGGCCTCAGCGGCCGCGACCCCGGCTGGAAGCCGTAGCCCCGCCTTGCCGGAGGCTCGGGCGCTGCTGAAGCGGAGTGCCGGAACGGGGGTGCCCGGCGCCTTCGCCGAGTTGCAGAGGCATATGGATGTTGCAGAGGCATATGGATACGGAAGGGCTGTGCGTGATCTGATCGCGCACGAAATCGCGGCTCTCGCGTCCCTCTGCGAGGCGGACGCCGACCGGAATCGCGAAAGCGAACGTCAGGTGAATCTCATCCCCGAGGGTGTTGGCGCCGTCGCCCGGTGGCGGGCGCGGGGGAGCCGCTCGTCACGCACATGGACCGTCCGGCGGCCCGGACCTCCTTGGTCACTCCACCTTCTTTTGTCGCAAGCGTTGACGAAACACGGCTGCGCTCCTACCTTCAACGCGTCGTACTTCGTACGTCATATATGAGACGCGATACACGAGATCAGATACAGATCCGAGAGGCGCGCATGACCTCTGTGCCCATTCCGATCCCGTCCCGCACGCAGTTCGTGCTGGAGGGGATCAAACACCGCATCCTCACCGGGCAGTTGACCCCGGGACAGGCCCTGGTCGAGACCGAGCTCGCCGCACAGTTCGGGGTGTCGAAGACGCCCGTGCGTGAGGCGCTGAAGACCCTGGCCGGCACCGGACTCGTCGTGATGAACCAGTACAAGGGCGTCACGGTGCGCATGGTGGACGCGGACATGGCGCGCGAGGTGTACGACGTGCGGCTGCTGCTGGAGCCGGAGGCGCTGCGGCGGACCGTACGGCGCGCGGCGTCGCTCGACGCCGCGCGCGACGCGCTGACCCGCGCCGACGACGCCTCCGACACCGCCGAACGCTCGCTCGCCAACCGGGAGTTCCACCGCGCCCTGTATGTCTCCTGCGGCAACCCGCTGCTCGGCCGGATGCTCGACGAAGTGCGTGACCAGGCCGCTCTCGTGTCGGCGGTCGCCTGGGCCGCGGACCCGTCCTGGGAGCGCGAGGCCGGCGAGCACCGGGAGATCCTGCGCCTCGCCCTCGACGGTGACTGCGACGGCGCGGCCCGCGCGCTGCACGCCCACATCGAGTCGTTCGTGCAACGGGCCTTCCCCGCGGCCCAGGAAGAGGTTGGACAGGAATGACAGCGACGTACGAGACCCAGCGGGCGGCGCTCGCCGAGGTCGTGGCGATCCCCGTGACCCCCTTCACGGAGGACGGGACGATCGACGGCGACACCCACCGGGCCCTGCTGCGTCGGCTGCTCGACGGCGGCATCCGCACCCTCACCCCGAACGGCAACACCGGTGAGTTCTACGCCCTGACCCCCCAAGAGCGGCAGCTCGTCACCGAGTTGACGATCGACGAGGCCGGCGACCGTGCCACCGTCCTGGTCGGCGTCGGACACGACGTGCCGACCGCCATCGCCTCCGCCCGGCACGCCCGGGAGCTCGGCGCGCAGATGGTGATGGTCCATCAGCCCGTGCACCCCTATGTCTCGGAAGGCGGCTGGGTCGACTACCACCGGGCCATCGCCGAGGCCGTGCCGGAACTGGGCGTCGTGCCCTACATCCGCAACCCGGTGCTGCCCGGCGCCCGGCTCGCCGACCTCGCCGACGTCTGCCCGAACGTGATCGGCGTGAAGTACGCCGTCCCGGACGCGGCCCGCTTCGCCGCCTTCGCCCGGGACGCGGGGCTCGACCGGTTCGTGTGGGTCGCCGGCCTCGCCGAACCGTACGCCCCCTCGTACTTCTCGGCCGGCGCCACGGGCTTCACCTCGGGCCTCGTGAACGTCGCCCCGGCCGTCTCCCTGAACATGATCGAAGCCCTCCGCGCCGGTGACTACCCGGCCGCCATGAAGGTCTGGGAGCAGATCCGCCGCTTCGAGGAGCTGCGCGCGGCGAACACCTCCGCCAACAACGTCACCGTGGTCAAGGAGGCCCTCGCCTCGCTCGGCCTGTGCCGCCGCGAGGTCCGCCCGCCGAGCAGGGAACTGCCCGACTCCGAGCGCGCGGAAGTCGCCGCCATCGCCGCGAGGTGGTCCATATGAGCCAAGGAGGAAGGGAGCCGAAGCGCCCCGAGGAGCTCCGGAGCCATCAGTGGTACGGCAGCGGCGTCTCGTCGGGTCTGCGCTCCTTCAGCCACCGGGCCCGCACCCGCCAGCTCGGCTACCTGCCCGAGGAGCACCTCGGCAAGCCGGTCATCGCGATCCTGAACACCTGGTCCGACATCAACCCCTGTCACGTCCATCTGCGCGACCGCGCGCAGGCCGTGAAGCGGGGGGTGTGGCAGGCCGGGGGCTTCCCGCTCGAGTTCCCGGTCTCCACCCTCAGCGAGACCTTCCAGAAGCCGACCCCGATGCTCTACCGCAACCTGCTGGCGATGGAGACCGAGGAACTGCTGCGCTCGTATCCCGTCGACGGCGCGGTACTGATGGGCGGCTGCGACAAGTCCACGCCCGCCCTGCTCATGGGCGCCGCGTCCGTCGACCTGCCGGCGGTCTTCGTGCCCGCCGGGCCGATGCTGCCCGGTCACTGGCGGGGCGAGGTCCTCGGTTCCGGCACCGACATGTGGAAGTACTGGGACGACAAGCGCGCCGGACTCATCGGCGACTGCGAGATGACCGAGCTGGAGAGCGGGCTCGCGCGCTCTCCGGGGCACTGCATGACCATGGGTACGGCGTCCACGCTGACGGCCGCCGCCGAGGCGCTCGGGGTGACCGTGCCCGGCGCGTCCAGCATCCCCGCCGTCGACTCCGGGCACGACCGGATGGCGGCCGCGGCGGGCCTGAGGATCGTCGAACTCGTCCGCCAGGACCGGAAGCTGTCCGACATCCTCACCGCGGACGCGTTCGAGGACGCGGTGACGACCGTCCTCGGGCTCGGCGGTTCCACCAACGCCGTGATCCATCTGATCGCCATGGCGGGCCGCTCGGGTGTCACCCTCACGCTCGACGACTTCGACCGGATCGCGCGGACCGTGCCGGTGCTCGCGAACGTCCGGCCCGGCGGCCGGAAGTACCTCATGGAGGACTTCCACTTCGCCGGCGGTCTGCCCGGGTTCCTCTCGCGGATCACCGATCTGCTGCACCTGGACCGGCCGACGGTGTCGTACGACAGCATGCGTGAGCAGCTGGCCGGCGCCCAGGTGCACGACGACGACGTCATCCGCACCCGGCACAACCCGGTCGCGGCCGAGGGGGGAGTCGCCGTACTGCGCGGCAACCTCTGCCCCGACGGAGCCGTCATCAAGCACATCGCCGCCGAGCCGCACCTGCTCGAGCACACCGGTCCCGCGGTCGTCTTCGACGACTACAAGACCATGCAGCGGACCATCAACGACCCGTCGCTCGGCATCACGGCGGACAGCGTGCTGGTGCTGCGGGGCTCCGGGCCCAAGGGCGGTCCCGGCATGCCGGAGTACGGGATGCTGCCCATCCCCGACCATCTGCTGAAGCAGGGGGTACGGGACATGGTGCGGATCTCCGACGCCCGGATGAGCGGCACGAGTTACGGCGCCTGTGTGCTGCACGTGGCGCCCGAGTCGCACATCGGCGGACCGCTCGCCCTGGTACGCACCGGGGACACGATCACCCTCGACGTCGGGGCACGGTCGCTCCAGCTCAACGTGGACGACGAGGAGTTGGAGCGGCGCAGGGCGGAGTGGACGGCGCCGCCCGAACGCTACGAGCGCGGGTACGGGGCGCTCTACAACGAGCAGATCACCCAGGCGGACACCGGCTGCGACTTCGCGTTCCTGGCCCGGCCGGGGAAGGTGCCGGACCCGTACGCGGGCTGAGCGTGCCCGCGAGGACCGCCCCTCTTTGAGTCTCACCTGATCGACATCTCGAACAGCAAGCAGTGATGAGTAAACAGCAAGCGCTTCACCCATGTGTACGTAGCAAGCGCTTCCTGTCGGTAGAGCAAGTGTTCCACGGCACCCGCCAGAACGGAGAACAGTCATGGCCCAAGCCGCAGTCGTGGCGAAACAGCCCGCGCCACCCCGGCGGCGCCGTGGCTCGGCGACGCCCCGCAAGCTGCCGTATCTGCTGATCGCCCCGGCGGGCCTGCTGATGCTGGGCTTCATCGCCTACCCGGTCATCAGCGTCTTCTACTACAGCCTGCAGAACTACAACCCCACTAAACCATGGCGCAACGGCTTCGCGGGCCTCGACAACTTCACCCACGCCTTCACCAGCGACCCCCAGTTCTGGGACACACTCACCTTCAGCGCCAAGTGGGTCTTCGTGGAGGTCGGCCTGCAACTGCTCTTCGGGCTCGCGCTCGCGCTGATCGTCAACCAGACCTTCGTGGGACGGGCCGTCGGCCGCGCGCTGGTCTTCTCGCCCTGGGCCGTCTCCGGTGTGCTGACCTCCGCGATCTGGGTGCTGCTCTACAACTCCCAGACCGGCATCACCCGTTACCTGGCCGACGCGGGCATCGGCCAGTACGGCACCAGCTGGCTGTCGGACACCTCCACCGTCTTCCCGGCGGCCGTGGTCGCCGACCTGTGGCGCGGTGTCCCCTTCTTCGCGATCCTGATCCTCGCCGACCTCCAGTCCGTCTCCAAGGACCTGTACGAGGCCGCCGAGGTCGACGGCGCCAGCCGCTTCAAGCAGTTCCTGCACATCACGCTGCCGCACCTGAAGGACGCCATCATCCTGTCCACGCTGCTGCGCGCGGTCTGGGAGTTCAACAACGTCGACCTGCTCTACACGCTGACGGGCGGTGGTCCCGCGGGCGAGACGACGACCCTCCCGCTCTACATCGCCAACACCAGCGTCGACGCCCACAACTTCGGCTACGCGTCCGCCCTCACCACGGTCGCGTTCGTGATTCTGCTCTTCTGTTCGGTCGTCTATCTGCGACTGAGCAAGTTCGGAGGCGGGGACAAGTGATCACCAAGGACGCCACGATCAGCGCCCCCGCGGCGCCCGCCCCGCTCGCCGAGGAACCCCGGGAGCGCCCGGGCAGGAAGCGCCGCGCCTGGGACGAGGTCCCGCGATGGCACATCTACCTCCCGCTCTCCCTCTACCTCCTCTTCACCCTGATCCCCTTCTACTGGATCCTGCTCTTCGCGCTCCGCCCGGCCGGCTCGACCTCGCTCGTGCCGTGGCCCATGACCTTCGACCACTTCGACAAGGTGTGGAACGACCGCAGCTTCGGGACCTACTTCCAGAACAGCGTGCTCATCGCCGTCGCCACGCTGGTGATGACGACCCTCGTCGCCCTCGCCGGCGGGTACGCCCTGGCCCGATTCGACTTCAGGATCAAGCGCGGCTTCATGCTGGCGCTGCTCTGCTCCCAGTTCGTGCCGGGCGCGCTGCTCCTGGTCCCGCTCTTCCAGATCTTCGCCAAGCTCCAGATGATCAACTCGCTGGGCAGCGTCATCATCGCCGAGACGGTCTTCCAGCTGCCGCTGTCGATGATCCTCATCAGCGGGTTCATCAGGAACGTCCCGTACTCGCTCGAAGAGGCCGCCTGGGTCGACGGCTGCGACCGCTTCACCGCCTTCCGGATCGTCGTCCTGCCCCTGCTGCGGCCCGGGCTGATCGCCGTCGGCTCCTTCGCCTTCGTGCACGCCTGGAACCACTTCCTGTTCGCCCTGATGTTCCTCAGCGACCAGAGCAAGCAGACCATCCCCGTCGGCCTCAACACGCTGATGAGCTCCGACAGCGTCGACCTGGGCGCGCTCGCCGCGGGCGGCATCATCGCGGCCGTCCCCGTCGTCATCGTCTTCGCCTTCATCCAGAAGTGGCTGATCACCGGGTTCAGCGCGGGGGCGGTGAAGGGATGAGGCCCGCCGAGGAATTCCCGTTGAGCACGTCCACCGGACAACTGCCCCTTCCCGTAGTTCTCGCGGGTGCGCGCGGTCACGGCCGCTGGCACCTGGAGAACATCCGCCGGCTCCAGGACAAGGGGCTCGTGCGGCTGGCGGGCATCTGCGAGCTGACCCCGCTCAGCGCGCAGGAACTGAACGGGCAGAGGGTCGAGCAGTCGGCCGACTTCGGCGCCCTCCTCGACTCCACCGGCGCCGCGATCGCCGTGATCTGCACGCCCATCCCCACCCACACCGACCTGGCGCTGATCGCCGCGGGCAAGGGCGTACACCTGCTGCTGGAGAAGCCGCCCGCGCCGTCGTACGCCGAGTTCCGCCGGATGGCCGACGGGGTCGCCGCGGCCGGGGTCGTCTGCCAGATCGGGTTCCAGTCGCTCGGTTCGCACGCCGTGCCCGCGATCCGGAAGCTGATCGCGCAGGGGGTGATCGGCCAGGTGACCGGGATCGGCGGGGCGGGCGCCTGGGCGCGCGACGAGGCGTACTACCGGCGGGCGCCGTGGGCGGGCAAGCGCCGTCTGAACGGCGTGGACGTGATCGACGGTGCGCTCACCAACCCCCTCGCACACGCCGTCGCCACCGCCCTGGCGCTCGACGGATCCACCCGCGCCGAGGACGTCACCGCGATCGAGACCGAGCTGCTGCACGCCAACGACATCGAGTCCGACGACACGTCCTGCGTACGGATCACCACCCCGCGGGGCCGGGTCACCGTCGCCGCCACGCTCTGTGCCGAGCGGCCCGGCGAACCGTACGTCCTGGTGCACGGCAGCAGCGGCCGGATCACCTTCTGGTACAAGCAGGACCGGGTGCTGGTGCAGCGGTCCGGGCACGGCCCGGAGGAGATCGAGTACGGCCGCACGGACCTGCTGGAGAACCTGGTCGCGCATCTGACGGAGGGTGCCGAACTGCTGGTCGCGCCGGATGCGACGGGTGCCTTCATGAAGGTGGTGGAGGCGATCCGGCAGGCGCCGGACCCGCTCGCGCTGCCCGCCGACGCCTGGGAGCCGCTCCCCGGGGAGAACCGCAGGGTCGTGCCCGGCATCGACGGACTCGTCGCGGCCGCCGCCGACACCCTCGCCCTCTACTCCGAGCTCGGCGCGTCCTGGGCCCGGCCGCACCAGGCCCCGAACCGAGCCCCGAACGACGTTCCGAGCGACGTCCCGAACAAGGCCGCGAACAGGGCCGCGAGCAGGGCCGCGAACCAGGTGGGAAACGAGGTGAGCACCCCATGAACCACGCACAGAGCACCGACTCGCTCGTCCTGCGCGTCGCGGGCCGCCCGGTCGGCCGGTACGTCACCCGGCCCGAACTCGCGCCCCGCCTCTCGCCGCGCCCCTACCTCCACCCGGTCACCACCCTGGCCGGCACGGCCGTCACCGAGCTCAGCCCCGCCGACCACACCCACCACCTCGGCGTCGGTGTCGCCGTTCCCGACGTCGAGGGGCACAACTTCTGGGGCGGGCGCACCTACGTCCGCGACCAGGGACCCACCGAGCTGGCCAACCACGGCGCCCAGCGGCACTCCGGTTTCCAGCTGCGCGACCCGGACGGCTTCGTGGAGGAGCTGCGCTGGGTGGCCGCGGGCGGCGAGCTGCTGCGGGAGCGCCGTACGGTCGCCGTCACCGAACTCACCGACTCCGCCTGGGCGTTGGACTTCACCTTCTCCCTCACCAACACGACCACCCGCCCCCTCTCGATCGGCAGCCCGGCCACCAACGGGCGGCCCGGGGCGGCCTACGGAGGCTTCTTCTGGCGGGCCCGCAAGGAAGCGCGGGCGCCGCGCGTCTTCACCGCCGACACCGAGGGCGAGGAGGCGGTCCACGGGGCCCCCGCCGACTGGCTCGCCCTCGTGGGCGCGGGCTGGACCCTCGTCTTCGCCGGGGCCACCGCCGCGACCCGCCGCGACCCGTGGTTCGTGCGCACCACCGAGTACCCGGGCGTCGGCTCCTCCCTCGCGCACACCGAACGGCTGCCGATCCCGCCCGGGGAGACGGTCGTACGCCGGATCGTCACCGTCGTCGCGGACGGCGCCCTCGGCAGCAGCGAGGCCGCGGCGCTGGTACGCAAGGCGGTGAGCCCCTGATGGCGCTGCCCTCCGCGGACCTCGGCGACGGCACCTACCGCAACCCCGTCCTCGACGCCGACTGGTCCGACCCCGACCTGCTGTGCGTGGGCGACGACTTCTACCTCACCGCCTCCAGCTTCGGCCGCGTGCCCGGCCTGCCGCTCCTGCACTCCCGCGACCTGGTCAACTGGACGCTCGTCGGGCACGCCCTCCAACTCCTCGAGCCCGCGAAGGAATTCACGAAGCCCCGGCACGACTGCGGTGTGTGGGCCCCGTCCCTGCGGTACCACGACGACCGCTTCTGGATCTTCTGGGGCGACCCCGACCACGGCATCTTCCAGGTCAACGCCTCGGAGATCCGCGGTCCCTGGACCCGGCCGCACCTGGTCAAGGAGGGCAAGGGCCTCATCGACGCCTGCCCGCTGTGGGACGAGGAGACCGGCGAGGCGTATCTCGTGCACGCCTGGGCCAAGTCCCGTGCGGGCGTCAAGAACCGGCTCACCGGCCACCGTATGCGCCCCGACGGCACCGGGCTGCTCGACGAGGGCAAGGTGATCATCGACGCGGACGTGATCCCGGGCTGGTTCACCCTCGAAGGGCCCAAGGCCTACCGGCACGACGGCTGGTTCTGGATCTTCGCACCCGCCGGGGGAGTGGAGACCGGCTGGCAGGGCGCCTTCCGCTCGCGCGGCTTCTTCGGCCCGTACGAGGAGCGGGTGGTGCTGGAGCAGGGGGACACCGAGGTCAACGGCCCCCACCAGGGCAGCTGGGTGCGCACGGGGGCCGGCGAGGACTGGTTCGCGCACTTCCAGCAGCGCGGGCCCTACGGGCGGGTCGTCCACCTCCAGCCGATGCGCTGGGGCGCCGACAGTTGGCCGGTGCTCGGTGACGAGGGCGCCCCCGTGGCCGTACACCGCAAGCCGCGACTGCCGCCGCAGCCGCCCTGCGCGCCCGCCACCGACGACGACTTCCCCGGCGGCCGGTTCGGACGGCAGTGGCAGTGGACCGCCAACCCGCAGGACGGCTGGGCCACCCAGCACTCGGGCGACGGGCTGCGGCTGAGCTGCGTACGGACGGCGGACGCGCACGACCTGCGCAGACTGCCGAACGTCCTCACTCAGCGGTTACCCGGCAGTCCCGCCACCGTCGAGGTGGAGCTGCGCCTCGACAGCGAGGAGCCCAGGGCGCGGGCGGGGCTCGCGGTGCTCGGGGACGCCTTCAGCTGGATCGGGCTCCAGCGGGAGGCGGACGGGTCGGTGCGGCTCGTGCACCGGTTCGCCGAGTCGGTCGGCATGGGGGCACCTCCCACGCCTTTGGGGCAGTGGCGGAGGGAGCGCGACGCCGCACCTTCGCGAGAGGCGCCCGAGGGGCGGGCCCGGCTGTGGATCGAGAGCGGGGCGGGGGCGCGCTGCCGGTTCTCGTACGACGTCGGGGGCGGCCGGCAGTCCTGCGGCCAGGTCTTCGCCGCCACCTCCTGGCGCTGGGTCGGCGCCCTGCTCGGACTTTTCGCACGCGCGCCCGTCGGCCCGGGACACGCCGGCGCGGCCTCGTTCACGCGGTTCCGCATCACCAGTTCCTCCCGCTGACAAGACCACACAACCCCGTTGGATCCAGAAGAAGAGAGCCGATCAATGAAGATCAACATCCACAGAACCGGGCGTGCCGCGACGGTCGTCGCCCTGGGCTCCGTGCTTGCGCTCACCGCCACCGCCTGCGGCGACAACGGCAGCGGAGCGGCGGGCGACAAGGGCACCGAGGGCTCCGGCAAGGGCGAGATCACCTTCTGGGACAACAACGGCGGTGTCCGCACCGACATCTGGAAGCAGATCATCGCGGACTTCGAGAAGAAGTACCCGGACATCAAGGTCAAGTACGTCGGCATCCCGGCGGCGAGCGCCCAGTCGAAGTACGACACCGCCATCCAGGGCGGCGGCCTGCCCGACGTCGGCGGTGTGGGCACCGCGATGCTCGCCGAGGTCGCCGTCCAGGGCGCGCTTGAGCCGCTGGACAGCCGGCTCAAGGGGAGCTCGCTGAACGGCAAGCTGAGCCAGAACCTGCTCGACGTCAGCCGGGCCGCGGGCGGCGGTGACGCCCTGTACCAGGTGCCGACCTCCGCCAACAACGGCACGCTCTGGTACCGGACGGACCTGTTCAAGGCGGCGGGACTGGACGCCCCGACCACCTGGTCGAAGTTCTACGGCGCCGCCGACAAGCTCACCGACAAGGGCAAGAACAAGTTCGGCTTCACCATCCGGGGCGGCGAGGGCGCCATCGCGCCGGCCCTCGACGCGGTGTACGGCCAGACCGGCATCACCTCGTTCTGGAACGGCGACAAGACCACCGTCAACGACCCGAAGAACGTCGCCGCCCTCGAGAAGTACATCGCCCTGTACAAGAAGGACACCCCGTCCGCCGACGTCAACAACGACTTCACCAAGATGGTCGCCCAGTGGGACAGCGGCACCATCGGCATGCTCAGCCACAACCTCGGCTCCTACCAGGACCACGTGAAGGCGCTGGGCGCGGAGAAGTTCCGCGGCATCCCGAACCCGACGCAGGACGACGGCACCCGCGTGCAGGTGTCCAACCCGGTCGACGGGATGAGCCTGTTCAAGTCCAGCAAGAACAAGGCGGCCGGCTGGAAGTTCATCGAGTTCGCCCTCTCGGCGGCGGAGAACTCCAAGTTCAACGAGTCGGCGGGACAGGTCCCGGCGAACACCGACGCCGCGAAGGACGCGTGGATCCAGAAGGCCGAGCCCACCAAGCTGGCCGCGGAGGCGCTGAACGGGGCCGGTACCAAGATCGTGCAGCTGCCGTACTACCTGCCGGACTGGAACACGATCTCCAAGTCCGACAACGAGCCGAACTTCCAGAAGCTGCTGCTCGGGAAGATGAGCGCGAAGCAGTTCCTGGACACGTTGGCTGACCAGTTGAACAAGGCTCAGGCGGACTGGAAGGCGAACCACTAGCTCAGCCGGCCGGGCGCGGTCGGTTCGGGGGCGCGGGGTTGTCTTGCGGCCCCCGGACCGGTTGTGGCTGGTCGCGCCCACGCGGCGGAGCCGCACATTGATACAGCCCCGCGCCCCTGAAGGGGCGCGCCCCTCACCCCCGGTTGAAAGGCACCCCTGTGTCCCTCACCCGCAGACAGGTCACCTCGGCGGCCCTTGCCGCCGTTCCCGTTGCCCTTGCGGCAACCGGCGCCGCACAAGCCGCCCAGCGTCGCCGCACCCTCTACATCGCCGGTGACTCCACCGCCGCCCAGAAGTACGCCGACGCCGCGCCCGAGACCGGGTGGGGCATGGCGCTTGCGTTCTTTCTGCGGGAGCACCTGGAAGTCTCCAATCACGCCGTGAACGGACGGAGTTCGAAGAGTTTCGTCGACGAGGGGCGGCTCGGCGTCATCCTCGACGTGATCCGGCCCGGTGACTTCCTGCTCATCCAGTTCGGGCACAACGACGAGAAGAGCGCCGACCCGACGCGCTACACCGAGCCCTGGACGACGTACCAGGACTACCTGCGGCAGTACGTCTACGGGGCGCGGGCCCGTGGCGCGCGGCCCGTGCTCGCCACCCCCGTCGAGCGCAGAAAGTTCGACGCGGACGGCAACGCCGTGCCGACCCACGGCGACTACCCGGCGGCGATGCGCGCCCTCGCCGAACAGGAGCGCGTGGCGCTGCTCGACATCCAGGCCCTGTCGATCGCCCTGTGGCAGCGGCTCGGCGTCGAGGAGACCAAGAAGTACTTCAACTGGACCGCGACCGAGCAGGACAACACCCACTTCAACCCGCCGGGCGCGATCGCCGTGGCCCGTCTCGTCGCGGCCGAGCTGCTGCGCCGCCGGGTGCTGGCGCACCGGGACGTGTGCCGGCTGGACGAGGAAGTCCCCGAGTCCTGGATCACCTGGCCGGACGCGGCCGCGTAACCCCCTTCCACAGAACCTCCGCCAGAAGGAGAGCCGCACAGTGAACCCACAGATATGGCATGGCCATGCCACGGCCAGGCCGGTGGCGACAGCCCTGCTGGTCGGTTGCACCGCCCTGGCCCTCGCTGTCACCGGCACCACCGCCCAGGCCCAGGCCCGGTCGGGCGACCTCGGTCGAGGGACCCTCGCCGCCGGTGACGGCTGGGGCTCCTACGGCACGGGGACCTCCGGTGGTGCGGCGGCCGACGCCGCGCACGTGTACACCGTCACCACCTGGGCCGAGTTCAAGGCCGCGCTGAAGAGCGGCGGCACCGCCCCGAAGATCATCCAGGTGAAGGGCACGATCGACGCCAACGCCGAGGGCTGCGACTCCTTCGCCGCGCCGGGCTACGACTTCGACGCCTATCTGCAGAAGTACTCGCCGGAGAACTGGGGATACGGCACCAACCTGGACGCCGAGCCCGACGACAGCCCCGAAGGCCTGCGCCGCGCCTCCGCCGCCGCCCAGGACACCGCCATCAAGGCGGAGATCCCCGCCAACACCACCCTCGTCGGCCTCGGCAAGGGCGCGGGGTTCAAGGGCGCCAGCCTCCAGATCAAGGCCGTGGACAACGTCATCGTCCG
Organism: Streptomyces sp. NPDC007896; assembly: GCF_042959425.1. Lineage (NCBI taxonomy): Bacteria > Bacillati > Actinomycetota > Actinomycetes > Kitasatosporales > Streptomycetaceae > Streptomyces > Streptomyces sp. NPDC007896. The sequence continues at coordinate 128,704 of NZ_JBIBKX010000001.1, read as the reverse complement.
CAACCTCACCTTCGAGAGCCCGCTCGACTGCTTCCCGCAGTGGGACCCGACCGACACCTCCGTCGGCAACTGGAACTCCGAGTACGACAGCGCGGTGGTGTACGGCTCGACGCACGTCTGGCTGGACCACAACACCTTCACCGACGGGGACCACCCCGACAGCACGCTGCCCACGTACTTCGGCCGGATCTTCGAGCAGCACGACGGCGAGCTGGACATCGTCAAGGGCGCGGACTACGTGACCGCCTCCTGGAACGTCTTCGCCGACCACGACAAGACGATCCTCATCGGCAACAGCGACAGCGCGTCCACCGCCGCGGTCGACCGGGGCCACCTCAAGGTCACCTTCCACCACAACCTGTTCTCGAACCTCGTCGAGCGCGCGCCCCGGGTCCGCTTCGGCCAGGTCGACTCGTACAACAACCACTTCGTCGCGGGCGACGGCTACTCCTACAGCTACGGCATCGGCATGGAGTCCCAACTCGTCGCCGAGCACAACGCGTTCACGCTGCCCGCCGGGGTCAGTGCGGCGACCGTCCTGAAGAAGTGGAAGGAGGCGCCGCTCACGGCGGCGGACAACTACGTCAACGGGGCGGCCACCGACCTGATCGCCGTGCACAACGCGGAGATCCCGGCGGAGACACTGCAGTCCGGGGCCGGATGGACGCCGACCCTGCGGACCAAGGTCGACTCGCCCAGGGCGGTGCCGCGGATCGTGGACCACGGGGCGGGCGCCGGAAAGATCTGCTGACCAGCTGATCCGGCCGGCCAGCTGATCCGGCCGGCCAGCTGATCCGGCCGGCCAGCTGATCCGGCCGGCCAGCTGATCCGGTCGACCAGCTGATCGGGCTGACCAGCCGACTCGGTCGGCCGGCTGATCCGGTCGAACCGGCTCCGATCGTTCCACCCCTCCCGGTCAGGCCGGAGCGGCTCCGCACCGCCCCTCACCCAGGGCGCGCCGCTCCGGCCCCTCGTCCCTCCCGCAGAGCCCGCGAGGCCTTGGAGCCTCGCGGCACAGCGAAGGAGCATCGCCATGCTCTCCCGCACCACCGCACCCGGCCCTGCCGTCCCCAGCCGGAGAACCTTCCTCGTCGCCAGTGCCGGAGCCGCTCTCGCGCTCGGCCTCGCGACTCCCGCGCGGGCCCAGGCACGGCCCCAGGAGAAATCTCCCTTCGGGCGTTACGGTTCGCCGTCCACCCGGCTCACCGAGCGGACCCTGTACGTCCACCCCGGCGGCCTCGGCGACCACACCACCGTCCAGGCCGCCGTCAGCGCCGGTGGGGGCACCTCCCAGGCGTCAAGCACGGGGGGAGGGGCCGGATACACCCTGGTCATCGCGCCGGGAACGTACCGCGAGACCGTCGCCGTCGGCGTCGCCCGTACGGAGATGACCTGGATCGGCGCCTCCGGGGACCCCCGTGACGTCGTCGTCGTGTACGACAACGCCAACGGCACCCCGAAGCCCGGCGGCGGCACCTACGGGACCACCGGGTCGGCCACCACCACCGTGCAGGCCGACGGATTCACCGCCCGTGGGATCACCTTCGCCAACGACTTCCTGCGTGCCGACCACCCCGAGATCACCGGCACCCAGGCGGTCGCCGTCAAGGTGCAGGGCGACCGCTCGGCGTTCGTGGGGTGCCGGTTCCTGGGCCACCAGGACACGCTGTACGCCGACTCGCTCGCGCTCGGCACCTTCGCCCGCCAGTACTACCGCGACTGCTACGTCGAGGGTGACGTGGACTTCGTCTTCGGCCGGGCGACCGCCGTCTTCGAGCGCTGCCACTTCCGCACCCTGAACCGCACGGACCTGGCGGCCGCCCCGTACGGCTTCGTCTTCGCCCCCTCCACCGCGCTCGCCAACCCGCGCGGCTACCTGGTCACCCACGGCCGTGTCAGCAGCGAGGCCCCGGACGCGTACTACAAGCTCGCCCGCCCCTGGGTGCCCGGCTCGGACACCACCGCCCGGCCCATGCTGACCGTCCGCGACACCCGCCTCGCCGCCGGGATCGACGCGGTCGCGCCCTACACCGACATGGCGGACGCCCACCCCTGGCAGAGCCAGCGCTTCGCCGAGTACCGGAACACGGGGCCGGGCGCGGTGATCAGCGTCCCGGAGAACCGACCCCAACTGAGCCCCGCCGAGGCCGAGTCGGCGACCCGGGAGGCGTATCTCGGCGACTGGACGCCGTGGAAGGGGTGCTGAGATGCGCCGACGCGCCTTCCTCACCACGGCCGGTGCGCTCACCGTCCTCGGCGCGACTCCCGCCTTCGCGGGCGGGCGCCGGGTGCTGCACGTCCGCCCCGGTGACTCCGTCCAGGCCGCCGTCGACGCGGTGACCGGCGCCGACTGGACGATCGTCGTGCACCCGGGCACCTACCGCGAGGTCGTGAACATCCCCGCCGACAAGGCCGACCTGACACTGCGCGGTGCCACCCGCGACCCGCGCGACGCCGTCATCGTGTACGACAATGCCAACGGCACACAGAAGCCGGACGGCTCGGGGACGTACGGCACCGCCGGCTCCGCCACCTTCACCTCGGCGGCACCGGGGCTCACCGTGCACGGGCTGACGCTCGCCAACGACTGGCTGCGCGCCGACCACCCGGACATCACCGGGACACAGGCGGTGGCGGCGTACGTCACCGGGGACCGCTCGTCCTTCACCCAGGTCCGCCTGCTGGCACACCAGGACACCCTGTTCGCGGACACGACGGCCCTGACCGCCTTCGACCGCCAGTACTTCCGCGACTGCTACATCCAGGGTGACGTCGACTTCGTCTTCGGGCGGGCCACCGCCGTCTTCGAGCGCTGCCACTTCCACACCCTCGACCGGGACGTCACCTTCAGACCTGAGGGGATGGTCTTCGCGCCCTCCACGGCCCGCGCCAACCCGCACGGCTTCCTGGCCCTGCGAGGCCGGGTCACCTCGGGCGCGCAGGACGGGGCGTACAAGATCGCGCGGCCGTGGGTGCCGTCGTACGAGACGACGGCCTGGCCGTCCCTGGTCGTACGGGAGACGGAACTCGGCCCCGGCATCGACGCGGTGGCGCCCTACGTCACCATGCGCGAGGCCTACCCCTGGCAGTCCATGCGCTTTCGCGAGTACCGCAACACCGGCCCCGGCGCGGAGATCACGGTGCCGGAGAACCGTCCCCAGCTCACGGACACGGAAGCCGTGTCGCACACGCGTGCGGCGTATCTCGGCGACTGGTGCCCGTGATGTCCCCGCACCGATCACCGCGGTAGCTCCCCCACCCGCATCGACGAAAGGACCGCACTCCATGTCTCGTCGAACCGCTCTCGCCCTCGGCGCCACCCTGGCGCTCGGCGCCGGACTCGCCGTCCTGCCCACCCAGGCCCAGGCGGCGACCGTCGTCGTCAGCACCACGGCCGACCTCACCAGCGCCATCAAGAACGCCACCGCCGGCACCGTCATCCAGGTGCGCGCCGGCACGTACCATCCGACGGCCACCCTCCAGTCGACGGCCAACGGCACCTCGTCGAGCCCCGTCACCCTCCAGGCGTACGGCTCGGAGACGGTGAAGATCGACGGTTCGTCGCTGCCCGCCGGGGACTGGATCTTCAAGCTGACCGCCGACTACTGGAACGTCTCCAACCTGACCTTCCAGAACTCCCCGGACAGCGCGGTCGTCTGCCAGTCCTGCACCGGCACGAACTGGAACAACATCAAGACCATCAACGGCGGCGACTCCGGCTTCACCCTCACGGGTGACGGCACCGTCAACAACACGGTCAAGAACATCGACTCGTACGGCAACTACGACGCCGCGGGCCACGGCGAGAACGCGGACGGCGTCGCCGTGAAGTTCGGCTCCGGCACCGGCAACCTGATCACCGGCGCCCGCCTGTACAACAACTCGGACGACGGCATCGACTTCTGGTCCTTCTCGTCCCCCGTCACCGTCGAGCACACCTGGTCCTTCGGCAACGGGAAGAACCGCTGGGGCGACTCGGCCTTCGCGGGTGACGGCAACGGCTACAAGCTGGGCGGTGACGGCGAGGTCGTCGCGCACGTCGTCAACAACTCCGCCGCCTGGGACGACGCCGGCAACGGCTTCACCGAGAACTCCAACACCGGCTCGATCGTCATCAACCGCACCACCGCGTACGCCAACGGCAAGTACGGCTACTACTTCGCCACCAGCTCCGCGAAGCTCGGCAAGAACCTGGCCGTCGGCAACGGCAGCGCGGCCGTCTCCAAGGGGTCCTCCGTCACGTCTTCCGGCAACAACTGGGACTCGGGCATCTCCACCCCGTCCTTCGTCTCCACGGACGCGTCGACGACATACAACTCCCGCACGTCCGACGGCTCGCTGCCCGCGACGACATTCCTGACGACGGGCAGCACGACGATCGGCGCCACGATGAACTAGCTCTCAGCAACCGTCCCGTGCGGGAAGCGGCAGGGCCGACCGCTTCCCGCGCGTACGTCGACGCACACTCAGCCCAAGTGCCACAGGGCGTACGCCACCACGCACAGGATCACACCGGCGAACGCCATCAGCGCACCCAGGAACCGGAGATAGCCAGGGGTCGCGAAAAGGGTGGGCGACCCGCCCAGGCGCCCCATCGCCGCCCAGCTCTCCTCGTTCTTGCGGCGAATCCGCTCGGAGCGCCGGGTGGTGATCCCCCGCACGTCGAACGCCCAGCCCACCCCGCACCACAGGGCGACCAGGCCGCCCAGCAGGAACACGGCGAGGACGACCGGCGAGGGGCCGTGCGACCCCGCGGCGAGGTTGAATCCGTCAGTCAATTTTCAGATCCCTTTCGAGGTGTTCATTTCGCATTATTTCTGGCGGACTTCGACCGGCCACGGGCTGCCGGTGCCGGTCGATGCGGAGTAGTCCCCGCGCTGAATCTCAAGGAGTGCCTCGCTCGAGTAGCTCTCGATGTCCTCTACATATGGCGGGAGGCCGGGGTGATGGCTGGAGAATGTCACATTGGCCGTGAGGACATCGTCGTCGATTCCGCCCATCGAAAGAGAGACGTAGGCGCACACGGAGTTCTTCCCGAATTGGTCTGCCGCGCTTTCGAGGCATGCGAAGGAGTAGGCGAGACATCGGCGGAGAAGCTGCTCCTCGCGGCTTTGTCCGGATTCGGGAAGATCGTAGTCGGTCATTCCGCGACCGTTGACCGAGGTCTCTTCCTGGACCACGTCGAAGAAGGATCCGACCGTGCCCTCAGTCAATTCGGTCAACAGGACGGCGCCATCGGAGCCGACCGTCCAACCTCGTCCGGCGACATCCCGGAAGGGCAACGGAATGTCCGGTTCGGACAGTCGGGTGAGGTCGGTCCGCTGCATCATGGCGGCCATCATTCTGTTCATGCGCATGTCTATCCCTCGCCCAGAGCGGCGAGTCCCTTTCTGATGGCCGCGATGAATCCCGGATTGTTCCCCACGGCCTTCAATACTGAACGGGGGAGTCCGTCGAACTGTCCGGTCTCAAAATTGTACTGGTACTTTGCGCTCTTGTTCGTCTGGTCCTGGAAGTGCAGTTGGCCGGGGCGCTGCCCAGGGTTGGGATTTTCTACGTCGATTCGGTAGGGGCCCTGATTCCAGAGGGTTTTACTGGTGATCTGCGGACCGTTGGCGCCGATCATTCCCGCGGACTTGGGGTCGCGTATTCCGTACAGATCCCGCATGTCCTGAACGCGGTCGTCCACGGCCTTCGGGTGGTACGGGTCGTCCTTGAACGCGGGCTGGGAGCTGTAACCCTCCCTGAGCTGCGGGCAGGGTCCCAGGCCGAGCGGGTCCGACCAGGAGTACGGGTTGTGAACATACGCGGCCGGATTGGGGGCCGGCGCCAGACCGAGGGGGTCGGGCGAGAGATAGCGTGCGGTTTCGGGATCGTAGTAGCGGAAGTAGTTGTAGTGCAGACCCGTTTCCGGGTCGGCGTACTGGCCGGGGAAACGGAGGGGGCAGTCCGTGCCCGCCCTCCCTCGGTCCTCGGGGCCGGGGAGACTGGTGCCCCACAGGCCGGTGCGCCGCTGCCAGGTCACCTCGCCGTCGGCGGTGACCAGTTCGGCGGGGGCGCCTACGGCGTCCGTGACGATCGCGTGGAACCGGACGGCGCGATCGCCCGTGGTCTCCTCGGCCAGCCGGGCCAGGAAGGATTCCTGTGGGCCGCGCGGCGTTGGTGTGCGCTCGGTCTGCGCGACCGGCCGGTGTGTGTCGGGGGAGTAGTCCCAAGAGGTGACGCGGCCGTCGGGGGAGACCTGCTCGGCCAGGCGGGTGCCGTCCCACGAGAAGTCCGTGCGCGCGGTGACCGAACCGTCCTCGGCGAGGCGCACCTTGGCGACGCGACGTCCGAGAGGGTCGTACAGGTACTGCCAGTGCTCGCCGTCCGGGGTGGTCACCCCGGCAAGCCGGTCCTCGGCACTCCACGCGTACGTCCACGTGCGCCGCTGCCCGTTCAGGAGCATGCGTGCCCTGCGCACGAGTCGGCCCTGGGCGTCGTGATCGTACGTCGTGCGATCGGCACTGCGGATGCGGGTGCCGTCGAAGGTGCGCTCGCCGGGCGCCTCGTGGGCCGGGGCGGTGGCGTGTGTGAGGTTGCCCGCGGTGTCGTAGGCGTACGTCTCGCTCCAGCCGAGGGCGCGAACCCGGGTGACCCGGCCCGAGGCGTCCAGTTCGAATGACCGGGTGCCGGAGGTGAGTTCACGGATCTCGGTGAGATAGCCATCGGGGCGATAGGCATAGGAGCGGTGCTGGAGAAGACGGTCGCCCGCCCCGTCTCCGGTGTCGGTCACCGCCTGGGACATGAGGCGTCCAGCGGGGTCCCAGCTCTGGGAGAGCCGCACGTGATCGCCGACAAGACGCCGTGTCTCCTGGCCGGCCGCGTCGTACTCGAACCTCAGCTCTCCGGCGTCTGTACAGAGTGCGACCGCGCGGCCCACCGGATCGTAGGTCCAGTGTGAAGCGAGTCCGGACGGTGTGGTGCGACGGGTGGTGCGCCCCAGGGTGTCGTAGGCGAACGCGGTCGTACGGCCATTGACGGTCTCGCTGATGGTGCGGCCCGCCGCGTCGTACGCGAAACCGATCTCGGCGTCCGCGTTGCTCGCGGTGGCCAGACGGCCGCTCGCCGCGTAGGTGTAGACCGTCGTCCTGCCGGTGTCGTCGCGCTGCTCGGTGACACGGCCGAGCGTGTCCCGTGTGAAGTGCAGCGTCTCGCCCGCGCCGTTTCCGCGCGAGACGAGTGCGCCCGTCGCGTCGTGCTCGTAGGCGAGGACTCGGCCGTCGAAGTCGGTCTCCGCGACGAGGCGCCCCGCCCTGTCGTACGAGTACGACCACGTTCGGCCCTGCGGGTTGGTGACGCCCGTGAGGCGCAGCTCCGTGTCATGCGTGAACGTGTAGGTCGTGCCGTCCGGCGCGGTACGGGTGGCGGGGGCGTCGAACGGGGCGACGGAGTGGCGCGTGACGTTCCCCGCAAGGTCTGTGTGGGTCAGGAGATTGCCCTCGGCGTCCCAGGCCCACGACTCACGGGCGCCGTCCGGGAGTTCACGCCACTCAGGTCGGCCCTCGACCGACCAGCTCATCCGCGTCGTGCGGCCCAGCGGATCGGCGACCCCTACGATCCGGCCGAAGGTGTCGCGGCGGATGGTGGTGACCTGCCCGAGTTCGTCGGTGACCGCCACGGGGAGCCCGGCGGAATTGGAAGTGACCACCCGTGTGTGGCCGAGGGCATCGGTCAGGGTGGCCAGATGACCGGACTCGTCGTACGTGCAGCGGGTCTCGGCGCCGAGGGGGTCGCGGGTGGTGAGCAGATTGCCGCGGGAGTCGTAGGTGTGGCGCCACTCGGCACCACCGGGCTCAAGCACGTGGGCGGGCAGACCGAACGCGGTGTACGTCGCGCTCGCCACCGACCCGTCCGGCAGGGTGAGCTCGGTGAGGTTCCCGGCGCCGTCGTAGGCGAATCGGGTGGCACGCCCCAGCGGATCGGTGACGGCGAGGGGACGGGCCCCGTACGCGTCCCACTCCGTGCGCGTGACGTGCCCGAGCGGGTCCGTCTCCTCGACGACCAGGCCCTCTGCGTTGTATCGATGGCTGGAGACGCGGCCGAGGGAGTCGGTGTACGTCGTCGTGGACGCGTCGTCGTCGTACGTCAGCGTGCCCGACAGGATGCCGTCGACGCCCTCGGTGCGCACGACGCGGCCGCGTTCGTCGTAGACGTACGAGAACCAGGTGCCATTGCGGTCGGTCCAGCGCGTCATCCGGCCCTGGTCGTCGTAGGTGAACCGCAGTGGCTCACCGCTGGAGTTGACGACCTCGGTGAGGTTGCCGGACGGGTCGTAGCCGTACCGCATGACGACCGTGCCCTCGCCCACCGGGCCGTCGGGGCCGTAGCGGGACGGGGCCTCGTCGAGCAGGCGCAGGGCCGTGATGCGGGGGCCCCGGGTGTCGACGGCCAGGTAGTAGCCGCCCGAGTGGCGGATCCCGAACGGCACGCCCTCGTCGTCGCGTTCGACGTCGATGCGGGCGCCGTTGCGGTCGCTCCAGGAGTCCAGCGGGAGGTGTACGACGCCGAACGAGCCCGACGAGAAGGGGGTGCTGAAGGTGCGGACGACTCCGGAGCCGGGGTCGGTGATGGTCATGACACCGTCGGGCTTGCCGTCCCAGAGCAGCGGCCAGCGGGCGCCCTTCACGGGGAGGGTCGGTACGTCCGGCTCCGGTACGGGATACACGAGCCGCATGCCGTCCGCCGCCGCGAACACGACGCCCTCGCCGTCGATCTGCACGCACTCGTCGAGGGTGGAGATCCAGGTCGGGCCGAAACAGACGCCGCCGCGGTAGGAGGAGAGGTGGGTGCGCTGGAAGAGAAGCGGGAGGGAGGCCGGCAGCGTCACGTCGGTCTGGGCCATCAACATGGCACCGGTCGCCACGTCGATCGGCTCGCCCACGCACGGGACGCGGTCGGCCTGGCGGGCCGACGGCCCCAGCTCGACCAGGTCGGGGCGGAGCGACGGCGGGCGCAGCAGGAGGGGAGTGGTGTCGCTGAACGCGCCTTCCACGCCCGCCTTCAGTACGCCGCTGCCCGCGCCCAGCGCGCCGCCGAAGATCATCCCGTCCTTGGCGGCCTGGTTGACCTCGTCCAGGCTGAAGCCCTGCTGTAGACCGGTGACCATCTTCAGGGGCTGGGCCACGGCCAGATCGACGGTGACCGACTCGATCCCGCCGAAGGCCGCCGCGACCAGGGTGCCCGCCGCTATCTCCGCGACGGTGGCGGAGACGGCGATGCCCATGGTGGCGCCGAACTCGATGATGGCGTCGGCCGCCGCGACGGCGGCTCCGGAGGCGAGGCCCGCCGTGAAGAAGGCCAGTGCCACCCCGCCCGCGATCACGGCGGCGTCGATGCCGATCTGCGTCCAGAGTTTGTTGATGGCGTCGTCGATGGCGTCCGCGAACTTGTCCAGGGCCTTCGCCATCGCCCGGGACGACTCCGCCAGGTCGCTCAGCCAGCCGGCGTCCTTGCCCTTGGCGTAGCGGCTCCAGAACTTCTCGAACGCGTCGATCGATTCGCCGGAGTTGTGGTGGATGAGGGAGGACGCACTCGTGTGCACCGGTCCCCGCACGTCGTCGACCGCGTCGGCGAAGGTGCGCCAGGCGGTCGCCGCGGCCCGCAGCGAACCGGAGTTGGCGTCCGGCCACCACAGGCCCAACTTCAGCAGGATCTTCTTGGCCTCGTCCTCAACGCTCACCGGAACCGTCGCTCCCCGACTTGTCGGTCCCGCCGGTCTTCACCTCGGTGAACATTCCCGCGATCAGCTGGTCGTTGTCGACGGTGCCGTCCGCCAGGTCGTTCATGGCCTCGTGGATGCTCACCAGGCCGAGCACGAGGGTGCCCGCCGCGCTCTCCATCTTCTTCTGCATCGGCGAGTAGGCGTCCCCGAACTCCTTGCCCTGTTTGTCGTCGCCCCAGGGTTTTCCCAGGCTGTCCAGGGTGGTGACGAGGGTGGTGAGTGCCTTGCTGAGGTTCTTGGCCCCTTCGTGGAAGTCCGGCGCCGCGCGCTTGAGATCGGCGGTGTGGATGTGCAGAACCATGCCGTCGCCGTTGCCATCACCCATGCGGCTCTCCCCGTCTGACGCATCGTTCGCATGTGCGTTCCGACCCTAGGAGAACCGGTTCAAGGGAAGGTCAAGTCGACACCACCTGCGGGCAATGCATCCAGGGAGATGCCGCCCGCGGGTGAGGTCTCGATCGGATAAAGCCTCTCGCATGGCATGCGTGATGCGCGTAGACATTCCCTGACCTGGTGCGGAATGACCTGGTCACCCATCACCCAGATCCGGAGAATCCATGCGGAAGTCCCTCAGAGCGGCAGCCATCGCGGCCGCTTGTGCCGTCGCCGGCGGTGCTCTCTACGGCACGGGCGTCGCCACGGCCGGTCAGTCGACGGCCAACTCGACCCACGAGCCCTACAACATCGGGCTCCTGGTCAAGGACATCGACACCTACTACGGCACCACGCTCGACAGCAACGGCGTGTACCAGGCGTCCAAGGACAGCCAGTACGCCAAGGACCTGGCGCGCCTGGAGTCGGACGCCAAGCGCTACATCGACAAGGCGGCGCACAAGGCGAAGCACCGGGGCGAGAAGCCCGCGGTCGTCTTCGACATCGACGACACGCTGCTGCTCTCCCTCGACTACGAGAAGAAGACCAACTACACGTACAACTCGGCCACCTGGGCCGCGTACGTGGCCCAGGCCGACCGTCCGGCGGTCTTCGGCACCCCCGAACTCGTCGCGTACGCCAAGTCCAAGGGTGTCGAGGTCTTCTACAACTCGGGCCTCAAGGAGTCGCAGCGCGGCTCCGCGGTCGCGAACCTGAAGAAGGTCGGCGCCGACATCAATCTCGACGCCGACCACATGTTCCTCAAGGACGCGGCCAACCCGCCGTCCTATCTGAGCGCCTGCGCCACGGCCGCGGCCTGGAACTGCACCACCGTGCAGTACAAGTCCGGCACCCGGGGGCACATCGAGTCCCTCGGGTACGACATCGTCGCCAACTTCGGCGACCAGTACTCCGACCTCGACGGCGGCTACGCCGACAAGACGTTCAAGCTCCCGAACCCGACGTACTTCGTCAGCTGAGTCATGGGCTGAGTCCTCTCAGGAGCGGTCGGTCCGCACGGGGCGGATCGATTCCAGGGTCGGCACCACCGGTTCGATCGTTCCGTCGGCCGCGAACTCCATGCGGTCGATGGTGGTCTCCCGGTGTGTGCCGTCCCCGCCCGCCCTCCCGGGGCCGTTCAGGGCGAAGCGGTGGTAGACGATGTACCAGTCGTCGGTGCCGGGGACGTTCACCACGGAGTGATGTCCGGTGCCCTTGATGCCGTACTCAGGGCGCTTAAACAGGATCGTGCCCCGCTTGGTCCACGGACCGAGTGGGGACGGTCCGGTCGCGTAGGCGACGTGGTAGTTCTCGCTGCGGGTGTCGTCCTCGGACCACATGAAGTAGTACGTGCCCTGCCGCTTGACGACGAAGGACCCCTCACGGAAGTCGGGTTGCGTGATGTCCCGCACCTTCGAGGCGTCGAACGACATCATGTCGGCGTTCAGCGGCACCACGTACCCATGGCCGTTGCCCCAGTACAGATACGACCGGCCGTCGTCGTCCGTGAACACCGCCGGGTCGATCATCTGACCGGTGAACTGCCCCTTGCCGACCAGGGGTTTGCCCAGCGCGTCCTTGAAGGGACCGGCCGGGGAGTCGGACACCGCCACGCCGATCTGCTGCTCGGCACAGAAGTAGAAGTAGTACTTGCCGTCGCGTTCGGCGATCGCCGGGGCCCAGGCGTTCTTGTCCGCCCAGGACACATCGGGTCCCAGGTCCAGGATCACACCGTGGTCCTTCCAGTGGACCAGGTCCTTCGACGAGTACGCCTTGAAGCTCGTCCCGCTCCAGCCCGCATGGCCGTCCGTCGTCGGATAGATCCAGTACTGGCCGTCCAGGTAATGGACGTCCGGGTCGGCGTTGAGGCCGGGGAGGACCGGGCTGCGGTTGGGTACCGCCTCGACCGTCCAGGTCCGGTTCGTCCCGTCCGGGGCCGTCACGGTGTAGGTGCGGGGGGTGCGGAAGTCCCGGCGTGTGCCCGAGGCCGGGCTGACCTTCGCGCCCGCGCCGACCGCGAGGGTGGGGGCCAGGTGCCTGAGGTCGGTGTCCGGCTTCATCGGCAGGACGACCTTCGAGGCCGACTCGGTGACGATCGCGTACCCGTTCTGGCCCTTCGCGGTCGCGTCCACGACCGACGTGCCGGTTGTCGGATAGGCGGCCAGCAGCCGGTCGTACTCCGCCCGCGTCACCGGCATCACCGTGCCGTGCCGGGGGCTCGCGGGCAACTGGTAGTTCGTCGACATGGTCCACTTGCCCGAGTCGAGGTCGGTCGTCTCGAAGGGGACGTAACCCCGGCTGCCGTACTCGTCGATGAACAGGTACCACTTGTTCCCGGTGTTGGACTTGAAGACCGTCGGGCCCTCGCCGCGGTCGATCGAGCCGCTGCCGATGCAGTCGGAGACGAAGTCGTACGTGGTGCTGGTCAGGGAGGTCGACTTCTCGCCGGTGATGAACTTCGAGCAGGGGCTGGAGGAACTGGGGTCGCGCTCGTCCTTGGTGTAGCGGTAGTAACTGCCCTTGTTCTTGATGACCGTCGAGTCGATCACCGAGTAGCCCGGGTCGTCCCAGACCTTCGGCTCACTGAAGGTGCGGAAGTCCTTCGTGGTGGCGTACAGCATCTTGTTGTACGTCGATCCGGTGTGGTCCGGGTCGTCGTCGGCGTACAGCTTCGACGCCCAGAAGACGACGTACTCACCGAGGGAGTCGTCCCAATAGGCCTCCGGCGCCCAGGTGTTGCCCGCGTTGTCGGGGGCCACCTTCACCAGGCGCTGGTCGGTCCAGTGCACCAGGTCGGTGGACTCCCAGATCATGATGGACCTGCTGCCGTGCCGCTGCACGTAGTCCCAGCTGCCGCTGGAGTTCTGGTACATCTTCAGGTCGGTGGCGATGAGGAAGAACTTGTCGCCCTCGGGGGAGCGGATCACGAACGGGTCGCGCAACCCCTTCTCCCCGATGGTGGAGGTCAGGACGGGACTGCCCGCGTTCAATTCCCGCCAGTGCAAAGGGTCGTTGCCGCGGCTCAGCGCATAGCGGATCTGCTCGCCGTCGGCCGTGCCCTCGCCGGTGAAGTAGGCGAAGAGATAACCGGCGTACTTCGGTTCGTTCACGTGCGATGCTCCCGATGGTGACGGTGACGCGGGGCTCGGTGGGGCGGCCAGCAGGCCCAGGAGGAGCGCGAGGACGGGGATCAGGAGCGCGCGGGCGGTGCGGCGTCGCATGACACATCCTGTCGGAGTCTGGTGGATTCTGTGGGGGAAGCGCTCTCGGAGTGTTGCCAGTTGGGGGACAGCACGTCAATCGATGAGGGCGGCACGACGGCCGGCGAAAGTTTCGACCTTTTTCGTGAGCCCCCGGCAACGTTTCCCGCCACCGCGGCGACCAGGGAGCAGAAGCGGGCCGGGGCGGCCCCTCCGGCCCGCTTCGTCTCCCGTCCCCCTAGGAAAGGAACGCCCCGTGCTTCTGCGCACCGGACGCCACCGCAGGACCCGTACGCTCTCGATCGCCGCGGCGGTGGCCGTCGCCGCGGGGGCGGGTGGCGTCTACCTCGGCCTCGCGAACAACGGCTCGGCGCAGGCCGCCGCCACCACGGTCACCGTCTCCACCACCGCTCAGCTCCAGACGGCCGTCGCCAATGCCGCCGCGGGCACGACCATCCAGGTGCGCGGCGGCACGTACTACCCGACGGCCACGCTGAAGTCGACGGCGAACGGCACCGGTTCCACGCGGATCACGCTCACCGCGTACGGCAGCGAGAAGGTGAAGATCGACGGTTCCAAGCTGGCCGCCGGTTCCTGGCTGGCAGGGATCTACGGCGACTACTGGACCGTCCAGAACATCACCTGGCAGAACTCGCCCGCCCAGGGCTTCGTCGCCACCTCCTCCGTCGGTGGCGTCTTCAAGAACCTCGTCACCGCGAACAACGGGGACTCGGGTTTCACGCTGCGCGGCGACGGAACGACCGACAACCTCGTGCAGAACCTGGACAGTTACGGCAACTACGACGCCGCGAACCACGGGCAGAACGCCGACGGCATCGCCATCAAGTTCGGCTCCGGCACCGGCAACAAGGTCACCGGCGCGCGCCTCTACAACAACGCGGACGACGGCCTCGACCTCTGGCAGTTCTCCTCGCCGATCACCATCGAGCACTCGTGGTCGTACGGGAACGGCAAGAACCGCTGGAACGACTCCGCCTTCGAGGGCAACGGCAACGGCTTCAAGCTCGGCGGCGGCGGGGCCTCGGTCGCCCACGTCGTGAACAACGACGCGGCCTGGGACAACGCGGGCAACGGCTTCACCGAGAACTCCAACACCGGGGCCATCGTGCTCAACCGCAACACCGCCTACGCCAACACCGATGCGGGCTTCTTCTTCGCGACGGGCAAGGCGCGGCTCGCCAGGAACCTCGCGGTGAGCAACAAGGGCGGCCTGGACAAGCTCGGTTCCGCCACGGTCTCCGCGGCCAACAACTGGGACAGCGGCACCTCGACGCCGTCTTTCAAGTCGACGGACGCGACCACGGCGTACGGCGCCCGCTCGTCGAGCGGCTCGCTGCCGGCGACCACGTTCCTGACGACGGGCTCGACCACCATCGGCTCGACCATGAACTGACGCACCCGCGTACCGACGTACGAGGGAAAGTGAACGCCCCCGCCGGTCGTCACCGGTGGGGGCGTTCCTCTGACTGGCTCCGAGGGGGGCTCAGGCCAGCAGATCCCTTACTTGTACGTGATGTCAGATGACGTGAACCTGCAGAAGGTTCCATCCGCGCCGGTGCCGAGCTCGGTGGGCTCCTTGCCGCTGCTGTTGCCCTTGAAGCGCACGCAGGTCTTGAGCTTCTTCTTGGTGTCGCCGGTGACACGGATCTTCGACAGCGTCGCCGTGTCGCCGAAGTTGGAGTTGATGCCGACCAGCGCCTTGCCCGGGGCGGTCGCGTCGATGTCGCTGAGCACGATCGTGCGCTTGACCTGCGTCTTGCAGTTGCCGCAGGAGCGCGCCAGCTTGCCGAAGTTCTCCACATGGAAGCCGGTGATGGTGAGCTTGCCGGCGCCGTTGAACTGGAACACCTTGTCGGAGGCCTTCTGCGCGCCACCGCCGATCACGTTGTACTTCGCGGACGACGCCTTGCCCTTGAAGGTGGCCGCGTCCTCGCCGACGTCCAGCCACCACACGTTCTGCAGCGTGCAGCTGCCCAGGCAGTGGACGCCGTCGGCGGCGGGGGTGCCGATGATGACGTTCTTGAGGACCGCGCCGTCCTTCAGCTCGAAGATCGGGCCCTGGTTCTCCGACTGGTCGGAGGTGCCGAGAGAACCGCTGCCGAAGAACTTCGTCAGCTTACCGTCGTAGGTGCCCGAGACGGAGATCGTCTTCGAGACGGCCTTGCTGCCCTTGGCCGTCGGCCAGACGGAGCTGGCGCCCGCCGTGCTCAGCATCGACGTCGTGACGAGCGCGGCCCCGGTGATGCCGAGTGCGGTGACCCCACCGATCACGGACCGCCGCGCGGTGAGGCGACGACGGTGCCGGACGCGCTGTTCAGCTCGTGCAGTCATGAAGCGGATTTCCTTGCGGGGAGGGGACGTGTTCGTCTCCTGGTCGCCGCAGGTGAGGAAAGGGTTGCCGCCGTCCGCAGGTTTTTTCGAGGGGATTTTCTACGAGTCGCCGTCGGTGCCGCTCGCGGCGGCGAAGTCGCCCGCCACCGACAGCGTCCTGTCCGCGCCCCTCGCGTCCGCCGAGTAGCGGTCGTCCTTGGCGTCCCGGCCGCCGCGGGTGTGGTTGTACTGGCCCGCGAAGACCCACTGGCCGGCCCCGAGGGTGTGGCCGTCCTTGAGCACCCAGGTGTAGACGAGGAAGCCGTCCTTCTCGGTGACCGTCGTCGTGAAGTCGCTCTCGGGCGCCGAGCGCCAGGAGCCCGTGTCGCTGACCCCGCCGGTCTGCCTGATCTTCAACTCGACGGTGAGCGAGGTGAGCTTGTCGGCGTTCTTCAGGGTCACATTGCTCTGGGCCCAGAAGTCGTTGCTGTGCGGGTCGACCGAGCCGTCGGACCACAGCGAGCCGTCCTGGTTGCCCGCGGCGGGCGCCTTGGGCGCGGCGGGCGAGGAGTTCGCGGCCGAGGGGGTGTCCGAGGGGGAGGCGCTCGCCTCCCCGGACGGCTTCGAAGCACCCGAGGTGTGCGAGGGGTGCGGCACGACGGGCGCGCGGCTCGTCGCGTCCGGGGAGACGACCGGGGTCGGCGAGACCGCGACCGTCTGCTGCGGCGGGTTGTTCTCCTGCACCGCCGCGGCCACCCAGTAACCGCCGACCGCGAGGACGCCCGCCACCGCGGCCGTGGCGCCGACGATCCGTCCCCAGCCGAGCACCGGCGGACGCGCCGCGCGCCGGGGCCGACGCTCGGAGGCGCCGGACATCCCGCGCTCGACCCGGGCCAGGATGCGCGCGCGGTCGGGCTCATGCGCCTCGGCCGCCTCGTGCAGCCTGGCGCGCAGCTCGTCGTGCACGTCCTGCGCCTTCCTCATCGGTCCCTTCCTCCGGCTCCACCCGTGGGCAGCACACCTGCGTGCACCCGCATCGGGGCCTCTTCGGTGCCGAGGAGCCGCTTCAGTTCGGCCATGCCCTTCGACGTCTGGGACTTAACCGTACCCACGGAAACACCGAGGGCGAGCGCGGTGTCCTTCTCCGAGAGGTCGAAAGCGTGCCGAAGCACGACACATGCGCGCTTACGGAACGGCAGCCGGCGCAGCGCCTCCTGGACGTCGATCTTCCCCGCTATGTCGGGGTTCTCGGTCTTGTCCTCGCGCTGCGACCAGAACAGTGTGATCCGTCTGCGCTCGCGCACCGCGCTGCGGATCCGGGTGCGGGCCAGGTTCGCGACGACACCGCGGGCGTACGCCACCGGGTGGTCGGCCGCGCGCACCCGGTCCCAGCGGTGCCACAGCGCGAGCAGCGCGTCGGCCGCCAGATCGTCGGCGGCGTCCGCCTCGCCGGTCAACAGATGGGCGAAGCGGGCGAGTTCGGCATGGTGCCGCTCGAAGAAGGCGTGGAACTCCACGGAGGCTGCGTCGTCGACGACAGTGCCCACGGCTACCTCTCCTTGCTGCGGCTTTTGAGCAACCGGTGCGGGTGCGTGCGTATACGGCCCCCGTGCGCCACCCGTGAAGGAATGGTGCCCCTGTGGGGCGAGATGCGTGAGCGTACCAGCGATGCGTACAGGGCTTCGAACAGCGTATGGCGGGCCGAACTCGATTCCGTAACACGGTGAAAACCTGAAAGCGGTTCAACGCGGGAACAATCCAGCCAGCATCCGCACACCCAGCACGCAGGTCACAAGGAGTATCAGCCATGTCCGAAACCCAGAAGGTGGCCGACCGGCCAAGTGCCGCACCACCAGCGGCGAACAGCGTCGACCGGTTCTTCAGGATCTCCGAACGGGGCTCCACCTTCGGCCGGGAGATACGCGGCGGATTCGCCACGTTCTTCACCATGGCCTACATCCTTGTCCTGAACCCGATCATCCTCGGCAGCGCCAAGGACAAGTTCGGCCACCAGCTCGACAGCGGCCAACTCGTCACGGCCACCGCCCTGGTGGCCGCGGTGATGACCGTCATCATGGGCGTGGGCGGCAATCTGCCCCTCGCGATCGCCGCGGGCCTCGGCCTGAACGCCGTCGTCGCCTTCCAGATCGCCCCGCTGATGAGCTGGCCCGACGCGATGGGCCTGGTGGTCATCGAAGGCGTGATCATCTGCGTCCTGGTCCTCACCGGACTGCGCGAAGCCGTCATGAACGCCATCCCGCAACCGCTGAAGCACGCCATCGGTGTGGGCATCGGACTCTTCATCGCCTTCATCGGCTTCGTGGACGCCGGTTTCGTCAGCCGCATCCCGGACGTCGCGAACACCACCGTGCCGGTGCAGTTGGGCGCGACCGGTTCGCTGACCGGCTGGCCCGTGCTGGTCTTCTGTCTCGGCGTGCTGCTCACCATCGGACTGATGGCACGCAAGGTCAAGGGCGCCATCCTGATCAGCATCGTGACGATGACCGTGGTCGCCGTGATCATCAACTCGGCTGCGGAGATCAAGAGTTGGGGCCTGACCACGCCGAAGATCCCCTCCGACGTGGTGGCCACCCCGGACTTCGGTCTCGTCGGTCACTTCAGTCTGTTCGGCGGCTTCGGCGAGACCGGCGCCCTGACCGTCGTCCTGCTGATCTTCACCCTGATCCTGTCGGACTTCTTCGACGCCATGGGCACGATCGTCGGCATCAGCGCCGAGGCCGGACTGCTCGACGAGGAGGGCAAGGTGCCCGGCATCGGCCGGGTGCTGTTCATCGACGGCGCCGCGGCCGTCGCGGGCGGCGCGGCCTCCGCCTCCTCCAACACCGCCTACATCGAGTCCGCGGCCGGCGTCGGCGAGGGCTCGCGGACCGGCTTCTCGAACCTGATCACCGGCGGCATGTTCGCCCTCGCCCTGTTCCTGACCCCGCTGCTCACCATCGTCCCGCTGCAGGCGGCGGCCCCCGCCCTGGTCGCGGTCGGCTTCCTGATGATGACGCAGGTCAAGCACATCGAATGGGACAGCTACGAGATCGCGATCCCCGCGTTCCTGACCATCGCGGCGATGCCGTTCACGTACTCGATCACCAACGGCATCGGGGCCGGTTTCGTCGCCTACGTCGTGATCAAGGCGGTGCTCGGCAAGATACGCGAGGTCCACTGGCTGCTGTGGGCCGTGTCGGCGCTGTTCCTGGTGTACTTCGCGATCGATCCGGTGAGGCAGTTGTTCGGCGTGAAGTGACCGTACGGGAGTGAAGTGACCGTACGAAGGAAGGGCCGCCCCCAGGGGTGCGGGGCGGCCCTTCGTCGTGCGCGGTGCGTCAGTTCTTCAGCGCCGCCCGCATCATGGCCTTGGCCACCGGCGCCGCCAGGCCGTTGCCGCTGACCTCGGACCTCGCCGCGTCCGACTGCTCGACGATGACCGCCACGGCGACCTCCTTGCCGTTCGAGTCGGACTTCGCGTACGACGTGAACCAGGCGAACGGCGTCTTGCTGTTCTTCTCGCCGTGCTGGGCCGTACCCGTCTTGCCGCCCACGGTCGCGCCGGAGATCTTCGCGTTCGTGCCCGTGCCCTCGGTGACGACCGTCTGCATCGCGGACTGGAGCTGCTCGGCGGTCGTCGAGCTGACGATCTCCTTGGTTTCGGTGCTGTCGTCGTAGTTCTTCACCACATTGCCGCTCGCGTCACTGGTCTGCGACACCATGTGCGGCGAGACCAGCTTGCCGCCGTTGGCGATGGCGGCCGACACCATGGCCATCTGCAGCGGGGTCGCCGTGACGTCGTACTGGCCGATGCCGGTCAGCGCCGTGGACGACTTGTCCATGTTCGAGGGGTAGACGCTCGGGTACGCCCGCACCGGCACGTCCTGCGAGCTGTCGTTGAAGCCGAACTTCTCCGCCATCGCCTTGACCTTGTCCTGCCCGAGGTCGACGGCCATCTTCGCGAAGACGTTGTTGCACGAGTACTGGAGCGCCACCCGGATCGAGGCGTTCTTGCAGGGCGCGGAGGCGCTCTCGTTCGACAGGTCGGTCCTCGTGTTCGGCAGCGTGTACGGGTTCGGGCTGTCCGTGCCGGTGTCCACGTTCTTGTACAGCCCGTCCTCCAGCGCCGCCGCCGCGACCACCAGTTTGAACGTCGACCCGGGAGGCAGCGGCTGGCGCAGCGCCCGGTTGGTCATCGGCTTGTCCGCGTCCTGCGTCAGCTTCGTCCAGGCGGCGGAGTCGCCGGTGGTGAGCCGCGAGGGGTCGTACGACGGAGTGGAGACCACCGCGAGGATCTTGCCGTTCGTCGGGTCGATCGCGACGGCTCCGCCCTTCTTGGAGCCGAGCGCCGCGTACGCCGCCTTCTGCACGTCCGGGTCGATGGTCGTGACCACGTCACCAGGGCTGGCGCGCTTGTTGGTGATCGTGTCGAGGGGGTTCTTCAGCTGGGTGTCCGTACCGTCGAGCAGATTCTTGTAGACGCCCTCCAGCTGGGTCGCCCCGAACACCTGGGAGCTGTAGCCCGTGACCGCCGCGTACAGACTGCCGTCGGTGTACGTCCGCTTGTACTTGAGGTCGCTGCCCTTCGTCTGCGCGGAGCCGGTGATCGCCCGGCCGGCCACGATGATGTTCCCGAGCGGGTTCGCGTACTGCTCGATCGCGTTCCGTCGGTTGTTCTTGTTGTCCGCGAGTGCCTTGCCGTCGTAGAACTGCACCCAGGTCGCCCTGACCAGCAGGGAGAGCACGAGCAGCAGAGTGAAGACGGCGGCACGCCTGATCGTCTTGTTCATCCCGCTCAGAAGGACGAGCGGAAGGGAGCGAATCGTTCCCTTCCGCCCTCGTTTCTCATGCGCTGTTCATGAAGTCCGGCTCGTATGAAGTCCGGCCCAGCCCTTGAAGTCCGGCTCAGCCCTCCAGGGTGAGCACGACCTCGTCCGTGTCCTCGCCGCGCGCGTGCGCGTACCCCCGGGCGTTCGCGGTGACCCGGAACCCGCACTTCTCCAGAACCCGCCGCGACCCCGCGTTGTCGGCCGCCGCCCGCGCGTGCAGCGGGCGTTCGGGCACCTCGGCCAGCAGGTCCCGCAGCGCGGCCGTCGCGATGCCCCGGCCCCAGTACGCACGGTCGATCCAGTAGGTGACCTCGCGCTCGCCGGGCTCCCCGTACACCGCGGCGCTGCCCACGACATCGCCGTCCGCGAGGATCGTGCGCGGCACCACGTCGGACGAGGCGCGGACGCGCTTCCAGTGGGCGTCGAAGGCATCCCGGTCGGCCGGGTCCTCGGCGGTGAAGGCGGCCATCCGCAGGGACTCGGGGTCGTTCATCAGCCGGAAGAAGACCGGCAGATCACTGTCGTGGACCGGGCGGAGCGAGATCTCCATCGTCAGAGCCTCCGGGTGGCGAGGGTCAGCCGGTCGCGGGCGTCGAACAGGGCGTCCTTGACCATCTGTTCGTGCGCGGGGGTGAGCCGGGCCACCGGGACCGAGCAGCTGATCGCGTCCCGGGCGGGGGTGCGGTAGGGGATCGCGACGCCGAAGCAGCGCAGCCCCAGCGTGTTCTCCTCGCGGTCCACGGCGAAGCCCTGCTCCCGGACCTGGTGCAGCTCCTCGATGAGCTTCTCCCGGTCGGTGATCGTGTGCTCGGTCAGCGCGGGGAGCGTCTCGGGCAGCATCTTGCGGACCTGCTCGTCGGTGTGGGTGGCGAGCAGCGCCTTGCCGAGCGAGGTCGAGTGCGCGGGGAGCCGGCGGCCCACCCGGGTGAAGGGGCGCAGGTAGTGCTGCGACTGGCGGGTGGCCAGGTACACGACGTTCGTGCCGTCCAGACGCGCCAGGTGGATGGTCTCCGTGGTGTCGTCGGAGAGCCGGTCCAGGGTCGGGCGGGCCGCGGCGACCACCTCGTCGCCGTCGATGTACGAGGTGCCGACCAGCAGCGCCCGTACGCCGATGCCGTACCGCGTGCCCGTCGCGTCCGTCTCGACCCAGCCGAGCTCCACGAGGGTGCGCAGCAGCATGTAGAGGCTGGATTTCGGATAACCGACGGCCTCCTGGACCGCGGCCAGGGAGTGCATACCGGGCCGGCCCGCGAAGTACTCGAGCAATTCCACGGTCCGTACCGCGGACTTGACCTGCGCTCCGCCGCCTGTCTCGCCTGCCGACATCGCCCTTGACCCCCTCGTTCGACGGGAAATAGTCTCCGCATCATATTCACCATCAGAGACAGCGTTCAGTATATCGAACACCGCTGGTGGGTGAGACAAGAACTGCGGCATTACATCTGGAGGGACCCGCGGTGGCAGCAGCACCAGTCTGGAGTGTCGACCCCCGAACCGGGAAGCAGCGCGAGCAGGTTGCGGTGGAGGCCACGGCCCAGGAGGTCGACGAGGCCGTCCGCGCCGCGCACGCCGCCCGGGGAGCCCTCGCCGACCGCACGGTGCGCGCGGCCTTCCTGAGGACCGCCGCGGACCTGCTCGAAGCGGCCAAGGAACAGCTCGTCGAGGCCGCCGACGCCGAGACCGCGCTCGGCCCGGTCCGGCTCACCGGCGAACTCGCCCGCACCTGCTACCAGCTGCGGGCCTTCGGCGGCATCGTCGACGAGGGCGCGTTCCTCGACGTCGTCATCAACCACCCCGACGACACGGCGACCCCGCCGATCCCGGACCTGCGCCGCTACAAGGTGCCGCTGGGCGTCGTCGCCGTCTACTCCGCCTCGAACTTCCCCTTCGCCTTCTCCGTCGCCGGCGGCGACACCGCGAGCGCGCTGGCGGCCGGCTGCCCGGTCGTGGTCAAGGCCCACCCCGACCACCCGGCGCTCTCCGAGCTGGTCGCGGCCGTGCTGCGCCGGGCCGCCGCCCAGCACGACATCCCGGGCGGTGTCGTCGGCCTCGTGCACGGCTTCGAGGCGGGCGTCGAACTCGTCAAGCACCCGCTGGTCGCGGCGGCCGGGTTCACCGGTTCCATCCGCGGCGGCCGTGCCCTCTTCGACGCGGCGACCGCGCGCCCCGTGCCGATCCCCTTCCACGGCGAGCTGGGCTCCCTCAACCCCGTCGTGATCACCGAGGCCGCGGCGGCCGAACGCGCCGAGGAGATCGGCGCCGGGCTCGCGGGCTCGATGACGCTGGGCGTCGGCCAGTTCTGCGTGAAGCCGGGCCTGGTCCTGGCGCCCGCGGGCGCGGCGGGCGACCGCCTGGTGAAGTCCCTGACCGACGCCGTCAGCGACACCGACGCGGGCGTCCTCCTGGACCACCGCATGCGCGACAACTTCATCGCGGGTGTCGCCGAGCGCGCCGAGCTTCCCGGCGTCGAGACCCCGGTGACCCCGGGCTCGGGCGGCGAGCACACGGTGAGCCCCGGCTTCCTGACCGTGCCCGCGCAGAAGCTCGCCACCGAGGGCGAGCACGACCTGCTCCTGGAGGAGTGCTTCGGCCCGCTCACGGTCGTCGCCCGTTACCAGGACGAGTCCGAGGCCAGCGCGGTCCTCTCCCGCCTTCCCGGCAACCTCACCGCGACCGTGCAACTGTCGACGGAGGAGGCGGCGGGCGAAGGCCGCGGCGCGGAGATCCTCGCCGAGCTGACCCCGCTCGCCGGGCGCGTGCTGGTCAACGGCTGGCCCACCGGTGTCGCCGTGGCCCCCGCCCAGCACCACGGCGGTCCCTACCCGGCGACGACCTCGACCTCGACGTCGGTGGGCGGTACGGCGATCGAACGCTGGCTGCGGCCGGTGGCGTACCAGAACGCGCCGGAGGCGCTGCTGCCGGTGGAGCTGCGGGACGACAATCCGCTGGGGTTGCCGCGACGGTACGACGGTCACCTGGAGCGGTAGCGCTCCGCGGGTGGCGCCGTCGGGGGTGTGGTTGTTCGCGGGCTGCGGGGCCGTTACGGCTGGTCGCGCAGTTCCTCGCGCCCCTTTCGGGTCGCGGTACTTGGCCTGAGAGGATGGGTGGATGGACGTCGAACTTCCCGAACTTCCCTTCCCCCTCCGTACCTACGGGCCTGACGGGCACTGGTCGCACGAGGACGGGATACTCACCGGCTGGGCCGGCTCCCGCCAGGACCGTTTCGTGCCGCCGACCGACGAGGCACTGGACCCCGCCTCCGACGCGCCCCGCCTTCTCGGGGCGCCGGAGGGGGACTTCCAGCTGATCGCCCGCGTCACGGTCGGCTTCGGCGCGGCCTTCGACGCGGGGGTCCTCTACGTCCATGTCGGGGAGCGGGCCTGGGCGAAGCTCTGCCTGGAGAACTCCCCGGACGTGCCCACCGTCTGCACGGTGGTCACCCGGGGACACTCCGACGACGCCAACTCCTTCACCGTGGACGGCAGTTCCGTCTGGCTGCGGATCAGCCGCACGGGACGGGCCTTCGCCTTCCACGCCTCCCGCGACGGCAAGCGCTGGACCTTCATCCGGCTCTTCACCCTGGGCGACGAGAAGGAGACGTCCGCCGCGCTCGTCGGTTTCATGACGCAGTCGCCGATGGGGGAGGGGTGCGTGGTGACGTACGACGGTATCGAGTTCCGCCCGAACTGGCCCCAAGACCTGAGAGACGGCAGCTGACCGCGGGTGGGGGGTCGGCCGCGCGGCGGGAACCGTGGCCCCCTCCACCACGTCTTCGGCTGCATGATCAGCACACCCCGCACCAGGGGCCCCCTCGTCATCAGAACCGCGCTGCCCAGCGAGGCCGCCACCATCGCCGACCTCCACGCCCGCGCCCGTGCGACCTACTACCCGGACGGTCTGCCGCAAGACGGCTTCGACTGGCTCGCACGGTGGCGCGGTGCCATCGAGCGCCACGACGGCCACGTCCTGTGCGCGGTGCGCGACGGACACCTCGTGGGCATCGCCTCCTTCCGTACCGCGGAGGGCGCCCCCACCGACACCGTGACGCTCTTCCAGTTCCACGTGGCCCCCGACCGCTGGCGCGAAGGCATCGGCACCGCGCTGCACACGGCCTGCCTCGAACAGTGGCGGGCCGACGGCAAGCACACGGCCACCCTCGACGTGCACGTCGACAACGCCCGCGCCCAGGCCTTCTACGCCCGCCAGGGCTGGGTCCCGGACCCGGAGAACCCGCCCGCCGAAGGCGATCACCACCTCTTCCTGCGCTACGCCGTCACCGGGGAATGAAATCGGCCGCTTGAACGTTCACGTACTCCTGCCCCCGGAGGGGCCCGTATTCGTACGACCTGGAGAGAGCCGAAGACATGCGCGTCGAGATCTGGTCGGATATCGCTTGTCCCTGGTGTTATGTCGGAAAGGCCCGTTTTGAGAAGGCGCTCGACGCCTTCCCGCACCGTGACGAGGTCGAGGTCGTGCATCGCTCCTTCGAGCTGGACCCCGGTCGCGCCAAGGGTGACATCCAGCCCGTGATCAAGATGCTGACCAAGAAGTACGGCATGAGCGAGGCGCAGGCGCAGGCCGGCGAGGAGAACCTGGGCACGCAGGCCGCCGCCGAGGGCCTGGACTACCGCACCCGGGACCGCGACCACGGCAACACCTTCGACATGCACCGACTCCTCCACTTCGCCAAGGAGCGGGGCCGCCAGGACGAGCTGATCGGCCTGCTGTACAAGGCGAACTTCGCCGAGGAGCGGACCGTCTTCAACGACGACGAGCGGCTCGTCGAGCTGGCCGTCGCCGCCGGGCTCGACGCCGACGCGTCCCGCGAGGTGCTGGCCGACCCGAAGGCGTACGCCGACGAGGTGCGAGCCGACGAGCGCGAGGCCGCCGAGCTCGGCGCGAACGGCGTGCCGTTCTTCGTCCTGGACCGCAAGTACGGCGTCTCCGGCGCCCAGCCCGCCGAGGTCTTCGCACAGGCCCTGACCCAGGCGTGGGGCGAGCGCCCGCCGCTGAAGCTGATCCAGGACGGTTCCGCCGACGCGGAGGCCTGCGGCCCGGACGGATGCGCCGTACCGCAGCCGTAAGCCCGTCCGGCACGGCGGTGAAAGCGCAGGTCGGGGCGGACGTATAAGCAGTCCTTACCGGAACCACGCAAAACTCCGTAATGGACGAGAGGTGCTCGGGGCCGCACAGTGGTCCCATGGAGACCTTCGAGAGCCTCGTACGAGCCGAGTTCGCCCCGAAGAACACCTATCTGAACACCGCGAGCTGCGGACTCCTGCCGGCGCGCACGGTCGAGGCCATGCGCGCCGCCGTCGAGTCCGTCGCCGACGGACGGCCGTCCGACATGTTCGACGACGTGGAGGCCGCCCGCGCCGCCTTCGCCCGGCTGGCCGGGGTTCCCGCGGGCCGGGTGGCGGCCGGGGCCTCGGTGGCCGTCTACAGCGGACTGATCGCCGCCTCGCTGCCGCCGGGCGCCGAAGTCCTCACCGTGGAGGACGACTTCAGCTCCGTCGTGAACCCCTTCCACGTCCGTGGCGACCTCAAGCTGCGCGCCGTACCGCTGGAGCGGATCGCCGAGTCCGTGCGTCCGGGCACCGCGCTCGTCGCGGTCAGCGCCGCGCAGTCCGCGGACGGGCGGATCGCCGATCTGGCGGGCATCGCCCGGGCCGCGCGCGAGCACGGAGCGCGTACGTACGTGGATGTGTCCCAGGCAGCCGGCTGGCTGCCGATGGAGGCCGACGCGTACGACTTCGTCTCCTCGGTCGCCTTCAAGTGGCTCGTCTGCCCTCGGGGCGTGGCCTTCCTGGTCGTTCCGGAGGACTTCGGCGGGCTCACTGCGGTGTTCGCCGGCTGGGTCGCGGGTGAGGCGCCCTGGGACAGCTGCTACGGCCCGGTGGAGGAACTCGCCCACTCGGCCCGGCGGTTCGACGAGAGCCCCAGCCTCTTCTCGTACGCGGGAGCCCGGCACTCGCTGGAGCTCGTCGAGGAGTTGGGCGTGGCGAACGTACACGCCCATGACCTCGCCCTCGCCGACCGTTTCCGCGCCGGGCTCCAGGGGCTCGGTCACACACCGGTTTCCGCCCCCGCCTCGGCGATCGTGTCGGTGCCCGGACTCGGCCGGCGCCAGCCGGAGCTGAGCGAGGCCGGGGTCGAGGTCTCCGACCGGGCGGGCAACCTGCGCGCGGCCTTCCACCTGTACAACACCCCCGCCGACGTCGACCGACTGCTGGACGTCCTGTCCGGCTGACCCCGGCGGGGGCTCCTTCACGCTCGCGGCTGCGCCATGCCCGCGGCTACTTCACGGGCGTGAAGTCACGGGCACCGATGAACTCGGGCCTGCGGACCGGCGCCGCGAACGGCTCCACCGCCGCGTTCTCCACGCTGTTGAACACGATGAAGACGTTGCTGCGCGGGAACGGGGTGATGTTGTCCCCGGAGCCGTGCATGCAGTTGCAGTCGAACCAGGTCGCCGAACCGGCCCGGCCCGTGAAGAGCTTGATGCCGTGCCGGTCGGCCAAGCGGGTGAGCGCCTCGTCGGACGGGGTGCCCGCGTCCTGCATCTGGAGCGACTTCTTGTAGTTGTCCCGCGGGGTGGCCCCCGCACAGCCGAGGAACGTCTTGTGCGACCCTGGCATGATCATGAGGCCGCCGTTGGTGTCGTGGTTCTCGGTCAGCGCGATCGACACGGACACGGTCCGCATGTTCGCCAGCCCGTCCTCGGCGTGCCAGGTCTCGAAGTCCGAGTGCCAGTAGAACCCGCTGGCCCCGAAGCCCGGCTTGACGTTGATCCGCGACTGGTGCACGTAGACGTCCGAGCCGAGGATCTGCCGGGCCCGCCCGACGACCCGTTCGTCGCGTACGAGCGCGGCGAAGACCTCGCTGATCCGGTGCACCTCGAAGACGGACCGGATCTCCTGCGTGGCGGGCTCGACGATCGAGCGCTCGTCGGCGCGGATCGCCGGATCGGCGACCAGCCGCTCCAACTCGGCCCGGTAGAGGGCGACGTCGTCCTCGCCGATCAGTTCCTCGATCGCGAGGAAGCCGTCACGCTCGTAGGCCTGGAGGTCGGGCACGGAGACCGGCCCGGGAGTGCCGGGCGCGCCCCAGACGACCGGGTCCTGACGGGGCACGGACACCTCGGCGGCGCCGCGGCTGGGGTAGAGATCGGTGACGGTGGTCGCGGTGGTCGCAGTGGTCGTGGTGGTCGTGGTCATGGGGCTTCAGACCTCCTCGGGTTCGGTGAGCAGCGGGTAGACGCCGTTCTCGTCGTGGTCCTCCCGTCCGGTGACGGGCGGATTGAAGACGCAGACGCACCGGAAGTCGGTCTTGGGGCGCATGGTGTGGCGCTCGTGGCCGTCGAGCAGGTACATCGTGCCCGGCGTGATCCAGTGCGTCTCACCGGTCTCGTCGTTGGTCAGCTCGGCCTCGCCCGCCACGCAGAGCACGGCCTCGATGTGGTTCGCGTACCACATCGACGTCTCCGTACCCGCGTACAGGACCGTCTCGTGGAGGGAGAAGCCCACCTTCTCCTTGGCGAGGACGATGCGCTTGCTCTCCCAGGTACCCGTCGCGGCCTTCACATGCCGGTCGGTGCCTTCGATGTCCTTGAACGAACGGACTATCACGGTGGTGCCGTGCCTTTCTGTCAGATCTGTCGGATCTGTCTGACGTCTGTCTGACGTCTGCCGGACGTCTGTCAGACGGTTTCGCGTACGGCTCGGGCGAGGGTGCGCAGGCCCTCGTCGAGCTCGTCGGGGGTGATGGTGAGTGCGGGGAGGAGTTTCACGACCTCGCTCTCCGGGCCGGAGGTCTCGATGAGCAGCCCGAGTTCGAAGGCGCGCTGCGCGACGCGCCCCGCACGCTCCTTCTCGTGGAACTCAAGGCCCCAGACGAGGCCGCGCCCCCGGTACGCCTTCACGTCGGCGAGGTTCTCCTCGGTGAGGGAGATCAGCGCCTGCTCGATCTGCTCGCCGCGGGCACGGGTCTGCTTCTCCATGGCGGACCCGTCGGACCAGTACGTCTCGAGGGCCGCGGCGGCGGTGACGAACGCGGGGTTGTTGCCGCGGAACGTGCCGTTGTGCTCGCCCGGCTCCCAGATGTCCAGCTCGGGCTTGAACAGGCACAGCGACATGGGCAGTCCGTACCCGCTGATGGACTTGGACACGGTCACGATGTCGGGCACGATCCCCGCCTCCTCGAAGGAGAAGAACGCTCCCGTCCGTCCGCAGCCCATCTGGATGTCGTCGACGATGAGCAGCATGTCGCGCCGCCGGCACAGGTCGGCGAGGGCGCGCAGCCACTCGGGCCGGGCGACGTTGATGCCGCCCTCGCCCTGCACGGTCTCGACAATGACCGCGGCGGGCTGGTTGAGCCCCGACCCCTGGTCCTCGAGCAGCCGCTCGAACCAGAGGAAGTCCGGCACCTGGCCGTCGAAGTAGTTGTCGAACGGCATCGGGGTCCCGTGCACGAGCGGAATCCCGGCACCGGCCCGCTTGAAGGCGTTGCCGGTCACGGCGAGCGAGCCCAGCGACATCCCGTGGAAGGCGTTGGTGAAGGACACGATCGCCTCGCGCCCCTTCACCTTCCGCGCCAGCTTCAGCGCGGACTCGACGGCGTTGGTGCCTGTCGGCCCCGGGAACATGACCTTGTACGGCAGGTCGCGCGGCCGTAGGACGAGGTTCTGGAAGGCCTCGAGGAAGGCGCGCTTGGCGGTCGTCGACATGTCGAGACCGTGGGTGACGCCGTCGCGCTCCAGGTAGTCGATGAGGGCCCGTTTGAGTACGGGGTTGTTGTGCCCGTAGTTCAGGGACCCCGCACCGGCGAAGAAGTCGAGGTACTCGTGTCCGTCCTCGTCGAACATCCGGCTGCCCCGGGCCCGGTCGAAGACGGTGGGCCAGCTGCGGCAGTAGCTGCGCACCTCCGACTCCAGGGTCTCGAAGACGCTCAGGTCGGGCTGGATGATGGTCACGGCGAATCGCTCCTCGGTGCGTGGGGGGAAGGCAGGGGAAGGCAGGGGGATGTCCGGGCCGGCCGGGGTCGGCCCAGGGTCAGCTGGGAGCCGACGGCCCAGGGTCAGCTGGGAGCCGACGGCCCAGGGTCAGCTGGGAGCCGACGGCCCAGGGTCAGCTGGGAGCCGACGGCCCAGGGTCAGCTGGGGAGCGGACCGATCCGGTAGAGCACTTCGGGGTCGTGCGGTCCGTCCGGGAACTGCCCTGTCTCGAACAGCACTTCGCGCTCGACGCTCGCGCCGTGGCGGCGCGCGTACGAGGTGAACAGGCGCTCGGAGGCGGTGTTGCCGGGCGTGATCGTGGTCTCTACGGCGGTGATCGTCCGCTGCTCCGTGACCCGCGTGGTCAGCCCGTCGAGCAGGGCCGCGGCCAGTCCGCGTCCGCGGTGGGCGGCGTCGACGGCCACCTGCCACACGAGCAGGGTGCCCGGACGCTCGGGCCGGACGTACCCGGTGACGAAGCCGACGGGCACGCCGTCCGCGTCGCGCGCCACCGCCGACGTACCGGCGAAGTCACGGCACCACAGCAGATAGCTGTACGAGGAGTTCAGGTCGAGGGTTCCGGAGTCCTTGGCGATACGCCAGAGCGCGGCTCCGTCCGCCACCTTCGGACGGTCGATCCGAAGGCCCTCCGGCATTTCCAGGAATTCCGCTTGCAGGTCTGCTTGTGCGGCGGTCATGCGGATTGAATTTACCCAGGGAAATCTCAAATTGCATCGTCGGCCGGGGTTACGTACGACGCGCCGTTGTGTTATCACGCGCCCGTGAGAACCTGCACTGCGGGTGGTGGAAGGAGGTAGTTTGCCCGGAAAATAGGGGAGGAAGCGGGCGGGCTGTGGGGTGCGTCACAGACACATAATGACCACGAAACGTGCCCGAATTACGTCGGTTGGTGTTCGCGAAATCTTTGCGTTTAGGGACCGGGAAAGCGGGCAGAAGAATACGGGAAGCTAATCTGCGAGTTAATGCAAGAATAAGCATGGTGAGCGCCTCGTCAATTGATGCACGATTAAGCTCCGACAAGTCCGTCGATTCGCTCGCGCACGATGTCCGTGTGGCCGTTGTGACCCCTGCCCGTCCCATCCCCAATCCGGGGGCTCCGCCCCCAGACCCCCGGGTGGGTTTGTGGGCTGCGGGCCGGTGGGGGGGGGGGGGGGCGCCCCCCCCCCCCCGGGGGGGGGGGGGGGGCCCCCCCCCCCCCCCCCCCCCCCCGCGCGGCCCCCCCCCCCCCCCCCCCCGGGGGGGGGGGGGGGGGCGGGGGGCCGGGCGCCCCCCCC
>NZ_JBIBKX010000001.1:0-97912 GCF_042959425.1 Streptomyces sp. NPDC007896 | reverse complement strand
CGCGCGGGGGGGGGGGCGGGGGGCCCGGGGGGCGGGGGGGGGGGCGGCGGCCGGGGGGGGGGGGCCCCCCCCCCCCCCCCGGGGGGGGGGGGGGGGCTGCGCCCCGGCGCCCCATCGGCCTGACGGCCTCGTCCTCACGCGCCGGACGAGCTGGGGGCTTTCAGGGGCGCGGGGAACTGCGCGCCAAGCCCCCACCCGCCCGCAGCCGACACGCCCGCCCGTGGGGTACGGCTAGGACCATGCCTCCGTCGCCGCGCGGCGTGCCGCTTCCAGGTCGACCGTGAGGTCGGACTCGGCCATCGCCGCCCCCAGCGCCGCGAGGCAGGAGTGCACGACCCCCGGCGTCGCGTCGGGACCATAGTGGTTCACCCGGATCATCTCCTTCGCCAGCGCACCCCCGCCCGCGACCAACGGCAACACCGGATCCGCGGCCAACGCCTTCGCGACCAACGCCCCCGCATCGACCCCGGACGGCGCCCGCAACGTCGTGGCGACCGGCGCCGCGTCCCTCGCCTCGTACACATACGGCTCCAGCCCGCCCCCCAGAGCGACCGCCCCCGCCCGCGTGGCCGCCGCCGCCAGGGCATGGCGGCGCATCACCGCGTCGAGCCCCTCCGCCTCGATCCGCTCGGCACACGCCTCCAGCGCCAGCATCTCCAGCTGCGCCGGCGCGTGCAGCAGCGCCTTGCGCCCGCCGTCGACCCACCGCTCCTTCCAGTCCAGGAGGGAGAGGTAGGACCGACGCGGCGCCCCGGGATTGGCGGCCATCCGCGCCCACGCCCGCTCGCTCACGGACACCGCCGACACCCCGGCAGGACCGCCCATCGCCTTCTGCGCCCCGATCACGCACAGGTCGACTCCCCACGCGTCCGGCAGCACCGGCTCCGCGCCGATCGAGGCGACGGCGTCCAGGTAGAACAGCGCGCCGTGAGCGCGCACCACCTCGCCGATCTCCGCGACGGGGTTCGTGTTGCCCGTCGCCGCCTCCGCGTGCACCAGCGAGACGAAGTCGATCGCCGGATGCTCGGCAAAGGCGTCACGCACCTGCGCGGCCGTCACCGCCGTGTGGAACGGCACCGCGAGATCGATCACCGTCGCCCCGCAGTCCCGCAGCCAGTCCCCGAAGGTCTGCCCGTAGGGCCCGGTGATCACGTTGAGCGCGGTGGTGCCGGGCCCGGCCGTGGCGCGAATGGCACCCTCCAGGGGCAGCAGCGCCTCGCCCTGCATGATCACGACGTCCTGCTCGGTGGAGAGCAGCCGCGCCACGCGGTCCTCGATCGCCGCGAAGTGTGCGGCGCTCAGCGGGGCGAGGTCCAGGAAGGGATGGGTCACGACGGTGCTCTCTTCGCTCACGGGTTCCAATGCGCAGCCCCGAGCGTATCCGGCGGCCTTGTCACGCCAAGGGGATCCTCGGTCGTACGGGCGGACACCCCCAGGTCATACGGTCGGGCGGCCCCGCGAGGCATGACTTCTGAGGCCGAACGGCGCAACAACCATCGGATTGGTTTGAGAGAGTCAAACCTTTCCTTATAATCGGAATCCTCAGTTCCCTCACAGGAGGTTCCCGTGAACTCGGTCCTTGGACGCCGGACGCGCATTCTGGCCGCCACCACCGCCACGGCCGGGCTGCTGCTCGTGGCCGGCTGTTCCTCGGGCGGCGGAGGGGGCCAGAGCAGTGCCAAGGGCGTTCCCCTGGTCAAGGCGGGCCAGGTCACGACCTGCACCCACCTCCCGTACCCGCCGTTCCAGTCGGAGATCAACGGCAAGGTGCAGGGCTTCGACGTCGCGCTGATCGACCTGGTCGCGGGGAACCTCGGCGTGAAGCAGGCCATCGTCGACACGCCCTTCGAGAACTTCAAGACGGGCGCGTTCCTCAACTCCGGCCAGTGCGACCTCGCCGCGGCCGGCATGACGATCACGCCGGAGCGCAAGAAGAACGTCGACTTCTCCGACCCGTACTTCGACGCCACCCAGGCCGTCCTGGTCGACAAGAAGAGCGGCGTCGACTCCCTCGCCGACGTGAAGGCCAAGGGCAAGAAGCTCGGCGCCCAGGCGCAGACGACGGGCGAGGACTACGTGCGCAAGCACGGCTACGACCCGGTCTCCTTCGAGTCCTCCGACGCGGTCCTCAACGGCCTGCGCACCGGCCAGGTCCAGGCCGTCATCATCGACTACCCGGTTGTCCAGGGCTGGCTGAAGGACAAGGCGAACGCCGACGCCTTCAAGGTGGTCGACAACCTCAACACCGGTGAGCAGTACGGCTTCACGGTCAAGAAGGGCAACACCAAGCTCCTCGCCGAGATCAACAAGGCGATCAAGCAGGCCAAGGCCGACGGCACGTACAAGAAGCTCTACGAGAAGTGGATCGGCCCGTACCCCGCGTCCGCGGCCACCGCCTCCCCGTCCGCCTCATGAGCGATGCCGACGCACGACTCCAACCCCGCAGGTCCGGCCTGACCCGGCGCCAGAAGCGCGCCCTGTCGCGCGGCGCGCAGTACGTCGTCTTCGTCGCCGCCGTGATCGCCTTCGCGGTCACGGCGGACTGGGGACGTCTGAAGAACCAGTTCGCGCAGTGGGACCTGGTCAAGCAGATGTTCCCGGACGTCATCACGCTGGCGCTGAAGAACACCGTGCTCTACACGATGTCCGGTTTCGTCGTCGGGCTCGTGCTCGGCCTGGTCATCGCCCTGATGCGACTGTCCTCGGTGGGCCCCTACCGCTGGGTCGCCGGCATCTACATCGAGATCTTCCGGGGCCTGCCCGCCCTGCTGATCTTCGTCTTCGTGGGCGTCGCCGTACCGCTCGCGTTCCCGGGCACGCAGATCCCCGGCGGCACCTACGGCAAGGTGGCGCTCGCGCTCGGTCTGGTCTCGGCCGCGTACATGGCCGAGACGATCCGCGCGGGCATCCAGGCGGTGCCCAAGGGACAGATGGAGGCGGCCCGTTCGCTGGGCTTCTCGCACGCCCGGGCCATGGTCTCGATCATCATCCCGCAGGCGTTCCGCATCGTGATCCCCCCGCTCACCAACGAGCTCGTCCTCCTCTTCAAGGACTCCTCGCTGGTGCTGTTCCTCGGGGTCACCCTGGAGGAGCGCGAACTCACCAAGTTCGGGCGCGACCTGGCGAGCCAGACCGCCAACTCCACACCGATCCTGGTCGCGGGCCTGTGCTACCTGCTCGTCACCGTGCCGCTCGGATTCGTCGTACGCCGCCTGGAGGCCAAGGCCGGGGAGGCCACCAAGTGACCAGCACCAGCAGTACCGGCAGTACCGGCACCGGCACTCCGGAGATCGACGTCCGGGACCTGCACAAGTCCTTCGGCGACAACGACGTCCTGCGCGGTATCGACCTGGAGATCGGACAGGGCGAGGTCGTCTGCGTCATCGGACCCTCCGGCTCCGGCAAGTCCACCCTGCTCCGCTGCGTGAACCTCCTGGAGGAACCCACCAAGGGGCAGGTCTTCGTCGGCGGTACCGAGGTCACGCACCCCGACGTCGACATCGACGCCGTACGCCGCCGGATCGGCATGGTCTTCCAGCAGTTCAACCTCTTCCCGCACCTGTCGGTGACCGAGAACCTCACGCTCCCGCAGCGCCGGGTGCTGAAGCGGGACAAGGAGGAGGCGGCCGAGGTCGCCGCCGAGAACCTGGCGCGGGTGGGCCTGTCCGAGAAGGCCGACGCCTACCCCTCCTCCCTCTCCGGCGGCCAGCAGCAGCGCGTCGCGATCGCCCGCGCGCTCGCCATGGGCCCCGAGGTGATGCTCTTCGACGAGCCGACCTCGGCGCTCGACCCGGAGCTCGTCGGCGACGTACTCGCCGTCATGCGCAGGCTCGCCCAGGAGGGCATGACGATGATGGTCGTCACCCACGAGATGAGCTTCGCGCGCGAGGTCGCCGACCGGGTCGTCTTCATGGACGGCGGCGTGATCGTCGAGGACGGCGTCCCCGCGCAGGTCATCGGCAACCCGAGCCACGAGCGCACCCGCCACTTCCTGTCCCGGCTGCTGGACCCGGCGATGGCGGACGTGGAGGAAGACGTCGAAAAGGGCCCGTAGGGTCTCGCCGTTCGGCACGAATTAAGGTGCGGTGCATGAGCGATCGCGCGGTGCTGCACGTGAAGGGGCGGGTGCTCGTCGGGCCCGACGACGTCCGGGACGAACTGTGGGTCGTCGGCGGGAGGATCTCCTACGAGCGTCCCGCCGGCGCCCGTGACATCCGTACCGTCGAGGGCTGGGCCCTGCCCGGTCTCGTCGACGCGCACTGCCATGTCGGCCTCGACGCGCACGGGCCCGTCCCCGACGACGTCTCCGAGAAGCAGGCGCTCACCGACCGCGAGGCCGGCACCCTCCTCATCCGGGACGCGGGCTCGCCCTCCGACACCCGCTGGATCGACGACCGCGCCGACCTCCCGAAGATCATCCGAGCGGGTCGGCACATCGCCCGCACCCGCCGCTACATCCGCAACTACGCGCACGAGATCGAGCCGGACGACCTGGTCGCGTACGTCGCCCAGGAGGCCCGGCGCGGCGACGGCTGGGTGAAACTGGTCGGCGACTGGATCGACCGCGAGACGGGCGACCTCAGCGCCTGCTGGCCGCGCGAGGCCGCTGCGGCGGCGATCGCCGAGGCACACCGCCTCGGCGCACGGGTGACCGCGCACTGCTTCGCGGAGGACTCGCTCAGGGACCTGGTCGAGGCGGGCATCGACTGCGTCGAGCACGCGACCGGTCTGACCGAGGAGACGATCCCCCTCTTCGCCGCCCGCGGGGTCGCGATCGTCCCCACGCTCGTCAACATCGCCACCTTCCCGCAGCTCGCCGCCGGGGGAGAGACGAAGTTCCCGCGCTGGTCGGCGCACATGCGGGCACTGCACGAACGCCGCTACGACACCGTGCGCGCCGCCTACGACGCCGGAGTCCCGGTCTACGTCGGCACCGACGCGGGTGGTTCGCTGGCCCACGGTCTGGTGGCCGGCGAGGTCGCCGAACTCGTCACCGCGGGCATCCCGCCGGTCGAGGCGCTGTCCGCGACGGCCTGGGGTGCCCGGCGGTGGCTCGGGCGGCCGGGACTGGACGAGGGCGCGCCCGCCGACCTCGTGGTGTACGAGGGAGATCCACGCGCGGACGTACGGGTGCTGGCGGCTCCGCGCCGGGTGGTGCTGAACGGGCGGGTCGTGGGCTAGGGCCTGTCCGGCGGAGCAGGTCGTGGGAAACGGGCGGTGCCTCATCGACGCCGGTGGGCGTGTCAAGCCCCGCGTCTGCGGCATGATCCGCCGGACAGGCCCTAGCTACGGAGAGGCAGTCGAGCGTCCGGGCGTCCGGTTGACGGAGCGTTACGCGTCCGCCGGTCGACTCGTTACGCACCACCGTGCGCGCTCCGGAGCGTCGACCGGCGTGTTCGGGGCGGGGCAGTTGAGTGGGTGACGGTGGGGAACATCCGTGCCCAGCTGTGCCGTGAGATTCGAACGAACTCCCGGAAACCCCACGTTGGAGTGAAGTCACGTCAGGTTGCTGACTGCTCACTCTCGGTGCGTAATTCTTGCCGGGTCCCAAGCTGTTCTCTCCTGGGGGTCCCACCCTTGAACGCCAACACCAACTTCCGCATGCCCGTACGCCGTTTCACCGCCGGCGCGGCGGCCACCGTCCTCGCCGCCGGTCCGGTGGTGCTGGCCGGTGCGGGTTCCGCGCACGCGAGCGCCGACCACGGTCGCGCGAGCGCCGTCGTGCTGCGCACCGGGCTCGACGTGTCCCTGCTCAACAAGACCGTGAACGTCCCGCTCGCGGTCTCCCTCAACGAGGTGCGGGCGCCGCGGAGCGCCGAGCGGACCGCGCTGACGGCGAGGCTGGACGGGGTCGACGGTGGACAGCCGTTCAGTGTGCTGCGGGCGGATGTCGCCTCCGCGAAGGCGACGGTGTCCGCGTCGGGGGCCGAGGCGTCCACGAACCTCACCCATGCGCGGATCCATGTCCCCGGGCTGCCGTTGCTGTCCCTCGTCGAGGTCGGGCAGGTGACCTCGAAGGCGACCTGCGAGACGGGTC
This sequence comes from Streptomyces sp. NPDC007896, assembly GCF_042959425.1. Lineage (NCBI taxonomy): Bacteria > Bacillati > Actinomycetota > Actinomycetes > Kitasatosporales > Streptomycetaceae > Streptomyces > Streptomyces sp. NPDC007896. The sequence continues at coordinate 91,875 of NZ_JBIBKX010000001.1, read as the reverse complement.
GCAAGCCCGTGGCGTCCGCCACGCTTCTGGGCGGGGTGACCGTTCTCGGCAAGAAGGTGACACTGACGGTGGGCGGTCCGACGGAGGTGAAGGTGCCGGGGGTCGGTGAGGTCCGGCTCGACTTCTCCAGGACGCGGACCACGACCCGTACGGCGGCCGCGTCCGCGCTCGAACTCAAGATCTCCGTCAACCCGTTGAAGCTGAACGTCGCGGATGTGGAAGGCACCCTGACCCTGGGGTCCGTCACCTGCGAGACCCCGGCCGCGCCCGCTGCCTCCGTGTCTGCCCCCGCCTCCGCCCCCGACATCAAGCCCCAGGGGGCACCGGCGGAGTCGGGCCTCGCGGAGACCGGCGGCACGTCGACGACTCCGTTCGTGGTGGGTGGGGCGGTCGTGCTCCTGGCGGCGGGCGGGGCGGCCGTCGCCCTGGGGCGCCGCCACCGCTCCTGACCCCGACCTGTTCTCGCCCCCGCCGCCCCTACCCGTCCCATCCTCAACCTGGGGGCTCCGCCCCCAGACTCCCGGGCGGATTCTTCGGCTGCGGGTGGGTGGGGGCTGGTCGCGCAGTTCCCCGCGCCCCTAAAAGCTTTCAGCCCGTCCGGCGTTTGAGGACGAGGCCGTTCAGGCCGATCGGGGGTTTGGGGGCGGAGCCCCCAAGCAGGGATGGGACGGGTAGGGGCGGCGGGGGCGAGAAAGGCCATTGCCGCACCTGCCCCTCACCGCCCAGCCACCACCACCGCCCGGTCCAACGCCTGGAGGAACCCATTGACGGTGGCCCGGTCACGTACGGCCAGGCGGAGCCAGTCGTCCCCCAGCCCCGGAAACGTGTCCCCACGTCGCACCGCGAACCCGAGCCCCCGCAGCTGACGCCGCACCACCGTCGCCCGAGGCAGCCGAATCAGCACGAACGGCCCCTCGGCGGGTTCGACGACCCGCAACCCGTCGGGCTCGAACTCCCTGAGCCCCGCGACGAGATGGGCCCGGTCGGAGCCGACCCGCCGAGCCGCGTGGGCGGCCTCCGCGAGCGCCCGGGGCGACACGCACACCTCGGCCGCCGCGAGGGCGGGCGTGGAGACGGGCCAGAGCGGCTGCGCACGGGACAGCTCACGGATCGTGTCGGGCGCGGCCAGGACGTACCCGATCCGCAACCCCGCCAGCCCCCACGTCTTCGTGAGACTGCGCAGCACGACAAGCCCGGGAATGTCCGTCCGCCCGGCCAGCGCCTCCCGCTCACCCGGCACCGCGTCCATGAACGCCTCATCGACCACCAACGTCCGCCCGGGCCGCACGAGCGCCGCGATCGCGACTGCCGGGTGCAGCACGGACGTCGGATTGGTCGGGTTGCCGATCACGACGAGGTCCGCGTCCTCGGGTACGGCCGCGGGATCCAGCCGGAAGCCGTCCGACTCACGCAACAGCACCCGGTCGACCGTGTGGCCGGCATCCCGCAGCGCCGCCTCCGGTTCGGTGAACTGCGGGTGGATCACCACCGGCTGACGGACCTTCAGCGCGCGGGCCAGCAGCACGAACGCCTCCGCCGCCCCCGCCGTCAGCAGCACCCGCTCCACGGGCACCCCGTGCCGCGCCGCCACCGCGGCCCGCGCGGCCCGCCCGTCCGGGTAGGCCGCGAGCCCGTTCAGCGACGCGGCGACGTGCTCGCGCAACCACGCCGGAGGCGTGTCCGCACGGACGTTCACGGCGAGATCGGTGAGTGCCGAGCCGTCGTCCCGCACCTCGGCGTCCCCGTGGTGCCGCAGATCGTGCGCGTCGCCCCCGTGCACCCCCTCAGTGCGCATGCGCGTGCCCGCCGTGGTGGTGCCCGTGGTGGTGTCCGTCGTGGTGGTGCCCGTCGTCGTCCGGGTGGAAGTGTGGCTGCTGGGGGAGGCCCACCTTGTCCTCGAAGCCGGGCAGCGCGATGCGGTAGACACAGGAGTCGCAGTTCATCCGCAGGTCTCCCTTGACGGCCTCCCGGTACCGCTCCATGACCAGGTCGAGCAGCTCCGGCTCGGGGCCGATGACCTCGGCCGACCGCACCTCGACGTCCGGGTGCGCGGCCGCCCAGCCCTCGGTCTGCTGCCGCACCCGGTCGGGGAGGATGCCGGTGAACAGGAAGTACGGCAGCACCACAACCCTCCGCGCGCCCAGCTTCACACAGCGGTCCAGGCCCGACGGGACGTCCGGCGCCGCCAGCGACACGAACGCCGTCTCGACGCCCGCGTACCCGCGCCCCTCCCACAGCAGCCGCGCCGCCTTGTGCACCTCCGCGTTGGCGTCCGGGTCGGTGGAGCCGCGCCCGACGAGCAGCACGGTGACGTCGGACCGGTCCTGCGGCGTACGGGCCGCGGAGCCGAGCGCCTCGTCCAGTCGGCGTTCGAGCACCGCCAGCAGCGACGGGTGCGGGCCCAGCGGGCGCCCGTACGTGTACGAGATCCCGGGGTGCCGCTCCTTCTCGCGGGCCAGCGCCGCCGGGATGTCCCCCTTGGCGTGCCCGGCGGACACCAGCATCAGCGGCACGGCGGCGAACCGGCGTACCCCCTGCTCGACCAGTTCGGTCACGGCGTCACCCAGCGGCGGCGGCGACAGTTCGATGAACCCTCCGGCGACGGGCAGTTCGGGGTGGCGGCGCCCCAACTGCCGTACGAAGTCGCGGAAGGCCTCGGCTCCGGCCTCGTCCCGGGTGCCGTGTCCGGCGATGAGCAGGGCGGGGGGCGGGGTGGTCACGAAAACTCCTTGGTTGCGGGGTGGTACAACAGGGCGTTGAGCGCGGCGGCGGCGACCGCCGAGCCGCCCTTCTCGGACACGTTGCTGACGGCGGGCAGTCCGCTCTCGCGCAGCGCGGCCTTGGACTCGGCAGCGCCGACGAAGCCAACGGGCAGCCCGATGACGAGCGCCGGGTCGGCGTCGAGGGTCAGCAGCTCCTCCAGCGCGGTCGGCGCACAGCCGATCACCCAGAGCGCGCCGGGCCCGACGTCCTCGTAGGCGAGCCGGATCGCGTGGGCCGAACGGGTCAGCCCCGGGCCGGACTTGGCGTCCCTGAGGCGGCAGACGGTGTCGCGGCGCGTGATGCCCGCCGCGACCATCTCCACGTCCACCACGACCGGCGCCCCGGCGTGCAGCGCCGCGTGCGCCTTCGCCAGGGCGCCCTCGTCGGTGACGAGGTCGTCCGCGTAGTCGAGGTCGGCCGCGGAGTGGATGACCCGCTCCACGACCGCCCGCGTCAGCGGCGGGAAGTGCGAGGTGTCCAGGCGGGCACGCAGCCGCCGGAAGGACTCCTGCTCGATGGGGTGCACGATCCGGTTCTCCGGGAACACCTGGCTCACTCGGCTCACTTGGGCTCCTCCTGCCAGCGGTAGCCGCGCGGTGTCACCATGCGCCCGGCGATCTCACGCGTCGCCGTGTTGCCCACGGTCACGACGGTCATCATGTCGACGATCGCCGGATCCAGGGACCCCAGCGACGTCACCCGGCTCGACTCGTCCGGCCGGGAGGCGTTGCGGACGACCCCGACCGGCGTAGTCGGTTCCCGGTGCTCGGCGAGGATCGCGAGCGCCTTCGGGAGCTGCCAGTCGCGGCCCCGGCTGCGTGGGTTGTAGAACGTCACCACGATGTCCGCCTCGGCCGCCGCCCGCACCCGGCGCTCGATGACCTCCCACGGTGTGTGCAGGTCGGAGAGGCTGATCGACACATGGTCGTGGCCCAGCGGCGCGCCCAGGATCGCCCCGGCCGCGAGCGCGGCGGTCACGCCCGGCACCCCGACCACGTCGATGTCGTCGGACGCCTCGGCCAGCGCCGGTGACGCCATCGCGTACACGCCCGCGTCACCGCTGCCGATCAGCGCGACGGCCTGCCCGCGCCGCGCCTCGGCCACCGCCGTGCGCGCCCGCTCCTCCTCGGCGCCGAGCCCGGACTCCAGGATCCGGGTGCCGGGGCGCAGCAGATCGCGGATCTGGTCGACGTACTGGTCGAGCCCGACGAGCACGGACGCCCGCCGCAGCTCCTCCCTCGCCCGCGGGGTGAGCAGGTCACGGGCGCCGGGCCCGAGCCCGACCACCGCGAGCCGCCCGCGTGCCACGCGGCGCACGACGGCACAGGTGGCCATCGCGGGCTGCCCGTCCGCACGCGTCGACTTCCGCTTGGGTACGAGGAGTTCACCACCGCGTACGAGGGCGGCGGCCTCCGCCACGGACGGGGTGCCGACGGCGGTGAGCGGCGCGTCCGAGGGGTTCGGCACGTCCACCGTCGCCAACTCCTCGGCGGTGTACGTCACCACGGGCACCCCGAGCCGTTCGGCGGCCTCGACGATGCCGGGCTCCTCGGCCTTGGCGTCGACGGTGGCCAGCTCCGCGACGGACCTCGGGGACAGCCCGGCGTCCCGGAGTACGTCCTCGACGAGACCGAGGACCTCCGCCACCGGGGCGCCCTTGGACGCGCCGACCCCCACCACCAGGGAGGGCGGCCGCAGCAGCACTTCGCGCTCGCCGGGCGCCACGGCCCGGTCGGTGACACGAATGCCGTACGCGCCCTCCGCCGCGACCGGAAGGGGCGGCAGCGGCCACGCCAACTCGGCCCGCAGGGCGACGGGTTCGCCGTCCAGCAGCGCCCGGGTGACCGCGGCGACCTCCCCCTCCGCGGGGAAGCCGAGCGTGTCGAGACCCGGCACTCCGACCGCGTCCGTCGCGGTCGTCACCACCGGCTCGGCTCCGAGCAACTCGCCCACCTCGCGGGCGAGTTCATTGGCGCCGCCGCCGTGACCGCCGACGAGCGAAACGGCGAACCGGCCGCCCTCGTCCACGCACACGACCCCAGGGTCGGACGTCTTGTCGCCCAGCAGCGGCGCGATCAGCCGCACCACCGCGCCCGTGGCGAGGAAGCACACCAACTGGTCGCACTCCGCGAAGGCCCGCCTGACGGCGTCCCCGACGGACCCGTCGTACACCCGCGTACGGGTGGGCCAGGCCGCGGCCAGCCGGTCACGGGCCGCCGCGCCCGCCGCCGTGGCGGAAATCAGGCCGATCACTGGAGGACTCCTTCGGTACGCGCCGGAGGCCGGACGCCCCACAGCAGAAAAACGGGGTTGGTGGCCGCGAGCCGGGTGACGTTCCCGGGCAACGGCGCGAGCCGGGAGGACTGCAGCAGTACGCCGTCGCAGTCGAAACCGGCGGCGGTGAGCGCCTCCCGGGCCGCCGGCACCCGGTCGAGCGCGGCCATGGCGACGACGACGGCCCGCCGGGCCCGCCGTGCGCAGACGGTCACGATGGCGGGCAGCTCGCGCCCCCCGCCGCCGATGAACACGGCGTCCGGATCGTCCAGGTCGGACAGCACCGTCGGCGCGGCCCCGTGCACCACCCGGACGTCGACGCCGTGCGCCTCGGCGTTGGCGAGGATCCGGTCGCAGCCGTCCCGTGTCTTCTCGATCGCGGTGACGGCGGCCCCGAACCGCGCGCACTCGACGGCGACGGACCCGGAGCCCGCGCCGACGTCCCAGACCAGTTCGCCCAGGCGCGGCCCGAGCCGGGCCAGCGCCAGCGCCCGCACCTCGAACTTGCTGATCATCGAGTCTCGGTGGGCGAACTCGCGCTCGTCCAGGGCCCACCGGTCGGGTCCGGCCGGGGGACCGGCGACCGTCCGCACGGGGGCGAGGGCCCGCGACTCGTCGAGGCACAGGACGACACTCACCGCCGTACCCCAGTCGCGGCCCGCGGCCTCCGCCGGGGTGACCCGCTCGACACGCTCGTGTGCGGGGTCGCCGAGGGCGCTCGCCACGACGAGGACGCGCCCGGCGCAGTGGTGGGCGAGGGCGGCGCCCAGTTCGGCGGGCCCGGAGCCGGGCCCGGTCAGCACCGCCACCTTCGGGTGGGAGCGGCAGACCTGGACGGCCGTGCGCAGCGCGCGTCCGTGGGCGCTCACCACCACCGCGTCGTCCCAGGGCAGCCCGAGCCGCGCGAAAGCGGTCGCGACGGACGAGACACCGGGGCGCACGTCCAGCCGCTCGGCCCCGAACCGCTCGGCCAGCGCCCGCACGATCCCGAAGAACCCGGGGTCACCGGAGGCGAGCACGACGACGCGCCGCTCCTTTTCCAGGCAACCCTCGATCGCGTCGAGGGCGGGCGCGAGCGGCCCCAGGACGATCCGCTCCACCGCGTCGGGCAGCCGCGCCGTCGCAAGGTGCCGTCGGGCGCCCACGACGAGCCCGGCGTCGGCCAGCGCGTCCGAGGCGTCCGGGGAAAGCGGTGCCCCCGTCCCCGTACCGAAGACGGTGATCACGACGGACTGCCCTTGCGGGCCGCGCGCAGCTCCGCGCGCGCCTGCGGATCGGCCCTGCGGAAGCCGTGGAAGTGACCGGGGTGGTAGAGGTGCGAGCGGGTGCCGGTCGCGTCGAGGGCGGGGCCGACCAGGAAGAGGGTGTGCTTCCAGAGCTTGTGCTCCTTGACGGTCTCCTCCAGCGTCTCGATCGTGCACTTCACGACCAGTTCCTCCGGCCAGGTCGCCTGGTAGGCGACCACGACCGGCGTGGACGTCGGATAGCCGCCCTCCAGCAGTTCCCGTACGAGCTGTCCGCTGCGGGCGGCCGACAGGAACAGCGCCATGGTCGTGCCGTGCCGTGCGAACTCCCGCACCTCCTCGCCGGGCGGCATGGGCGTCTTGCCGCCGCCGAGCCGGGTGAGGATCACGGACTGCGCGACCTCGGGGATCGTCAGCTCGCGCTGGGCGAGCGCGGCCACGGCGGAGAAGGAGGAGACGCCGGGAATGATCTCGGTCTCGACGTCGAGGTCCGCACACCGGTCCAGCTGCTCCTGCGTACCGCCCCACAGGGCCGGGTCGCCGGAGTGGATGCGGGCCACCTTCAGCCCCTCGGCCGCCGCCCGCTCGTACACGGCCACGACGTCCTCCAGGGACATCGTCGCCGAGTCCAGGATCTCCGCCCCCTCGCGCGCGTGTTCGAGGACCTCGGCCTGCACCAGGCTGGCCGCCCAGATCACGACGTCGGCCTCGGCGATGGCGCGCGCGGCGCGGAACGTCAGCAGGTCGGCGGCGCCGGGCCCTGCCCCGACGATGGTCACCTTGCCGGTGGGGGCATCGGCCATGGGAATCGGTCCTCTCCTACGGATGAATCGGGTGCTGCGAGAAGTCGGTGGTCGGGTCAGTGGGCGCGAGGTCGTCGCCGGACGTGCGCGAACGGGGTGCGATCGGATACGAAGGGCTCATGGCGGTCTTCGTCGCGCTCGGCGCGTTCCTGATGACGCTGGCCGGCGGCTGGACGGCACAGCGGGTCACCGACCGCCGCCACCTGGTGCTGGGCCTGGCGGGCGGGCTGATGCTCGGCGTGGTCGGCCTGGATCTGCTCCCGGAGGCGCTGAAGGCGGCGGGCGAGGAGGTGTTCGGCGTACCGGCGGCCCTGCTGCTGTTCGTCGCCGGGTTCCTGCTGGCCCATTTGGTGGAACGGCTGCTGGCCGCCCGGCAGGCCGCGCACGGCGGCGAGGAGCACGACGGACGCGCGCCCGAGGTGGGCCTGACGGCCGCCGCGGCGATGGTCGGGCACAGCGCCATGGACGGCGTCGCGATCGGCGCCGCCTTCCAGGTCGGCGGCGGCATGGGCCTGGCGGTCGCGCTCGCGGTGATCGCCCACGACTTCGCGGACGGCTTCAACACGTACACGATCACGAGCCTGTACGGGAACGCGCGCCGCAAGGCGATCACGATGCTGTTCGCGGACGCGGTGGCCCCGGTGATCGGCGCCGCCTCGACCCTGTTCTTCACCATCCCGGAGCAAGCGCTCGGCGGCTATCTCGGCCTCTTCGGCGGCGTACTCCTGTACCTGGCCGCCGCCGAGATCCTCCCCGAGGCGCACCACGAGCACCCGGCCCGCTCGACCCTGCTGTGCACGATCGCGGGAGCGGGGTTCATCTGGCTGGTGGTGGGTCTCGCCGGAAGCGGGTGACTTTCCGGGGCTCACAGTTTCCCGCCGCGTTTGCCGTCCCGCCGGGCGGGTGCGATGAGGGTGGAGAGGTACGGCAGCGGCTCGCCGTCGAGGTCGGCGGCGGGCCGGATGGACTCGCCCTCCAGCCCGAGCGCGGACCCCCACACGGCGTCGTCGAGCCGCCCCGTCACCCGCAGCGCCTCAGCGACCTCGTGCGCCTGCCGCCCGAACTTGTACGCGACGACGGTCCCGGGCCCGTTGAGGGCGTCCTTGAGCACGGCGGCCCCGGCGGTCACCGGCACGAGGGTGAGCGGCTCTGTCCCTTCCGTGAGCACGGCCCCGGAGCGTGCCGCCAGATCCTGCATGGCGGTGATACCGGGCACGGTCTCCACGACCGTGCCGGGCACCAGTTCCTCGATGGTCTGCGCGAGATAGGTGAAGGTCGAGTACACGTTCGGATCGCCGATGGTCGCGAAGGCGACGGACGCGTGCCGCCGGAGCAGCTCCGCGACCCGCGCGCCGGCGGCGTCCCAGGCGGCCTCGCGCCGCCCCCGATCGGTCCGCTCGTTGAGCGCGAACACGACGCGGACGACCTTCTCCTCGGGCACGTAGTGCAGGACAGTGGCCTCCGCGCGTCCCCGCTCTCCTCCGTCCTTTCCATCAGGTGCGGCCATCACCGGCACGACCACGACCTCGGCGGCACGCAGCGCGTTGACGCCCTTGACGGTCACCAGCTCCGGGTCACCGGGGCCGACCCCGATTCCGATCAGCTTGCTGCTCATGACGTCCGGCACCTCTCCACGAACCGACGGGCGACACCGGGCCGTGACGCCCAGTGCGTGTGCACATAACTCGCGTGCACACCTTGTTGTACGAAACCTTCGACGCGCCGCTGAGGGGCGCGCACCCCCCAGGCGGGAGCCGCCCCGGCGCCCGGCTCGACGAGGGTCCGGTGGAACTCGTGCCCCCGCATCCGCGTCCCGGCGACGGCGAGCACGCTGTCGCTCACGGCCACGGCGTCCCGATAGCCCAGGGTGAGCCGCTCACTCATCCCGGCCGAGACGTCGAGCACCCCGCACATGGGCTGCCCGTCGAGCTCGCGAGAGAGATACAGCAGCCCGGCACACTCGGCGGCGACGGGCGCCCCGCCGAACGCCAGCTCGGCCACGGCCTTGCGCAACGGCTCGTTGGCGGACAGCTCGGGCGCGTACACCTCGGGAAACCCGCCACCGATGACCAACCCGCCGGTACCGTCCGGCAGTTGTTCGTCCCGCAGAGGGTCGAAGGTGACGACTTCGGCTCCCGCGGCGGTCAGCAACTCGGCATGCTCGGCGTAGGAGAAGGTGAAGGCGGCCCCACCGGCGACGGCGATTCGGGGCGCCACACGCAGCCCGGTCCCGCGATCTCTCAGCCCGTCCGGCGTTTGAGGACGGGGCCGTTCAGGCCGATGGCGGGGGTCTGGGGGCGCAGCCCCCAGGGTCGGGACGGGAAGGGGCGGCGGGGGCGAAGAAGCAACCACCTCAGCCGCATCCCACGCCGCCCCCGCCAACGCGGGCGCGCTCCGCGCCAACGCGAGCAGCCCGTCGAGATCGCACCCCTCCCGCACCTGCGAGGCCATGGCGGCAACCGAATCGACCGCTGCCGCGTGCCGCTCGGCAACGGGCACCAGCCCAAGATGCCGCGACGGCGTCCCCACCTGCGCGGCGCGCCGCAGCACTCCGAGCACCGGCACCCCGGATTCGTCCAGAGCCTCCCGCAGCATCTCCTCATGCCGCGACGACCCCACCTTGTTGAGGATCACCCCCGCGACCCGCACCTCGGGATCCCAGGAAGCGAACCCGTGCACCAGCGCGGCCACGGACCGGGACTGCGACGACGCGTCGACGACCAGCACCACCGGCGCCCGCAGCAACTTCGCCACCTGTGCCGTGGACGCGAGTTCACCCTCCCCGGCGGCCCCGTCGTACAGCCCCATCACACCTTCGACGATCGCGAGATCGCATCCGCGCGCGCCGTGCGCGAGCAACGGCGCGATCAGCTCCGTACCGCACAGATACGCGTCGAGATTCCGCCCCACGCGCCCGGTGGCGAGCGCGTGGTACCCGGGGTCGATGTAGTCGGGCCCCACCTTGTGCGGGGACACGGCGAGCCCCCGTGAGGCGAAGGCCGCCATCAGCCCCGTGGCAACGGTGGTCTTGCCGCTCCCGGACGAGGGCGCGGCGATGACCAGCCGAGGGACGGAAATCACCACTCGATGCCCCTCTGGCCCTTCTGGCCGGCGTCCATCGGATGCTTGACCTTGGACATGTCCGTCACGAGATCCGCGAACTCGACGAGCTTCTCGGGAGCGTTGCGCCCGGTGATCACGACATGCTGGGTCCCGGGCCGGTCCCGCAGCACGGCGACGACCTCGTCGACGTCCACCCATCCCCAGTGCATGGGGTAGGCGAACTCGTCCAGCACATACAGCTTGTACGTCTCGGCGGCGAGGTCCCGCTTGACCTGCTCCCAGCCCTCGCGGGCCTTCTCCTCGTTGTCCATCTGGGAGTCGCGCTGCACCCACGACCACCCTTCGCCCATCTTGTGCCAGTCGACGGACCCGCCCTCGCCACAGGCGCCGAGCACGCGCAGCGCGTTCTCCTCCCCGACCTTCCACTTCGCCGACTTGACGAACTGGAACACCCCGATGGGCCACCCCTGGTTCCAGGCGCGCAACGCCAGCCCGAAGGCGGCGGTGGACTTGCCCTTCCCGATCCCCGTGTGCACCACGACCAGCGGCCGGTTGCGGCGCTGACGCGTCGTCAGTCCGTCCTCCGGTACGACACTCGGCTGCCCCTGCGGCATTACGCGGCCCTCCTCGAAGTCCCCTGCACATCGCGCACGAGCCCGGCGATCGCGTCGGCCCGCAGCTCGTCCAGCGTCACCGCCGTGCCGCCCAGTTCACCCGCGAGCCGCCCCGCGAGTCCGAGCCGCACGGGCCCCGCCTCGCAGTCGACGACCACGGAGGCGACCTGGTCGGCCGCGAACAGCCGCGCCGCCCGTTCGGCGAGCGCGACGGGCTCAAGACCGCCGGTGGCCCGCCCGTCGGTCACCACGACGACCAGCGGCCGCCGGGCGGCATCCCGCAGCCGCTCGACCCGCAGCACGTCGTGCGCGCGCAGCAGCCCCGCCGCGAGCGGCGTCCGCCCGCCCGTGGGCAGCGACTCGAGGCGGGCGGCGGCCGCGTCCACGGACGAGGTGGGCGGCAGCGCCACGTCGGCCGCGGACCCCCGGAAGGTCACGAGCCCCACCTTGTCCCGCCGCTGGTACGCGTCGAGCAGCAGCGACAGCACCGCGCCCTTGACGGCACTCATCCGCTGCCGCGCCGCCATCGACCCGGAGGCGTCCACCACGAACAGCACGAGGTTGCCCTCACGCCCCTCCCGGGTGGCCTGGCGCAGATCGTCCCGCCGTACGACGAGACCGCGCCCCGACCGCCCGCGCGCCCGCTGATGGGGCGCTGCCGCCTGCACGGTCGCCGCCAGGTGCAGCTTGGTGAGCGTCCCCCGGGGCCGCCGCGACCCGGTGGTCCGCCCGTGCTCGGTCCGCGCCCGCGAACGCCGCCCGGCCGCGCCCTCGCCGAGCCCCGGCACGCTCAGCACCTTCGTGCGAAAGGGTTCGGCGGCCCGTACGGGGGACTGCTCGCCGGCGCCCTGTGCGGCCGGCGCCCGCCCGTCGTCCGAGGGCTCGCCCTGCGCCGGGACGTCACCGGCGGGGGAGTCTGTGTCCGGCCCGTCCTGAGGCGGCTGCCCACCGCCGCCGGGCCCGTCCGGGTCCGGGTCCGGGTCCGCGTCCGGATCGTCGTCGGAAGAACCTTCGCCGGAAGAACCCTCGTCCGATCCCCCGAACTCCTCCAGCGTCTCGTCGAGCTTGTCCTCGTCGAGCCCCGGCGCGTCGAAGGGGTTGCGCCGCCGCCGGTGCGGCAGCGCGAGCAGCGCGGCCTGACGTACGTCCTCCGCCAGTACTTCGGTCCGTCCCGCCCACGCGGCGAGCGCGGTCGCGGTCCGTGCCATGACGATGTCGGCCCGCATGCCGTCCACCTCGAAGGCCGCGCAGGTCGCCGCGATCTGCCGCAGCGCCGGGTCCCCGAGCCGCACGGACGGCAACAGCTGCCGCGCCGCCACGATCCGGGCCCGTACGGCGGACTCCTCGTCGGACCAGCGCTCCGCGAAGCCCGTCGGGTCGTCGTCGTAGGCGAGCCTGCGCCGCACGACCTCGACCCGCTGGTCGGGCTCCCGCGAGGCGGCCACCTCGACGGTCAGCCCGAACCGGTCGAGCAACTGCGGCCGCAGCTCGCCCTCTTCGGGGTTCATGGTCCCCACGAGCAGGAAGCGTGCCGCGTGTCGTACGGAGACGCCCTCGCGCTCGACGTACGAGGCGCCCATGGCGGCGGCGTCCAGCAGCAGGTCGACCAGGTGGTCGTGGAGGAGGTTGACCTCGTCGACGTACAGGATCCCGCGGTGCGCGTCGGCCAGCAGCCCCGGCTCGAAGGCCTTCACGCCCTCCGCGAGCGCCCGCTCGATGTCGAGCGCGCCCACGAGCCGGTCCTCGGAGGCGCCGACGGGCAGCTCGACCATGCGGGCCGGCCGGGTCTCGAAGGCGCCCGGCTCGTGCGGACCGTCGGGACACGCCGGGTCGGGCCCGGCCGGGTCGCACGAGAACCGGCACCCGGCGACGACGTCCACCCCCGGCATGAGCGCCGACAGGGCGCGTACGGCCGTGGACTTGGCCGTGCCCTTCTCACCGCGGACGAGGACACCGCCCACGGCGGGCGACACGGCGTTCAGCAGCAGCGCGAGCCGCAGGTCGTCCTGGCCGACCACGGCCGTGAACGGGAACGGGGTACTCACTGGTCGTCGCCCTCCAAGTCGCCTTCGAGCTCCAGATAGGTGGCGCGCAGCCGCTCCAGCGTGTCCGCGTCCGGCTCGGCCCACAGCCCCCGGTCGGCGGCCTCGAGGAGCCGTTCCGTGATGCCCCGCAGCGCCCATGGGTTGGACTTCTTCATGAAGTCCCGGTTCTCCGCGTCGAAGACGTACTCCGCGCTGAGCTTCTCGTACATCCAGTCGTCCACGACCCCGGCCGTGGCGTCGTACCCGAAGAGGTAGTCGACGGTCGCCGCCATCTCGAAGGCGCCCTTGTAGCCGTGCCGTCGCATGGCGGCCATCCAGCGCGGGTTGACGACCCGGGCGCGGAAGACGCGGTGGGTCTCCTCGCCCAGCGTGCGGGTCTTCACCTGGTCGGGTACGGCCGAGTCGCCGACGTACGCCTCCGGGCTCGCGCCCGTCAGGTGCCGGACCATCGCGACCATGCCGCCGTGGTACTGGAAGTAGTCGTCGGCGTCGACGAGGTCGTGCTCGCGGGTGTCGACGTTCTTCGCGGCGACGGCGATGCGCCGGAACGCGATCTCCATGTCCCCGCGCGCCGCCCGCCCGTCGAGCCCGCGCCCGTAGGCGTAGCCGCCCCACACCGCGTACACCTCGGCGAGGTCGGCGTCGGAGCGCCAGTTGCGGGCGTCGATCAGGGGGAGGAGACCGGCGCCGTACGCGCCCGGCTTGGAGCCGAAGATACGGGAGGTGGCGCGGCGCCGGTCGCCGTGCTCGGCGGTGTCCTCGTCGGCGTGCGCGCGGACGTAGTTGCGGTCGGCGGGCTCGTCGAGCTCGGCCACCGCGCGCACCGCGTCGTCGATCAGGCCCACGACGTGCGGGAACGCGTCCCGGAAGAAGCCGGAGATGCGGACCGTGACGTCGATGCGCGGCCGGCCCAGCTCCTCCAGGGCCACCACGTCGAAACCGGTCACGCGGCGCGAGGCGTCGTCCCAGACCGGGCGGCAGCCGAGCAGCGCGAGGATCTCGGCGATGTCGTCGCCCTGGGTGCGCATCGCGGACGTGCCCCAGACCGTCAGACCGACGGACTTCGGGTACTCGCCCGTGTCCTGCAGATACCGCTGCACCAGGGAGTCGGCGAGCGACTGCCCGACCTCCCAGCTCAGCCTGGACGGGATCGCCTTGGGGTCGACCGAGTAGAAGTTGCGGCCGGTCGGCAGGACGTTCACCAGCCCGCGGGTCGGTGAGCCCGACGGGCCCGCGGGAACGTAACCGCCGTCCAGGGCGCGCAGGATGTGGGTGATCTCGTCCGTCGTCCGGGCCAGGCGCGGTACGACCTCACGGCAGGCGAACTCCAGCACCGCGACGGCGTCGGGGAGTTCGACTCGCAGGACCTCCCGCACGAGAGCGGTGCTCTCGGACGTCACCCAGCCGCGCTCCTCCATGCCCTCCGCCATCCGGCGGCACAGCTGCTCCAGCAGGTCGATCGCGTCGGCCCCGGTCCGCGCGGGACCCTCGACGAGGTCCGTCAGCTCCACCGGCACCTTCACCGGCGCGCCCGGCTCGGCGAGCAGCTCCTTCTCGACCAGCCCGAAGTACTCGGCGAGGCAGGCCCGCAGACCCGGCAGCGCGTTCGCGGTGCCGCCCCACACCTGGGAGGCGCGCAGCACGGCCAGCACGAGGTTGACGCGCGGTTCGGCCTCCGGACCGCCGCCGAGGATGTGCAGACCGTCGCGGATCTGCACGTCCTTGATCTCGCACAGATAGCCGTCGATGTGCATGACGAACTCGTCGAACGCCGCGTCGTCCGGCTGGTCCTCCACATGCAGGTCGTGGTGGAGTTCGGCCGCCTTGACCAGCGTCCAGATCTGCGCGCGGACCGCCGGTGCCTTCGTCGGGTCCAGGTCGGACACCAGCGCGTACTCGTCGAGGAGCTGCTCCAGCTTCGCGAGGTCGCCGTAGGTGTCCGCGCGGGCCATCGGCGGTACGAGGTGGTCGACGACCGTGGCGTGGCCGCGCCGCTTGGCCTGGGTGCCCTCGCCGGGGTCGTTGACGATGAAGGGGTAGATGAGCGGGAGTTCGCCGAGGACGGCGTCCGGCGCGCAGCCGCCGCTGAGCCCGAGGCCCTTGCCCGGCAGCCACTCCATCGTGCCGTGCTTGCCCATGTGCACGACGGCGTCGGCGCCGAAGCTGTTTTCGAGCCAGCGGTACGCGGCCATGTAGTGGTGCGACGGAGGCATGTCCGGGTCGTGGTAGATCGCGATCGGGTTCTCGCCGAAGCCGCGCGGCGGCTGGATCATCACGACGACGTTCCCGAACTGGAGGGACGCGAGCACGATGTCGTCGCCGTCGACGTAGAGGGAGCCTGGCGGCTCGCCCCACGCGTCCAGCATGCCTCGCTTGAGTTCCGGGTCCAGCTTGTCGAACCAGGCCCGGTAGTCGGCCAGCGGCACCCGTGCGGGCGCGGCGGCCAGCTGCTCCTCCGTGAGCCACTCGACGTCGTGGCCACCGGCGTTGATGAGCCGGTGGATCAACTCGTCGCCGTTGTCGGGGTGCCCTTCGACGACGTACCCGGCGTCCCGCAGCGCGTCGAGCACCCGTACGGCCGAGGCGGGCGTGTCCAGGCCCACCGCGTTGCCGACCCGGGAGTGCTTGGTCGGGTAGGCGGTGAAGACGAGCGCGAGCTTCTTGTCCGCGTTCGGCTTGTGCTTCAGCCGGGCGTGCCGTACGGCGATTCCGGCGACCCGCGCGGCCCGCTCGGGGTCGGCGACGTAGACCGGCACCTCGTCGGGACCCTGCTCCTTGAAGGAGAAGGGGACGGTGATCAGACGGCCGTCGAACTCGGGGATCGCGACCTGCATCGCCGCGTCCATGGGGGAGAGGGCGGCGTCCGACGCGTCCCAGGCACCTTTGGACGAGGTCAGGCAGAGCCCTTGCAGCGCGGGGACGTTCAGGTCGGCGAGCGCGCCGATGTCCCAGGCCTCCTCGTCGCCGCCCGCGGACGCCTCCGAGGCGTGCGTGCCGCCCGCCGCGAGCACGGTGGCGACCAGTGTGTCCGCCGTGCCGAGGATCTCGTACAGGCCCGCGTCCGCGCCGCGCAGCGAACCGCAGTACACGGCCAGCGCGTTGGCGCCGCGCGCCTCGATCGCGTCGCACAGCGTGTCCACGAACGCGGTGTTGCCGGACAGCTGGTGGGCCCGGTAGAAGAGCACGCCGACGGTCGGGCGGCCCTCGACGAACGCGCGCTCACCGTGGACGCCGTACTCCGGCATCTTCCGCGGCTCCTCGAAGCCCTCGCCCGTCAGCAGCACGGTGTCGGAGAGGAACCGGGCCAGTTCGGTGAGGTTGTCCGGGCCGCCCTCGACCAGGTAGCGCAGCGCCTCGGCGACGACACCGGCGGGCACCGACGACTCCGCCATCAGTTCGGCGTCGGGCACGGACTCCCCGCCGAGCAGCACGGTGGGGATGCCCGAGGCCTTCAGCTTCCGCAGGCCCTCCTCCCAGGCGCGCTTGCCGCCGAGGAGTCGTACGACGGCGATGTCCGCGCCCTCGACGAGAGAGGGAAGTTCGCCCTCGACGTCCACCCGGGTCGGGTTGCCGATCCGGTACGGGGCGCCGGAGGCACGCGCCGCCAGCAGATCGGTGTCGGCGGTCGACAACAACAACACTGTGCTCATGCGGGCGCTCCCGGTGGAATGAAAGGCAGTCCTTGCGGCGCGCCCGACTCGATGAGCCGCCACAGCGCGTCCGTGTCCGCGTGTTCCTCGATCAGATCGCCGAGCCGGTCCAGCTGCTCCTCGCGCAGCGCGGCGAACGACGTGTCGGCGGCCGGCACGAAACGACGGCCCGCGGCGGCCGCCACCTCGCGCAGGAAGGCACGCCGGAAGCCGTCCGACTCCAGCGAGCCGTGCCAGTGCGTGCCCCAGACGGCGCCGACCCGGCACCCGTCCAGGAACGGTTCACCGCCCGTCACATCGGCGACACCGTGATGGATCTCGTAGCCCTCGACGTGCTCGCCGAGGGCCTCCCCGACGGGCCGGGTCAGGGTCTTCTCGCGTGCGAACCGCACCCGGACGGGCAGGAGTCCGAGTCCGTCGACATGACCGGCGCGCGATTCGACCTCGTCCTCGATGTGCTCGCCGAGGACCTGGAATCCGCCGCAGATGCCCAGTACGGGCCGCCCCTCGGCGGCTCTTCGCAGGATGGCGTCCGCGAGTCCGCGCTCGCGCAGCCACTCCAGCGCCTTCACCGTCCCCCGAGTCCCGGGGACGACGACGAGGTCGGCGTCGGCCAGTTCCTCGGCCCGGTCCACGAACCGCACCACGACACCCGGCTCGGCGGCCAGCGCGTCCACGTCCGTGAAGTTGGACATCAGCGGGATCGCGCAGACGGCGACGCGCAGCACGTCCTCGCCGACGGGGGAGGTCACTTGGGACTCCCGGACCGCTCCCCGCAGCGACACCCGCAGCCCGTCCTCCTCGTCGATGCCGAGGCCGTGCCGGAACGGCAGGACGCCGTACGTACGCCGCCCGGTGAGGCCGTGGAGCATGTCGAGCCCCGGCTCCAGCAGGGAGACGTCCCCTCTGAACTTGTTGACGAGGAACCCGGCGACGAACTCCTGGTCCTCGCGCGACAGCAGCGCGACCGTCCCGAAGAACGAGGCGAACACACCCCCTCGGTCGATGTCGCCGACGACGAGCACGGGCAGCCGCGCATTGCGGGCGATCCCCATGTTCACGATGTCGGTCCGCCGCAGATTGATCTCGGCAGGACTGCCGGCTCCCTCACAGATCACCGCGTCATACGTGCCCCGCAACTCGGCGAGGCAGTCCAGCACGGTGGTGAGGAGGGCTTCCTGCCGCCCGCCGTGGTAGCCACGGGCGGTCATCTCGCCCACGGGCCTGCCCATGAGGACGACCTGACTGCTCCGGTCGCTGCCCGGCTTGAGCAGCACGGGGTTCATGAGCGCGGTCGGCTCCACCCGGGCGGCCTGCGCCTGCATGGCCTGGGCGCGCCCGATCTCGGCGCCCTCGCGCGTCACGAACGAGTTCAGGGACATGTTCTGCGCCTTGAAGGGCGCGACCTTGACGCCGTGGCGCACCAGCCACCGGCAGATCCCGGCGGTCACGACGCTCTTGCCCGCGTCGGAGGTGGTTCCGGCGACGAGCAGCCCGCCGCTCATGACGTACGCCCCTTCCTGAGAAGCCTCTGTACGAGCAGCCGCCCGCCGGCACTCACGCCGAGGGCGAGCCAGCCGACACGCCGTGACAGCCGTACGGCCCGTTCGATGTCGTCGACCTGCACGGCGCGCCCGGCGCCGTTGAGTTCGGGCCGGTGCTCGACGCGGCCGCCGTAGGAGAGGGTGCCGCCCAGACGCACCCCGAGCGCCCCCGCGAACGAGGCCTCCACGGGCCCGGCGTTGGGGCTCGGATGCTTGACGGCGTCGGCGCGCCAGGCTCGCAGGGCCCCTCGGGGACTGTCACCCGCGAGGGCTGCGAGCACGGCGGTGAGACGAGCCCCCGGCCACCCGGCGACGTCGTCGAGCCGAGCCGAGGCCCACCCGTACCGCCGGTACCTGGGCGACCTGTGACCGACCATCGCGTCAAGGGTGTTGACGGCCCGAAAGCCCACGAGCCCCGGGACTCCGCCCACGGCCCCCCACACCAGGGCGCCCACCACGGCGTCGGAGGTGTTCTCGGCGACGGACTCGACGACGGCGCGCGCGATGCCGTCGGCGCCGAGGGCCTGGGGATCGCGCCCGCACAGATGCGGCAGCCGCTCCCGGGCCGTCTCGATCTCCCCGTCCGCGAGGGCGTCACCGATCGCCCGGGCCTCCCGCCCGAGCGTGGTGCCCCCGACGACGGCCCAGGTGGCGGCGGCCGTCAGCGCGAGGGACGCGGCACGTGAGGGGCGTGCGGCACGGGAAGCGACGGCGGCGAGTCCGGCGGCACCGCCCACACACACGGCGGTCTGCAGCGCGCCCCACCCGCGGTGGTCCCGCCACAGCACCCGCTCCACGGCGCCCGCGCTCCGCCCGAACGCGGCGACCGGATGCCCCCGGCGGGGATCGCCGAGCAGCAGGTCACCGAGGAGTCCGGCGGCGGCGCCGTACGCGAAGACGCGATCGGCACGCACGGGGTCAGCCGACCGTCAGGTCGGGTGGAACCGTCGCTCGCAGGGCACTTGGGCAGCCGCGCATGGCGTTATGTCCTCACTCAGGGTGTCCACGCCCTGGTTCGACGAGACCGGCGGGGAGAGTTCCTGGCTCCCGGGGAGTTCCTTCCCCGGTCACAGTGGCGGGACCGCGCCGGATTCACACCGGCTTCCTCTTCTGTCGCCGTACTTGGCTCCGGCAGTCCACCACGGGTTGGAAGACCCGTCAACTTGCTGTTGACCTGCGCGGGGAGAGTGTGCGAAGGCCCACATACAGGTGGGGTGCGGGACGGTGATCCGTCCCGCACCCCACGCGAAGTGGTGCCCGTTTTGCGCTACTTGCCGACGATCAGGAAGATGCCGTACGCCACCGCCGCGGCGCACGCCGCGAAGCAGACGTACGCGCCGGTGACCGCGAGGGTCGCGGAGCCGCCCTGGGCGGACGCGGACTCGCGCTTGGAGAGGCCGACGATGCCGAGGGTGAAGAGGCCGACAAGGCCGACGGTGGTCACGAGGCTGACTCCGAAGACGGAGCCGAGGGCTGCCCAGTCGATGTGCATGCTGTTCTGTCCTTACACCGTGGCCGGGCGGGTGGGCTCCGCGTCCGGGGACGGGATGGTGGTCTTCAGGTCGCCGGACAGGTCGCCGGTGACGGGGCCCGCGGGCGGCGGGGTGACGGCGGCGATCGCGGCGGTGACGACGCCCGCGGGCTCGGCGTCGACGTCGTTGACGTTGTCGACGGTGACCGGCTGGCGGCGGGAGAGCTTCCAGATGGTGCCGGCGCCGGCGACGAGCAGCGCGCCGGTGAGGACGATGCCCCAGGTGCCCTGCTTGGTCAGGAACTCGGCGGAGGCGCCGGCCAGACCGGCGGCCGGCAGGGTCAGGCCCCAGGCGACGAACATCCGGGTCGCGGTCGACCAGCGGACCACGCCGCCCTTGCGGCCGATGCCCGAGCCCATCACGGCGCCGGAGCAGACCTGGGTGGTGGAGAGGGAGAAGCCGATGTGCGAGGAGGCCAGGATGGCCGTCGCGGCGCTGGTC
Source organism: Streptomyces sp. NPDC007896 (assembly GCF_042959425.1). Taxonomy (NCBI): domain Bacteria; kingdom Bacillati; phylum Actinomycetota; class Actinomycetes; order Kitasatosporales; family Streptomycetaceae; genus Streptomyces; species Streptomyces sp. NPDC007896. The sequence continues at coordinate 71,902 of NZ_JBIBKX010000001.1, read as the reverse complement.
TGGGCGGCGAAGCCCTGCGGCGGCGCGAGGTCCGTGAGGCCCTTGCCCATGGTGCGGATGATGCGCCAGCCGCCCAGGTAGGTGCCGAGCGCGATGGCCGTACCGGCCGAGACGATGACCCACAGCGGGGGGTTCGAGCCCGGGGCGATGACGCCGCCGGTGACCAGCGCGAGGGTGATGATGCCCATCGTCTTCTGGGCGTCGTTCGTGCCGTGCGCCAGGGAGACCAGGCCGGCGGAGGCGATCTGGCCGGCGCGGTAGCCCTTGGCGGTCGCCTTCTCGTCGGCGCGGTTGCCGATCCGGTACGTCAGCCGGGTGGCCAGCATCGCGGCGAGTCCGGCCACGATGGGCGCGGCGACCGCGGGGATCAGCACCTTGGTGACGACGGTCGAGCCGTTCACCGACGACCAGCCGGCCGACATGACCGCGGCGCCGATCAGGCCGCCGAACAGTGCGTGGGAGGAACTGGAGGGCAGACCCAGAAGCCAGGTCAGCAGATTCCAGAGGATGGCGCCGACGAGCGCCGCGAAGATCACTTGGACGCGTATGCCCTCTTCGTTGATGATCCCGCCGGAGATCGTCTTGGCGACCTCCACGGAGAGGAACGCGCCGACCAGGTTCAGCACGGCGGACATGGCCACCGCCGTCTTGGGCTTCAGAGCGCCGGTCGAGATGGTGGTCGCCATCGCGTTGGCAGTGTCGTGGAAACCGTTCGTGAAATCGAACACGAGAGCGGTGACGATCACGATTCCGAGGAGGAGCGTGATGTGTTCCATTTACCCAGGCTTCTGTTTGGCGTCAGTGGCAGGTGGACCGTAGGCAACCTGAGTGAACGGAAGATGAACTGGGGCGGGCGCTGGGGTGTCTCAAACGGTGGACCGCCCCTCCGCTTGTGATGACCAGTGTGCGGGAGTGGCGGCCCGATGACTTACCAGATGTTCGAACGGAGGCGGAATTTCGGGTTCCGGCGGGGGGTGTTCGAGGGCTTCTAGCCGGTGGCGAACTGCTTGAGCCGGGTCATGGATCCGTTGAAGAGATTCTGGTCACCCGGGAGCGTGCCGCTGTTGTCGTACTGCCAGAACGTCCACGTCGACCAGCCGGCCGGCAACGCGCCCGTGTCCGCGGAGTCGTAGCGGGCGAGCCACAGGGCGTGGTTCTCGGCGAAGGCGCCGCTGCCGCCGGTGCAGGTGTTCCACCAGTGGGTGGTCGTGTAGATGACCGGACGGCGGCCGGTCTCCCGTTCGAGTTCGTCGCTGAACGCCTGGATCCAGCTCACGATCCTGGCCTTGCTCAGGCCGTAGCACTTGTGCTTCTTGTCGTACGGGTTGTACTCCATGTCGAGTGCGGGCGGCAGTGTCCAGCCGTCCGCGCGCCAGGCACCGCCGTTGCGAACGAAGTACGCGGCCTGGGTGGCGCCGGACGACTTGTCCGGCACCGCGAAGTGGTAGGCGCCGCGCAGGATCCCCGCGTCGCGCGCCCCGTCGTACTGCCGGGCGAAGTACGGATTGCGGTACGTGTGGGACTCGGTCGCCTTCACATAGACGAACCGGGCGCCCTTCGCCTTCGCGCTCTGCCAGTCGACGTTCTTCTGGTGCGAGGAGACGTCGTGGCCCTTGGGTTTGGCCGCCGCGGCGACTTGGGCCCCGGCGAGGACGGTCCCCGCGGCGGTGAGCGCCGCCACGGCGGCCGCCGCCGCGAGGACGCGGGCACGACGAAGGAGTGGTTTGTGGTCACGAGCCATGTTTCCCCCCGGAATGGCGACGTGCGTGACAAATCCTCCAGAGGCTATTGGAAGATCGTTGAAAGCCCGTCGATCGCCAGCCAATCACCCCAGCAGGGTGATATGTCCCGCTATGCAGCCTTACGGACGCTTGTCTTCCGCCCTAAAGTGCCCTCGCCGACAGCGGGTTGACGTCCCTGCCTGGCAGGATCACCGCATGGCTGAGCAGCGGCGGGACGCACGGGAAGTGCGGGACGTGGGGGAGAGCGCGCCGGGCGCGCGCGAGCGGGAAGTGGCGGCCGCGTGGGACGAGCTCGTCGCGACGGCCCGCCGGACGGTGGCCGACGGTCTGGTCGTCGGTACGTCGGGCAACCTCTCCGTCCGGGTCGGCGACACGGTCCTGGTCACACCGACGGGAGTGCCCTACGACCGGCTGAGGCCCGAAGACGCCGTCGGTGTGGACCTCGAGGGCCGGCAGGTCCTCGGTTCGCTCGCTGCGACGAGCGAACTGCCGATGCACCTCGCGATCCACCGCGCCACGGACGCGCGGGCCGTCGTCCACACCCACGCCGCGCACGCGACGGCCGTCTCGGCCCTCGTCCCCGAGCTCCCCCTGATCCACTACATGGCGGGCGCCCTCGGCGGACCGGTCCGAGTTGCCCCCTATGCGACCTATGGCACCCCGGAGTTGGCCGAGAACATGCTCCAGGCCCTCACCGGCCGAACGGCCTGCCTCCTCCAGAACCACGGCACCATCGCCTACGGGGCCTCGCTGTCCCAGGCGTTCGACCGCACCGCCCAACTGGAATGGATGTCCCGCGTCTGGCTCCTGGCGTCGTCCGTGCCCGGCCTGTCCCCGACGCTGCTCTCGCCGGAACAGGTGGCCGAGGCAGGGGAGCGGCTGGGGCGCTACGGGCAGAGCGGCGGGGCCGGTCCCCGCTGATCCGGCGCGGTGCGGCGACCCGGTGGTGCGGGTTGTACCGACCTGGTGGTGCCGGTGCGCGCGCCGCGCCGGAGAACGAGCCCGCGCACCCCAGGGCGGGAGCCCACCGCCCGCTCCCGCTGGCCGACCGGGGGCCGCGCCGGGAGACTGAACCCGTGCGTACTGTCAAAGCGACGGCCGCGGCCGTCTCCGTAGCCCTGGCCGCGGGCGCAGCCTCCGTGGCGGCGGGCCGGTTCGCCAGCGACGCAGCACTGAAGGCGCCGCCCGGCAGGCCACTGCCCACCGAGCCCCGGCTCACCGTGCACTCCACGGCCGCGGGCCGGATCACGCTCACCCGCGACCTGGCCTCCCTGCGCCCGGGAAGGTACGGCCTCACGGGCGACGGCTCCCACGCGGTCGTCGGTCCCGTCCTGGACTCCCCACCCCCCACCGCCGACACGGTCGTACGCCGCCTCGAACGCGTCACCCACGGCACCCTGGAGACCGGTGACAAGGCGTGGCTCACCCCCAACCTGTACATCGGCAACCCCGGCAGCGCCCTCGGTCTCGACCACGCCGACGTGGACGTCCCTGGCGAGCTCGGCCCGCTGCCCGCCTGGTTCGTGCCCGGCACCCGCACCACCTGGGTGATCACGGTGCACGGGCTCGGCACCACCCGCGAGCACCCCATGAACGTGATGGAGTTCCTGCACCGCAACCGGCTCCCCGTGCTCGACCTCGCCTACCGCGGCGACCTCGGCGCACCCCGCTCCCCGGACGGCCTCAGCCACCTCGGCGAGACCGAGTGGCGCGACCTGGACGCCGCCGTGCGCTACGCCGTGCGCTACGGCGCCGACCAGGTCGTCCTCTACGGCTGGTCCGTCGGCGCCACCATGGCCCTGCGCGCCGCCGCGCACTCCGCCCTGCGCGAGCGGATCTCCGGGCTGATCCTGGACTCGCCCGTCCTCGACTGGGGAGCCACGCTGCGCGCCCTCGCCTCGGCCCGCCACACGCCCAGCGTCCTGCTGCCCCTCGCGGTCCGTGCCGCGCAGGGCCGCACCGGTCTGCACGGCGACCGGATCCGGGAGGCCGCCGACCCCGGCCAGCTCAAGGTTCCGACCCTGATCGTGCACGGCCCGGACGACACCATCGCCCCCTGGGGCCCCTCACGCCGCCTCGCCGAGAGCCGTCCGGACCTGGTCACCCTGCACACGGTCCCGAACGCCTCCCACGGCGCCATGTGGAACGCCGCCCCGAACTACGAAGAGGCTCTGCGCCGCTTCCTGACCCCCCTGATGTAGCCACCCCGCCCCCGGACGCCCTCCGGGCAGAGTCCCCACAGAGACCGCACAGCCATTCCCCGCACGCCCTCGCGGCGGAGCCGCCCCCCCAAGGCTTCCGGTTGGACCCCGGTCAACTCGTGCAAGGCCTCGCTCACACGTGTCGAGCCCCCTGGGAACCCTGTCCATTGGCCACCCCTGTCGCCTGCTGTGACATTCCGTTTGGGTTTTCGGACCGTCAACCGGAAGACTGCACCCGTGACGTCCCGTAACCCGCGCGACTCCAGGCTCCGACTCGTCCGCTCGCGCCCCCTGGCTTCCGCCCCCCGAGCGGTGACCCAGCGCAGCTCGCGCCGACCCGCACCCCGGCCCCCCGAGGGCACCCCGCCGCCCGCGGAACTGGCCCGTATGGCCCGCACCGGCCTCGCCGCCGCGGCCCGTGTCGCCCGCTGGGCCGACGCCTCGCTCGGCCCGGGGAGCGACGGCGCGACCCCCGACGGCAAGGGCACCCTCGCCGATGCGACCGCCGAACGGGCCGCCGAGGAATTGGGCCTGACCCCGGCTCAGGTCCGCGCGGACTGGGACACCGCACGCCTCGCCGGCCTCGTCGAGGTGCACGGCGACATCGCCCGCCCCGGCTGGCGACTGCGCGCCTGGAACCGCGACGACAGCGCCGTCCTGCGCGGCTGGGTCGCCCTCTTCGACGCCTGGTCGCTCGCCCACCCCGAGCCGGCCGACCGCGAGGCGTCCGCCGTCGCCGAGGTCGTCTCCGCGATGCCCCAGGTGCTCTCCTTCCTCCAGCTCTCCGCCGGGCCCGTCCCCATGGAGCAGCTCCTCGACCTCCTCGAACAGCGCGTCACCGAACTGCGCACCGAGCGCTGCGAAATCCCCTACGGCCCCCAGCCGGAGCCCGCCCCGGAGGCCGCCGAGATCGCGGACGCCCCCCTCGCGCCCCTCCTCGACTGGGCCCTGCACGCGCTCGCCTCGGTCGGCGCGCTCACCTGCGCCGCCGGGCAGGCCACGCTCACCCCGCTCGGCAGCTGGGCGGTCTGGGTCAAGCTGGAGCAGATCTGCGTCGCCGCGCAGAGCCCCGCCGGGAACATCGAACAGCCCGCCTCGGACATGCTCCGCGGCTGCGCCCAGCTGCGCCCGAACGCGGCCCGCGCCGAGTACCGCGCCTGGCTCGCCGCCCGCCCCGTCGGCAGCGCCGTCACCGAACTCCTCGAAGCCGCCCGCGGCGAGGACGCCCTCACCCGCGGACTCGCCTTCGAGGCGCTGCGCGTGGTCGGTGCCCCCGCCGAGCCCGACGTACGCGCCGTGGCCGACGAGTCCTGGCTGCGCCCCTACGCCCTGCTGTGGCTGGCCGAGCACGACGGCCACGACCCGGAGGACGCCCACGAGGTCCTCACCCGCGAAGAGTCCACCTGGCTCTGGGTCGACACCGCCGCCGCCGTCGCCGACCACGGTGAGGCGCCGCTCCTCGTGCGCCATCTGGAGTCCGCGGTGCAGCCCACCGTGCCCGCGCTCCTCGACGAGGTGCGCGCCGTCGGCCATCCCCGCACCGTCCAGGTCCTGGTCGCGCTCGCCGCCGCCCACCCGGACCCGGCCCTCGCCAAGGCCGTACGCCGCGCCGCCTTCCAGGTCCACACCGGAGGCAGCTAGGCCCTGTCCTTCGGATCGCCCCGCGCTCCCGGGTCAGTCCCGTATCTCCGGGGCGTACGTCCCGAAGCTCCAGATGTTGCCCTCGGCGTCCCGGGCCAGGTAGTCCCGCGAGCCGTAGTCCTGGTCGGTCGGGGGCATGACGATCTCCGCGCCGTGGTCCACGGCGCGCTGGTGGTGTGCGTCGACGTCGTCCACGACCACGTACACCCCCGCGGGGCCCGCGTCCTTCATCGCGCCGTCGAAGGCGCCACCGCGGCCCTTGGAGCCGAGCATCACCGCGCCGTTGCCCTGGACCAGCTCGGCGTGCATCACCGTGCCGTCCTCACTCTCGTACACGGAGACCTCCGAGAAGCCGAAGGCCTCCGTGAGCTGCCTGATCGCCGCGTTCGCGTCCGCGTACAGCAGTGTCGGGTAGATGCTCGGGCGCCCGCCGTCCGTACCTGCCATGCCGATCACTCCCACCGGAACTCGTCCTGCTGGGCCGGAATGTCACCCGCTGCCCAGTCTCGCACCGGCCACTGACAACGCCCCGGAGAGCGGAGGCCGCCCGGCACGCGCCGCGTCCGCGGTCCTCCCTTCGCCGCGTCCGCGCTCTCAGCGGAAGGTGTTGCACTGCGCCATGTCGCCGGTGCGATAGCCCTGGTAGAACCACTGCTGCCGCTGCGCGGACGAGCCGTGCGTCCACGTCTCCGGGGTCACCCGGCCCTGGAACTCCTGCTGGATCCGGTCGTCGCCGACGGCGGCCGCCGCGTCCAGCCCGTCCCGGATGTCGGCCGGAGTGAGGTTCGTGATCAACGGCCTGCCCGTCGACGGGTCCTTCGTCGTCGTCGCGTGGTGCGCCCACACCCCGGCGTAGCAGTCCGCCTGCAACTCCACCTTCACCGAGTTGCTGTTCGCGCCCGCGACACCGCTCTGGGCCCTGCCCAGCGTCCCCATCAGGTCCTGCACGTGATGCCCGTACTCGTGCGCCACCACGTACGCCTGCGCGAACGGCCCGCCGCTGGAGCCGAACTTGGTCCGCAGGTCGTCGAAGAAGCCCAGGTCCAGATAGACCTTGCGGTCACCGGGACAGTAGAAGGGCCCGACCGCCGAGGTCGCGGTGCCGCACGCGGTGTTCACCCGCCCGCTGAAGAAGACGGTCGGCGAGCGCGTGTACGTACCGCCGCGCCGCGCGAACTCCTGCGCCCAGAAGTCCTGCACGCTGTTGACCACCGCCACCATCCGGCAGTCCTCCCTGGCGTTCGCGTCCCGCCCCTTCCGGCAGGTCTGCTTGATCTGGTCGAGCGAGGAAGTGGTCACCGCGGGCTGGTCGTTGCCGGAGGACAGCCCGAGCTGATCGGGCCCGACGCCGAAGAACAGCCCGAGGATCAGGGCGATCAGACCCGCGATGCCACCCCCGACGGTCGCCCTGCCACCAGGGATACGACTGCCGCGCGCATCCTGCACATCGGAGGTGTCCAGGTCGGCGTCGTCGTCGAACTGCATGGGCACACCACCCTCCGCGTACGGCTTCGCACCTCGGCGTACGTCGCTCCGTGGCGCCATCCTCGTACGCCCTCACGGGTCCGGCGCCGGGCGGAAGGCCGAACGGGCGACACGCCCCCGCCGCCCGCCGTGTCCCGACGGGCGTTCCCACCGCCCGCGCCTAGGCTCTCCGCCTGATTCATGCGCCTGATCCGTGCGCCTGAACGGCCGGACAGGTTCCAGGCGCGGCGAGTGGTGCAGATGGGGGCGAGATGATCGCTGTGCTGGTCGAGGCGGCGGAGGCGGAACGGTCCGCACCGGCGACCACGGACCCCCCGGCCCCCCGGCTCCTTCCCCCCACCGTCGCCCGCCGCCGCGCCGCCCGCGCCCTGCTCCCCGTCGCCGTCGCCCTGCTGCTCACCGCGGCCCACGAAGCGCGCCCCGCGCCCTACGGAGACCGCCTCACCGCCCACACGCGCGTAGTGCACGGGCACGGGCCACGACAGCCCCCGCTGCGCACCACGAAGGCCGCCGTCGAGGCCTACGACGGGGCGACCGGCCACCCCCGCTGGACCTACGCGCGCGAGGGCCGCCGTCCGGTGGCCGTGCTCCCCGCGCGCGGGCACGCGATCGCGCTGTGGGACGACGGACTGGTCACCGACACCGCGCGCGGCGACGGCAGCGCCGTGCGCTGGCACCGAGCCCTTCCCGGGGCCGCCGGGTGGCTCGCGGACCACGGGGCGAGCGGAGTGCTGCGGTCCCTGGGCGCCCGCATGCTCGCCGTCATCACCCCGCGGCGCGTCGCCGCCTACCGCATCGCCGACGGCGACCTGCGCTGGACCCTGCCCGCCCGGTACGGCTGCTCCTTCGCCCCCGAACGTGCGTTGCGTCACGGCGAGGCACTCCTGATCGCGCAGCCCTGCGCCACCGGCGACAGCTGGACCACCGAGCTCGTCGCCGTCGACGACCTGGGCAGAATCACCCCGCACCGCACGCCGCTGGGCAACGCGTGGCAGGGCGAGCGTCACAGTGCCGGACACGCTCACCCAGGAAAAGTGGTTGCACGGCCCCGTTAGACTTGGCCCATGGCCATTCTCCTCGCGCATTAGACGGCGGGAACGTCCTCAGCCGTCCACCCCGCCAACGACCCTGCCCTGGAGTCTGTCCGTGATCTCCGCCTCCGGTATCGAGCTGCGCGCCGGCGCCCGCATCCTCATCGAGTCCGCCACCTTCCGCATCACCAAGGGCGACCGCATCGGCCTGGTCGGCCGCAACGGCGCGGGCAAGACGACCCTGACCAAGGTGCTGGCGGGCGAGGGCATCCCGGCCTCCGGCACCGTCGCCCGCTCCGGCGAGGTCGGCTATCTGCCCCAGGACCCCCGCACCGGCGACCTCGACGTCCTCGCCACCGACCGCATCCTCTCCGCGCGCGGCCTGGACACCCTGATCCGCAAGATGCGGGAGAACGAACAGCGCATCGCCAACGGCTCGGGCGCCACCCGTGAGAAGGCCATGCGGCAGTACGAGCGCCAGGAGACCGAGTTCCTCACCAAGGGCGGGTACTCCGCCGAGGCCGAGGCCGCCACCATCGCCGCCGCGCTCAACCTGCCCGACCGCGTGCTCGGCCAGCCCCTGCACACGCTCTCCGGCGGTCAGCGCCGCCGTGTCGAGCTGGCCCGCATCCTGTTCTCGGACGCCGACACGCTCCTGCTCGACGAGCCGACCAACCACCTCGACGCCGACTCGATCGTCTGGCTGCGCGACTACCTGAAGACCTACCGCGGCGGCTTCATCGTGATCTCCCACGACGTCGACCTCGTCGAGACGGTCGTCAACAAGGTCTTCTACCTGGACGCCAACCGCGCCCAGATCGACGTCTACAACATGGGCTGGAAGCTGTACCAGCAGCAGCGCGAGGCCGACGAGAAGCGCCGCAAGCGCGAACGGCAGAACGCGGAGAAGAAGGCCGCCGCACTGAACTCGCAGGCGGACAAGATGCGCGCCAAGGCCACCAAGACGGTGGCCGCGCAGAACATGGCCAAGCGCGCCGACAAGCTGCTTGCCGGCCTCGAGGCGGTCCGCGTCTCCGACAAGGTCGCCAAGCTGCGCTTCCCGGAGCCCGCACCCTGCGGCAAGACCCCGCTGATGGCCGAGGGCCTGTCGAAGTCGTACGGCTCGCTGGAGATCTTCACCGATGTCGACCTGGCCATCGACAAGGGCTCGCGCGTGGTCATCCTGGGCCTCAACGGCGCCGGCAAGACGACCCTGCTGAAGCTGCTCGGCGGCGCCGAGCAGCCCGACACCGGCCAGGTCATAGAGGGCCACGGCCTCAAGCTCGGGTACTACGCGCAGGAGCACGAGACCCTCGACCCCGAGCGCACGGTCCTGGAGAACATGCGCTCCGCCGCCCCCGACCTCGACCTGGTCGAGGTCCGCAAGACGCTCGGCTCGTTCCTGTTCTCCGGCGACGACGTCGACAAGCCGGCCGGGGTCCTCTCCGGCGGCGAGAAGACCCGTCTCGCGCTGGCGACCCTCGTGGTCTCCTCCGCGAACGTCCTCCTCCTCGACGAGCCGACGAACAACCTCGACCCGGCCAGCCGCGAGGAGATCCTCGGCGCGCTGCGCACCTACAAGGGCGCCGTCGTCCTCGTCACCCACGACGAGGGCGCCGTCGAGGCGCTCCAGCCCGAGCGGATCATTCTGCTGCCGGACGGTGTCGAGGACCTGTGGGGCTCCGACTACGCGGACCTCGTCGCCCTCGCCTGAGCCCTCGTACGGCCTCCCGGACCGCCCCGGGGCTGCCGTCAGCACGACGTGATCGAATGACTGATCCACTGCGTATGGATCATTCGGCCGATCCGTGATCCATCATCTGTGTGAGATCTCCTCGTACCGAGGTGTGTCCTACATCCATTTCGCGGCCGAGTCCTTTGTTCCCAAGGGCTCGGCCGTCTTGCGTCGCTGACCTGGCACTTCGCGGAAGAACCCGTTCGGTCGTACGGACAGAGCGGCGCGGACCCTGTGATTCCGTTTGTGAGGACGGACTCCTGTCGTCAAAACCGTGTCTCACGGACCTTGCCGAATGGGTGGCCATGAAGCCCTTGAGGGGTGATCATGAGAAGTCCAGAGCGCACTTCCCATGAGGAGGCACGGGTGGCCGAGACTCTGAAGAAGGGCAGCCGGGTGACCGGCGCCGCGCGCGACAAGCTCGCGGCAGACCTGAAGAAGAAGTACGACTCCGGTGCGAGCATTCGAGCGCTGGCCGAAGAAACCGGCCGTTCGTATGGCTTCGTGCACCGGATGCTCAGCGAGTCGGGCGTCACGCTGCGAGGGCGTGGCGGAGCGACGCGGGGCAAGAAGGCCGCCTCGGCCTGAGGCCGGGCGTCCCCATCGGCTTCGGTGGTGGCCACCCGGTCGGTCGGGTGATCGACCGGGTGGTTACTGTGCAGTCACTTAGGTGTGTTCCTCGTGTCCTTCACGAGGTACGCGTCTGATCCGACCGCACCCATCGGAGGCAGCCCATGGCTTCGCTCGACAAGGATCTTGACCCCGTACTCGACAAGGACGGCGTACGGCTCACCGTCGACGACGCGATCGCCACGGTGACGCTGACCAATCCGGCCAAGCGCAACGCCCAAAGTCCCGCTCTGTGGCGGGCGTTGACGGAGGCCGGCCGGTCGTTGCCGGGCACTGTCCGTGTGGTCGTGCTGCGTGCCGAGGGCCAGTCGTTCTCGGCCGGGCTCGACCGGCAGGCGTTCACGCCCGAGGGGTTCGACGGCGAGCCGTCGTTCATCGACCTCGCGCGCGGGGCCGACGCCGAGCTCGACGCGACCATCGCCGAGTACCAGGAGGCGTTCACCTGGTGGCGGCGCAGCGACGTCGTGTCCATCGCCGCCGTGCAGGGGCACGCCATCGGTGCGGGTTTCCAGCTGGCGCTCGCCTGTGACCTGCGCGTCGTCGCGGACGACGTGCAGTTCGCCATGCGCGAGACCAGCCTCGGGCTCGTTCCCGATCTGACGGGAACGCATCCGCTGGTGAGCCTGGTCGGATACGCCCGTGCGCTGGAAATCTGCGCCACGGGTCGCTTCGTGTCGGCCGAGGAGGCCGAGCGCACGGGGCTCGCCAATCTCGCGGTGCCTTTCGACCAGCTCGAGGATGCCGTGCGGGACCTCGCCGGCGCGGTGTTGGCCGCGCCTCGGGACGCGGTCGTCGAGACCAAGGCGTTGCTGCGGGGGGCGCAGGAGCGGACGTACGAGGAGCAGCGGGTCGCCGAGCGCGCGGCTCAGGCCCGGCGACTGCGGGACCTTGCCGGTCTGGGGGAGTGAGGCCGTCCTCCCTACTCGACGGACGTCACCAGTGCCGTCACTGACGGAGTGTCCGGCAAGGCGTCCGCGACCGCCGCTCTGACGGCTCTTGCCACGTCCGCCGTTCGCCCCGTCGCGGCGACCGCCAGTTCGACGCGGACGTGGCGGCGGGCGAGGGCGGGGTCCGTGCCGGGGACGTTCTCGATGTGCACCGGATGGCCCAGGACGTCCGTCAGGTGAAGTACCCCCGGCACGGACAGGGCGGCGGTGGCCGCCCGACCCTCGTCGGGGGTCGTCGGTACGGCGGTCGTACGCGGGGCCGTGTGGCGTACGGCGGTCGGCGGCGCGGAGACATCCCCCAACCCCGTCACCTTCAGGTCGACCTCCGTGACCGTCAGGCCGAGGGATACGGCCGCCTCGGCCAGAGTCGCGCGCAGGCGGGCCGCGGTCGTGGGAAGCGGCTCGACCCCGGGGGCCGTCGGGTCCGCCCCGGCCGTGAACTCCGCGACGATACGCAGTGGACCGGGCGGCAGCGCGCTGGGCGGCGGCGGTACGACGGGGTCGTGGACCAGGTCCGGGTCCTCGAGGGCGATCCGGAGCGTACCGAGGCGGACACCGGACACGCCGGCCGCCCCGCGCCGCAGAAACGCCTCGGCCGCCTCCTCGGCGATCCAGGCGCCGTCGCGCGGATGCCCGAGCGGGAGCAGGCGCCCGAGCCCGAGCTGCCGCCGTACTGCCTGCGTCCATCGATCCGCGGTCATTGCTCCAGCCTGCCGCATCCCTGGCGCGCGAGCCCGCGTCCGGACCTACTGTGGGCAAAGAGGACGACCGAAAGGGACGTACGGCGATGACCGACATGACGGAGCAGAACCGGACGGACAGCCCCGGGAGCGAGAAGGAAGCCCCGCAGAGCCGCAAGCCCGGGGTCACCAAGCGCGGCGGCGGTGATCCCGCCATGCGGGGGCGGACCACGATCGCCGACGGTGTCGTGGAGAAGATCGCCGGACTCGCCGCCCGGGACGTGCTCGGTGTCCATGCGATGGGCAGTGGGCTGAGCCGGACCTTCGGGGCCGTGCGCGACCGAGTGCCAGGGGGGTCCAAGTCCGTCTCGCGAGGCGTCAAGGCCGAGGTCGGGGAGCTCCAGACCGCGCTCGACCTGGAGATCGTCGTCGAGTACGGCGTGTCGATCGGGGACGTCGCCCGCGCCGTCCGCGAGAACGTCATCGCGGCCGTGGAGCGCATGACGGGACTCGAGGTCGTCGAGGTCAACATCGCGGTGAGTGATGTGAAGCTTCCCGAGGAAGAAGATGAAGAGCCGGAGGCGCGGCTCCAGTGACCGGCCCGGCCGCGGGGCGGCCCACGACATCCCGGCAGTCGAACCGCTGAGGAGCGCACCATGAGCTTGGCCGTGATCGGCATGATCGCCGGAATGGCGCTGGGCTTCGCCGGGTACTTCGGGGGCTTCGGGGCCTTTCTGCTCGTGGCCGCCCTGGGTGCCGTCGGGTTCGTCGTCGGACGGTTCCTCGAAGGGGACCTGGACCTCGGTGACTTCTTCCGTCCCCGCGACGACCGGCGGCGGTGACGCCCGTGACCGGCCCGCTCGGTGACACCCGACGGCCCCCGACGGCCGTCGAGCCGGCCGAGCGCGGCGCGACCCGGATCGCCGACCGGGTCGTGGCGAAGATCGCCGCGCAGGCCGCCCGCGAGGCCCTGGACACGCTGCCCCCGGACGCCGTGCCCCCGCACGCGACGGTCGTCGTCCACCGCGAAATCGCCCGCGTCCGCGTCCACCTCGAACTCGGCTACCCCTGCGACATCGGCGGCCGCTGCAACGCGGTGCGTCGACATGTCGCCGAGCGGGTAGACGCGTTGACGGGAATGGAAGTGCCGGAGGTGACGGTCCAGGTCGAGCGGCTGCACCTGGTACCGCCGGCCGCCGCGGTACAGGGGAGGACGCGATGAGCGAGCCCCAGGGCTCCGAGAACACCACCCGACGCATGCCCGTCCTGGAGAAGACGGACGCGGGCCCACCGGCCGAGGGCGAACTCGGCCAGTCCGCCTCCGCGGCCGACTACGACCCGCCGCCCGCCATCGACGACGCGGACGGCGGGCAGGGCCGGTTCTGGTCGCTGCGCCGCGTCCCCGCGGGGATCGTCGCGCTGCTGGTCCTCGCGAGTGCGGGCGTCCTGCTGTACGACGTCGCGGCCGTACGTGCCCACCGGCCCGCCTCGCACTGGCGCAGGTCCCTCGCCCGGCAGCTCGCCGAACGGCCCCTCGACGACACCTGGGTGCTCGTCGGCGCCTGCCTCGCCGCGGCCCTCGGACTCTGGCTGATCGTCCTCGCGGTGACGCCGGGGCTGCGCGACGTCCTGCCGATGCGGCGCACTCATCCCGACGTACGGGCCGGGCTGCACCGGGACGCCGCCGCGACGGCGCTGCGCGACCGGGCCATGGAGGTCTCCGGCGTTCGGTCGGTCCGGGTACGGATGGGGCGCAGGAAGGTCGACGTGCGGGCGGTCTCGCACTTCCGCGCACTCGACGACGTACGGGCCGACCTGGACGCCACGCTCGCCGACGGCATCCGGGGACTCGGGCTCGTCCGGCCGCCCGCCCTGTCGGTGCATGTCGCGCGCCCGGGCCGGAAGGGGTGAGGGCGGTGCTCAGGATCGTCAACCGTGTCCTGCTGGGAGTCGTCGGGCTCGCGCTGCTGGTCCTCGGCGGCTCCGTGCTCGCCGTCGGACTGGGCGCCCGGCCGCCCTCCTGGTGGATCCACGACGGGCGGCACGACGTGCTGCTGAGCGCCGCCGAGCGGACCCGGTGGCGGGACCAGGGCTGGTGGTGGCCGACCGTCATCGCCACTCTCGCGGTCGTCGTCCTGCTCAGCCTGTGGTGGCTGTCGGCCGTACTGCGGCGGCACCGGCTCGCGGAGGTGCTCGTCGACACCGGCGACGGCGAGGGGGCGCTGCTGCGCGGGCGGGCCCTGGAGGGCGTACTGGGCGACGAGGCGGGGCGGTTGGACGGTGTCGAACGAGCCCAGGTCCAACTGACGGGGCGACGCGGCGCTCCCGGGACCCGGGTCCAGCTCCTGCTGGAGCCGCATGTCGACCCCGGGCACGCGCTGCATCTGCTGACGACGCAGGCCCTGGCGCACGCCCGGGACTCCGCGGGCCTCGCCGCGCTCCCCGCGGAGGTACGCCTCCGCGGGGTCAAGCACCCGGCCGAAAGGGTGAGTTAGTCCCTCAGGCGCCCGCGCGGTCTCAGAACCCGCTCCGCATACCGCCGTCCACCGGCACCATGATGCCCGTCAGATACGACGCGGCGGGCGAGAGCAGGAACGCCGCCGTGCGGCCGAACTCCTCCGGGACGCCGTAGCGGCGCAGCGGAATCAGCGACTCGTTGGCCGCACGGGTGGCCTCCGGGTCGGCGGAGAGGCCGTCGAGCTCGCGCAGGCGGTCCGTGTCGATGCGGGCCGGGAGCAGGCCCAGGACACGGATGCCGCGCGGGCCCAGTTCGTCGGCGAGGGACTTGGCGAAGCCCGCGAGACCGGGGCGCAGACCGTTGGAGATGGTCAGGCCCGGGATCGGCTCGTAGACCGAGCCGGAGAGCACGAAGCCGATGACGCCGCCCTCGCCGAGCTCCGCGGCGGCGGCGCGGGCCAGCCGGACCGCGCCCAGGAAGACGGACTCGAAGGCGGCCGTCCACTGCTCGTCCGTGTTGTCCGCGACGAACCCGGGCGGCGGGCCGCCGACGCTGATCAGGATGCCGTCGAAACCGCCGAAGTGCGCGCGGGCCGCCGCGATCAGCCGGTCCGGGGCCCCCGGGTCGGAGTTGTCGGCGGCCACCCCCACCGCGTTCGGGCCGAGCGCGGACGCCGCGTCGGCGGCGGTCTTCTCGTCGCGCCCCGTGACGATCACCTTCGCGCCGTCGGCGGTGAGCTCGCGCGCGCTGGCGTTGCCCAGGCCACGGGTGGCTCCCGTGACGACGTACACACGGTCCTTCAGTCCAAGATCCATGGCCCCCATCCTCCCCTATCCGGTCTTCTCGCCTCCTCCCGGATGTGCATCACCGAACAGGTTGAAGGCGGACCCCACCAGGCCGAGGTGGCTGAACGCCTGCGGGAAGTTGCCGAGCTGGCGGCGCGCGACGGGGTCGTACTCCTCGGACAGCAGCCCCACGTCGTTGGCCAGGCCGAGCAGCCGTTCGAACAGTTCGCGGGCCTCCTTCGTACGGCCTGTCATGTGCAGCGCGTCCGCGAGCCAGAACGAGCAGACGAGGAAGGTGCCCTCGCCGCCCGGCAGTCCGTCGACGTCGACGCCCTCGTCGCTGTAGCGGCGCAGCAGGAAGCCGTCGCGTTCGAGCTCGGCGCGTACCGCGTCGATGGTGCCGACGACCCTGGGATCGTCGGGCGGCAGGAAACCGACGCGGGGGATGAGCAGCAGTGAGGCGTCCAGTTCGCGTGACCCGTAGGACTGCGTGAAGGTGTTGCGTTCGATGTCGAAGCCGCGCTCGCACACCTCCTTGTGCACCTCTTCGCGCATCGTGCGCCAGCCCTCCAGGTCGCCGACGAGCGCCGGGTCGCTCTCCAGCGCCCGGACGGCGCGGTCGGCCGCCACCCACGCCATCACCTTCGAGTACACGAAGTGCCGGCGCGGGCCGCGCACCTCCCAGATTCCCTCGTCCGGCTGCCGCCAGGTGGTCCGCAGGAACTCCATCAGGGCGCACTGCAGGCGCCACATGTGCGGCTTGGACGGCAGGCCCGAACGCCGGGCCAGCGAGAGCGAGTCGATGACCTCGCCGTACACGTCCAGTTGGAGCTGCTTGACGGCCTCGTTGCCGATCCGGACCGGGTACGAGCCCGCGAAGCCGGGCAGCCACGACAGTTCGAACTCGGGCAGCCGGCGCTCACCGGAGAGGCCGTACATGATCTGCAGGTCCGCGGGGTCGCCCGCGACCGCGCGCAGCAGCCAGTCGCGCCAGGCCTCGGCCTCCTCGTGGTACCCGGCCGACAGGAGCGCGCCCAGGGTGAGGGTCGAGTCGCGCAGCCAGCAGTAGCGGTAGTCCCAGTTGCGGACGCCGCCGAGTTCCTCCGGGAGCGAGGTGGTGGGGGCGGCGACGATGCCGCCGGTCGGGGCGAAGGTGAGGGCCTTGAGGGTGATCAGGGAGCGCACGACGGCGTCCCGGTGCGGACCGTCGTAACGGCAGCGCGCCGCCCACGCCTGCCAGTCCTCGACGCTGGAGCGCAGTGCCTGGTACGGATCGATGAGCGGCGGGCGTGACCGGTGCGAGGGATGCCAGGTCAGGACGAAGGCGACCTTCTCGCCCGCCTCCACGGTGAACTCCGAGTGGGTACGGAAGTCCTTGCCCCAGGTGCGCACCTCGGGTTCGCTGCGCAGCCACACCGAGTCCGGGCCCGCGACCGCCACCCGCTGGCCGTCCGCCCTGCGCACCCACGGCACGACGGAGCCGTAGTCGAAGCGCAGTTGCAGTGTGCTGTGCACCGTCACCCGGCCGCTGAGCCCTTCGACGACGCGGACGAGATCGGGGGCGTGCTCGCGCTGTGGCATAAAGTCGGTCACGCGGACCGCGCCCTCGTCCGTCTCCCATTCGGAGTCGAGCACCAGCGTGTCCCGCCGGTACGCCCGCCGGGTGCAGGGGCCCGCCCCCGTGGGTGAGATCCGCCAGCGGCCGTGGTTCTCGTCGCCGAGGATCGCGGCGAAGCAGGCGGCCGAGTCGAACCGTGGCAGGCAGAGCCAGTCGACGGACCCGTCCCGGCCCACCAGCGCGGCGGTCTGTTCGTCCCCGATGAGCGCGTAGTCCTCGATACGTGGGTGCACGTGGGGCGAGTTCCCGGAGAAGGCCGGGGCCAATCGGGTCGGGGGCCGACCGGGTGACACCGGCCGAGGAAGTGCGGGCGCGGCGGCCCAGGGGTCAGGCGGCGACCGTGGCCGCTTCCGGCGCGGTCGTGGAGGCGGCGGCCTCGGCCCGGTCGCGGCGCTCCCGGCGGACCAGGATCAGCCAGCCCACGGGCACGCCCGCGGAGAAGAGCCACCACTGGATCGCGTACGCCATGTGCGGACCGATGTCGTTGTGCTCGGGGTCGGGGATCAGCTCGGGAGTGTCGCCCTTGGGCGCGGGCGCGGTCTGCTCGATGTACCCGCCGAGGACCTGCTTGCCGAGGCTCTTGGCCTGCTGCTCGCTGTTGATCAGCATGACCTGGCGGTCGGGCAGGCCCTGGATGTTCTTGATGCCGCTGTCGCCGGTCGTCTCGTCGGGCATCAGCCGCCCGGTGACGGTGATCTCGCCCTTCGCGGGCGCCGGGATCTTCGGGAACGCGGTCTGCGAGCCGTTCGAGTCGATCCAGCCCCGGTTGACGAGGAGCACCCGGCCGTCGTCCAGGTCGAAGGGGGTCAGGACGTGGTAGCCGACCTCGCCGTCGGCGTTGGTGCGGCGCCGCACGACGACCTCGTGCGCGGTGTCGAAGATGCCCTTCGCGGTCACCCGGCGGTACAGGTCCGCGTGCTTGACGGGCTGCCCCGGCGCGGTGACCGACTCTGCGGGCACCGGCGTGGCCGTCAGCGACTGCGAGATCACCGTGTTCAGCGCGACCTTGTGCTCATGGCGGTGCAGCTGCCAGAAGCCCAGCTTGATCATCGTGGGGATGAGCAGGAGGGCCACGAGGGTGAGAATCACCCACTGCCGGGACAACAGGAAGCGGTACACCCCACGACCGTACAACTCGGTCGAGGGGCGCGTTCACGGGGGTGCGCGTCGCCCGGACGGCGACGTGTGCGCTCGGACCGTTCCGGTCGGCTCTCAGACCTTGTCGATGATGCCCACCTTGCCCTGCGCGCGGGCGCAGTGCGCCCTACCTGCGCTTCGCATCACCGACTGAGGGGGGCGGTGGCGAGGATCTCGGTGGTCTGCCGGATCACGGTCGGGGAGGCGTTGTTGAGAAACGCGTAGCTGGTCCGCGCGGCATGCCCGTCCTCGGCCGGACGCACGATGCGCATCAGTTCCTGTGAGCCGCCCGGCGTCACCACGGTCCGCTCCCTGGCAGGGGGCGAGTCCCAGACCTGCGTCGTGACGGCCGCCGCCGGTGCGCGAGCGGTGGCGCCCGCCAGCGCGACACGGCGCCGGCGCCGGGCCACCACGCGCTGCCGGATCTCCTGCACGCGCCGGGGATTCGAGCCCTGCGGAGTGATCCGGCCCAGCGCAACACGCAGCAGCTCCTCTTCCGCGTGCCCTGGCCGGGGCCGAGGGCCACGGTGGCCGTCGACTTCGGCGGCCGGACGGCGTCCGTGGTCCAGTGGCGGGGGTGCGTTCGATGTCGGCCATCGGCTCGCGGTCGATTCCGTTGTCGTGGCCGAGGAGTTCGTGGTCGAAGCAGCGGTGCAGGGTGTCGACCCAGGCGTGGGCGCGCTTCCGGCCGGCCAGGGTCCCTGGGAGAAGTAGGCGGGGTACCAGGAGGAGATGGAGCTGACCGGGACGATCGTCCGCAGTCCCTTGACGCCTGTGGCGGCGACCCCGTTGGCGATGCTGCCGTCCCAGCTCTTGCCGGTCATCCCGGTGGCGCCGTCGGTCCAGTTGGCCTGCGCGCGAGTGGTACCCGTATGACTGGTGGAGCCGTGACCGGCATCTTGCGGCCCTTGGCGGCGGGTTCGCCGGGGCGCACGATGTCGACGGCCACCCGGTCGTTCTTCCCGTCGCCGTCCTCGTCGAGCCCGGTGGCGACCCAGACGGTCTCCCGGGCCGGCTCGGCCCAGCTGATCCACGTCTCGGTCCTGACCGAGGAGCGGGCAGACGAGATCCTGGAACTGACGGGGCTGAAGTGACAGAAGTGCAGAGAGGATGAGCCGCTACGCCGACCAGGTAGAACCTCCGGTCGGCAGAGCGCCGTCAGCTTGCCAGCGCCTTCCCTGCCCTTGACCATGCCGCGTATGACACGTTGCGAAGTGTGTGGCAATGACTATGACCTGGCCTTCACCGTGGAGACCCAGGACGGTTCCCGTCACGTATTCGATTCGTTCGCCTGCGCGATCCACCGCATGGCACCCATCTGCGAGCACTGCCGAGTCCAGATCATCGGCCAGGGAGTCGAGGCCGAGGGTCACTGGTACTGCGGCGCGCACTGCGCCCGCGCAGAGGGAAGGGTGGGCATCGTGGACAAGGTGGGAAGTGCGTACCGCTCCGCCTGATGGCAAAAGGGCCCCTCCCACACGGGAGGGGCCCTTTTGACTCGTTGTCAGGCGGCGTAGAACACCGGCTCTGCCCCCAGCCGTTCGACAACAGAGGGCCTGAAGCTCCGCGATCTGCTCTTCCACGTCCTTCGGCTCGGCCTCACGTGCCCACGGCTGCGCATCCTCGGGGATCTGCTTCTTCTTGCCGGCTCCGAGCACCTGGAGCCACGGGTCCACAGGGCCGTCAGGCCAACCATCCGGCTTGCGCCTTCTCCTGATCCGGACACCGCTGCACGGAACATACGTGGACTACACCCGTTATGGGTAACTTGCCGATCTTCGGGCGATATGAAATACCTGAAGAAGGGCTGCAACGCTCGCCGGGGACCCTGCTGGGCCACCCTGGAAGAGAGAACGCCATGACGGGAGTGCACGAGGCCGCCGGGCGTGTGATCGCCGGGCGCTACCGGCTCCTGCGTCGGCTCGGCGCTGGCGGCAGGGGACGGGTGTGGCAGGCGTATGACCAGAACCTGGCGTGCGAGGTCGCGCTCAAGGAGATCGTCCTGCCGCCGGACATCCCGGAACAAGAGGTGAGCGCCCGGATCACGAGGGCCCGCGGCGAAGCGCAGCACGCTGCCCGGCTGCGCAACCACCCCCATGTGGTCACTGTGTACGACATCCTGGAGGCCGACGGCCTGCCGTGGATCGTCATGGAATTCGTCCCCGGCGCCATGGACCTGGACGCGGTGGTGCGCGAGCGGGGGCCGCTGCCGCCCGCCGACGTCGCCCGGATCGGGCTGGCGGTCCTCGACGCCTTGCAGGAGGGGCACCGGCTCGGCATCCTGCACCGGGACGTCAAACCGGCCAACGTCCTGCTGACCGGCCCCGGCCCGCAGCCCTCCCACTCCACGGAGGGCGGCCAGGTGCTGCTGATCGACTACGGCATCTCGCTGGAGCCGAGCTCCGGAGAGGCCCGCCTGACCGCTACCGCGGATTTCCTGGGGACCCCGGGCTTCATGGCTCCGGAACGGGCTCACTGCGAGGTGCCCACTCCGGCCTGCGACCTGTTCTCACTCGGCGCCACCCTGTATTTCGCGCTCGAGGGGGCCGGACCCTTCGACCGCGACTCCGCCGTCACCACACTGAGCGCCGTGCTGTTCGAGTTTCCCACCCTGCCACGCCGGGCAACGGCGCTGACCCCGGTCCTCCTCGGGCTGCTGGCCAAGGATCCCGCGCAGCGGATGGACGGCGACGAGGCCACCCGGCGGCTCGCCTCCATCGCCCAGCCCCGCCCTTCCCCATCGCACCCCCCGGTCATGCCGCCGGCCGAGCCGGAGGAACCGACCGGTCCGAAGCCGCCGCGCTTCCGGGAGCCGTCCCCGCCGACCGAGCTCCTGCCGTCGGCCAAGCCGGAGGAACCGACCGGCCCGCCCCCGGGACTGTCGTCGGCCGAGCCGAAGGAGCCAACCGGCCCGCCCCTGGAACCGCCGCCGCACAAAGGTGACGAGGCCCGGCCGCGGCCTCGCCCGCCGCGGCCCGGACACCGACGGGCCAGGCTCATCGCGGGGGTGGTGGCGGTGGCGCTGGCCGCGGTGGGCGGCGGCATCTACGTGGCACAGTCCGGCCCCTCGGGTCCTGAACTGGCCTTGATCCGGGTCGGCGACTCCCCGGAGGGGGTGACGGTGTCCCCCAAGGGGGACCGGGCCTACGTGGCCAACAAGAGCTCGAGTTCGGTGTCGGTGATCAACACCGCGACGAACCGCACGGTGGGCAGCCCCATCCCCGTCGACCGCTCCCCGAAGGGGATAGCGGCGTCCCCGAACGGGGACCGGGTCTACGTGACCAGCTTGGGCTCGGGTTCGGTGTCGGTGATCGACACCGCGACGAACAAGGTGGACCGCACCATCCGTGTCGGCCGCGGCCCGCAGGGGGTGGCGGTGTCCCCGATCGAGAACCGGGTCTACGTGACCAACTTCGGCTCAGGTTCTGTATCAGTGATCGACACCGCGACGAACCGCACGGTGGGCAGCCCCATCCCCGTCGGCCGCGGCCCGCAGGGGGTGGACGTGTCCCCGAATGGGGACCGGGTCTACGTGGCCAACTTCGTCTCGGGTTCGGTGTCGGTGATCGACACCGCGACGAACAAGGTGGACCGCACCATCCCCGTCGGCCGCGGCCCGGCAGGGGTGGCGGTGTCTACGTTTGGGGACCGGGTCTACGTGGCCAACGGGAGCTCGGGTTCGGTGTCGGTGATCGACACTGCGACGAACAGCACGATGGGCAACCCCATCCCCGTCGGCCGCGGCCCGCAGGGGGTGGCGGTGTCCCAGGAGGACCGGGTCTACGTGACCAACGGGAATTCGGGTTCGGTGTCGGTGATCGACAGCGCGACGAACGAGGTGGACCACACCGTCGACGTCGGCCGCGGCCCGCAGGGGGTGGCGGTGTCCCGGGAGGACCGGGTCTACGTGACCGACGGGAGCTCGGATTCGCTGTCGGTGATCACATTCTAGAGGACCCGGTGGCCTGCTCAGCGGCGGTCCCACATGGCGTCTTGCGCCGCGTTCGGCGCGGTAGAGCCAAGGACACCTATCCACACCCACCCTGCCTCACGGAGGGGTGCAGCCCGGCGGGTCCCAGATGAGCGTGCCGCTCTGGTCGTAGTGGTAATCCGTGCAGGTCTCGTATGGCGCCGCGCTCAACGACTCCGCCGTGGCCTTCGTTGTCCGAGGCACTGCCTCGGCGCTCGCCACGCCCACCGTTCCGGCGAGCAGCGCAGCGGCGCAGGACGCGCCGACGAGGTGTCGGAGGCGCCACCAGGCGCTTGTCCTCATGATCATCTCCTTGCGGTGGATCGGCTGCTCACCCACCAGCGTGGGAGGTCGGCCACGATGGCGTCAACGGCCGGCGGGACTTGTCACAGTATCGGGACATTTCATAATATAGGGAACTTCCCACAGGCTTTCCCCTCGCCCCGGAGGTCCCTCCCGGGCCCTCAAGGAGGCGTTTGTAGCTCTATTCCGGTAAGTCGATTTCGATCGGGTGTCTCTATCTCCGACTCGGCACCATGTGTCACGAAGCGCCATGTGTCACGAACCGTTTGCCATCCCATGTCCAGGTGACATGGCGGAGTATCGACGGCCCCGTCGCATGACTGTCGTTGGGCCCGTAGAACTTGACATCGGCGGCAAGCCGACTGTCCCTTATCGTCAAGGATCCTGCCTGGTACTCCGGCGGCAACCCCGAGACATCGAAGGATGGCGTACGGCCCACCTCGTTGCCGTCCTCGCCATAGACGCGCAGTTCCTGCCTGAAGAAGTTGCTGGGTTGCGGGCTGCAGTAGAAGAGCACGGCCGTCACGTTGCCGAGGCGTGGAAGTCTGCCTTGAGTGATCTTCTGAACTTCCACCTCCCAGCGGTCGTAGCCGCCGAGGCCGCTTCCCTTGGCGACACCCTTGCCGTTGCGGACAGCCACCTTGACCGGCTTGTCGACGATGTCATCGCAAGTGATGCCATAAGTGCGGTTCTGCCAGTCGGTCGCTCTCTCGGTAATCGCCTCAGAAGCCAGGAAGCGGCTGCCTTGTTCTGCGGCGATGCGAGTTTCGTACCTGAAGTGTGCGCAGTTCGCATCGGAGGGACATGCTATTGAAGATGCTTGAGCGGGTGTAATACCCGCACTGAAAACTAGGAAGAGACCGGAAATGGGACATGCAAAATATCGCCACATGCGACTTTCCCTTTCCGTGGTCACGGGCCGGCTCTGCAGCAGGTGGCTGCTTTCATCCCGTGGCGATCAGGGCAATCTTCTGCAGGCGCGCAGCACATCCTGCAGACCTTCGCTCGCGCCGCCTCAACAGGGAGTCCTGGATACTCTTCCATCGGTGGTCCCGAGGTGGTAGCGGATCTTCCCGCTTCCCATCCTGCGTCCTCAGTCGGGTGGCTGCATCTGGAGCGGCGACGCCGCTGGTGGCGAGCCGAACGGCCCTGTGCCCATCCTGGAGCCGCCGCGCCAAGCCGGCGGAGCTGGAGGAGGCGTTCACCGGCCACTCCAGTACTCACCACGCCTTCCTGTTCACCCAGATGCTCGGCCGCATCGACGCGAACGCTCGCGGCGATCCTGCCCCGGGAGGCGTTCGTGACCCGCTCCGCCGGCCCGGGTGCCTACGGGCGGAGGGAATAAGACTGGGCGCTGGCCGACCTGCCCGGTGAGAACGCGGCGTTCGGGAACGGACTGCTCATCCGCTGCAGTCAGACCGACGGCGAGATCGGGTGCACCCCTCCCAGCGCACCGCGCCCTGCGCGGGCACCTCGAAGGTCATGCCGTAGTCGTTGCCGCACACTTCGCATCTCGCCGTGCGCCACAGGGCGAGGTGCCGACGCGGCGCGGGCGAGCGGGCGCCGGGCGAGTCGCCCGGCAATCGTCCGTACGTCCGTCAGCCCCGGCCCCTCCGCGGCCCTCCGGGGTCACTTCTGCGAGGCCGGGGCCACGTCCCGCAGCAGCTGGCCGAACGCCGCCTCGTCGATCACCGGTGTCCCGAACTGTTTGGCCTTGACCACCTTGGACGTGCTGGAGTCGGGATCGTTGGTGACGAGCAGGCTGGTCAGCCGGGACAGGCTCGTCGCGACATGCAGGCCGGCCTCGACGGCGCGGTCCTCCAGCAGCTCGCGGTCGACGGACGTGTCCCCGGAGAACGCGACCCGCATACCCTGCTTGAGTGGTTTGTCCGCTTCGTAGCGACCCGGGTTGGGATAGGGGCATGCGGGACGTTTGCGTGAAGGTCGCCAACTCCCGGACGGGTAGCCACCGGACGAGTAACCACCAGAGGAGTAACCACCGGAACCGGACTGCCGTCCGATCCGCGGCGCCGCGGGGCTCTCGGACCACTCCTTGAGGGGCCGGCACTCCAGGAGCGGCAGCCGGATCCCGTCCCGCGCGGCGGCCCGCAGGCTCGGCCGGAACGCCTCGGCCAGCACGCGCGCGTCGTCCAGTGCGTGGTGCGCCCGCTGCTGTACGACGCCGAAGTGCGCGGCCAGCGACTCCAGCTTGTGGTTGGGCAGCGGCAGACCCAGCTCCTTGGAGAGCGCGATGGTGCACAGCCGCTGACGCACCGGCGCCTCACGCTCCGCGCGCGCGTACTCCCGCGCGATCATCGACCAGTCGAAGACCGCGTTGTGCGCCACGAGCACCCGGTCGGCGAGCCGGTCGGAGAACTCCTCGGCGATGTCCTGGAAGAGCGGGGCGCCTTCGAGCACCTCGGTCGTCAGACCGTGGATCCAGACCGGGCCCGGGTCCCGCTCCGGGTTGACCATCGTGTACCAGTGGTCCTCGACCTCGCCGCGCGCGTCCAGCCGGTAGACGGCGGCCGAGATTATCCGGTCGTCGCGGGCAAGGCCGGTGGTCTCCACGTCGACGACCGCGTACCCCTGCGGATACGCGGCCGGCCAGGGGGCTGGTGACGCTGCGGTCGTCAGGTCTTCGAGCATGGTCACTGAGGATACGGGCCCTGACTGACAGTCCGGCCCCCACCTTCCCGGAAACCGACGGACGGTCCGGCCCCCGGAGTTGACGCGGTCGGCGGGTGGCGGGGGTGCTTCGTGTGGCGCGGGTCACCGGTTGGTCCGGCCCGACGCACGCCCCCGGGCGCATGGCTGACGCATGGCTATGGACCTTTCGACGGTGTCCTGCAAGCGTGCTCCGCGCCCCAGCAGGTAGCGCCTACGAAGGGCGGTACGGACATGGCACGAGTGAGGTACGGCGCACGGACCGAGGCGGAGATCGCCGCCGCGCGCACCGCGAGCGCCAAACTCCCCGACATCTGGTCCACCGGTGTGGTGGCCGTCTGGGAGAGCGATCCGGACGCGGTCGCGGCGGTCCTGCCACCCCCGCTCAAACCCACCGGGCGGCCCCTGGTCCGGGTGAACATCAGCAAGGTCGACCTGCCGGGTTATCCGCTCGGCGCGGGTTCGTTCGCCGTCGCCGCGGCGCACGACGGCGTCGAGGGCTGGTACCCGCTGGTCATGCCGATGACCCACGAGCGGGCGCTCATCGGCGGCCGCGAGGTCTTCGGGGAGCCCAAGAAGCTCGGCGAGGTGACCGTGGAACGCGACGGCCTCGTCGTACGGGCCGCACTCGCCCGGCACGGCATCGCGTTCGTCGAGGTGCGCGGCGCGGTGAGCGGTGACCTGCCGCTGCCCGAGCCCGCCCAGAAGACCGACTTCTACTTCAAGTTCCTTCCCGCGGTGGACGGTTCGGGTTTCGACGTCCACCCCGTGCTCGTGCACTGCGTGCGCAACGAGAAGGTGCGCAGGCTGGAGCGCGTCACCGGGGACGTCGTACTGCGCGAGTCGATGTACGACCCGGTCGCCGACCTCCCCGTACGGGAACTGGTCGAGATCACCCTCGGCGAGAAGACCACCGACCAGACGGGCAGGGTGGTCGAACGCGTCAGCGCCCAGGCCCTGTTGCCGTACATCCATCAGCGCTACGACGATCCGCGGCAGATCCTCGACGGGCCGCCGGAAGGGAGCGCCTGATGGAGCTCCGGGCGGGACAGGTCGCCGTCGTCACCGGCGCGGCGAGCGGTATCGGGCTCGCGATGGCGCGCCGGTTCGCGGCGGACGTTCTGAAGGTGGTTCTCGCGGACGTCGAGGAGGGCGCCCTGGAGAAGGCCGCCTCCGGGCTGCGGGAGTACGGGGCCGAGGTGCACGCGCGCGTGGTGGACGTCTCGGAGCGCGAACAGCTCGACGCGCTCGCCGCCGAGACGTACGAGAAGTACGGCGCCGTGCATGTCCTGTGCAACAACGCCGGGGTCGGCTCCGGGGCCGAGGGCCGCATGTGGGAGCACGATCCGAACGACTGGAAGTGGGCCTTCGCCGTCAACGTCTGGGGTGTCTTCCACGGCGTCCAGGCCTTCGTGCCGCGGATGATCGCCGCGGGAGAGCCGGGCCACGTCGTCAACACCTCGTCCGGCGACGGCGGGATCGCCCCGCTGCCGACCGCCTCGGTGTACGCCGTCACCAAGGCGGCCGTCGTGACGATGACCGAGTCCCTGTACGCGCATCTCAAGGCGGAGCACGCGCGTGTGGGGGCGTCCGTGCTCTTCCCCGGGCCCCACATGCTCCGTACCGGCCTGTGGGAGTCGCACCGCAACCGGCCCGAGCGCTACGCGAAACAGCGCCCCAGGAAGACCCCGTACCGCAGCCTCGACCAGTGGGAGGCCGCGATGAAGGAGGCGGGGCAGGAGGTGCGGTTCACGCCGGTGGAGGAGGTCGCCGACCTGGTGGCGGACGGCATCAGGGAGGGCCGGTTCTGGCTGCTGCCCGCCAGCGAGCACAGCGACCGGCAGATCCGGGCGAGGTCGCAGTCGATGCTCGACCGGGCCGACCCGTCGTACCTAGAGCACTTCATCCTGGACTGAGGAGGCGGGCGATGACCGACCGGGACCCCTATCTGATCATCTCCTCCGACTGCCATGCCGGGCTCCCCACCGAGGAGTACCGGCCCTACCTGGACTCCCGTTTCCACCGGGACTTCGACGAGTTCCTCGCGGGCCAGGGCCGGCGCCGCGAGGAGATGACCCGGCTCGGCATCCGCAACGAGGCGTTCGCGGACCGCTGGTTCCAGGACAACGAGGAGGGTCTGCGCGGCGGCTGGGACACCGCGCAGCGCCTCAAGGAGCTGGACGGTGACGGCGTGGCCGGGGAGGTGGTCTTCCCGGACGCCGACGCCGTGGACAGCCGCACGGCGGCCCCCTTCGGCGTGGGCCTCGGTCTCTCCGGCGACCACGACCCGCAGCTCGGGATGGCGGGCGCGCAGGCCCACAACCGCTGGCTGGCGGAGTTCGTGGGGGAGAACCCCGAACGGCACTGCGGGGTCGCCCTGTTGCCGATCACGGCGTCCCCCGACGCGGTCGTCGCCGAGGTGTACCGCGCCAAGGAGTCGGGACTCGGCGCCTTGATGATCCCCGCCATGTGGGTCGACAAGGAGCCGTACCACGACCGCCGTTACGACCCCGTGTGGGCGGCCGCCGCCGAGTGCGGGATGCCGGTGGTCACGCACTCGGGCGCGGCGCCGCGCCACGAGTACGGCGACCACCTGGGGATCTACGTCTGCGAAGTCACCTGGTGGCCCGCCCGCCCCCTGTGGTTCCTGCTCTGGTCGGGCGTCTTCGAACGCCATCCGGGGCTGAAGTTCGGGGTGGCCGAGTCGGGTTGCTGGTGGCTGCCGAACCTCCTCTGGTTCATGGACCGCCTCTACCTGGGCGCGCACGGCGGCAAGAAGCTGTCGCCCTTCGCCGAGCTCAAGCGGCCCCCGCACGAGTACCTCGACCGGCAGCTCTTCATCTGCGCGACGAACACCAAGCGCCGCGAACTCGCCCAGCGCTACGAGATCGGCGTCGACAACATCCTGTGGGGCAGCGACTTCCCGCACCCCGAGGGAACCTGGCCCGACACACGCGCGTGGCTGCGGCGCACCTTCCACGACATCCCGGTCCCGGAGACCCGCCGCATGCTCGGCCTCGCGGCCGCCGAGGTCTTCGGTTTCGACGTCGAGCACCTGGCCCCGCTCGCCCGGCGCATCGGCCCGACGCCGGCCGACCTCGGCCAGAGCGACGACCAGGCGGCCGTGGCGGCGTCCTGGGCACGCTCGCGCGAGGTGGGCCGCCACTGGCTGACCGACCACGACTTCCCGGTCCTGGGGGCGATGCCGTGAGCGGCCCCACGAACGACTCCGTGACCGACCGCTACACCGTGATCTCGGCGGACTGCCACGCCGGAGCGGACCTCCTGGACTACCGGCCCTACTTGGCGAAGGAACACCACGAGGCGTTCGACGCGTGGGCGGCCACGTACGTCAATCCGTACGAGGACCTGCTCGCCGATACCGCCGACAAGAACTGGAACTCCGCTCGGCGCCTGGCGGAGCTGGAGGAGGACGGCATCGTCGCGGAGGTGGTGTTCCCCAACACCATCCCGCCCTTCTTCCCGTCGGCCGCCCTGATGGCGCCGGCCCCCACCGCCGAGGAGTTCGAACGGCGCTGGGCGGGCCTGCGCGCCCACAACCGCTGGCTCGCGGACTTCTGCGCGGCCGCGCCGGGCCGCCGCGCGGGTGTCTTCCAGATCCTCCTGAACGACGTGGCGGAGGCGGTGAAGGAGATCAGGTGGGCCTCCCGGGCGGGCCTCAGGGGCGGCCTGCTGCTCCCCGGCACCCCACCGGGCTCGGGACTGCCCGAGCTGTACGCGTCGACGTACGACCCGATCTGGGCGGTCTGCGAGGAGCTCGGCGTCCCCGTGAACCACCACGCGGGCTCGGCGTCCCCGCCACTGGGCGAGGAACCGGCGGCTCGCGCGGTCTTCATGGTCGAGACGACCTGGTTCTCCCACCGCGCGCTCTGGCACCTCATCTTCGGCGGCGCCTTCCGCCGCCACCCCGGCCTGAAACTGGTGCTGACCGAGCAGGGCTCGGGCTGGATCCCCGGGGTGCTCGACATGCTGGACTACTACCACGGGAGGCTGTCGGCGGCGGCGAAGAGGACGAAGCGGTCGACGGCGGAGTCGAAGTTCGGCGCGGGACTCGCCGAGTCGATGGGCAAGGGCCCCTCGGACGTCTGGCGGGACAACTGCTTCGTCGGCGCGAGCTTCATGCGCCCGCACGAGGTGCCGCTGCGGGCGCGGATCGGCGTCGACAAGATCATGTGGGGCAGCGACTACCCGCACGACGAGGGCACCTACCCCTACTCGCGGGAGGGCCTGCGCTGCGCGTACGCGGGCGTGCCGCGCGAGGAGGTCGCCGCGATGGTCGGCGGGAACGCCGCCCGGGTCTACGGCTTCGACCTCGACGCCCTGGATCCCCTCGCGGCGAAGGTGGGACCGACCGTGGCGGAACTGGCCGAACCGCTGACGCGGCCCCCGGCGGACGCGACGAGCCCGGTGTTCGCGCGGGGAGCGTCAGTACGGGTCTGGTGACGCGCCAGGTGGCATCCTCCCCGTGTGACGGTACCCACGCACGACGAGGCCCACGAAGGCACCCTCGGCTCCCGCCTGAACTGGCTGCGGGCCGCGGTGCTGGGCGCCAACGACGGCATCGTTTCCACCGCGGGCCTCGTCGTCGGCGTGGCCGGCGCCACGGACGACCGCTCCGCGCTGCTCACGGCGGGCCTGGCCGGGCTGCTGGCCGGGTCCATGTCGATGGCGGCGGGCGAGTACGTCTCGGTCTCCACCCAACTGGACTCCGAGAAGGCCGCCCTGGCGCTGGAGCGACGCGAACTGCGCGAACAGCCGGCCGCCGAACTCGAGGAGCTGACCGAACTCCTGGAGCAGCGCGGCCTGACCCGCGAGGTGGCCCGCGAGGCGGCGGAGCAGCTCACGGAACGCGACGCCCTCAAGGCGCACGCACGCGTGGAACTCGGCATCGACCCCGACGACCTCACCAACCCCTGGCACGCGGCCTGGGCGAGCTTCCTCTCCTTCACCGTGGGCGCCCTCCTTCCCCTGCTCGCCATCGTCCTGCCACCGGCGGCCTGGCGCCTGGGCGTCACCGTGCTCTCGGTACTGGCCGCCCTGGTCCTCACCGGCTGGCTGAGCGCCCGCCTGGGCTCGGCGAACCCCGGCCGCGCGGTACTGCGGAACGTGGGCGGGGGTGCGCTGGCGATGGGGGTCACGTATGCGGCGGGGGTGTTGTTGGGGGCGGCGGGGGTGTGACGAGCGCCGAGCGGACATCCGACGAGCATCGGTCCGGACCTGTCGGCGCCCTTGGCGGAGATCACCAATAAGCAAGCGCGTACCCCCGGTAATACTTGTGGGTAACAACGTCTAGCCGTGGCCGAGCTGCGGTTCTACGGTGCACCCATGCCGAACCTGCCCGATGTCGTGCTGTGGTCGATACCCGCCTTTGTGCTGCTCACCGTGATCGAGATGGTGAGCGTCCGGATCCATCCGGACGACGATGCCGCGGGGTACGAGGCGAAGGATGCCGCGACGAGCGTCGGCATGGGGCTCGGGAGTCTCGTCTTCGACTTTCTGTGGAAGATTCCGATCGTCGCGATCTATACGGCGATCTATGAAGTGACTCCGCTCCGGGTGCCCGTCCTGTGGTGGACCGTTCCGCTGATGCTGCTGGGGCAGGACTTCTTCTACTACTGGTCGCACCGCGGGCACCATGTCATCCGCGTCCTGTGGGCCTGCCACGTGGTCCACCACTCCAGCCGGAAGTTCAACCTCACCACCGCGCTGCGCCAGCCCTGGACGACCTGGACGGTCTGGCCCTTCTACGTGCCGCTGATCGCCCTCGGTGTGCACCCCGCCGCGCTGGCGTTCTGTTCGTCGGCGAACCTCGTCTACCAGTTCTGGATCCACACGGAGCGGATAGACAAGATGCCCCGTTGGTTCGAGTTCGTGTTCAACACGCCCTCCCACCACCGGGTCCACCACGCTTCCCAGGGCGGCTACCTGGACCGCAACTTCGGCGGGATCCTCATCGTCTGGGACCGGCTCTTCGGGTCCTTCGTCCCCGAGACCGAGCGCCCCGTCTACGGGCTCACCAAGAACATCGCCACGTACAACCCCCTGCGCGTCGCCACCCACGAGTACGCCGCCATCGCCAGGGACCTGAAGGCGGCGACCGGCTGGCGCGAGCGGGCGGGGCGGGTCTTTCGCGGGCCCGGCTGGCAGCCGACGCCGAAGTCCGCGGGGAGCAAGCCGGTCACGGAGCCCGTCGCGTGAGCCCACGGCACGCGCGCGTGCTGCTCGTCTCCTTCGGCGTGGCCGCCGCCGTGGACCTCGTTTCGCTGGCCGTCGGGTTCACCCCGGGGCACCTGGTCGCCAAGCCGCTTCTGATGCCCCTGCTCGCCGCCCACGCGGTCGTACGCGGCGGACCGAGGCTCCTGGTGGCCGCCCTGCTCTGCGGCTGGGGCGGCGACGTACTGCTGCTGTCCGACGCCGACCCGGCCTTCCTCGTGGGGATGGCCTCCTTCGCGGCCGGTCACGTCTGCTACCTCCTGCTCTTCAGAAGGCCGGATTCGCCGCATCGCCCTCCACACGTGCGTGGGCCGTCCGCCTGGCTCGTCGGCGCGTACGTCCTCGCCCTCGTCGTCACCGTCACCCTCCTGTGGCCCGATCTGCCCGCCGGCCTCCGTATCCCCGTCGCCGGCTACAGCCTGCTGCTGACCGCGATGGCGGCCACAAGCACCCGGCTCGGGCCCGTCGCGGGCGCGGGCGGGGCGCTCTTCCTGTTGTCCGACACCCTCATCGCCACCGGCGTCGCCGACTGGCCGCAGCTCCCGAGGCCGGACTTCTGGATCATGCTGACCTATGCCGCCGCCCAGTTCCTGCTGGTCAGCGGAGTGCAGGGCACCCTTGGCGCGCATACCGCGGCGAGGGCGGCGTACGGTGAGATGCGCTCAACCACCCCCTGAGCGCATCTCACCCAGCCGATCGGCCGAGAAGGATCCTCGTCATGCGCGCCACCACCATCCACGCCCCGTACGACATGCGCGTGGAGGACGTCCCCGAGCCCCTGGTGCAACTGCCCACCGACGCGGTCGTGCGGGTGCTGCGGTCCTGCATCTGCGGCAGCGACCTGTGGGCCTACCGGGGTGAGGCGGCGCGGCAGGCGGGGCAGCGGATCGGGCACGAGTTCCTCGGCATCGTCGAGGAGACCGGCTCCGAGGTGACCGGCGTCCGCCGCGGCGACCTGGTCGTCGCCCCCTTCATGTGGTCGGACGGCGTCTGCGACTACTGCCGCGAGGGCCTCACCACCTCCTGCGAGCACGGCGGCTTCTGGGGCGCGGTCGGCTACGACGGCGGTCAGGGCGAGGCCGTGCGCGTCCCCTTCGCCGACGGCACCCTCGTACAGCTGCCCAAGGAGGCGGCCTCCGACGACCACCTGCTGTCGGCCCTGCTGACGCTCTCCGACGTCATGGGCACCGGGCACCACGCGGCCCTCGGCGCGGGAGCCCGCAAGGGCGCCACCGTCGCGGTCGTCGGGGACGGCGCCGTCGGGCTGTGCGCCGTGCTGGCCGCCAAGCGGCTCGGCGCCGAGCGGATCATCGCGCTCGGACGCCACCAGGCACGTACGGACATCGCGCGCGCCTTCGGCGCCACGGACGTCGTCGCCGAACGCGGCGAGGCGGCCGTCGAGGCCGTCCGCGAGCTGACCCGCGGCCAGGGCGCGCACGCCGTCGTGGAGGCGGTCGGCACCGAGCAGTCCATGCGGACGGCCGTGAGCATCACCCGCGACGGCGGCGCCATCGGCTTCGTCGGCGTGCCGCACGGCAGTGGCACGGGCCTCGACCTGGGCGTGATGTTCGACCGGAACATCGCGCTGCGCGGCGGTGTGGCGCCGGTGCGGGCGTACATCCCGGAGCTGCTGCCCGACATCCTGGACGGCACCATCGACCCGTCGCCCGTCTTCGACATGACCATCGGTCTGGAAGGCGTGCCCGAGGGCTACAAGGCGATGGACGAGCGCACCGCCCTCAAGGTGCTCGTCACCAACGGCTCATGACCACCTGATCGGCAGCGGCAGCGCCGTCAGCAGCCCCGACACCGCCACGACCAGGCCCAGTGCCACCACCTCCGCGCGAGCGGGCACACAGGCACTGAGCCGGTCGGCGGCCCGGCGCAGCCGCAGCCGCGCGAGCAGCGCCAGCACGGCGACGGCGGCCACCAGCACCAGCTTGGCGAGCAGGGTGCGCCCGTACGACGTCGCCGTCAGCTGGTCCAGGACCGTGCCGGGCGGCATCCGGCGCAGCGCGCTCCACACGCCCGTCGCGGTGAGCGCCGCGAACAGGGCGGCGGCCACGCGCGCGTAGAGGCCCAGAAGCGCCGCGCCGGCCGCGTCCGCCGAAACCCGCGAAACCGCCGTCTCGGCAGCCTCCGCCTTCGAAGAGGCGCGCCAGGTGCGCAGCATCCGCAGCACATGCAGCAGGCCGCCCGTCCACAGGGCCGCGCAGGTCACGTGAACGAGCGTCAGACCGGAGCCGACGAGCGGGCCGTGCTCCGGCGCCGGGTGGGCGCGCAGTGCCTCCGCGAGGGCCACCGCGGCCAGCGGCCACGCCTGGGCGGCCGGTCGCCGTGAGAGGGCGCAGAGCCCGGCGGCCAGGAACGCGTTGACCTCCAGGAGCGCGAGCTTTCCGTCCCGGGTCTGGTAGAGCCCGCCGACGTCCATGTCGGAGAGGTGGTGCGGCAGCAGATTGCCGGTGGCCACCACCGAGGCGAGGCCCAGCGCGGCGACGAACCCGGCCGCCGCGGCGTAGGGCGCCCAGCTGCGGGGCGCGTACTCCAGTGGCGCGCCCGGCACCCGGCGGGCCAGCCGGGCCGCGAACAGTTCGCCCGCGGGGACGCACAGCGCCGCGAACAAGGCCGCGCGCAGCAGGGCGATGCCGCCGACGCCGGGGGCGGCCGCCTCGCCGGTGCCGTCCAGCGCGGGGCGCGGGCCCAGCAGCGGGATCAGGGCGGCCACGGCCACCAGGACGAGCAGGGCGGCGGCGCGTCCGGCGGCGGGGCGCCGCACCGGACCACTCGCGCCCGCTGTCTCGGCTGTCGGTCGTATCAAGGTCACCCCAGGATCTTCACCAGTCGGCACAGAACCGGGCAAGTGCAGGGAAACAAGCGGTGGTTAGGCATTCCGCCCATAGATACGTTTCCGGTCGGCCCCTCGCTCACGCCCGACGGGCGCGGTCGTCTCCCGAAGTATCCCGGGGGCTCAGGCCCACCGGGCCGGGTCCGTCCCCCAACGTCCCGGCGGCCGTGCCCAGTCGGCCGGTCCGCCGGCGAAGGAGACGGGCGACCGTGCGTACCGGAGCCTGCCCAGGTCGCTGTCGGTCTCGGCGAGCCAGGGGCCCGGTCCGTACGAGGCGTCGGCGGGCTCCTCGTCCCGGTGCGCCGGCCCGTCCACCAGCCACGCGGCCGTCCGTGCGAGCGCCAGCCGGACGAGCCGCGTCCCGCCCTGCCGGGTCTGCTCGGTGAGCGACCGGAGCACCGCGGCGGCCAGCAGATACCCCGTGCCGTGGTCGAGGGCCTGCGCGGGCAGCGCGCCCGGCCGCTCGGCGGACCCCTCGGTCTCCGCGATCCCGGTGGCGACCTGCACCAGGCTGTCGAAGCCCCGCCGCCCGGACCACGGCCCGTAGTCGCCCCACGCCGACAACTGCGCCACCACCAGACCGGGCCGCCGCTCGGCCAGTGCCCGCGGGGAGAGTCCGAACCGGTCCAGTGCGCCGGGCCGGTACCCGGTGACGACGACATCGGCCTCGGCGAGCAGCTCCTCGAAGGCCGTGTGATCCCCGCGCGCCGCCAGGTCGAGCGTGGCAGAACGCTTCCCGAAGTCCATGTCGGCGTGCTGGTCGTCGATTTCGGGCAGGCGCGGGCTGTCGATCCGCAGGACGTCCGCGCCGAGGAGGGCGAGCGTACGGGTGGCCACCGGGCCCGCGATGACCCGGGTGAGGTCCAGCACGCGTACGCCCGCGGCGGGCAGCAGCGGATCCCCGGCGAGCGGGGCGAGCGGTCGTACGGGTGCCGTGTCCAGTCGCTCACGGGCCACCAGCGGGTGTGCGGCGATCGCCCGCCCCTGCGGATGCGCCGCCCACTGGCCGGGCGTGCGCAGGGCGATCGCGAGCCCGCCGGCCGCGTACACCGTCTCCTCCACCTCGATGGCCGGTCGCTCGGCGAGCGCCTCGGCGAGTACCTCGGTGAGGGAGCCCCGGTCCTCCGCTACACCCAGCGCGCCCAGCAGCCGCTTTTGGTGGTGCGGATAGTTCGCGTGGGTGCGGACCCAGCCGTCCGCGGTCCGCCAGAACCGGGACAGCGGGGCGAAGTTGACCGGCTCACCCCGGTCGACGCGCAGGTGCCGCTCACTGTGGAAGGCGGTGGCGACAGCCCCGTCGTCGACCCGCACCTCGGGCACCTTCCCTCCGGTGCGGCCGGCGGTCAGCTCGGCCCCGGCGAGGGCGCAGACCGCGACACACGCCCGGGCCATCCCCCGCACCGGCAGCCGTGAGGGCAGCACGCCCTCCCGTGCGACGGCCGAGATCTGTGGGACGAGTGCGGGGTCGCCGCCCAGAGCCGCCCACGCGAAGTCCGTATGAGTCATGACGGCACTATGCCGGGTGTACTGAATCAACATGGCGAAAGGGGCCGGGGTGCGCGCCCGGCCCCTCCCGCTCACGGAGCTACTTCGTGACCGCCTTCAACGCGTCGACGGTGCCCCAGCCGTAGAACCCGTTGTGGTTCTTCGTGCCCTCGCACACCGCGTCGACCTTGCCGTCGCCGTCGATGTCGTACGGGTCGGTGCACGGTGTGGCGTCGGCCTCCGCGTACAGCAGCGCCTTCACCAGGGCGGCGGAGGCGTGCGGGTGGGTCGACTTGATGAGGGCGGCGACACCGGCGACGTGCGGGGAGGCCATCGACGTGCCGGCCATGTAACCCCACGTGCCGCCGGGCAGCGGGCCGAGGATCAGGCCGCTGGTGGCGGGCGGGGCCGGGGTCTGGTAGCGCGTCGAGTCGCCGCCGGGCGCGGCGACGTCGATGACGCCCAGGCCGTGGTTGGAGAAGGACGACTTGATGCCCTTGGCGCCCGTCGCGGCCACGGTGACCACACCCGGCAGCTGGGTGGGGATGTCGTAGCACTTGGAGGGGTCGATCACCCGGTCCGAGGGTGTGCCGTCGTTCGGGGAGACCGGGTCGGTGATCGAGTCGGCGGCCAGGTCGTAGTTCTCGTTGCCCGCCGCGGCGACGTTGACGGTGCCCTTGTGCTCCGCGTACTGCGAGGCGCGGGTGATCGCGTCGACCAGGGCCTTCTGGTCCGGGTCGTCCTTGCAGTTGAAGTACCAGGGGTCGGTGTAATAGCTGTTGTTGGTCACGTCGACGTGGTGCTCGGCGGCCCACACGAAACCGCAGACGACGGCCTCGGTGTAGAAGTAGCCGGCCGTCGTGGCCACCTTGATGCCGGCGACCTTCACGCCGGGCGCGACTCCGGTGATGCCGACGCCGTTCTTGGCGGCCGCGATCTCGCCCGCGACATGCGTGCCGTGCGGGCTCTCCGCGGCGGTCGGCCGCCAGGCCCCGTCGGTGGTGTCCGGCTTGCCCGTCACACAGTTGACCGAGGCGTCGCGGTCGAAGTTCGGCGCGATGTCGGGGTGCGTGTCGTCGACACCGGTGTCGATCACGGCGACCGTCACCTTGCTGCTGCCGAGGGTCTTCTCGTGCGCCTTGTCCGCCTTGATGGCGGGCAGGTCCCACTGGAGGGACTCCAGCGGGTCCTGCCCGGCGGCGGCCTCGGCGCTCGCGGCCTTCTCCTGCGCCGCGGTGAGCACCTGGGGCGCGCCCATGTCGGTGGTCGACTGCGCGGGCAGCGGGGCGTTGCGCGTGTTGCCGGCCGACTGCACGCCGCGTACGCCGCGGATCGTCTTGGCGAAGTCGGCGTTCGAGGAGTGCACGACGATCACGCCGATCTGGTCGTACGACGTCACGATCGTGCCGCCCGCCTCGGCGACGGCCTTCTTCACGGAGGCGGAAGTGCCGTGCCCGGGGCGAACGTTGACGACATAGCTGAGGGCGGTCGCGTCCGCCGTCGTCGTGGCGGTCCGCGTGGCGGAGCCGTCGGTGTCGGCCGCCGAGGCGCTGACGTTCGGCAGGAAGGCGAGGGCTGTCGCCGTGGCCATCCCGAGCGGGAGGGCTATGGCGCGACGGGAGCGCTTGTGAGGCGCGGTCATGGAGTCTCCAGTTCATTCGCGGTACGAGCGGTACGAGCCGTGCGGAAGCTCATGTGACGTTCGGCCGGACTTACTTGGCGGGACCTACTTGACCGCGCGCAGCGCGTTGACGATCCCGGCTCCGTAGAAGCCGTTCACGTGCTTGCCGCCCACGCAGGTGGCGTCCACGACGCCGTCGCCGTTTCCGTCGTAGGGGGCGGTCGGGCAACCCGGGTTGTCCGCCTCGGCCTTGAGGAGCGCCTGGAGCTGGGCCGGCGAGGCCCAGGGGTACGTGGACTTCAGCAGCGCGGCCACGCCCGCGACGTGCGGCGTCGCCATCGACGTGCCCTGCAGGAAGCCGTACTGGTTGTTCGGCATCGTCGACAGGATGCGGCCGTTCTTCGACGGCGTGTCCGGGATCTGGTACTTGTCGCCGCCCGGCGCGGCGACGTCGATGACGCCCTTGCCGTAACTGGAGAAGTACGACTTGGCACCGGTGACGCCGGTCGAGGCGACCGTGACGACGCCGGGCAGCTGGGTCGGTACGTCGAAGCACTTGTGCGGGTCGACCGTGCGGGTCACGGCGGTCGAGTCGTCGGGGCTGGAGGCGTCGACGAGGGCGTTCGAGTCGAGGTCGTCGTTGGAGTTGCCCGCCGCGGCGACGTTGAGGGTGCCCTTCTTCTGGGCGTACAGCTGGGCCCGGTTGACGGCGTCGACGATGGCCCTCTGGTCGGGGTCGTCGAGGCAGTTGTAGAGCCACGGGTCCACGTAGTAGCTGTTGTTGGTGATCTCCACGCCGTGGTCGGCGGCGAAGACGAAGGCGCAGACGACGCTCTCGGGGTAGAAGAGCTGGCTCGCGTCCGGCTCGGCCACGGTGATGCCCGAGACCTTCACACCGGGCGCGACGCCCGCGACCCCGATGCCGTTGCGGGCGGCGGCGATCTCCCCCGCGACATGGGTGCCGTGGTAGTGGCCGGCGTCCACGGGGCGCCACGCGCCGTACGTGGTGTCCGGCTTGCCGCCCACGCAGTTCGCGGACTGCGAGGGGGAGAAGTTCGGGGCGATGTCCGGGTGGGTGTCGTCGACGCCGACGTCGATCACGGCGACGGTCACGTTCTTGCTGCCCGGGTTGGTCTTCGCGGCCTTGTCGGCGCCGATCGCGCGCAGGTCCCACTGGTCGGCTTCCAGGGGCTCCTCGCCCGCGGCGGCGGTCCTGGAGACCTTGGCGGCCTCGGCAGCGGACAGCATCTGCGCCGCGCCCTCGTCCGTCGTCCCCGCGGCCGTCAGCGGCGCGGTCCGGGTCGCGCCCGCCGACTGCACCCCGCGCACGGCGCGGATCTGCTTGCCGAAGTCCGGGTTGGCGGAATGGACGACGATCACGCCGATCTTCTCGTAGGCGATGACGACGGTGCCGCCCGCCGCGGAGATCGCCTTCTCCACCGACTCGATGGTGCGGTGGTCCGTCCTGGTGTTGACCACGTACGCGAGGTTGGGGCCGTCCGCGCTCGGCGTGGCGGACGCGGTCAGCGGGGCCGCCGACGCGGCGCCCGGCAGGAAGCCGAGCGAGGCGGTGAGGGACAGGACGACCGGCACCGCGAGGGCGAGGCGACGTCTGGAACGCAGATGAGCCATGGGATCTCCACATCATCCGGAAACGAAAGCCGCCCGAACACAGGTGGTGCTCGGGCAGGTGCGTGAGGGTGCTGAGGCTGGTGCGGGTGGCGCTTCGACAGGTGCATGACGAGTACTGCAGGCCGAAGCTATCTCCCGTCCCAGCTGGCCAGCAATGACTTCCGGAGATGACTTCCGAAAGAAGTCGGGGGAGTTGAACCGGTCCACGCGTGGCGCCGTGACCTTGAGCAGGGAGCCCGAGGACGATCGAGCCCCCTGTTGGATCACGCACGGAAGCAATGCCGTCGCTCCCGGTTATGTGATCCAGGTCACTGTGAGGTCGCAACCGTATGTCCGCACCCCAGCCGTCCCCGTCCGCGAGCCCCGACTCGCCCCCGTCCACCGTCGTAACCGCACCCGCAACGCGAGGAGACTTCGTGGCTACCGACGCACCGCCCCCTTCGAAGGCCGATCCCCGGCTGCCCTCGACCGAGCAGTTCGTCGAGGTGCAGGAGAGCGCCGAGTTCGCCGAACTGCGCCGCTCGCACCGCTCCTTCGCCTTCCCGCTGACCGTCGCCTTCATCGCCTGGTACCTGCTGTACGTCCTGCTCTCGAACTACGCGGGCGACTTCATGGGCACCCAGGTGGTCGGCAACATCAACGTCGCCCTGGTCCTGGGGCTCGCCCAGTTCCTCACCACGTTCCTCATCGCCTGGTGGTACTCGCGGTACGCCGCCGCGAAGCTCGACCCCAAGGGCGAGGCGATCAAGTCCCGGCTGGAGGGCGACGCATGAGCCCCGTACAGACGACCGTGCTCGCCGCCGGTGAGGCCAGCCAGCACCGGCCGCTGATCATCACCCTCTTCGCGGTGTTCGTCGCCGCGACCCTCGTCATCACCGTCTGGGCGGGCCGCCAGACCAAGGACGCCGCCGACTTCTACGCGGGCGGCCGACAGTTCACCGCCTTCCAGAACGGCCTGGCCGTCTCCGGCGACTACATGTCCGCGGCCTCGTTCCTCGGCATCGCGGGCGCGATCGCCCTCTTCGGGTACGACGGTTTCCTCTACTCCATCGGCTTCCTGGTCGCCTGGCTGGTGGCCCTCCTCCTTGTCGCCGAACCGCTGCGCAACTCCGGCCGCTACACCATGGGCGACGTACTGGCGTACCGGATGCGTCAGCGCCCGGTCCGTACGGCCGCGGGCACCTCCACCATCGTCGTGTCGATCTTCTACCTGCTGGCGCAGATGGCGGGCGCGGGTGTCCTGGTCTCGCTGCTCCTCGGCATCACCAGCGACGGCGGCAAGATCGGCATCGTCGCCCTCGTCGGCGTCCTGATGATCGTGTACGTCACCATCGGCGGCATGAAGGGCACCACCTGGGTCCAGATGGTCAAGGCCGTCCTGCTGATCATCGGCGCCCTGCTGCTCACCTTCCTGGTGCTGCTGAAGTTCAACTTCAACATCTCCGACCTGCTCGGCAAGGCGGCCGACAACAGCGGCAAGGGCGCGCCCTTCCTGGAGCCCGGCCTCAAGTACGGCGCCACGTCCACCACCAAGCTGGACTTCATCTCCCTGGGCATGGCGCTGGTCCTGGGCACCGCGGGCCTGCCGCACATCCTCATCCGCTTCTACACCGTGCCCACGGCGAAGACCGCGCGGAAGTCGGTGAACTGGGCGATCGGCCTCATCGGCGCCTTCTACCTGATGACCCTCGCCCTCGGCTTCGGCGCCGCCGCGCTGATCAAACCCGACGAGATCATCGCCTCCAACAAGGCGGGCAACACCGCCGCGCCACTGCTGGCACTGCACCTGGGAGGCGTCGACTCCAACTGGGGCGCCATCCTGCTCGCCTCGATCTCCGCCGTCGCCTTCGCCACGATCCTCGCGGTCGTCGCCGGCCTGACCCTGGCCTCGTCCTCCTCCTTCGCGCACGACATCTACGCGAACGTCATCAAGAGGGGGCAGGCCACGGAGAAACAGGAGATGACCGCCGCCCGCTACGCGACGGTGGGCATCGGTGCCGTGTCCATCCTGCTGGGCGCCCTCGCCCGCGACCTGAACGTCGCGGGGCTGGTCGCGCTCGCCTTCGCGGTCGCCGCATCCGCCAACCTGCCGACGATCCTCTACAGCCTCTTCTGGAAGCGGTTCACCACCCAGGGCGCGCTGTGGTCGATCTACGGCGGTCTGATCACGGCGGTCGGCCTGGTGCTGTTCTCGCCGGTGGTCTCGGGCAAGCCCACCTCGATGTTCCCCGACGTCGACTTCCACTGGTTCCCGCTGGAGAACCCGGGCCTCATCTCGATCCCGGTCGGTTTCCTGCTGGGCTGGCTCGGCACGCTCCTGTCCAAGGAGGAGCCGGACGCCGGCAAGTACGCCGAGCTGGAGGTGCGGTCCCTGACGGGCACCGGAGCACACTGATCCGCCTCGCCGACGGCCGCGTCGTAGATCTCTACGACGCGGCCGCGCCGCGTCTTGTGGGATCCGGCCGGGGTTGATGTCAGTCACGTCACGTAGGCTCGATCGTGTCGAGTGAAGTGATCCGCAACGAGGGAGGGGGCCCACGTGCTCATCGACACCTATGGCCGAGTGGCCACCGACCTGCGCGTCTCACTGACGGACAGGTGCAATCTCCGGTGCACGTACTGCATGCCCGAAGAGGGCCTGCAGTGGCTGGCCAAGCCCGACCTGCTCACGGACGACGAGATCGTCCGTCTCATCGGGATAGCGGTCACCCGCCTCGGCATCACCGAGGTCCGCTTCACCGGCGGCGAACCCCTGCTGCGCCCCGGCATCGTGGGCATCGTGGAGCGGGTCGCCGCGCTCGAACCCCGCCCCCAGACGTCCCTGACGACCAATGGCATCGGCCTCAAGCGCACCGCCGCCGCCCTGAAGGCCGCGGGTCTGGACCGGGTGAACGTCTCGCTGGACACCCTGCGCCCCGACGTCTTCAAGGCCCTCACCCGCCGTGACCGACACCAGGACGTCATCGCGGGCCTCGAAGCCGCCCGCGACGCCGACCTGACCCCCGTCAAGGTCAACTGCGTCCTGATGCCGGGCCTCAATGACGACGAGGCCCCCGACCTCCTGGCCTGGGCGGTGGAGCACGACTACGAACTGCGCTTCATCGAGCAGATGCCCCTGGACGCCCAGCACGGCTGGAAGCGCGAGGGCATGGTCACCGCGGGCGACATCCTCGCCTCGCTGCGTACGCGCTTCGCGCTCACCGAGGAGGGCGTCGACGAGCGGGGTTCCGCCCCGGCCGAGCGCTGGCTCGTGGACGGCGGCCCGCACCGCGTCGGTGTGATCGCCTCGGTCACCCGCCCGTTCTGCGCGGCCTGCGACCGTACGCGGCTCACGGCCGACGGCCAGATACGCAACTGCCTGTTCGCCACCGAGGAGACCGACCTGCGCACCGCCCTCCGCTCGGACG
The DNA here is from genome assembly GCF_042959425.1 of Streptomyces sp. NPDC007896. Lineage (NCBI taxonomy): Bacteria > Bacillati > Actinomycetota > Actinomycetes > Kitasatosporales > Streptomycetaceae > Streptomyces > Streptomyces sp. NPDC007896. The sequence continues at coordinate 29,648 of NZ_JBIBKX010000001.1, read as the reverse complement.
CCCCCGACGAGGAGATCGCCCGCATCTGGCGCCTCGCGATGTGGGGCAAGAAGGCGGGCTCGGGCCTGGACGACCCGTCGTTCCTCCAGCCGGCCAGACCGATGTCCGCGATCGGAGGCTGAGAGCACCCTTCAGGGGTGCGGGGCGTGACCCATGCGGCTCCGCCGCATGGGCGCGACAAGCCACAGACGACCCGCACTTCCAGAACCGCTCAGCCCTCCGGCTCCTCCCAGTCCTCCAGCCGCACCACGTCCTTCAAGAAGCCCCGCACACCGAGGAACTCGGACAGGTGCTCGCGATGCTCCTCGCAGGCGAGCCACGTCTTGCGCCGCTCGGGCGTGTGCAGCTTCGGGTTGTTCCAGGCGAGCACCCACACGGCATCGGTGCGGCAGCCCTTCGCGGAGCACTGCGGAGTGCCGGGGGCCGGGGACATGTCGGGGAGCGGGAAAGTCACGCCTCAACCCTAAACGGCCCCGAAAAGGCGACGCCGAGCAGCCACGGGGGGAGCTGCCCGGCGTCGGTCTGTCGCTCCGACGGGGGATGCGGAGCGCGTACGAAGTATGTCACGGGTAGCCCGCTGCCCGGCACCGGAACAACATGATTGATCTGAGCTTTTCTTGAGCTTGGTGCGCGACCGGATTCCGTTTTCGGCGGATCCCCCGTGGTCAGGTGAGGGTCGAGTCGGGCTCGGCCCGCTCGTGCGGCCCGCCTCCCGGACGTACCCCGGGGTCGGTCACGACGTCCTCCGGGACGGATTCCGCGGAGGTGTCCGGGCGCGGCGGCGCGATCATCGCGGGGCCGGGCAGGGTGACGAACGTCGACGGCAGCGACGGCGCGTTCTCCCGTCCGGCGTTGGCGATCACCACGGAGATGTAGGGGAGGAGTATGCCGAGCACCAGTGCGACGATCGCGACGTGCCGCTCCACGTTCCAGAGGGTCGCGGCGAGGATCACGGAGACCGTGCGGACGGACATCGAGATGACATAGCGGCGCTGCCTGCCGCGGACGTCCTCGTCGAGCCCCTGCCTGGCCCCGGTGATCCGGAAGACCTGGCTTTTGCTCTGCTTCCACATCACGTTCCACCACCTGCCCTGTGTCGGACTCTCCCCGGCCCGTACCCGGTCCGAACCCGGTCTGGGAAGCAGGCCCGAACACGTCCCACGTTACGCCGCGGCTCCGTCGCCTTCGAGACCGGGGCGGGTCCGGCCTGGGTGGACATGATGCGTCGTACCGCGTACGGCCGCGCCCGACATGCGCCGTATGGCGCACACGCCGAGACTGGGCGTAATGCTCACGTAGAGCCGTACTAGGAGGCAGACATGGGCTGGTTGTGGGCGATCATCGTGGGCTTCGTGCTCGGGCTGCTGGCCAAGGCGATCCTTCCGGGCAAGCAGCACAGCCCACTCTGGCTGACCACCATCTTCGGCATCCTCGGAGCCATCGTCGGCAACGCGATCGCCCGGGCGGTCGGCGTCGCCGAGACCCGAGGCATCGACTGGAGCCGCCACGCCTTCCAGCTCGTGGCCGCGGTCATCATCGTCTTCCTCGGCGACATGGCCTACATGGCGCTGCGGGGCAACAAGCAAAGAGCCTGACGAACAAGCGCGAAGCCCGATGACGAAGTACGACGAAGGGGCGGTCTCCCGCACGGGAAACCGCCCCCTCGTCGTGTCCAGGCCTCAGCGACTCGTGTCTAGGCCTCCGTGACCTCCACCGCCGCCAGGTTCTTCTTGCCCCGGCGCAACACCAGCCAGCGCCCGTGCAGCAGGTCCTCCTTGGCGGGGACCGCGTCCTCGGTGGTGACCTTGACGTTGTTCACGTAGGCACCGCCCTCCTTGACCGTGCGGCGCGCGGCCGACTTGCTGGCCACCAGGCCGACCTCCGCGAAGAGGTCCACCACCGGGCCGAGCTCGGCGACCTGGATGTGCGGCACCTCGGAGAGCGCCGCGGCCAGCGTCCTCCCGTCGAGCTCGGTCAGCTCGCCCTGGCCGAAGAGAGCCTTGGACGCGGCGACCACCGCGGCCGTCTGGTCGGCGCCGTGCACCAGCGTCGTCAGCTCCTCGGCCAGCGCGCGCTGGGCGGCGCGGGCCTGAGGGCGCTCCTCGGTCTGCTTCTCCAGCTCCTCGATCTCCTCGTGGGACCTGAAGCTGAAGATGCGCAGGAACTTGGAGACGTCCCGGTCGTCGGCGTTCAGCCAGAACTGGTAGAACGCGTACGGCGTGGTCATCTCGGGATCCAGCCAGACCGTGCCGGACTCCGTCTTGCCGAACTTGGTGCCGTCCGCCTTGGTGATCAGCGGGGTGCCGAGCGCGTGCACCACGGCCTCCGGCTGGACCCGGTGGATCAGGTCGGTGCCCGAGGTGAGGTTGCCCCACTGGTCGCTGCCGCCGGTCTGGAGCGTGCAACCGTACCTTCGGTACAGCTCCAGGAAGTCCATGCCCTGCAGGATCTGGTAGCTGAACTCGGTGTAGCTGATGCCCGCGTCGGAGTTGAGCCGCCGGGAGACGGCCTCCTTCGCGATCATCTTGTTGACCCGGAAGTGCTTGCCCACGTCACGCAGGAACTCGATGGCCGACAGGCCCTGGGTCCAGTCCAGGTTGTTGACCATCACCGCGGCGTTCGGACCCTCGAAGTCCAGCAGCGGTGCGATCTGCGCGCGCAGCCGCCCGACCCACTCGGCGACGACCTCGGGCGAGTTCAGCGTGCGCTCGGAGTTCGGCTTCGGGTCACCGATCAGGCCGGTGGCACCGCCGACCAGGCCCAGCGGGCGGTTGCCCGCCTGCTGGATCCGGCGCATCGTGAGGATCTGCACGAGGTTGCCGAGATGCAGACTGGGCGCGGTCGGGTCGAAGCCGCAATAGAACGTGACGGGACCGTCCGCGAACGCCTTGCGCAATGCGTCCTCGTCAGTGGAGAGGGCGATCAGCCCACGCCACTTCAGTTCGTCGACGATGTCCGTCACGGTTCTCGTATCTCCTTGAGTGGTCTCGTGAATCAGGTACGAGGTTATACGCCCTGGCTGACAGAGCTCATGTTGAAGTCGGGCACCCTCAGCGCGGGCATCGCAGCACGAGTGAACCAATCGCTCCATTCACGCGGCAATGTCTTTTCGGTACGCCCCGCCTCCGTCGCCCGAGACAGCAGGTCCACCGGCGACTCGTTGAACCGGAAGTTGTTCACCTCGCCGACGACCTGGCCGTTCTCGACGAGGTAGACGCCGTCCCGGGTCAGCCCCGTGAGCAGCAGCGTCGCCGGGTCGACCTCGCGGATGTACCAGAGGCAGGTCAGCAGCAGACCGCGCTCGGTGGCGGCGACCATCTCCTCCAGGGAGCGGTCCTCGCCGCCGTCCAGGATCAGGTTGCCGATGATCGGGGCGACGGGCAGCCCGGTGAGGCCCGCGCTGTGCCGGGTGGTGGACAGACGGTTCAGCGTGCCCTCGCGCACCCAGTCCGTCGCCGACAGGGGCAGCCCGTTGTCGAAGACGGAGGCGTCGTCGCCCGAGGAGTGCGTGAGCACGAAGGGCGCGGACTCGAGCCCCGGCTCGTTCGGGTCGCTGCGCAGGGTCAGCGGCAGCTCGGTGAGCTTCTCGCCGACACGGGTGCCGCCGCCGGGCTTGCTGAAGACGGTCCGGCCCTCGGCCGCGTCCCGGGCCGCCGCCGACCACATCTGGTAGATCAGCAGGTCCGCGACGGCGGTCGGCGGCAGCAGCGTCTCGTAGCGGCCGGCGGGCAGGTCGACGCGCCGCTCGGCCCATCCGAGCCGGGTCGCCAGCTCGGCGTCCAGGGCGGCCGGGTCGACGTCCTTGAAGTCCCGCGTGGACCGCCCCGCCCACGCCGAGCGCGTCCGGTCGGGCGACTTGGCGTTGAGTTCCAGCGTCCCGTTCGGCTGGTCGTGGCGCAGGCGCAGCCCCGTCGACGTACCGAGATAGCTGGAGACGAGCTCGTGGTTGGCGAAGCCGTACAGCTCGCGTCCGCCCGCACGGGCGCGGGCGAAGGACTCGCCGAGCGCCGGGGCGAAGTCGGCGAAGACGGCGGAGGAGGTCTCGGTCGGCGCGTCGGTGAAGTCGGGGGACTCCGGCACGCCGGTGACCAGCGGCTGGGCGTCCTCGGCGGGCCCCGCGCCGCGTGCCGCCGCCTCCGCGGCCCGCACCAGGGGTTCCAGCTCGTCCGCGGTCACGGCCGAGCGCGAGACGACCCCGGAGGCCGTGCCCTCACGGCCGTCGACGGTCGCGATGACGGTCAGGGTGCGCCCGCGTGTGACCCCGTTCGTGGTCAGCGCGTTGCCGGCCCAGCGCAGGTTGGCGGTCGAGTGCTCGTCGGCGATCACGACGCAGCCGTCGGCGCGGGAGAGTTCGAGGGCGCGCTCGACGACCTCGTGCGGCTTGTTCGTACGGGCGCTCATCGACCGGCCTCCTGAGTCGTGTTGAGGATATTGACCCCCTGGAAGAGAGCCGACGGGCAGCCGTGCGAGACCGCCGCGACCTGGCCCGGCTGAGCCTTGCCGCAGTTGAAGGCACCGCCCAGGACGTACGTCCCCGGACCACCCACCGCGGCCATCGAACCCCAGAAGTCGGTGGTCGTGGCCTGGTACGCGACATCCCGCAGCTGCCCGGTGATCCGGCCGTTCTCGATCTTGAAGAACCGCTGGCCGGTGAACTGGAAGTTGTACCTCTGCATGTCGATGGACCAGGACCGGTCACCGACGACGTAGATGCCGCGGTCCACACCCCCGATCAGGTCCTCGGTCGAGTGCCCCGCGGGGTCCGGCTGGAGCGAGACGTTGGCCATGCGCTGTACGGGCACATGCCCGGGGGAGTCGGCGTAGGCGCACCCGTTGGACCGGTCGAAGCCGGTGAGCTTCGCGATCCGCCGGTCCAGCTGGTAGCCGACGAGGGTGCCGTCCTTCACGAGGTCCCAGGACTGCCCTTCGACGCCCTCGTCGTCGTACCCGATGGTCGCGAGGCCGTGCTCGGCGGTGCGGTCACCGGTGACGTTCATCCGCTCGGAGCCGTACCTCAGCTTGCCGAGCTGGTCGAAGGTGGCGAAGGAGGTGCCGGCGTACGCCGCCTCGTAGCCCAGCGCGCGGTCCAGCTCGGTCGCGTGGCCGATGGACTCGTGGATCGTCAGCCACAGGTTGGAGGGGTCGACGACGAGGTCGTACAGCCCCGCCTCGACGCTCGGCGCCCGCATCTTCTCGGCGAGCAGCTCCGGGATCCGCGCGAGCTCGGACTCCCAGTCCCAGCCGGTGCCCATCAGGTACTCCCAGCCGCGTCCGACCGGCGGCGCGATGGTGCGCATGGAGTCGAACTCGCCGCTGGACTCGTCGACGGCGACGGCGGTGAGCTGCGGGTGCAGCCGCACGCGCTGCTGGGTGGTCACGGTCCCGGCGGTGTCGGCGTAGAACTTGTTCTCGTGGACGGTCAGCAGCGAGGCGTCGACGTGGTTGACGCCGTCGGCCGCGAGCAGCCGCGCGCTCCAGTCCGCGAGCAGCCCGGCCTTCTCCTCGTGCGGCACGGAGAAGGGGTCGATGTCGTACGACGAGATCCACGTCTTCTCGGCGTGCACCGGCTCGTCCGCCAGCTCCACGCGTTCGTCGGAACCCGCCGCCCTGATCACCTGGGCCGAGAGCTTCGCCATCGCCACGGCCTGTGACGCGACCTTCGCGGCCGCGTCCATCGTCAGATCCACACCTGACGCGAACCCCCAGGTCCCGCCGTGCACCACCCGCACCGCGTACCCCAGGTCCGTGGTGTCCGACGATCCGGCGGGCTTGGCGTCCCGCAGCCGCCAGGACGCGCTTCGCACCCGCTCGAACCGGAAGTCCGCGTGCTCGGCCCCCAGCGCGCGCGCCCGTGCGAGCGCGGCGTCGGCCAGGGCCCGCAGTGGCAGTGCCGTGAAGGCTTCGTCGATGGAATGAGGCACGGAGGTCTCCCTGCTGTCGTGGCCTGTCGTGTCCGATCATGTCGCGCGGTCGGGTGCGGGGGCCACATCTTTCCGTTCGCGCATCGAGGCTTTCTGTAGGGATCCGACAGTGAGTCCCCCGCGCCACTGTCGGTGCCCGATTCTCCGGGAGGCGTAAGGGACCGATAGGTTTCCAAGGAAGGCGCCTGTCTTGCAGGGGTTTCAGACAGCTATCGAAAGGGTGATCCGTTGAGCCGCTCGGTTCTCGTCACCGGAGGCAACCGGGGCATCGGCCTCGCCATCGCCCGCGCGTTCGCCGATGCCGGCGACAAGGTCGCGATCACATACCGCTCGGGTGAGCCGCCGGCCGCCCTCACCGCACTGGGCTGCCTCGCCGTCAAGTGCGACATCACCGACACCGAGCAGGTGGAGCAGGCCTACAAGGAGATCGAGGCCGAGCACGGCCCCGTCGAGATCCTGGTCGCCAACGCGGGCGTCACCAAGGACCAGCTTCTGATGCGGATGTCCGAGGAGGACTTCACCTCCGTCCTCGACACCAACCTGACCGGCGCCTTCCGGGTCGTCAAGCGTGCCAACCGTGGGATGCTCCGTGCCAAGAAGGGGCGGGTCGTCCTCATTTCGTCGGTCGTGGGGCTGCTCGGCTCCGCGGGGCAGTCGAACTACGCCGCCTCCAAGGCCGCTCTTGTCGGCTTCGCGCGTTCACTCGCCCGCGAACTCGGCTCGCGCAACATCACCTTCAACGTCGTCGCGCCCGGTTTCGTCGACACCGACATGACCAAGGCGCTCACCGACGAGCAGCGTGCGGGCATCGTCGCCCAGGTGCCGCTCGGCCGGTACGCGCAGCCCGAGGAGATCGCCGCGACGGTGCGGTTCCTCGCCTCGGACGACGCCTCGTACATCACTGGAGCCGTCATTCCGGTTGACGGCGGACTGGGAATGGGTCACTGATCACCATGAGCGGAATCCTCGAGGGCAAGCGCGTCCTGATCACCGGTGTGCTGATGGAGTCCTCCATCGCCTTCCACACCGCCAAGCTGGCCCAGGAGCAGGGCGCCGAGATCATCCTGACCGCGTTCCCGCGGCCCACGCTGACCGAGCGCATCGCCAGGAAGCTCCCCAAGCCCACCAAGGTCATCGAGCTCGACGTGACCAACGACGAGCACCTGGCGCGTCTCGCCGACGTCGTCGGCGAGGAGCTGGGCGGCCTCGACGGCGTCGTGCACTCCATCGGCTTCGCGCCGCAGGACGCCCTCGGCGGCAACTTCCTCAACACCCCCTTCGAGTCGGTCGCCACGGCCATGCACGTCTCGGCGTTCTCCCTGAAGTCGCTGACCATGGCCTGCCTGCCGCTGATGCAGAACGGCGGCTCCGTCGTCGGCCTCACCTTCGACGCGCAGTACGCCTGGCCGCAGTACGACTGGATGGGCCCGGCCAAGGCCGCCCTGGAGTCCGTGAACCGCTACCTCGCCCGCGACCTGGGCAAGCAGAACGTGCGCTCCAACCTGATCTCGGCGGGCCCGATCGGCTCCATGGCCGCCAAGTCCATCCCGGGCTTCGGCGAGCTCGCCTCCGTCTGGGACACCCGGGCGCCCCTCGAGTGGGACCTCAAGGACCCGGAGCCGGCCGGCCGCGGTGTCGTCGCGCTGCTGAGCGACTGGTTCCCGAAGACCACCGGCGAGATCATCCACGTGGACGGCGGACTGCACGCCATCGGCGCCTGATTTCCCCCATCTGGCCGACGCCCCGATTCCCGCAACGCGGGGAGCGGGGCGTCGCCCGTTCGGCCTAGTCGGCCGGGCGTCCCGGGCATCGCACCGCGCACGCTGGAACTACGCACCGCCCCGCAGCCGTACGGCCGAGGAGGTCCCCCTTGTGCGCCTGTCCCGCCGTTTTGCCCCGGTGTTCGCCGCTGTCGCCGTCATGATGGTTCTGCCGTACGACGCCGTGCCCCACACGCGCGTAGTGCACGGAAAACTCCCCGTCCCTCAGCCTTTCGGTGCAGAGTGCCGCACCACGGTCCAGGGTTCGCACGTGACCGCCTACTGCCACAACCCCTACCCGGAGACCGACCGGGTCGCCCTGCACATCGAGTGCGACCGCTGGTGGGACATCGACACCGACACCGACCCGGTCGACGCGGGCCCCGCGATGACGGTCCGGCTGGCCGGCCGGTGCTGGGAGGAGGTCCGGTCGGCGTGGGTCAGCCACCAGAAGTGACCGTGTTCGTCAGTGGTCGGAGGCCGAGGGCCTGAGCCGTCCAGGACGGCACTGGAACGGATAGCCCCCGGCTTCCGTGCCTGCCGTCTCCGTGTTCCCCGCGCGGATCGCGTCGACGAGCCGCGCGTGGTCCATGTACGTCTCCGGCGTCAGCTTCCCGCCGACGTCCTCGCGCAGCCAGTCGCGCAGCACCTCGCCCAGGTCCGCGTACATCGCCGTCATGACGTCGTTGTGGGACGCGGCCACCACCGCCAGGTGGAAGATCGCGTCGGCCGCCACGAAGGCCTCCGCGTCACCCGACTCCCAGGCCTCCTCCCGCCGTACGAGCAGCGCGTCGAGCTGCTTCAGATCGCGCTCGGTGCGCCGCTCGGCGGCCAGCTTCGCCGCGCTCGACTCCAGCGTGGCGCGCAGCTCCGCGATGTGCCGCGGATCGGCGTCGGCGAAGCGCCGGTGCATCACGCCCGCGAGTTCGCTGGTCGCCACGACATAGGTGCCCGAGCCCTGGCGGATGTCGAGCAGACCGTTGTGGGCCAGCGCGCGGACGGCCTCGCGGACGGTGTTGCGAGCGACGCCCAGCTGGTCGACGAGCTCCGGCTCGGTGGGGATGCGGGAGCCGACCGGCCACTCGCCCGAGGTGATCTGGTTCCGCAGCTCGGCGATGACCTGCTCGGACAGCGCCGAACGGCGGGGGTGGCTCAGCGGCATGGCGGTCCTTCGTACGGGCCCGGTGTGATCGTTCGCGCGGGGCCGGAGAATCCGGAGATTAACGCAACGGGATTGGACAGCCAATCATCCCATGATTCTATGATGGGCCTCATGGTGAGCGAGGAGACCCGGACGACGACGGCCACACCCATACGCGGTTCCGCCGAGGGCACGGAGCCCCGATCGCAGCCCACGCGCGCGTGGATGACGCGGCTGGTGACGGTCGGCATCGTCCTCACGGCCCTCAACCTGCGCCCCGCCATCACCAGCTTCGGCGCGCTCCTGGAAGACGTGCGCGACGGGCTCGGCATGAGCGGCACCGTCGCCGGACTGCTCACCTCCGTCCCCCCGCTCTGCTTCGCCGTCTTCGGCGTCATGGCGCCGCGCCTCGCCCGCCGCTTCGGACCGGGCGCGGTCGTCTGCGCCGGAATGGTCGCCATCACGGCGGGGCTCGCGATCCGGCCGTACACCGGGAGCGCGGTCGGCTTCCTGGCCGCCAGCGCCCTCGCACTGATGGGTATCGCCGTCAGCAACGTCCTGATGCCGGTGATCGTCAAACGCTGGTTCCCGGACCGGGTCGGCTCCATGACCGGCCTCTACTCGATGGCGCTCGCCCTGGGCACCTCGGCCGCGGCGGCGGTGACCGTGCCCGTGACCGACGCCCTGGGCGGCGGCTGGCAGTCGGGCCTCGCGGTGTGGGCGGGCCTGGCGGCGGCCGCCGTACTGCCCTGGATCGCGCTGGTACGCGCGCGGGGCGCCGATTCCCGCGACGGAGAGCCGGCGCGGGCGGAGCACCCCGCCCCGCGGGAACCCGGCGCACTGCGCATCACCCGCAGCCGGACCGCCTGGGCGCTCGCCGTCTTCTTCGGACTCCAGGCCACCGCCGCGTACATCACGATGGGCTGGATGGCGCAGATCTTCCGCGACGCGGGTGTCTCCGCGGGCACCGCGGGGCTGCTCCTCGCCGTCACGATGGTGATGGGCGTGCCCCTGGCCTTCGTCATCCCGCGCCTCGCCACCCGCATGCCCCACCAGGGGCCGATCGTGGTCGCGCTCGGTGTCTGCGGCCTCGCGGGATACGCGGGCCTCTACCTCGCCCCGGCGGGCGGAGCCTGGGCCTGGGCCCTCCTGCTCGGTGTCGCCAACTGCGCCTTCCCGCTGGCCCTCACCATGGTCGGCATGCGGGCCAGGACCGGTGCGGGCGTCGCCCAGCTGTCGGCGTTCGCGCAGAGCACCGGGTATCTGATCTCGATCCCCGGACCCCTCCTCGTGGGCGTGCTCTACCAGCACAGCGGCGGCTGGGGGCTGCCGATCGCGCTCATGGCCGCACTGATGATCCCGCAGATCGCGGTGGGCGTCCTGGCCGGCCGGGACCGCACGGTGGAGGACGAGGCCGCGCCCGGCCGCCGCGCCTGACACCCCCCGAGGGCGGAGGTGGGGACGAAGGGTGCGAGACTGGCCGTATGGCGCTCGACCCGAACCCCCAGAACGGCCAGAAGAAGCTGCTACTCGTGCTCGGCGCGATGCTGGCCATCACCGTGATCATCGGCATCATCGCGTCGATCGCCTCCCCCTGACCGCCACCGCGGGCCCCTGGGACGCCGAGGGTGGGGCTAGCCCCCCTGTCCCCTAGGGGGTGAGTGTCAGGGTCAAGTGGGTGGATCACCGGATGGGTTGACGGCCCAGGAATCCGTAACTTCGAGTTGTGGCCGCGAGGACGCGGACCACGGAGCACTCGATGCCCCACGGAGGCGGCATGTCGGCCCGTACGCACACCCGGCCCCACCCGGCGACCCCGGGCGGCGTGGACATCCGGCTGCCCTGGTGGGCCCTCGCCCTGCCCGCACTCGCCTTCGTCGCCCTGCTGCTCCTGATACTGAACCCGGCGGACGCGCACGCCGCGGGCGGCGACCCCGCGATCACCCACCTCTTCGAGCGCGTCCAGCAGACGGTGCTGCACCAGACCCCCTGAGCACCCCTGGGGGAGCAGGTCAACTCTCAGCGCCGCATGGCGTGTTTCATGCGAAGCTGGGACCCATGAGCGTCGCAGAACCCCGCAGGATTGTTCTCTTCCGGCATGCGAAAGCCGACTGGCCACAGGTGTCCGACCACGAGCGGCCGCTCGCTGACCGGGGCCGTAAGGACGCCGTCCTCGCCGGACGCAAGCTGGCCGACACCGGGATCCCTTTCGATATGGCCCTCTGCTCCACGGCGACCCGCACCCGGGAAACCTGGAAGCTCGCCGTCCACGAGTTCCCGCACCGGCCGAAAACCGTCTATGAGGAGCGGCTCTACGAGGCCTCGCCCGGCGAGCTGATCGCCGTACTCAACGAGACCCCGGACGACGCGCACAACGTGGTCCTGATCGGCCACAACCCCGGCATCCAGGGCCTCGCCGACGTTCTGGCCGGACAGGCCGAGGGCGACACCCGCGCCCGGATGGCCGCCCACGGCTTCCACACGGGCGCCTACGCCGTGCTCTCCGTCGAGGGCTCCTGGAAATCCCTGGAGCCCGGAGTGTGCACGCTGACCGACTACTGGGCGCCGACCGAGTAACCCACCCGACAGTGACGGGGGCCCGGCACCAGCACGGTGCCGGGCCCCCGCCGACGTATGTCCTGCCCTCAGTGGTCGCCGAGGTGCATGTCCGCCGCCTCGACCTCTTCGCGGGTGACACCCAGCAGATACAGCACGGTGTCCAGGAAGGGGAAATTCACCGCGGTGTGCGCGGCCTGGCGGACGACGGGCTTGGCGTTGAAGGCGACGCCGAGACCGGCCGCGTTGAGCATGTCGAGGTCATTGGCCCCGTCGCCGATCGCCACGGTCTGGGCGAGCGGCACCCCCGCCTCGGCGGCGAACCGGCGCAGCAGCCGTGCCTTGCCCGCGCGGTCCACGATCTCCCCGGTGACCCTGCCCGTCAGCTTCCCGTCGACGATCTCCAGCGTGTTGGCCTGCGCGAAGTCGAGCCCGAGCCGCTCCTTCAGATCGTCCGTGACCTGCGTGAATCCGCCCGAGACGACACCGACTTGGAAACCGAGCCGCTTCAGCGTACGGATCAGCGTGCGCGCCCCCGGCGTCAGCCGCACCTCCTCGCGCACCTTGGTCACCACCGAGGCGTCCAGCCCCTTGAGCAGCGCCACACGCGCGTGCAGAGACTGCTCGAAGTCCAGCTCCCCGCGCATCGCGGCCGCCGTCACCTCGGCGACCTGCTCCTCGCACCCGGCGTGCGCGGCGAAGAGCTCGATCACCTCGTCCTGGATGAGCGTCGAGTCCACATCCATGACGACCAGACGCTGTGCCCTGCGGTGCAGCCCCGCCGCCACCACCGCGATGTCCACTCCGAGCGCCGCGGCCTCGGTCACCAGCGCGGTGCGCAGCGCCTCGGTCCCCGTACCGGACACGGCGAACTCGACCGCCGTCACCGGGTACTTGGCGAGCCGGAAGATACGGTCGATGTTGCCGCCGGTCTTGGTGATCCGGGCGGCGATCGCGGCCGTCGACTCGGCGGTGAGCGGATGCCCGAGCACGGTGACGAGGGACCGCCCGAGGCCGCGCGGCCGGTTGTCGCCGAGGCCGGAGATGATCTCCGCCTGCATCTTCATCGACTCCGCCCAGCTGTGGACGGTGGCCCGCAGATCGCCCTCCAGACCGGCCGGCGGCTCGGTCACGAGCGCGCAGAGCACGATCCGGCCACGGGTGACGACCTGCTCGATGTCGACCACCTCGACGGAGTAGGCGGCGAGGGTGTCGAAGAGTCCGGCCGTGATACCCGGCCGGTCCTTGCCGAAGATCTTGACGAGGAGAGTGGGGACCTCGGGGGTCTGCGAAGCGCTCATGGTGCCTCCACCGTATCCGGCACCCAGTGCCTTCCGCCCCTGAGGTCCGTCCAGCGGACGGGGAACACTGGGTGTCGGAGCGGTGTCGAGCGCGTTGCCCGGCGACGGCGATCAGTTCTGCCGCCCTGGCCCCGGCGGCGCGGAAGGTCCCTGGTCGGGCGGCGGCTGCGGCGGAGGCGGCACATCGCGCCCCCGTGGCCGCCGCTTCTGTGGTCCGGGTGGCGGCGCCATCGGCCGGACGACCGTCGGCGCACCGTACACGTCGTCGGGCGAGCGCGGCCGCTCCGGCGGCCGACCGTCGGCGGGTTCCCGCAGTGCGTCGGGCAGTCGCAGATAGGGATTGGTGTCGGGGTTCGCCGGCCGGTACGGCGCGCTCGGGGCGTATGGCCCGGGGTGCCCGGGGAGGTCAGGGGCGGGCGCGGTGACCGGGGGACCCGCGTCACCCAGTGCCAGCGGCGCCGCCCGCCGCCCCGCGGCCCCGCTCGCGTACGCCAGCAGCGCCCCCGCCGCCCCCGCGCCCGCACCCCAGGCGGCGCCGAGCAGCAGCGCCATGCCCAGATGCCCGTGCAACCGGATTCCGGCACCGAACGCGTCGATGCCGAACACCGACAGCGAGGCGTCCACGGACACGTCCGTCAGCCACGCCAGCAGTGGCAGCGCCAGCGCCGTCACGATGCCGAGCCGAAGAGCGCAGTGCCCGGCGAAACCGAGGGCGCCCCCTCCTCGTACATCGGGAGCAGCCGGAGTTCCCACCGAAGCCGCACCCTGCCCCCGTACAAAAGGCGTACGCGAGGCGGCGAGGACGCCCGCGAACAGCATCATGACCGCGGTCGCGACCCCCAACAGCCACACCCTTCCGTCGAGTTCGGCGAGCCGGCCCAGGGTGACGGGCTGATCGGAGTCGACGCTCAGCAACCGGTCCAGCGGGTGGGGGAGCAGCTTGGCGAGTTCGCCGGTGGCCTTGCCGTCCCAGGGCACGAAGAGGCCGATCGGGATGCCGAGCCACACCCCGTTGGGCGCGCCGAGCAGCGCGGCGCCCGCGATCAGTTTGGGATGGGGATCACCGATCGCCGCGTACGCCGCCGCCGCGAGGCCCGCGAGGACCGCCACCAGGAACACCGTGACCAGCGCGGACGCGGCCGGGCGCACCATCTTGTGCACGCCCTCCCAGCCGCGCGGCAGCGGGGTGCGACGGGAGGCGAGCAGGGAGATCACCAGGATTCCGGCCGCCCAGGCCGCGCCGCCGAGCAGCGTGGGCACCGTGTCGACGGTGAAGCCCACGGCCGCCTGCGCGTGCACCAGGTCGCTGATCTTGCCGGGCAGCAGTCCGCCGAGGTCCCCGAGCCCGCCGGGGAGCTTGTCGGTGATGTTCCCGAGGCCGCCGCCGCCCGTCACCCGGTCGAGGCCGAGCTTGCTCCCGTCGATCGTGATGACGTCGTGCCCGGCCCAGGCGAGCCCGCCCAGCGTCGCCACGAACAGCACGACCACCGCGCCCGCGCGCGCGAGGAGTTCGGACGGCGCGATCACAACTCCCGCTCCGCGCAGGGAGCGCAGGAAGAAGAAGGAGAGCAGGAGCGCGCCCACCAGTCCCACGCCCAGTGGCGTGATCTGTATGGCCGTGTGCGCCTGTGCCCCCTTCAGACCGAAGGCCGACACATCGCCGGACGGTTTGACCGCACCATTGGCCCCAAGGGCCACCACCGCCGCGGTCATCGGCCCGAGCGAGCCCGCCGCGTCCGCGCCGACCAGATGCAGACCGAGCGCGGCCGTGCCCGCCATCGCGATCAACGCCCAGCTCACCGAGGCGATCGCGGACAACAGCACATCCCCCCACGGCAGTCGCCTGCCGTGTCCCGCGGTGTCGATGCTCATCGTCAGACCCCCCGATCCGCGCCGCGGTGTCATCACCGCGGATGTCCCCCTCGCGTGGGATTACCACTCTCCGGTCCGGTTTCAACCCCGTCAACGGAAACGGGCAACCCGCCCGTACGCGCTCTTCACATGGCCCGACTTTCGGTCAGGGGGCTGCTCCTGAAATAGTTCCCCCCGATGTTCGACATCCCTAGACTCCCTGTGATGGGGGAACTTCGGGGGACAACTCAGTGGGGCATGGAGTGCCGGAACTCGTACTGGAATTGAATGGACGGACCTGGACGCTCGATGCGTCCAGGCCATACACCCTCGGACGTGATCCGCAGGGGGACGTCGTGCTCGACGACGCCAGGGTCTCCTGGCGTCACGCCACGATGAGCTGGGACGGCCGGAGTTGGGTCATCGAGGACCACGGCAGCACCAACGGCACCTTTGTGCAGGGGCAGCGGATCCATCGGATGGAGATCGGCCCCGGTTCGGCCGTGCACCTCGGCAACGCGACCGACGGCCCGCGCCTGAACCTCTCCGGCGCCGCGGCCGCCGTCGCGCAGCCTCAGCAGCAGCCCTACGCCGCGCAGGGCGCGAGCCCCGGCTGGGCCCAGCAGGCACCGCAGCAGCAGACGCCGGAACAGAGTCACCAGCAGCCGCAGCAGCCCGCCGCGCGAGTGCCACAGCAGCAGGGACCCGGTGGTGGCGCGGGGGCGCCGCCGGTCTACGGCGACCGCAGCCCGACCACCTTCCACCAGCTCGACCTCGGCCGGGTGATGCGCATCGGTCGTGCGCTGGAGAACGAGCTGGTCGTCTCCGACCTCCAGGTCTCGCGCCACCACGCCGAGTTCCACGCGACGCCCGACGGCCGCTTCGAGATCCGCGACCTCGGATCGCACAACGGCACCTACGTCAACGGCCAGCCGATCGCCAAGGGCGGCTCGGCGCTGCTCGGCCCGAACGACATCGTCGGCGTCGGCCACTCGACGTTCCGCCTGGTCGGCGACCGGCTCGAGGAGTTCGTCGACACCGGTGAGGTCTCCTTCTCGGCCCGCCATCTGACGGTGACGGTCGACGGCGGCAAGCAGATCCTCAAGGACGTCTCCTTCGGCGTCCCCGAGAAGTCGCTCATCGCGGTCATCGGCCCCTCGGGCTCCGGCAAGTCGACGCTCCTGAAGGCGCTCACGGGCTACCGCCCCGCCAACCAGGGTGACGTCCTCTACGACAACCGGAACCTGTACAAGCAGTTCGCCGAGCTGCGTCAGCGCATCGGTCTGGTCCCGCAGGACGACATCCTGCACAAGGAACTCACCGTCAAGAAGGCCCTCAAGTACGCGGCCAAGCTGCGCTTCCCCGCCGACACCACGACGGCCGAGCGTGAGGCCCGTATAGACGAGGTGCTGCGCGAGCTGAAGCTGGACATCCACAAGGAGAAGAAGGTCACCTCCCTCTCCGGCGGCCAGCGCAAGCGCGTCTCGGTGGCCCTGGAGCTGCTGACCAAGCCGTCGCTGATCTTCCTGGACGAGCCGACCTCGGGCCTCGACCCGGGCATGGACCGGGACGTCATGCAGCTGCTGCGCGGCCTCGCCGACGACGGCCGTACCGTCCTCGTCGTCACGCACTCCGTGGCCGAGCTGGCGATCTGCGACAAGCTGCTGGTGATGGCGCCGGGCGGTTCGGTCGCGTACTTCGGTCCGCCGGAGGAGGCCCTCAACTTCTTCGGCTACGAGACCTGGGCCGACGTCTTCTCGGCCTTCGAGAACTACCGCGACTACGACTGGGCGGGCCGCTGGAAGGGCTCGCAGCACTACCAGATGTATGCCGCGGACATCGACGCCGTCGCCCCGCAGTCGGCCAATGTGACGCCGCCGCAGGCGATGAAGCCGCCGAAGCCGCAGGGCTGGTTCTCCCAGCTCAGCACGCTGGTACGGCGCTATGTGTCGGTGATCGTGTCCGACAAGGGCTTCCTGGCGCTGACGGTGATCCTGCCGGCCGTGCTCGGCGCGGTGAGCCTGCTCATCGACCCGAACAAGACCCTGCTGGTGAACCCGCAGGTGAACCCGAAGACCGGCGTGCACGTGCCGAACGGCACGGCCACCACGGTGCTGCTGATCCTCGCGGTCGGCGCCTGTTTCGCGGGCGCGGCGAACTCCGTCCGTGAGCTGATCAAGGAACGGGTGATCTACGAGCGGGAGCGCGCCACCGGCCTGTCCCGCTCGGCGTACCTGATGTCCAAGGTGGTCGTGCTCGGTGTGGTCACCGTGCTGCAGGGCGCCATGGTCGGCGCGATCGGTTTCACCAGCCGCACCAAGCCCACCGAGGGCGTGGTCTTCGGCCATTCGGTGCTGCTGGAACTCTCCATCCCGATCATGGCGCTGGGCTTCGCCTCGATGATGTTCGGCCTGGTCATCTCCTCGCTGGTGAAGACGGCCGAGAAGACCATGCCGCTGCTGGTCATGTTCGCGATCATCCAGGTCGTGTTCACCGGCTGCCTGTTCATCCTGAACGGCAAGATCGGCGTCAACGAGTTCTCGTACCTGATGCCCTCGCGCTGGGCGGTCGCCGCCGCCGGCGCCACGCTGGACTTCAACAACATCAGTCCGAACACGGACGACCCGTCCAGCACGGACCCGCTGTGGAACCACACGGCGTCCGCCTACGGCATGGACATCGTCGCGCTGCTCGTCCTCGCCGCCGTCTGCGGCTTCTTCGTGGCGCGCTTCCTGCGCCGCCACGAGCCCGAGGTCATGCGCAAGTAGTCCCGCGCGTACGTACGCCGAAGGGCGGCACCCCAACACCGGGGTGCCGCCCTTCGGCGTACGTGTCAGAGGTCCGCGCCGGCCTCAGTACGCGCTGTTGACGTTGTCCATCGAGCCGTACTTGTCGGCCGCGTAGTTGGCGGCGGCCGTGATGTTGGCGACCGGGTCGTAGATGTTCCACGAGGTGCCGGGCACGTGGTACGCGTTGAAGGTCGGCTGGATGACCTGCAGCAGGCCCTTCGAGGGGATCCCGTTGATGGCGTTGATGTCCCAGCCGTTGATGGCCATCGGGTTGCCCGAGGACTCGCGCATGATGTTGCGGTGCAGCCCGTTGTACGAACCCGGTATGCCCCTGTGCTTCATGATGTCGAGCGACTGGCGGATCCAGCCGTCGAGGTTGTTGGCGTACGTCTTCGAGGTGGCCGTCTTCGTGGCGTACGTCTTCGAGGTGGCCGTCTTCGTGGCGTACGTCTTCGAGGTGGCCGTCTTCATGGCGACCGTCTTCATGGCGACCGTCTCGATCGCGGGGCGCTGCACGGAGCGGCTCGCGGCCTGCACCTTGCGCACGTTCTCGGCGGCCTTCGTGGCGGCGACCGCGTCGGCGGCCTTCTTGGCGGCGTCGTCGGCCGCCTTCGTCTTCGCCGCGATGGCCTGGGTCTTCAGGCTCGTGCCGGCCAGCTGGTCGGTGAGGCGGGCCTGCACGTTCTTGATCGGCTGCTGGCTGAAGGCGACCGGGGCCGCGGAGATGGCGGCGTCGTTCGTGGTGGTCTGCGTGTGGCTCGGCGCCAGCGAGAACGCGAGGGTCGCGGCACCGAGCGTGGCGACGCCGGCGATCGAGAGCTTGCGGACCTGGGTCAGCTTCGGACTATGGCCAGGAGTGCGGGTGTTCTTGGTCATGGCTGATGGACCTCTTCGAATAGCGCGGAGGTCGCTCCCGATCCGGTGGGGGACAGAGTGTTTCCGGATCTGGCGCCGTGGGGTGAAACCCGCGGTGCTGAGCGACGGGTGCCATTCTTAGCGGCCGCAAAATACCGTGGCAAAGGTGTGACGTACGACGGAAGGTAGTAGGCCCAGTAGGGGCAAAACGGGGCAGACTGCCACGTCTGCGCCGCTCACTATGCCCGCCTTTATCTCCTATGCACCTTCGTACGTGATGTGCGCCCTATGTGCGGGCTCACATCGGCCTCATGGAATTCTCACCGGCAGTTGCTGAAGCAACGCTCAGTGTGAGGACCTTCCTCCGGGAGGATGAGGTGCACGTCCCCGAACTCGTGCCAGAGGTAGAGCCCGCTCAACGCCTCGCCGTAGCTGCGCTCGATCGCCGCCCGTCCCGCGATCGCCTCCAGCATCAGCAGATGCGAGGCCTCCGGCTCGTGCAGCCCGGTCAGCAGCCCGTCCACCACCCGCACACCCCGCTCCGGGGTCACCACGAGGTCCGTCCAGCCCTTCCGGGCCCGGACCACCCCGCCGGCGTCGACGGCCGACTCCACGGCGCGTACGGCCGTCGTACCGACCGCGAGGACCCGCCCCTCTCCCGCCCTCGCGGCGTTGATCAGCCGGGCCGACGCCTCCGGCACCTCGTACCGCTCCGGATACGGCGGCTCATGGGCCTCCGCCGACGCGACACCGGTGTGCAGCGTGATCGGAGCGAACTGCACGCCCCGGCTCACCAGCTCCGCCACCAGGCGCGCGGTGAACGGCCGCGCGGCGCTCGGCATCTCCGCACTGCCGCTGCCGTCGGCCGACGGCAGCGCGAACACCGTCTGGTAGGCGGACAGCGGCTGGTCCCTCTGTGTATAGGAGTAGCGAATGGGGCGCCCGTGGCGCCGCAGCAGCCCGAGCACGTCCGGATCCGACACCCGCCCCCACCACAACCGCGAGCCGTACGGCGTCAGCGGCTCCTCCAGTACGAGGCGCACGTCCCCGGCGAGGCGCACCTCCGTACCCGCGGGTCCGCCCCCGCGCGCACGTGTGGTGCCCCGTCCATCGGGATCCCGCAGCTCGACGGCCCACCGTCCGTCATCGCCCCGCGTGGAGAAATGCACCACCACGCGCGCGTGCCCGATCCGCCCGTCCACGGCGGCCGCCAGCGTGGGGGAGGTGTTGACGATCAGCAGGTCCCCCGCCCGCAGCCGCCGCGGCAGCTCCACGAACGCGTGATGCGACACCTCCGTACCGCACGACACGAGCAGCCGCACGGAGTCCCGGTCCCGCCCGGGCCCGCGCTGCTCGGCCGGCACCCGCGCCGACCGCTCCTCCGGAACCCGCACGGTCGTCGTCATCGCACCTCCAGCAGTGCCGGAGCGCTGTAGCGGCCACTGGCGGGGCGTTCGTCCAGCAGCCGCAGAAAGGCCGGAACCACGCTGTCCGGCGTCGGCCGCGCATCGTCGTCGTCCGGTACGGCCGCCGCGTACAGGTCCGTGCCCATGTCCCCCGGGTCCACGGCCCACACCCGCAGCCCGGGCTCCTCCACGCCGAGCACGGCCGCCAGCTGGTCCAGGGCGGCCTTGGACGCCCCGTACCCGCCCCACGTCTCGTACGCCTCCGCGGCCGCGTCCGAGCTGACGGCGACGACCGCGCCGGCCTGCGCGGCCCGCAGCAGCGGCAGCGCCTCCTGGACCAGGCCCAGCGCCGCGACCACGTTGACCTCCAGGGCGTACCGCAGCCCGTCCAGGGTCAGGTCCTCCAGGCGCACCAGCGGCTCGGCGCCCAGCGCGCTCGCGTTGTTCACCAGCAGGTCCACGCCGCCGAGCCCGCGGGCCGCCGCCACCAGCCCGGCGCGGTGCCCGGCGTCCCCGACATCCCCGGGCAGCGCCTCCACCCGGGTCCCGTACGCGGACAGCGCCTCCGCCGTCTCCTTCAGCACTCCCGCGGTCCTCGCGTCGAGCACCAGATCCCAGCCGCGCTCCGCCAGGGTCGCGGCGAGCGCCCGACCCAGCCCTTTCGAAGCACCCGTGATGATCGCTACCGGCATGACGTCCGTCCCCTCGTCCCAGCACCGCCGCTCCCGGCGAGTGCCTTCAACGTAGGAACCGGGCCGTCCCCGCCGCCTCGTGCGCAGGCCCCAATGACCTGGGGCCCTTCGCCCTAGGCCCACCGGCCTAGGCGGCCGCCACCACAGGTCGGATACGCGCTGTCACACCCCGCCGGTACGTTGGGGACATGAGCCAAGGCCCCCGGTCCGGTCTGTACGCGGTGAGCACCGCGCTGCTCGCCATGAGCAGGCACCTCGAGGTGCGCGACGTCCTCAAGACGATCGTCGCCTCGGCCCGTGAGCTGCTCGACGCGCAGTACGCGGCGCTCGGTGTGCCCGACGACCACGGAGGCTTCGCCCAGTTCGTGGTCGACGGCGTCAGCGACGCCCAGTGGAAGGCCATCGGCCCGCTTCCACGCCAGCACGGCATCCTCGCCGCGATGCTGCACGAGGCCCGCCCCGAGCGCCTCGCGGACGTGCGCAAGGACCCCCGCTTCGAGGGCTGGCCCACCGCCCACCCCGACATGTCCGACTTCCTGGGCCTGCCCATCCGCGACGGCGACGAGGTCATCGGCGCCCTGTTCCTGGCCAACAAGAACAGGGTGAAAGGTGACAAGAAGGACTGCTCCGCGCAGGACGGAGAGTGCGGCTTCACCGAGGACGACCAGGAACTCCTCACGATCCTCGCTCAGCACGCGGCGATCGCCCTGACCAACGCCCGTCTCTACGAGCGCAGCCGCGAGCTCACCATCGCCGAGGAGCGCTCCCGGCTCGCCCACGAGCTCCACGACGCCGTCAGCCAGAAGCTCTTCTCCCTGCGCCTGACCGCGCAGGCCGCCGTCGCCCTCGTGGACCGCGACCCCGCACGCGCCAAGGGCGAGCTGCATCAGGTGGCCATGCTCGCCGCGGAAGCCACCGAGGAGCTGCGCGCCGCCGTCATCGAGCTGCGCCCCGCCGCCCTCGACGAGGACGGCCTGGTCGCCACCCTGCGCACCCAGATACAGGTCCTCGACCGCGCCCACTCCGCGCGCGTGACCTTCGCGAGCCACGGGGTGCGGGCGCTGCCCGCAGCCCAGGAGGAGGCCGTGCTGCGCGTCGCCCAGGAGGCCCTGCACAACGCACTGCGGCATTCTGGAGCCGGCCGCGTCGACGTCACCCTCGAGAAGCGCGGCCCCGGCACCGTCCTGCGCGTCAGTGACGACGGCAGTGGCTTCGAACCCAAGGCGACCCGCGCCGCGGGACGCCACCTTGGCCTGGTCTCCATGCGCGACCGGTCGAGCGGGGTCGGCGGCACCCTCAGCGTGGAATCGGCGCCCGGGAAGGGCACTACGATCGAGATGGAGGTCCCTGGTGGCTGACGCAATCAAGGTGCTGCTCGTCGACGACCACCAAGTGGTCCGCCGGGGCCTGCGCACCTTTCTCGAAGTGCAGGACGACATCGAGGTCGTGGGCGAGGCGTCCGACGGCGCCGAAGGGGTCGCCCGCGCCGAGGAGCTGAAGCCCGACATCGTCCTCATGGACGTCAAGATGCCGGGCATGGACGGTATCGACGCGCTGCGCAAGCTCCGTGAACTCGCCAACCCCGCGCGCGTGCTGATCGTCACCAGCTTCACCGAACAGCGCACGGTCGTCCCGGCCCTGCGCGCGGGCGCCGCCGGCTATGTCTACAAGGACGTGGACCCGGACGCCCTCGCCGGAGCCATCCGCTCCGTGCACGCCGGGCACATCCTGCTCCAGCCCGAGGTGGCGGGCGTCCTGCTGTCCCAGGAGGAGGCCAACTCGGGCCAGGGGAGAGGCGGCTCACTGACCGAACGGGAGCGCGAAGTGCTCGGCCTGATCGCGGACGGCCGCTCCAACCGGGAAATCGCACGCGCGCTCGTTCTCTCCGAGAAGACCGTCAAGACGCATGTCTCGAACATCCTGATGAAGCTCGACCTCGCCGACCGCACCCAGGCCGCGCTCTGGGCCGTACGCCATGGGGCGGCGGGCTGATCGCCCGCCCGGCGGCGGCAACTCGGAGGGTTCCGCTCCGGGCTGAGATTCATACCGTCGTGTGTATGTCACCCGGATGGCGCATCCTCCGGGGATCTCGGCCGTTCTCCAGTGCGTGCCGCGGCGACTGCCGCGGTGATCGCTAGGGAGGGCTCAGAAGTGAAGAACCTGAAGAAGGCCACGGCTGTCGCGATGGTGGCCGGCGGGCTGGTCGCCGCCGGTGCCGGCATGGCGTCCGCGACGGACGGCTCGTGGGCGGGCGGCAATGCCGCGGGCTCCCCGGGCGTCGTCTCGGGCAACGTCATCCAGGCCCCGATCCACATCCCCGTGAACGCGGTCGGCAACAGCGTGAACGTCATCGGCGCCCTGAACCCGGCCTTCGGCAACCTGGGCCTCAACCACTGAGACCCATGCCCCACCACCCCCCACCGGCCTCCCAGGATCTCCTGGGAGGCCGTTCGGCCTGTTCAGGCCGACGGGGGGCCGGGGCGCAGCCCCGCCCCCCAGGGGCGCGGGGAACTGCGCGCCAAGCCCCCACCCACCCGCACCCAAAGAACCCACCCGGGGGCCTGGGGGCAGAGCCCCCAGGTTGGGGATGGGACGGGTAGGGGCGGCGGGGGCGCAAACAGACCTCAGCGAACCCCCCGCTCCCGCTCCTCCACGAACGCGTTGTACGCAGCGACCTGCGCCCGCCGAGCCGTCCGCTCGACCGGCCGCAACGCCAACGCCCGCGCCGAGATCTCCGACGCACTCACCGCCCCGCCATGCCCGTTCTCGTACGCGACGGAGATGAGCAACCCCACCCGCTGGGCCAGCTCCAGCACCCGCACCGCACGCGGCGGATACCCGGGCGCCAACACCTCCCGCCCCCGCTCGGCCCGCGCCCGGTACGCGTCGACCGCCGCCTCGGCGACCGGCCCCGACCCCGTCACGTCGAGCCGCGACAACACCGCCGTCGCCTCGCGCAGCGCCTCCGCGAGCTCCCGCTCGGCCTCACCGAGCGAAGGCACATCGGCAGGCGGCGCCTCCCGCACGGCGAGGCAGTGCCACACCACCTCGACATGGACATCACCGTCGGGCCCGGCCTCGTACACCTCGGGAACGAGCCCGAGCGCCGCCCCGTGGCAGACCACCGCCTCCTCCGCGTCGAGGGCGCGCGCATTGAAGTCCGGCGGCCCGCTCAGCCCGAGCGGATGCCCCGGCGCGGGCAGCGCGACCCGCAGTCCGGTCACCCCGAGCGCGCGAAGCCGGCCGAGGGCGAGCGTGAGACCGACGGGGCCGGACTCACCCGGCAGCCCCTCGACCCGGTGCACCGCGTCCTCACCGACGATGGCGAGCACCGCGTCATCCGGCGAAACAAGTCCGGCCAAAAGGGCGTTTCCCCATGCGGCCAGACGTCCTGAGCGTGGTTCCGAGAGCATGCCTCCACCCTAAGGACCGACCGATGGATGGGAGCGACCGACCGGTGGCGTAGGTTTTCCCTGGGGGCTGCGTCCACAGACGTAAGCGACGGCCGAGACTGCAATGGGAGACAACGCGCTCATGAGCGATGTACTGGAGCTGGAGGACGTGTCCGTGGTCCGAGAGGGCCGGGCTCTGGTGGACCAGGTCTCCTGGTCGGTCAAGGAGGGGGAGCGCTGGGTGATCCTCGGCCCGAACGGCGCCGGAAAGACAACCCTCCTGAATCTCGCCTCCAGCTATCTCTTCCCCAGTCAGGGCACGGCCACCATCCTCGGCGAGACCCTCGGCAAGGTCGACGTCTTCGAGCTGCGCCCGCGCATCGGCGTGGCCGGTATCGCCATGGCCGAGAAGCTTCCCAAGCGCCAGACCGTCCTGCAGACCGTGCTGACGGCCGCGTACGGCATGACCGCGGGCTGGCACGAGGACTACGAGGACATCGACGAGCAGCGCGCCCGCGCGTTCCTCGACCGCCTCGGCATGAGCGACTACCTGGACCGCCGGTTCGGCACGCTCTCCGAGGGCGAGCGCAAGCGCACCCTGATCGCCCGCGCCCTGATGACCGACCCCGAGCTGCTCCTGCTCGACGAGCCCGCCGCGGGCCTCGACCTCGGCGGCCGCGAGGACCTCGTCCGCCGCCTCGGCCGTCTCGCCCGCGACCCGATCGCCCCCTCCATGATCATGGTCACGCACCACGTCGAGGAGATCGCCCCCGGCTTCACCCACGTCCTGATGATCCGTCAGGGCAAGGTGCTCGCCGCCGGCCCGCTCGAACTCGAACTCACCTCGCGCAACCTCTCCCTCTGCTTCGGACTCCCGCTCATCGTCGAACAGGTCGGCGAGCGTTGGACCGCGCAGGGCCTGCCGATGTCCTGACCGACCGGAAACACGCGTACGAAGTGCTTCGTACGAAGCCTCCGGCACGAAACACCCGGTACGAGCCCCTTCTCAACCGATCTGCGCCCTGTCCGCGCCCGGCCCGCGGACCTACCATGACCACGTGAACGACATCAACGCATGGGTGTGGTGGCTCGTCGGCGCGGCCGCGCTGGGCATCCCGCTCGTGGTGACCGCGATGCCGGAGTTCGGCATGCTCGCCCTCGGCGCCGCAGCGGCGGCGGTGACAGCGGGCCTCGGCGGCGATGTCGTCCTTCAGGTACTCGTCTTCGCCGTCGTCTCGTTCGCGCTCATCGGCGTCGTACGACCCGTCGCGGCCCGGCACCGCGCCCAGCGCCCCCAACTCGCCACCGGCGTGGAGGCGTTGAAGGGCAAACAGGCCATCGTCCTGGAACGGGTGGACGGTTCGGGCGGCGGCCGGATCAAACTCGGCGGAGAGATCTGGTCGGCGCGCGCTCTCGACGCCGGACAGGCCTACGAAGTGGGCCAGGAGGTGGATGTCGTGGACATCGAAGGAGCCACGGCGATTGTGATGTGACCTCGTGCGACGCAAGTGAACCGAACGCCCCACGTGGCAGACGACGGTCTGTCAGACTCGTCGAGCAAGATCTTCAACAACCATAAGATCTTTCGGACATACCGAGGCGGAGAAGGGTACGGGGAGCATCGATGGCACCAATCATCATCGTCCTGATCATTCTGGTGGTGTTGGTATTCATCGCCCTGATCAAGACCATCCAGGTCATCCCACAGGCCAGCGCGGCCATCGTGGAGCGCTTCGGCCGCTACACAAGGACCCTGAACGCGGGCCTGAACATCGTGGTCCCGTTCATCGACTCGATCCGCAACCGCATCGACCTGCGTGAACAGGTCGTGCCGTTCCCGCCGCAGCCGGTGATCACCCAGGACAACCTGGTGGTCAACATCGACACGGTCATCTACTACCAGGTCACCGACGCGCGCGCCGCCACCTACGAAGTCGCCAGCTACATCCAGGCGATCGAGCAGCTCACCGTCACCACCCTGCGTAACATCATCGGTGGCATGGACCTGGAGCGGACCCTCACCTCCCGCGAGGAGATCAACGCGGCCCTGCGCGGCGTCCTCGACGAGGCCACCGGCAAGTGGGGCATCCGCGTCAACCGCGTCGAGCTCAAGGCGA
Organism: Streptomyces sp. NPDC007896; assembly: GCF_042959425.1. Taxonomy (NCBI): domain Bacteria; kingdom Bacillati; phylum Actinomycetota; class Actinomycetes; order Kitasatosporales; family Streptomycetaceae; genus Streptomyces; species Streptomyces sp. NPDC007896. The sequence goes on along the minus strand of NZ_JBIBKX010000001.1, from coordinate 3,867 downwards.
TCGAACCGCCCACCTCCATCCAGGACTCGATGGAGAAGCAGATGCGCGCCGACCGTGACAAGCGCGCCGCGATCCTCACCGCCGAAGGTATCCGTCAGTCGCAGATCCTCACCGCCGAAGGTGAGAAGCAGTCCGCGATCCTGCGCGCCGAAGGTGAGGCCAAGGCCGCCGCCCTGCGCGCCGAGGGCGAGGCCCAGGCCATCCGTACGGTCTTCGAGTCCATCCACGCCGGCGACGCCGACCAGAAGCTCCTCGCCTACCAGTACCTCCAGATGCTCCCCAAGATCGCCGAGGGAGACGCCAACAAGCTCTGGATCGTGCCCAGCGAGATCGGTGACGCCCTCAAGGGCCTGAGCGGCGCCATGGGCAACTTCGGCCCCATGGGCGGCGGTTCGGGCAACGCGGGCACCGAGCGTCGCGAGAAGCCGTCCGTCACCGACTGACGCTGTCCCGCGCCCCGTCAGGGGCGCGGGGAACTGCGCGACCGGCCACGGACGACCCGCGGCCGAACGACCGGCGGGTTGTCGGGGCTCTCCCAGCGGAGCGGCTACGCTGCGGGTTGGGCCAGCCACTCCGGGAGGGCGTCGAAGTCGTCACGGCCCAGCGCCAGCAGCATCGCGTCCGCGGGCGTCGGCTCGAACGGCTGCCGCAGCAGCGGCATACCCGCCTGCTCCGGAGTCCGGTCCGCCTTGCGGTGGTTGTCCTCCGCGCAGGACGCGACCGTATTCAGCCAGGAGTCCCGACCGCCCTGCGCGCGCGGCACCACGTGGTCGACCGTCGTCGCCCGCCTTCCGCAGTACGCGCACCTGTGCTGGTCGCGTACCAGCACACCGCGCCTCGACCACGGCGCTTGTCTTCGGAAAGGCACCCTCACATACCTGCACAGCCTGATGACTCGGGGCACGGGTATGTCCAGCGCGGCGCCGCGCATACGGAGTTCGGGGTGGGCCTGCTCGACGACAGCCTTGTCCTGCAGCACCAGAACGACGGCTCGGTTCAACGTCACCGTCGACAGCGGCTCAAAGCTCGCGTTCAGAACCAGCGTGTCCCGCATCCAGCCCACCTCCCGTGCGCACCGGCCCACCCCCTGGCGGGCTTGGATCAACTCTGGCCGGGCACGCCGAGATGGACAACGCAATAAAAATGCCCGCCCCTGATCACTTCCAAGACCAGAGGCGGGCAAACGTTCAGTGAACGTGAGTCTTCACCGCTTTACGCGGGAGACGCGTACTCACCCATCAGCTGGGCGCGCGCCAGCGTGTGGAACCGCAGATTGAATCCCACGACGGCCGGCGACACCTCCGCGTCGGGACCGAGCTTCTCCTGATCCACGGCGTACACCGTGAACACATACCGGTGCGCGGGATCCCCGGCCGGCGGCGCGGCGCCACCGAAGTCCTTGGACCCGTAGTCGTTGCGCACCTGGACGGCACCCTCCGGCAGCCCCTCGAACTTGCCGCTGCCCGCGCCCGTCGGCAGTTCCGTCACCGAAGCGGGAATGTCGAACACCACCCAGTGCCAGAACCCGCTCCCCGTCGGGGCGTCCGGATCGAAGCAGGTCACGGCGAAGCTCTTGGTCTCCGGCGGGAAGCCCTCCCAGCTCAGCTGCGGCGAGGTGTTCCCCGCCGCGTAGACCTGAGCGTCCTTCAGCACCCCGCCCGGCTCGACGTCCTCACTGATGACCGTGAAGGTCGGAACGGGCGGGTGGAAGTCATGGGGAAGCGGCGGCCTCTTGAGCTCGGTCACGTCAGAACCTCCTGAACGGCGGAATCTCTCGACCCGAGCCTAGAACCAGCTGCGCTTGCTGCCGACCTCGGACAGCCACTGGTTCAGGTACGCGGCCCAGTCCGTGCCCTGGTAGTCGTGCAGCCCCACGCGGAAGGAGCGGTAGGAGTCGCTGCCCTCACTGAAGAGGCCCGGCTTCTTGTCCATCTCCAGGATGACGTCCATCTCGTGGTCGTCCGCGACGAAGCTCAGCTCGACCTGGTTCAGCCCGCGGTACTGCGACGGCGGGAAGAACTCGATCTCCTGGTAGAACGGCAGCTTCTGCCGGGTGCCCCGGATGTGACCGCGCTCCATGTCCGCGTTCTTGAAGCGGAAGCCCAGCTGGATGAAGGCGTTCAGGATCGCCTGCTGCGCCGGCAGCGGGTGCACGTTGATCGGGTCCAGGTCACCGGAGTCCACGGCACGCGCGATCTCCAGCTCGGTGGTCACACCGATGTGCATGCCCCGAAGCGCCTGCCCGTCGATCGTGGTGATCGGCGTCTCCCACGGGATCTCGAGCCCGAAGGGAACGGCGTGCACGGCACCGGCCTGCAGCTCGAAGGCCCCACCGAGCCGCAGCTTGGTGAACTCGATGTCCTGCTTGTACTCCTGGTCGTCGTGGCCCTCGACCTCGACCTTGGCCTGGAGCCCGACCGACAGCCCCTCGATGGCCTGGTTCACGGACCCGCCCTGGATCCGCACCTCACCCTGCACGACACCGCCCGGAACGACGTTGACCTCGGTCAGCACCGTCTCGACCGAAGCCCCACCGGCTCCCAGGCTCGCAAGCAGCCGCTTGAACCCCATGTTTCTTCCTCCCCAGGCAACGCCTGTGCTCCGTCGTACATCCGTCTGGATCCTTGATCCCTACAAACGCGATCCGGCCGCGGCCGGTTCCGCGCCCTCACCCTTGCAAGGAGGACGCTCCCTGACCACCCGTAGACACGCACTGACACGCACTCGTGCCGACCCGTACGCACAGTCCCTCACCCGGCCGCACCCGTCCGGGCCACTGGACTACGCTCGTAAGCCATGATCGCGGCCCCTGACCGTACGCCCATCACCCGGGACTTCTTCGACCGCCCCGTACTGGAGGTCGCCCCCGACCTGCTGGGGCGCGTCCTCGTCCGCACGACGCCGGACGGTCCGATCGAGCTCCGTCTCACGGAGGTGGAGGCGTACGACGGCCCGAACGATCCCGGCTCCCATGCCTATCGCGGCCGCACGGCCCGCAATGGCGTGATGTTCGGTCCGCCTGGGCATGTATACGTCTACTTCACCTACGGCATGTGGTTCTGCATGAACCTGGTGTGTGGTCCGGAGGGCGACCCGAGCGGGGTCCTTCTCCGTGCCGGAGAGATCACCGAGGGCGCCGAACTCGCTCGCAAACGTCGACTCTCGGCCCGTAATGACATGGAACTGGCCAAAGGGCCCGCGCGCCTGGCCACGGCACTCGGCGTGGACAGGGCCCTCGACGGCGCCGACGCCTGCGCCCCCGAGGGCTCCCCACTGACCCTCCTGACGGGCACCCCCGTCCGCTCCGACCAGGTACGCAACGGTCCGCGTACCGGAGTGGCCGGCGACGGTGGCGTTCACCCCTGGCGCTTCTGGGTCGCCAATGACCCCACCGTGAGCCCTTATCGGGCCCATACGCCACGCCGTCGCTCAACTTGACTCGCCCCTGGGGGGTCCGTAATGTAGCCCGAGCCGCTTGACCCGGGTACGGCGTTCAGCCTGCAGCCGGAAGTGGCCAACCCACTACCTACGACTTCCCCTCAGCGGGGGTCAATTCGGCGTGCCTGCATGCCTGAATTGCAGCCCGCGGAACTCGATTATGAGTTGCCGAGGGAATCGGCTAGCGTAGTGAATGTCGAAAGGCCGCGATGCGAAAGCACTCAAAGCCAGAAGACGGAATCCCTCTCCGACAGGGAATCGGACACGAAAGAGTCTGATAGAGTCGGAACCGCTGGAAAGGGAAACGCGAGAGCGGGAACCTGGAAAGCACCGGGGAAATCGGATCGGGAAACGGTCTGATAGAGTCGGAAACGCAAGAACAAAGCAAGACAGCAGGACCGAAGGGAAGCGCCCGGAGGAAAGCCCGAG